>JAZDMS010000029.1:0-54810 GCA_043800705.1 Candidatus Altarchaeota archaeon
GCTTCCCAAAATACGCCCCAGAACTCAACCCTGTCGAACCTTGCTGGAAACCAGCAAGGAGAAAAATCGGAAACAGACTACTACACACCCTACCCACAATGACCTATCACCTGCGAAAAGTCTTCAACAACCCAAAAACAATGCCAAAAATGTTCAAATATTTATCTGATTAGGTATAACATATGCCTTTGAGGACTGAAGTTTCCTGTTTTCAGTGTTCAGTTTTCCAGTTTTGACCGAGAACTGAGAACTGAAGTTTTCAGTTTCCAGTTTTCTGTTTTGACTGATGACTGAAGTTTCCAGTTTCCTGTTTCCTGTTTTGACTGAGGACTGAAGTTTCCAGTTTCCAGTTTTCTGTTTTGACTGTAAACCGAAAACTGAGAACCGAAAACCGAGAACCGAAAACCGAGAACCGAAAACCGAGAACCGAGAACTGAATACTGAAAACCGTGAACCGAAAACCGAAAACTGAAAACCGTAGACTTAAAGTAGGGCATCGGTTTAAATTCTTCTGGGGTTATTATTTAGCAAGATGCAGGACATTATCCTCTGGGACATCGGTCTGATGATTGTCGCCGCCACCCTTCTCGCGCATGTGGCGCGGTTGGCGAGGCAGCCGCTCATACCGGCGTATGTGCTGGCGGGGATTTTCATCGGCCCCATGGGCTTCAAGCTCATCACGGACTCCTCCGTCATCAAGACGCTCTCCGAGCTTGGCATATCGTTCCTTCTGTTCATCGTCGGCCTTGAGCTGGACGTCAGGAGGATAAGGGATATAGGGGTCGCCGCGACCACCATCGCCGTAGTGTCGGCGGTCACGGTGTTCGCCGTCACTGCTGGGGCGAGCGCCTATATGGGATTCACGGTTGTGGAGGCCGTATACATGGGGATCGCGCTGGCCTTCTCGAGCACGATGATCGTCATCAAGATTCTCTCGGACAAGAACGAGCTGGAGACCCTCCACGGCAGGATCATCCTCGGGGTCCTGCTGATGCAGGACGTGATGGCCATCATGGCGATGTCGGTGCTGACGAGCCTCGACCACATCTCCCTGGAGTCCGTGGCCAATTCGATGGTCCTCGGCATCGGATTGTTCGCCATCGCACTGATAGGCAGCAGGTATGTGATTCCGACGGTCTTCAAGGCGATCTCGAAGTCCCATGAGCTCATCTTCCTCACGGCCCTCTCCATCTTCTTCCTCTTCGCGAGGCTGAGCGAGATGTCGGGGTTCTCCGTCGCCATCGGCGCGTTCATCGCCGGCATGGCCATCGCGACGTTCCCATACAACCTCGAGGTCGTCGGCAAGGTCAGGAGCCTGAGGGACTTCTTCGCGATAATCTTCTTCGTCTCCCTCGGGATGAAGCTGGCGCTCCTGGACGTCTCCGGGATAGTGGCGCCGGTCCTCGTCTTCCTGGCTATTGTCCTCTTCCTGAAGCCGCTGGTGATGATGTTCATGACCTCCCTCAGGGGCTACGGCAGGAGGGTCTCGTTCCTCACGGGTTTGAGCCTGTTCCAGATAAGCGAGTTCTCCCTCATCATCGCGAACCAGGGCCTGTCGTTGGGTCACATCTCGCCGCAGATATTCTCCGCCATAGCCCTCGTTGCGGTCGTCAGCATCACGCTGACGTCGTATGCGATAAAATACGACAATAGGATTTACAGGCTCGTGGCGCAGAGGCTGACCGTCTTCGAGAGGTTCTCCAGCCTCGACAAGGTGCCGCAGGGGATGGTGAAGGAGCCTGAGAGCACGCACACGGTGGTGTGCGGCAGCCACAGGATGGGCTATTCGATAATCAAGACGCTGGAGAGGATAGGCAAGCCGTTCGTCGTCGTCGACTTCAACCCCGAACGGGTGAAGCAGCTGATAGGCGAGGGGATACCCTGCATATACGGCGACATAGGCGATATAGAGGTCCTCGACAGGCTGCACATGAAGAAGGCGGACATGGTCATATCCACCGTCGTCGACGACGAGGACAGCATGCTCCTGATAAGCGAGGCCAAATACCACAACAGGCGGATTCCCGTCATCGTGACCGCGGAGAGCGTCAAGGAGGCGCTGGAGCTGTACGACTACGGCGCCGACTACGTCATCGTCCCCAGGATGCTCTCCGGCATCGTCGTGTCGGACATAGTCGAGGGATACGTCAAGAACATCCACAGGATAGAGAGCCTCAAGGACAGGCACATCAGGGAGCTCCTCAAGGTCGAGCACGAGGAGACCCTCAGCAGGTACGAGTTCTCCTTTGTCACGTCGGTCGAGGAGAAGATGCATGAAAACCACCCCGGGAAGAAATAGGCTGATGAGGGTGTACGGGATGCTGCGCGAAGCCTATGGCCCCCGGCACTGGTGGCCGGCCGACACCCCCTTCGAGGTCTGCGTGGGGGCCATCCTCACCCAGTCCGCCAGCTGGACCAACGTCGAGAAGGCGATAGCGAACCTGAAGGAGGCGGGACTCCTGAGCCCGTCGGGGATACTGAAAACCGAGAACCGAAAACTGGCAAGGCTGATACGTCCGTCACTGTACTATAACGTAAAGGCGAGGAAGCTTAAGGAGTTCGCGAGGTTCCTCAGCGGGTTCGGCGGAAGGGTCGAAGGCATGGCGGAGGCTCCGACCGAAGAATTGAGGGGGGAGCTCCTGGCGGTTTGGGGCATCGGCCCAGAGACTGCGGACAGCATCCTCCTTTACGCGCTCGGGAGGCCGACGTTCGTCGTGGACGCGTACACTAGGAGGATTTTCTCAAGGCTGGGGATGGTGGGTGAGGGCTCGTCATATGACGGGGTGAAGGCGTTCTTCGAGGGGAACCTCCCCCGGGACGCCGCACTCTACAACGAATACCACGCGCTGATAGTCGAGCACGGGAAGGTCGCGTGCAGGACGAGGGAAAGATGCGACGGATGCTGCCTGGGGCGGATTTGCGCAGGCGGTTAGGTGGCTTCGACGCACCATTCGTTGAGCCTGTCGTCCAGCACCTTTTCGCAGAGGGCCCTCTTGTTCAGGGAGATCGCGACCGCATGGAAGCATCTGTCCCGTGGGTCTCTGTACAGCGCCTTTGAGCATAGGGTTTCGTCGGCGAGCCGTATGCCCAGCTGGGAGTAGCATTCGCTCTTCGTTAGGCCGTCCTGGACCTTGTCGCATATCCGGGTGCTGTTGGCGGATAAGGCGACCGCTAAGTAGCACGTGTCCTTTGCGGATTCGTTGTTGACTCTGTCGCAGAGCTGGGGGTCTCTGTTGGCGGCGGCAAGGCCGCTTAGGCAGCCGTATCTGCCTGCCGCCTCCTTCACCCTGGCGCAGAGGGCGGTGTCGTTCTTCTCCAGGGCGAGGTATTTGAAGCATGTGTCCGCCAGGTCGCCGCTGCCTATCCGGCCGCAGAGGGCGGGCTCCAGCTCCCGGATGCCGATGTACAGGAGGCAGTGCTCCCTGCTTCGGGTGTGTGATATGCGCTCGCAGCCTGCGGCGTCGGTCAGGCCATCCAGGACCCGAAGGACCTCCAGGTAGCAGGAGTCCCTGCCGAATGTGTCGTTCAGGCTGTCGCAGATGGAGGTGTCGTTTTTGGCGATGGCGACGGTAGCCAGGCAGAAGTCCCTGCGGTTGCCGGGTTCGTCGATTCTGAGGCAGCCGGAGGTGTCGGAATTGCCGACGCTCCAGTTCACGTAGCAGTCGTTCCTGACCTCCTGGTTGCGTATCATGCCGCAGAGTGCGGCCAGGACCTCGCCGGCGGGGATGGTGGTCGACGTGGTCGAGGACGTGGAAGTGGAGGTGGTCGACGTGGAGGACGACGGGGCCGCGGTCGACGTCGTGGTGGTGGTCGGCTCGTCTGCGAGGCAGCCGCAGACTAGGAGGGCCAGGAGGGCCAGGGGGATTATTCGCATGGTATCGCATGGGAGGGCCAGGATAAAAATTCGCGGATGGGGGGTCACGTCGATTGCGTATAGGGCGGGGGCGGGATTCGCCGGGCGTCTGCCGATTTTTGCCGGGTTTCCCGGGAGGCGGACGCATCCTGGGGGGAGGCTTATGTTTTTATTCCAGGCGGGAGAATGTATGTCTCAGGGAGTGATTGGTCGCATGGGCGCTGAGGATGTTGTCGGGGGGAAGGAGGCGGGCGGCGCTCAGTCGAAGACGAGCCTTATCGGGGTCTTCATGCTTCTTGCATTGCTTTTCGCGCTGACGTATGTGAACATACTGTCGCAGGACAACCCGATGGTGATGGCCTTGACGAGTTTCGTCTTCTTCATCCTGTTCGGGACGTCCCTCTTCCGCGGCATCAGGATACACTTCCCCAAGATGCTCATGGACACGGTCTTGGTGATAGTCCTCACGCTCGTGTTCATACAGGTCTCCTATCCGTTCTTCACCCCGAGGGTCGACGTGATATCCGCCGAGATGGTCAGCGGATACAGCGACGACACCGGCTCCTACGTGTACGAGATCATCACCGCCACGGTCAGGAAGCCGATGGTGATGGTGTTCGGCGGCCTGTTCAGGGAGTACTGCACCGACATCTCCTTTTACAAGAACGCGGAGCCCATAGTCAACACCCCCGACGCCGCGCTCGTCAAGGATGGGAATGTGAGCCGCATATGCTCCGGCGGAGGCTTCGACATGGTGACGAGGGTCATCCAGTTCGGGGCGTCGATAGAGTCGCCGAGCGAGTTCTCGATAAGCGACGTCAGCCCCCAGCTGATACCCCAGCAGAACGTCTCCGAGGAGGCGTTCCTCTACGCGGTGCCGGCCTCCAACAGGATGGGCTATCCGTTCACCATGAAGGAGAAGCTCATACACGTCAGGGTGACCTCCGACTCCTACGTCCCGGTCAGGGACAAAAAGACCGGGGAGTCTGCCAACATGCCCCTCTACGACGAGATAGTCTACAACTACGTCAGGAACAACTGCTCCGCATACGACCTCAAGAGCCTTATATCCTCGAGTTTCAGGCTCTCGGACCAGCAGATAGGGGTGGAGGGCAACTTCAGGGGCTACATAGAGGCAGTCCACATAGACAACGACCTCAAGGTCATTACCTTGGACACGAGGGTCTATGGGACCATCGAGCCCGGGAAGACCGAGAACCTGTACCTCATCTACAGGCCGGTATGGTGCTTCAAGCCCCCGCTGAAGGACGTCAGGATAGTCCTGACGTCCATGGATGATGCGTCGGTGATAATACCGTCGGGCTAGCGCATCGGACGGCCGCGGACAGGAGGGGTATTCAGGCCGTTTTCGGCCGCCATCGATGTACCCGGTCGTGGTGGCCGAAGCAGTGGATGTCGGCCGCCTTGGCCGCATGGGTTTTCTCAGAGGCTTGTGTCTGTGCAGCGGGTTCTGCCTTATTTCAGCGAGTATTTATACCTATGTATTTCATAGTATATAGTTATATTTTCCATAACCTTATTATTTAAAATGTCATATGCCTTGTTAGCCCATAAAATCGAGGTTTCCGGGGGGGGATACGTTACGCGAGAGGCGCTTAGGGGTTACTGCAGGGAGCTTGGGCTGGATTATCTTCCGGCAGTGAAATACCTCACCCATCAGGGATATCTGATTCGCATACTGAGGGGGATATTCTATGCCAGGACGATAGAGGGGAGAAAAACGGGAAAACTGGGCATTAACCACCTTGAGGCCATAAGGGATGCGCTGAGACTCAAGGACGTTTCGAACTGGTATTTCGGCCTTGAGACAGCCACAAAGTTGAACAACCTCACACACGAATATTACACGACGGCCACGGTGGTTTCGGACTCGATAGCCAGGCCTAGGCCGTTTGACATACTGGGGCACAAGGTGCGGTTCATCAAGGTTTCGCCTAAGCTATTCGGCTTTGGTGTGATTGGGGAGAACGTCCCATACTCAGACCCGGAAAAGACCCTCCTGGACACCGTATATCTGGGCAGGTATAACGGGCTGAAGGAGCCGGATGTGAGGGATGCGACTGCGGACCTCCTGGGATACTGCTCAAAGGAAAAGCTGATTGTCTACGCCGGAAGATATCCGAAGACGATAAGGAAGGTCGTGGAGGCGCTGATTTGAGGATTACTGCGGGACTTTTGGATTACGCTGCCGGCAAGACGGGGATCAAGCAAGCAGAGCTGCTCGAGAAGGACATGCTACTGCACCTCTTGTTGAGGGAGCTTACAGCGGACGAACACTTCAGGACACATTACGTCTTCAAGGGCGGCACCTGCCTGATAAAGTGCTATCTTGGCCACTATCGGTTCAGCGAAGACCTCGACTTCAGCTACGCCAGACAGGAGGACCTTGAGGGGAAGTCAGAAAAACGGATACGGAAGCAATTGTCAAATGAGATAAGCGCCCTCGCGAAGATGCTTGAGAAGGCGGCCGCCAAGGTCGGGTTGGAGTTCAAACCGGACAAGAAGGACAGGCATTACATGGAATTTGGGGGAGGCAACAAGTTCGCCACATTCAAGCTGTGGTACGAGTCCGTGGAACTCAGGACCTCGCAATTCATCAAGGTCCAGGTCAGCTATGTGGAGGTATTCAAATACCCCTTCAAGTACCTTGCGGCAAAGAGCATGCTTTCCGGTTTGGACGAGAAGGAGCTCAGGTTCATGCGCCCTGAGGCGGCCCAACTGCTGGAACCGTTGTTTGTGCAAGCCTATGATATCCGGGAAATCCTTGCCGAAAAGGTCCGAGCGATCCTCACCCGAAAAGGCGCCAAAGCAAGGGACTTCATAGACGTTTACCTGATCCAAAAAGAGACCGGCGTCAGACCGGAAGACTTGGATGCCGAGATACTGGAAAAGACCCGCTTCAGCCTCAGATACGGGAAATACAGGGAAAACCTGAGACAAAGAACCGCCGCAACAGCCCCCTTCAAACTGGGGGAGGAACAGCGTCTGATCCTCAAGCCGCTTGGCGAAGGATTCAGCCAACGCACGAAACGCCTGGCAGAATACGCGGACAAGCTGGCAAAAGAAATCACCCAAAACCCTTGAATTATGGGAACTTGCCCGGCCTTAGGCCCTCGAGGCCTGGTTTGAGTCGGACGAGGGCATCATCCGCTAGCCGAGCCTTCTTCTTCAAAAGCCCGTATTCGGCCGGGAATAGGGACATGCGCACCCATCATCAGAGGATATCCCAAGGGCTGTCATATTATCAGTTTCAGAAGGAGCGCGAAGAGGAGGAGGCTCCTGAGGGGGAGGATGCGGCCTTTGCCTTTCACGACCCGGTAGGTGAGCATGACGTTGGCGGCGGGCAGCAGGAGGGCCAGGGGTGTGACGCGCATGTAGTAGGCTGCGAAGATGAATTCGCTGTATCGGTCGCAGCTGTAGTCGAAGAGGCCGCCTTCCCGGGACGTGAGTCCTCTGGCCCTGGCGACGGCGCCGTCGAGGAGGTCGAATGCGAGGGCCAAGGCGACTGCGAGGAGCGGGTCCCAGAATACGAGGAGGGAGGATATGACCGACAGGCTGGATATGACGCGGGGGTCTACGGGTATGTCGACCGACAGCCTCATCCTATGCCTCTTGAGGGAATCCGCGGCCGCCGATATCCGCCGCCTCATGTCAGCATCACCCCGAATGCGAGCGCCAATGTGACCAGGACGTCGGCGACCGTCATCCGCTTCAGCGACCTGGGGTAGATGTGCCCGAACTGCTGCGAGCCCTCATACGGATACAGGGGCCGTGTGGGCCTCGTGAGGAAGTCGAGGAGATAGTGGGCAAGGAGGGGGAAGTAGAGGAAGTAGAGGCTGGGGCGGAATAGGAGGACGACCGAGAAGGAGGCGGAAAGGGCCGATAGGCCGTAGAGCTCGTGGAACCTGCTTCGGGATTCGGGGCCGAAGCGGCCGGTGCTCAGGGCGCGGGACAGGTGGGGTATGTGGTCTAGGTCGGGGAGGATGCCCCAGAAGACGCACACTGCGAGGATTAGGGGCTCGTCGGTGAACTGCCGCCCTATCAGGTACGAAAGGAGGATGTGCGCGATGGAATTCATGTTCTATTAGCCGTTTTTAAATTTTTCTAATTCACGTATTAAATCTAATTTAGTCTCTATTCCAAGTTCTTTCTTGGCTTTGTTTAAGTCAACTATAAAACTGCCGTTTTTCATTGGGAAGTATCCGGCTTTTTCCACCATTCGAACATAATCTATTGCAGTATCCTCTTTGATGTCTAATCTTAGCGCATACCTAATAGCTGATTGGATTGAAATATCGGAAGTATTGGTTGCTATTGCTAATCTCATTATTCCTTCACGAACAAAGCGCATGTTTTCTGGTCGGCCCATATCTTTTTCACTCCTTCTTTTTTTTCCAATATTAAAACTTCCTAATTTAAGAGCATATCCCATAAGGGTAGATGCGGGGGGCACATTAACGTTAGCAAGTGTGTATTCTCCTGAATCTTGCGCTGCATTCGTGAGTGCAACCATTTCACCCCCGCATGAACAGGGAATTTTTACCGTTAATGGATTTTCTATTACTACTTCAAAACCACATTTTTGGCATTCAAATTTTATCTTCATCGAGTATATATCAATTTGTCATAAAAAAGCTTTTATAGCCTGAACCGGAGCATCATCATGTAGGGTATCATCCTCCAGTCCCTGAGCATCCTCACCGAGCTCTTCCGCGCCTCGACCCACGTCACCGGGACCTCGACTATCCGGAGGCCCCTCCTCTGGGCGCGTACGAGGATTTCGGTGTCCCAGGAGAAGCCGCGCCGGAGGGTGCTGTCGTAGCCGGCCTCATCGACGAGGGATAGTATGACCTCCTTCCTGAAGGCCTTCAATCCGACCTGGTGGTCGCGGACCTTCGAGCCGAAGTACAGTCTCGTCAGATGCGCCGCTCCCCTGCTGAACGCGTCCCTGAAGAGGCTGCGCGCCACCTTCGCGCCCGGGACGTATTTGCTGCCTATGACGATGTCCGCATCCTTCAGGAGTTCCAGCATCTTCGGCAGGGTCTCCGGCGGGGCGGACAGGTCCGCGTCGATGAACGCGACGAATTCCCCCCTCGCCTGGCCGAACGACGCTGCGAGGTTCTCCCGCCGGGTGGGGCCGTTGTCGTATCTGAGGTAGCGGACCCGGGGGTCCTGCGCGGCGAACCGTTGCCCTACCGCGGGGGTGCCGTCGTCGGAGGAGTCGTCGACTATGATGAGCTCCGCCTCGCATCCGCTGAGGGCTTCGAGTATCCGTCTGACGCTTGCTTCGAGTATCAGGGCCTCGTTGTGTGCCGGGACGAATATGGACAGCATTTTTTTCATTCCGCCGATGCGGGGGGATTTCGCTCTTCTTCCATCCTGCACCGGCGCGCATTCACCTGTAGCTTTCCTCGAGGACTTCCTTCATGAGCTTCAGCTGTAGGCTGTCGTCGGTCTTCTTCATCGACTCGTCGCGGGACAGCTTCAGCCGCTCGTGCATCGCGGCCCTGATGCAGTCGACGGTCTCCGGGACGACGATGCTGTCCTGGGGTATGCCTTGGGTTATCCACAGCTCCTTCCCCCGGAACGTGTAGTATGTCCCCATCGAGACGGTGGCCATGAAGACGTCGCCGCCGGGGAAGAGGTGGGGCTCGACCTTGTTTATCCGCCTCACACGCTCCCTCAGCTCGCTGGTGGAGTCGAACTCCTCAAGGAGGGAGACGCGGTTGTCGTCGGCGAATATCCCGTAGAACTCGGACTTCGTCGGTGCCTCGTCGGTGAACGTGACCCTGAGGTCGTGCATGTGCATCGAGCTGACCGGGACCTTGTAGGCCCGCGAGTGGACTTCGACGTCGAGGACCGTCTGCAGGTCGGGGGCGTGGTGCGACGGGATCTTGAGGCTGACTTCGGTGCCGTCTATCCTGAGCTTGCTGGACTGGCCCGGGTCCGTGGAGCGCCTGATGAGGGACGCGGTCACGTAGTCGACCTCGTAGCCGGCCTCCATCATGTGCCCGATGACCCTCGCGAGGCCTGTCGTGTTGCATGAGACGACCCGAAGGTACGGGCTCTTCTTCACAGCCTCGCAGCAGTTCGCATAGCTTGTGCGCGCCGAGAACGAGGCGCCGATCTCGGCTTTTTCCCCGCCCTGGAATACGACCCTGAGCCTGTCTTTGTTCTTGCGGTTGTACGGCTCGTACAGTTCCTCCTTGTTGCGCATCCCGTACTTTTCGCCGGTGCAGTCGACGACGACGTCGGAGACCTTGAACAACTCCTCGACGGGGCCGCCTATGTGCTCCTTCCCGATCTTGTCCTCGAACTCCTTGATGGCTGCGGGGACGCCTTTTGCACCCTCCTTGGAGGTGGGGTATAGTTTGTGTCCCTTCTTTGCGACCCATTTCGCTACCCAGTCGGGGGAGGTCTTCGCGACCCCGGATACGGCCATGTCGTCCTGCTTCTCTATCGCCCATATGACCTTGTGCCCGATGGTGCCGGGGCCGACTACGCCTACTCGGATCTTCGTCATGGTTTCACCCTCTTGCATATCTGTTCCCCCATCTCGGCGCAGCCCACCTTCGTCATGCCTTCCGCCATGATGTCGCCGGTCCTGTAGCCTTCCTCGAGGACGGACAGGACGGCGGCCTCGATTTTGGCGGCTTCCCTTTCCTTGCCGAATGTGTGCCTCAGCATCATGGCCGCGGAGAGTATCTGCGCTATCGGGTTCGCGACCCCCCTGCCTGCGATGTCGGGGGCGCTTCCGTGGATGGGCTCATAGAGTCCGAAGCCCCCCGCACCGAGGCTTGCGGAGGGAAGCATGCCGATGCTGCCTGTGAGCATGCTCGCCTCGTCGCTGAGTATGTCGCCGAACATGTTGGGGGCGAGGATGACGTCGAACTGGCGCGGGTCCTTGACAAGCTGCATCGCGGCGTTGTCGACGTACATGTGGGTGAGCTCGACGTTGGGGTATTTTTTGTGCGTTTCGGTGACGACCCGCCTCCAGAAGACCATGCTGGACAGGACGTTGGCCTTGTCGACGGAGACGACCTTTTTGCCCCGCTTCAGGGCGGCCTCGAAGGCGACCTTCGCGATGCGCTGCACCTCGCGGCGGGTGTAGACCATGGTGTCGAGTCCCATGTCGTCAGTGATGGTCTTGGGCTGGCCGAAGTAGGCGTCGCCTGTGAGCTCGCGGACTATCAGGATGTCGAGGCCTCCGTGGATGATGTCGGGGCGGAGGGTGGATGCGGACGCGAGGGGGGGGAGTATCTTGGCTGGGCGGAGGTTGGCGTAGAGGTCGAACATCTTTCTGAGTGGAAGTAGTGCGCCCCTCTCAGGCTGCTGCTCCGGCGGGAGCTTCTCCCATTTGGGGCCGCCGACGGCGCCGAAGAGGATGCATGAGCTTTTTTTGCAGGCGTCGACTGTCTCCTTCGGCAGCGCCTTCCCGTGCCGGTCTATGGCGGCGCCGCCGACGTCGGCGGACGCGTACGTATACCCGAGATCGAGCCTGTCGAGGACCTTTATGGCCTCTTCCATTATCTCTGGGCCGATGCCGTCTCCCGGTAGGACCGCGACCTGGTTCATGGGAAAAAGGTATTGGGGAAAACGAGGATAAAAGGATTTATCCCCTGCTTTCCCAGATGTTGCCATGTCGAAGCCGGCTGAGAGGCGGGAGCGCATGCGCGGGGAGCCTCCGAGGAACCTGCCCGATACCGCAGAACTGGGGGCGCTTTTCCCGGGGCTCCTGATGGAGGGGGGTATTTCCGGCTCCTTGATGCCGAGACCGAAAGGCTTGCGAAGGCGGGCTTTGTGAACCTGAACCCCGAAAACCACCACCTCCTTCTGGCCTATGAGCTTGGCGAGGGCTTCAGGAGGGACGGCGACGGAAGCCTCCAGGCGACGCATTGCATATTCGACATGTTCAGGAAGCTCGTCAGTTGATGCCCGCAGGGATTGGGTGTTTTTATCGTTCAACCCGGGGTTTTACCTCGGTCTCTGCTTTTTTTAGGATTGTTTCTATGTCTTGAAGATCGTAGCATATCACGTCCTTGTCGTCTGTTTTTTTCGAGAACGACTTTGCGAAGACCATATAGCTCTCCTTCCGGTTATCCGGGTTCCACGGCACATGCTTCGATTTCTCCCTCAATCGGTTGGCTAGGTCTGCTGCGTCGACGTCGTCCTGCCATTTGCATTCGGCGAAGGTTATCTGCCTTGAAGGTTCCTTCAGGCCTACGATGTCTATCTCATATGTGTTTTTACCTTTTTCGCCGTTGAATCTGCCCCATTGCCTGCCGGCGACTTCGAAGCCGAAGCCTTCTTTGAGGGCTTCGAGGCAGAGTTTCTCGAATGCGGTGCCCATGTAGGTGTTGAAGTCCTGTTTGAAAAGGGAGTACGCCCTCCCACTCATCCCCTGTTCATGGTAGGATTCGTATCTTTTGACGAACCTGAACCAGAAGCGCAGATAGTTGTTTTTGATTGAGTATATCCCCCGCCTGGACTTTAGGGGGGTGATGACGGGATTAATTTTGCTTATGAGATGGTATTCGCGCCGTAGGATGTCGATATAGCGGTTTGCCATCGTTGAGTTGTCGTCGAAGACGGAGGCTATCTCCGACAGGGTCGTTTTACCGCATGCTATCGCCTCCATCACGGTGAAATATGTCTTATATTCGCCTCCGAATTCGCTCACAAGCATGGAGTTGCCTTCGTCAAGCATGGACCTGAAGTCTGAGAACTGAAGCTCCATGAGTTCGTCGAATGACTTAGGCGACAACCGCCCTATGAGGCTGTAGTGTCTGGGCAGCCCCCCAAACACGGCCCAGAACTTTATCTTCTCTTCAGTGTCCTTTATGCCCTGGTCTTCGAGCATCTGGAACACGGCCTTAGGTTCGAGTTCGTCGAGGGTGATTTCCAAGTCCCTCCGTCCGTACAATGCCTTCGAGTAATCTGAGAATATCTTTTTTATCAGGGAATAACTTGAGCCTGCAAAGAACATGCATAGTCTCTTCTCAGCGGCCTTGTATTCGTCTATTAGCTTCTGGATATCCGAGTATGCGGATTTGTCGGTGTGGTAAAAGTTCTGGAATTCGTCGAAGAAGACATACTCATATCTTTCGAAGACGTATCTCATGAAGTCGCTGATGGAGGAGAATCGTGGTATGTTCAGCTCTTTGGACATTTCCTCCAGGAAAAGGCCTGGGGACTTGTCTTTTGGGACGAAGATGTATGCGTATTCCTTGCCTTTCAGGGACTCTATGGCCAGGCTGGTTTTGCCGATCTGCCTAATCCCCTTCAGGAGAATTACTTTGGTGCCGTTACCGGTCATGACCCGTTCTATGAGGCGTAGTTCCCTTACACGATTGTAGAATTTCACACAAACACCCACCTAATATACACACTATGTATTATACACAACATGTATATAAATATAAAACATGGTTTCAGCGCCTATGAACCCTTTTTCAGCCTTTTTTTAGTGTATTCAACAAGGCCTCCTTCTTCGATGAGTTTTAGGAGGAATCCGGGTAGGGCCTTGAACGCGTATTCCTTCCCGGTCCGCAGGTTCTTCACGGTCCCAGCCTTGTAGTCGACTTCGACCTCGTCGCCGTCCCTGGCCTCGATCTTGCATTCGACGAGGGGTAGGCCGATGTTTATGCTGTTTCTGTAGAATATCCTGGCGAAGCTCCCTGCGATGACGCACTTTATGCCGCAGCCCATGAGGGCGCGGGGGGCGTGCTCCCTTGAGCTGCCGCATCCGAAGTTGCCGGCGGCGACGATGATGTCGCCTTCCCTGACCTGCCCGGCGAACTCCGGCCGCACCTTCTCGAACGCGTGCGCGCCGAGCTCCTTGGGGTCGCCTGTGACCAGGTATTCCGCGGGGATTACCTGGTCGGTGTCGACGTTGGAGCCGAACACCCAGACCCTCCCCTTAATCTTGCTTTCCATTGTGTTCCCCTATTTTGAAAAGTGAGACTTTTGCCTGAGCGAAATCCTCTTCATTTGCCTTGGACTGTTTGGACAGCCCCTTTAGAGACGCTAGTTTTTCTTTATTTGGATTCATGTCATTTCACCAACTCTGAGGCATTCATCCGATTTCTTTACCGTCACGCCCATGTTCTCCATGTCCTTCAGGTTCACACTCTGCGTCTCCTCCGTCGCGGACGCGGTCGCATCAGACAGCACCACGACGTCGTAGTCGAGGCATACGGCATCGACTGCCGTTGCCCTTATGCAGTTTGGCGTCTGGACGCCCGCGATGACGACGGAGTCCACCTTCAGCCTGCGCAGGAGCATGTCGAGGTCGGTCTGGAAGAATCCCGAGAACCTCCTCTTCTTCACAATGTATTCCCCGTCCAGGGGATAGAGTTCCTCGATCACTTCTTCCCCTTCGGTGCCTTCGACCAGGAACGGCCCGTCCTCGAACTTCTTGAGCCTGAACCTTTCGACGTCTGAGCCGTCGGCGCGGTGGGCCCTTACGATGTGGACGACGGGCTTCCCCGCCTTGCGGCAGGCATTCAGGACCTCCCCGATTTTAGGCACTACATCCTTCGCGAAGGGCAGCATCTCATGGACGACGTCGTTCTGCATGTCGATTATGATGAGGGCGTCTTTCATCTTAGCCTGGTTCGGGGGTTCATTTTTTCGCCTGTATCCCGTATCGCCTGAACATGTCGGCTCTGGCCCCGTCCAGTGCCGCGGGCTCCTGCAGGTATCGCCGGTAGGCGTTGCGCAGCTCAAGGCTTGCGGGCCCTTCCTCGAGGTTGCGCAGGGCCTCCAGGACCTGTACGTTCCAAACCCTGACATCACCCCCATCAGGGAGCCTCTGGTGCTCGAGCGCGAAGAGGACGGACAAGTCCTTTGCTCGCTGGCCTTTGAGCTCGTCATAGCTCTGGGAGACGGATTCCTGCATCCTCCTGGCGGCCTCCGCCCATGCCCCCTTGGCCATCAGTGTCTCGACGGTCTCTAGGAGTTCGACCTTTGGCTTATCCTGTGCGCCGGCCTGCGCCGGCCCCTGTGTGTTCCTTTTCCTTGCGTTCATGGTTCATCTCCTCTTCAATTGGTTCGGGTCCGTTATCTTCCCGGTTATCGCGGATGCCGCGACGACCGCGGGGTTCGCCAGATACACCCTGCTGCTCTTGTGGCCCATGCGGCCTATGAAGTTGCGGTTCGTCGTGGAGACGCAGACCTCCCCGTCGGCGAGGATGCCCATGTATCCCCCCAGGCATGCGCCGCACGTCGGACCCGATATGTAGGCTTTGGCCCTGCTGAATATGTCGTACAGGCCCTCCTTGATCATCTGGTCCATTATCGCATGCGAGGCGGGGACTATGATGAGCCTTACGCCGTCTTTGACCTCCCTGCCCTTGAGCATCTTCGCAGCGACGCGGAAGTCCTCTATGCGGCCGTTGGTGCAGGAGCCGATGTAAGCCTGGTCGATCGCGACGCCGACCTCGGATGCCGGCTTCGCGTTCTCGGGAAGGAACGGCTCCGCGACGGTGCAGGGTATGTCCGTCGCATCGTATTCGAATCTCTCGGAGTATATGGCGTCCCTGTCGCTGAACACGGCCTTGTATCCGCCCCTTACGCGGCCTTTGAGGTAGTCGTCGACCTTCCGGTCCGGCGGGACGATGCCTGCCTTGGCTCCGGCCTCGATGGCCATGTTGGATATGGTTATCCTGTCCGCGAGCTGCAGCGACCTGATGGCGGAGCCGTACCATTCCATGCTCTTGTAAAGGGAGCCGTCGACTCCGAGCTCCCCTATCGCGTGTAGGATTATGTCCTTGCCCATGACGTATTTGCCGAGCCTGCCTTCGACCGTGAACTTCTGGGATTCGGGGACGCGGAACCAGAGCTTCCCGGACGCCATGGCGCAGGCGGCCTCGGTGCTGCCGATGCCGGTTGCGAACGCCCCGAGGGCGCCGTAGCTGCAGGTGTGGCTGTCTGCGCCGACTATGAGCCTGCCGGGGGCGACGTATCCCTGCTCTATCATGAGCTGGTGGCATACGCCGCTTCTGCCGACCTCGTAGTAGTTGGTGAGCCTGTGTTTCTTCGCGAACAGGCGCATCGCCTTCGCCTGCTCCGCTGACGCGACGTCCTTGTTGGGGACGTAGTGGTCGGGTATGAGGACGGATATCCCGTCTTTGGGCGGGGCTTCGAGCCTGTCGAAGACCCCGAACGCGGGAAGGCCTGTGACGTCGTTGACCATGACGTAGTCGACTTCGGCCTCGACGATCTGCCCTGGCTCGACCTCCTTGAGGCCAGACTTGGCTGCCAGTATCTTCTCGGAGATCGTAGCCATAATGGAATACATACGTCATTGGTGTTTTAATATATTGCAATATCAGGTTCTGCCATGTGCGGCAGCTTCGGGGGAGGCTTGGCCTCCGGGAGGCGTTCGCTCAGGCGGGACGGGTCCCTTACGGAATCCGAGGCGGAGGAGATAATCAAGTCACGGATGGGGAAGGCTGCCGCAGCTTAAGCGCCGAATGGGTGATCACAGTTCCCCGATGACCCGTATGCCTATGCTGACGTCGAGTCCGAGCTTTCTCTCCAGGCCGTCGCTTACCCTTTTCACGAGGGTTATCACGTCGTCGGCCTTGGCTCCCCCCACGTTGACGACGTAGTTGGGCTGCTTCGCCCACAGCGCAGCGCCGCCAATCCTGAGCCCCGCGAGGCCGCATCTTTCGATGAGCAGCGCGGTGGAGTCCCCCCCGACGTTCTCGAACATGCGGCATGCCTTTTTTCCGACGGGCAGCGAGTTGGCGCGCTGGGCCGTTTGGGAGTCCAGGGCCTGCCGTATGCCAGCAGACGGTTGGAGGCCGGTGAGGTCGAATTTGACGCTGAGTATCGTCCCTCCCCAGTACCCCCGCTTGTAGGAGAAGCCGACATCCTTTTGGGGTATCTCGACCACGATGCCTTCCGAGTCGACAGCCATTATGGAGTGGATGAACTGCCCGATGGAGGTGCCCTTGTAGCTTGCGTTGGTGTATGCAGCCCCACCGATCGTGCCGGGTATCCCGTAGAGCTTCTCCATCCCGCCAAGCCAGCGCTCCGCCAGCATGTCGATGAAACGGGCCAGCTGGACCCCGGCCTCGGCTTCGGCGATCTGCTTCCTGAAGTCGACGAACCCCATCTCAGAGGTCACTATGACGCATCCGCGGAATCCCTTGTCGCTGAAGAGGACCGCGGACCCGGAGCCGACGACGACGTAGTCCAGGCCGCTTGCATTGCAGAAGCCTATCGCCTCCACCAGCTCCCCCACGTCTTTGGGCATCATCAGGGCGTCTGCGTCGCCGCCTATGCCCAGGCTCGAGTGGTTGCTGAGCGGTTTGTTGGTTCTTATCCTCATGTTCTTCGACCCCGGAGCCCTGCCTATGCCGCGGTCTGCCGCATGATGATGGCGTTTATTCCGTTTATCATGGCGTCGACGGAGGCCAATACTATGTCGGTGCCGGCGCCTTCGGCTGTGTAGAGCTTCCCCTTGCTTTTCAGGGTGACGAGTATCCGCACTACGGCGTCGGCTCCGCCGGAGACGGCGTCGACGTGGTATTCCTTCAGCTCGAAGGGGACGTCCTTCGTCGCCGCCCTTATGGCGCGTATCGCCGCATCCACGGGCCCGTCCCCTTCGCCGGTTTCTGTGACCTTCCGCCCGTTTATCTCGAGCTTCACCGTCGCGGAGGGGACGATCTTGTTCCCTGCGGTTGCGACGAGCTCAAGGAGCCTTATCGGCTTCTCGCGCTTGAGCCCCATCGCGCTATGGGCGAGGGTGTCCAGGTCTACGGAGGTCACGTGCTTGCCCTTGTCCCCCATCTCCTTGACCTTGTCGAACACCTCCCGCATCTGCCCGTCGGACATCTTGAATCCCGCGTCTTCTAGCATCTTCCTGACGCTCTTGAAGCCGACGTGCTTGCCGAGGACGAACCTCCTTTTGGCGCCGACTATCTCCGGCTTGATCGGCTCGTACGTGCTCGGCTTCTTCAGTATCCCGTCGACGTGTATGCCCGCCTCGTGGGTGAAGGCGTTCTCCCCGACTATGGGCTTGTTCGGCGGCACGTTTATGCCGGTGAGCCTCTCCACCAGGTGGCTTATCCGGTTGAGCCCCTCTATCCGTATCCTGAACTTGTGCCCCGTGGTCAGCCTCAGCGCCACAGCCACCTCCTCGAGTGCCGTGTTTCCCGCCCGCTCGCCGAGGCCGTTGACGGTGACGTTGACGCACCTTGCGCCGTGCTTCACCGCAGTCAGCGTGTTGGCGGTCCCCATGCCGAAGTCGTCGTGGCAGTGGACTCCCACCGGCAACTTCGCCCGGGCGGCGACCTTCTCGAAGAGGACCGCGGTCCGCTCGGGGGTGAGGATGCCGACGGTGTCTGCGACGGTGAACCTGTCGGCCTTCGCGGCATATGCCGCATCCATGACCTTAAGGAGGTAGTCAGGGTCGCTCCTGGAGCCGTCCTCGCAGCAGAGGTCTACCCTGAGCCCGTGGTCTTTGCAGTATTCGGTCATATCCGTGACCTCCCGCAGGACCTTCTCCCGCGTGCTCTTCAGCTTCCACTTTATGTGCAGGTCCGACGTGGGCGCGACGAGGAATATGCAGTCCACGTCGCATGAGAGGGCGAGGTCTATGTCCGCCTTCATGATCCTCGCGAAGCTGGCGACCTCCGCATCCAGTCCGGCGTTCGCCACGGCCTTGATGCTCGCGCGCTCCCCCTCGCTGGTGCATGCGCTGCCGGCCTCTATGATGTCCACGCCGAGCCTGTCCAGGGCGCCTGCTATCTTGAGCTTGTCTTCCGTGGAAAGGGAAACTCCGGGCGTCTGTTCGCCGTCCCTGAGTGTCGTGTCCAAAAACAGTATTTGAGCCATTTTATGTGGTGTATATGTGATGGATTGCATCAAAAAAAAGGCAGCAACCGGGCCGGGTCCCATAATCCGCCCTAGAGATGGTGTGTGGAGCCTAGGCTCCGATTATGAGGCCGATCATGGCCGAATGATAGGACGGGGCTTTCATTTTCGGAAAAATATAGGCGTTTCCCGTTAAAAAGGCTGCCCGGTTCCTGAGGACCGGGGGAAAGTATCGGTGTCGTGCGCCAGCTTTTACCTCCGGAAACGCAATATGTCTTGATGGATCCGGCTGCCGGCGTCTACGCCACGGTCATCAACGGGATGTCCACATACTTTGCCAAAGCAGATGCAAGGCAGGCGGTGGAGTCCTTGAGGATGAATCTCCCGATCCTGGACGGGGCAGGCGTGAAATACGAGCTGAATGGGGGGCTATTGACGGTCACATCGGCTGAAACGCAAAGCAGGGCCGCATTCTACGAATTCATCCTGGCTCATGGTAGAACATTCGAGGGCAGGTACGGGGTGACCGAGCTCTGGAAGCCGCTGAAGCTGGTGATAGTCAAGGCGATCTTCCCCCTCAGGGACTTGGTCAGGGAATACGGGATGGAGATCCCGATCGCCAGGTACGGCCTCGAGTACACCAGCCGCGCTACGCTCTTCGGCTTCGACCTAGAAGGCAGGATGGCAAAGAACGAGTGGACGAAGGCGGAAGTCCTTGTGACCAATCACCGGATGCTCCTGCCCCCAGCCGAAGACATCCGCCTGCACCGCCTCGCCACCATCGGACGGGAGATCTACATGGGCGACGAGGAGAGCGTCAACAAATACGTGCGCGTAGTCGACTGCATGAGCGCCGACAGGCTGTCTTCCTACTCGCTCCTGTTCAGGGGGCCGAAGGACACCATCGTCGACTTCCTCAACACGCTGAGGATCGCAAGGACCGAATCCAGGAGGATCGGGCTGAACGAGACCAGGGTGCTGCTTGGGCTGTACTACCATACGTCCTTGAGGGATCTGCCGGAGAAATGCAACCTGCAGAGCGGGCAGCTGTCGGAAGCCCTGCGCCGCCTGCACAGGCAGAAGTACATCGAGGAAATCGGTTCGCTCACAAGCGATGGAATCAAGATGGTGGACGAACTGATCAACGTAAGCATGATTTGAGCGCACCCTATTTGTACCTTGCCCGCTTCTCTATCGTCTCTATCCTCTTCATCATCTCATTTCCGGGATTGTACCCTTCAAGGAGGGCCTCCCAGATCGCGCCGGCATGGGCGGTGTGCGTCGCGAAGATGGACTTCTTGAAAACCACCAGGTCCATGGCCTGGTCTTCGAGGCGGCAGGTGTGGTAGCCGAGGCCGAAGTCGATGACGCAGATGCCGTCCTCGCCTGCTATGAGGTTGGATGTGGTGAGGTCGTTGTGGACGAGGCCGCCTTCGTGGAGCATCCTGAGGCTTTGGCCCCCCTGATGCGAAAGCTCCGATATCCTCTCCCCCCGTTCGAACACGTCCCTGATTAGCTCGCCGGGGACGTATTCCATCTCTATCGTGAACCTTCTCTCGTCGACCTTCAAGAGCTTCGGAACCCTGATGCCGATGGAGGCGGCGGTCTGCATGTTTTTCGCCTCGCGCCTGGTCCTCTGCCGCCGGAGCCTGGAATCAAGCTGCGGGATCCTGTACTTCTTGGCGACCCTCTCCTTTGTGAGCGTGCCTCTGCTCACGGAGATGTCCGCTTCGGCGCCTTTGCGCATGTGTTCCGCCACATTTAATAAGCGGCTGTTGTTATTAATATGCGTGGACGGTTTCGACGAGCTCTTATGGAGGCTTTCCAGGCAGCTGGCAAACATTATGGGGGCACAGATAACCTTCTCCAACGGCCTTGAGCCCTATATCGAATTCGACGAAGGCGTCGACGGCGTCGTCCTGACGGCGGAGATTCCCGGAATCAGGCCGGAATGCATAAGGGTCAGCGTCTGCGAGGACGAGATCAAGCTGGACATCGTCCAGAACGGGGTGATGGCCTATTCGGAGGTCTTCGAGACGGACTTGATCAAGGCCGGGGAGGCCAGGATACGGTGCAGAAACGACGTCTTAGAGGTGCGCGTCCCCTACGCCGATGCTGGTTTTTAACGGGGAACGCCTATAGCTATCTCAGTAAAATATCGCATCCGCCTGGTGCGGTAAGGCATCTTAGATTCGGGCGATCGCATCCAGGGGGGCGTTTGACCTACTCCGAATGCTGGTTGGCCGTTTGACGGTGATTTGAACATGGACGTAAAGAGCGTTTTAGGCAAGATCGACGAGGTCTTGGCGGACTATTCCATGCCCAAACGCGTCAAGGCCGTCCTCACACAGATCAAAGCCGACCTGGGCAGGGAACACAAGGAGACCGACGTCGTCATAACGAGCGCCATCTACGCACTCGACGAGATAACCACCGACGTCAACATATCAATGCACGCGAAGACCGTCATATGGGACATAATAAGCGAGCTTGAGGCGCTGAAAAAATGAGCGAATCCGGCCTCGTCCTGCGCAACACGGCCGAAGCCGTGACCGAGGAGGAGCTCGCCGACGTATTGAAGCTGAAGAGCCCCGCCGTATACTGCGGCTACGAGACCTCCGGCCAGGTCCACATCGGCCACATGGTCACCGCCACCAAGCTCCTGGACCTCAAGAAGGCCGGATTCAAGGTCAAGGTGCTTTTTGCGGACGTACACACCCGCCTGAACAGGAAAGGCGACCCGGAATGGATAGAGAGGATGGTCCGGTACTGGACCGAATGCTTCAGGGGCCTCGGCCTCAAGGACGCGGAATATGTGAAAGGCTCCGACTTCCAGTTCGAGAAGGCCTACGTATCCGACGTGCTTCAGCTGGCCTTGGAGGTCACGATGAGCCGGGCCCTTCGAAGCATGCAGGAGGTGGCCAGGGACGTCGAGAACGCGAGGGTGTCGCAGGTCATCTATCCGCTGATGCAGATCGCCGACATCAAGCACCTCGGAGCCGACGTCGCCTACGGCGGCATGGAGCAGAGGAAGATCCACATGCTCGCCAGGGAGATACTCCCCGTCATAGGATACAGGAAGCCCGTATGCCTGCATACGCCGCTTCTTTGCGCCCTACAGGGGCCGGACTCGAAGATGAGCTCCAGCAGACCGGAGTCCCTGATTTCGGTGGATGAGGATGCGGCTTCCGTCAAGAAGAAGATCGGTGCGGCATACTGCCCCCAGGAGCCGGGAGTGAACCCCGTCCTCGACACATGTAAGCTCCTCCTCTTCCCAAGGTTCGATTCCCTGAAGGTCAACAGGCCAGCCAAATACGGCGGAGACGCGGAATATGCCAACTACGAACAGTTGGAGGCCGACTACCTCGCGAAGAAGCTCCACCCAGCGGATTTGAAGAACATGACCGCCACACACCTCTCCGAGGTCTTGGAACCTGTCAGAAAACACCTGAAAGAGACGGGGACAGAATATCCGAAACAGTAGTTTTCGGTTCTCAGTTCACGGTTTTCGGTTCACGGTTTTCGGTTCACGGTTTTCGGTTCACGGTTTTCGGTTCACGGTTTTCGGTTCACGGTTTACGGTTTTCGGTTCACGGTTTTCAGTAAAAACAGGAAACTGGAAACTTCGGTTTTCAGTTTTCGGTTCACGGTTCTCAGTTTTCGGTTCTCAGTTTTCGGTTTACAGTCAAAACCGAAAACTGGAAACTGGAAACTTCGGTTTACAGTTCTCGGTTCTCGGTATTCAGTTCACAGTTTACAGTTCTCGGTTAAAACTGGAAACCGAAAACTGAAAACTGGAAACTTCGGTTTACAGTTCTCGGTTAAAACTGGAAACTTCGGTTCTCGGTTTACGGTCAAAACCGAAAACAGAAAACTGGAAACTTCAGTTCTCAGCAGTGTTTCGTGATAGTACTACCTTTCAAGTGTCTGATTCTAAAGGGGGGGTTCTTTATCAGGGAACATGGCCCAGAATTTCAAAAACCTGAATGTCTATAGGGAGGCATACGCCCTCAGCATCGAAGTCTACCGCGAGATCAAGGACTTGGACAGGCACTGGCGCCTCAAGGACCAGCTTTTCGGCTCGACTACGGCCGTCTGCACGAATCTTGCGGAGATGGCGGCCTTCGAGAACAGGAACCAGCAGCGGCAGAAGGTAATGGTCTGCATAGGCGAATGCAATGAGACTGAATTCTGGCTCGAATTCTGCAAGGACGCATGTCTCATCGAAGAGGACAAATTCGGGGGGTTTATGAAAAAATTAGAAAGGATACGTATGATGTTGTTCAGCCTCAAGGGTTCCATCGAAAAAAACGCCGTTAGATAGACTGAAAACTGGAAACTTCGGTTCTCGGTTTTCGGTTAAAACTGAAAACTGAAAACTGAACACTGAAAACTGAAAACTGGAAACTGAAAACCGAAAACCGCTATATCTGCGGCACTATCTTCGCCTGGTCTCCTAGGCTGGCTCCGAGTTTGTCCATCTGTTCTTTGGCTTTCCTTACGGTTTCGAGGCAGTCGGTGGTGAGGTTCTTGTTCCTGAGGTCGGAGCATACTTGGGAGTCGACTTTTTTCTGGGCGACTTGGAGGAAGCATTCGTCCGCTGTCCTGTCTTCGCCGATGCTCTTGCACAGCCAGACGTCCGGTTTGACTGTGGCGACTTTGCCGTAGCAGTAGTCTTTGCTCTTGTTCTCCAGGAGGCGGTCGCAGTATTTTTCGTCCTTGTTTATGAGGGCGAGGCAGCGGTATTTCGTGGATTCCGAGGTTATCCGCCCGCAGGTTTCGTTGGATCTGGTGTTGAAGCCGACCTGGAAGAGGCATGTGTCCTTCTGGTCCGGGTTGCCGACGTCCGCGCACAGGGATTCGTTGCGTTGCAGGATGGCGACTTCCATGACGCATGAGCTCTTCTCTACGGGGTCCGTCACGAGGGCGCAGCCTGCTAGGTCGCCTTTTTCTGCGGCGACCCTCCTGATGCATTGCTGTCTCCAGAGGTTCATCTGGACTTTCTGGCAGCCGTCGTAGTCCAGCTGGTTTTGGGCGTTGTTGAAGTAGCATTCGTCCCGTTTGTCTCCCGCCTCCAGCCTGGAGCAGTCGATTGCCGGGATTGTGGTAGGCGGGGCCTCCGAGCAGGCGGCGCAGGGGCCTCCGCAGTCGACGCCCTCCTCGAGGCCGTTTTTGAGGCCGTCCTGGCAGTTGGGCTCCTCTATGCAGCCTGAAAAGGCCGCGGCAGCCATTAGGGCGGCTATTATGTAAGGCGTAAAACGCATAGTCAAATATAAAGTAGGTTCCGTATAAAAACAGGAAAAATGCCGAACAATGTCCCTAATGAGTCGTTTTCGTTATGGTTTTTGCGGTTATTGGGTCGATGTAGATGTAGGTCCCTTGGCCTTCGGACAGGTATGGTGCCCGGCCCCTTACCGGGTCGCCGCTCAGGAATGCTACGGCCCAGATGCCGTATTTGTGCTCTTTGTCCGCTGAGGCCTTTAGCGCCTCCCCGACGGAGATGTCGCCGTTCATGTGCTCCGGCACCTCCGGGGACAATAGGTTGGTCAGCCGTTTTTTCGCAAAGTCCGTCGCCATTATGTCGTCCAGTATGATGTCCCGGTGGCTGCCGTAGAAGGGGTCCATCTGGATCGTGACGGGGGTGAATGAGCTGACATAGTAGGTCCTCACCTGCCCGTGGGGCAGGGGACCGTATTCTTTGAGTGCGTGTTCCACTGCCTGGGGCTCGGTCAGGTAGTCGGCGCCGAAGATGCCGCCTAATGTTTGCAGGAAAAGGACGAGCATGAATGCGGCCGCTGCCATGTCGGCGGCCATGAGCCCGTTTTCCCGGACCTGCTCCCTGAATTTCGGCCTACGCCAGAGGAGTATCCTGTTCGCGGCGTAGGCTGCGATGCCAAGGCCGAATATGAGGCCGGTCGCCAGGCGCAGGACGTTGTTGCTCTCCCGCATCAGGAGGACCGTCTGCGTGATCCCGTCCAATGCTATCGGCGCCGTCGCCAAGGCGACCATCTTGATGGAGGAGAGGAATTTGGGCCGGTTTTTGAGAAGGACGGTCGCGAATCCGGCTGCGGCTCCGACGTATATTCCGGCGTCCCTGGCGCACACCGGCATCGGTATCCCCCCGAATACGAGGCTGCGGTCCGGCAGCTGGTGGCACATCATGAGGATGCCTGCGGCCACGTGCATGAATGCGCCGACGTTCGTCAGGCTCTGGTTGCCTGATGCGAGCATGGCCGGGGATGCCAGAAGGAGCAGGAGGAGGAGGCATATGAACAGGTAGGCTGTCATGTAGATGTTGGATTGGAGGACCTCGAAGGCCCTGTCGAGTTTGGCGCCCCATTCGTTGAGCCGGTTGTCCCTGCCTTCCAGGAAGCCGATGGCCGCAAGAAACGGGTCCTCGTCTGTCATAGCCGCTCTTTCAGGAGTGCGCCGACTACCTTGCTGTCGGCGCGGCCCTTCATCTTCGCCATCACTTTGCCCATGAGGAAGTTTGCGGCCTTCTCCTGGCCTGCCTTGTAGTCCGCCATCGCCTGCGGGTTCTCGGACAGGACGGAGTCGACTACGGAGGCGAGCTCGTCGACGGCGGAGACCCTGCCTAGGCCCTCGCCGGAGACGATCCTCTGGGGGCTCTCCCCGGAGTCGATGACCCGCTCGAGGATCTTTTTCCCAACGTTCTCGGTGATTTCGCCGCTTTTTATGAGCTGCAGGAGTTCCGTGACGTTCTCCTCAGTCAGCTTCGACTCCGAGTAGTCGATGTTCCTGTAGTTGAGCTGGCCGAGGATCTCCCGGCATATCCACGTCTGGGCGACCTCCCTGTCGACCTTGGACGCTATCGCCTCGTAGAGGTCTGCGATGTCCTTGTCGCGGACCATGGTCGACGCATAGTCCTGCCTTATCCCGTATTCCTGGATGAGCCTCTTGCGCCGAAGCTGCGGCGTCTGCGGGAGCCTTATCGCACCGACGTAGCCTTCGGAGAACTCCTGAGGGGGGATGTCGGGGTCCGGGATGAAGCGGTAGTCTGCGGCGGTCTCCTTGATCCTTTGCGAGACGGTGACCATCGTCTTCTCGTTGAATCCGCGAGTCTCCTGGATGACCCGGACCCCCCGCTTCATCTGGTTCTTCTGCCGCACTATCTCGTACTGTATCGCCTTGAACGCGCCCGCGACGGAGTTGACGTTCTTTATCTCGACCTTCGCGCCGCCCTCTATGCTGATGTTGACGTCGGCCCTCATTACGCCGCCGACGTCGACGAGGGTGCGCTGCGTGTATTTGAGTATGTTGACGAGGGCCCTCATGAAGCTCCTGGCGTCTTCGGGGCCTTTCATGTCCGGGGCGGAGACGATCTCGATGAGGGGGACGCCGGAGCGGTTGTAGTCGACGTTCCCGCTCTTCAGGTCGTAGCGGCCTGGGTCCTCCTCGAGGTGTACCTCCCATATTCCGACGCCGCTTAAGCTTCCCTTCAGCCCGAAGGGTTCGCTCGTCCTCTGGTAGCCTGAGGGGAGGTCGGGGTAGTCGTAGTGCTTCCTCTTGACGAAGACGTTTTCCTTGACCACCTCGCATTCAAGCAGCCTGGCTATCATGAGTACCGTCTTCACCGCCTCCTCGTTTATCGGATACGGCTTCGAACCCGGCATCCCGGTGCAGACGGGGCACGTGTTCCTGTTGGGCTCCTTGGCCGCCCAGTAGTTGGTTGGGCAGTCGCAGAAGAGCTTCCGCCCCGTCGCGAGGGGGACGTGGATTTCGAGGCCGATCTTGGCCTTGACGTCGTCGTTCGACATGCCTTACCATATAGAGTATTTTGGATAAAAACCCCGCCTGTGTGCAGTATACCATGAAGTTCATCCTCCAGCTCTCCGGCGAGCATCCCCCATGTGACCGGCCGGACAGGATGGAAGGTGCCTCCGGGGTTTATAATCGATAAGGAAAATATTTGAACTTTTCTATAGGGGTTTTCCTTATCGATGCTAGCAGATCGCTTGTTTAAGCCATTTTTGGCTAGTGTCAAGTTCAAATATTTAAGCGATCCGCTATTACTTTACTTGTCCGGGCGATGTTTTCACGACTATCCGAAGCCAATTTGGGATTAGCTTTTATTAGGCGAATTCATAGCATTATTATGACATTTACCGCTGTCTTGCACAAGGAAGAGGATGTCTTCGTAGCCTATTGTCCCGAGGTCGGTACGACCAGCCAGGGGAAGACCCTTGAAAAGGCGGTATCCAACCTTCGTGAGGCGACGGAACTCTATCTTGAGGAGTTTCCCTTAGGCAAGGTCTCTAAGCCGATTGTGACCGTATTCGAAGTTAAAAATGCCAAGTTTGCGAAAGGTCTCGGGTCATGAGACGGTAAAGATACTCTGCAACCGATTCGGCTTCTCCATAAGCGGACGTTCAGGCAGCCATGTCAGATTGTCGAAGGCGACTGCAGACGGAAAAGTGGGCACTGTAGTGCCACAACACAAGGAATTGAAGATAGGGACGATGAAGAATATCCTGAAACTGGCCCGGGTAAGCGAGGAAGAGTTTTCGCTATACCTTTAGCCGACACATTTATAGCCGATAAATACGCTTTTACAGCAGTATAATACCATGAAGTTCATCCTCCAGCTCTCCGGCGAGCATCCGACCCTCCCGTTGGCGGAGCTGAAGGCCGTCCTCGACGGGCAGATGCTGGAATACTATGTCAGGACGGAGGGGAGGCTGGCGTATGTCGAGCTCGTCGACGAGGGGGCGGAGTTCGTATCCCGCCTCGCCTACACCCTGTCCGCTGCGGAAGAGATATGCGATGCGAAGAGCGTCGACGGGTTGGCTGAACGTCTTACGCCGCCACTGCGAGGGGTATCTGGGTCTGCTTTTCTATATCCCCCATTTTTAGGGCCAGATATATCCAGGTGAGACCGCCCCGGTTGACGGATGCTAGGGAGGCGTAGTCTATGTTCTCTAGGCTCTTCTTAGGAAGCTTGAATAGCTTGTCGGGGTTGAGTATCTCTACCCCGGTCACATTATTCCTGCTGTCCAAGTCCACTATTATCTCTCCGCCGAGTTCCACGCTGGCATGGGTTCTGCGGCCGGTGAAGATGGCCAGCGAATCAGTGTCTTTGTCGTAGATGTATTGGGCTTTCATCGCATCAGCCTGGATTTTAACGGTTTGACTAGTTTGTCCGCTTTGCTCGTCATATAATGTGCGGTCACGATATATAACCGTTTTTTCAGGGTTTTATGGGTCGCTACGACCTTCAATCGCCTTCTTGGAGTTATTTGGAAGTATAGGCGATAGGTTTCATCATGTGCCCTGCGGCTCTCTTGTGCTTCGACCCGCACGAGACGGTCAGGCGAGTATAGGTTGTCGTATACCTCAGCCGTCTGCACCCGATGGGCATCCTGAATTTTCTTGACAATGTCGCCAGACGCTTTTATCTGAGTTCGTTTTAGTCCGCGCAGTAGGGCCTTGACATGTTCTATTGAGGTGTTCATGTTCTGCCTAAAACGCGAAGTCTTTCGTAGTCTTATTCGGACACAGCCGATAAATAGGGATTAGCTGTAGTATTTACCATGAAGTTCATCCTCCAGCTCTCCGGCGAGCATCCGACCCTCCCGTTGGCGGAGCTGAAGGCCGTCCTCGACGGGCAGATGCTGGAATACGACGTGAGGACCGAGGGGAGGCTGGCGTTCGTGAAGACCGTCGACGAGGGGGCGGAGTTCGTATCCAGGCTCGCCTACACTCTATCCGCGGCTGAGGAGGTGAGCGTGGCCAGGGGCGTCGACGGCCTTGCTGCGGACATCTATGACAGCATCTGCGAGGCGCCGACGTTCAGGGTTACCGGCTCCCAGAAGGTGCAGAAGAGGCTCGGAGACCTCCTGACGAAGTTCGGCATGGTTGTGGACCTGAAGAATCCCGCAGCGGAAGTCCTCGTCTACGAGACCGGGGGAGGATACGTCGCAGGGCTCAGGATCAAGGCCGAGAGGGGCTACCAGCTGAGGAGGGCGCAGTATCGGCCGTATTTTCACCCGACGAGCATGCACCCGAAGCTCGCCAGGGCTCTTGTCAACCTGTCGAGGGTCTCCTCCGATGACACGGTGCTGGACCCGTTCTGCGGGACGGGGGGGGTCCTCATCGAGGCCGGCCTCATGGGCATCGGCCTCTGCGGCTGGGACATCGATCCGAAGATGGTGGAAGGCTGCAGGCAGAATCTGGGGGAGTTCGGCCTCGCGGGGGAGGTATCCGTCAATGATGCGCTCAAGGGGAGGGGTTCGGCGGACGCGATTGCGACCGACCCGCCGTACGGGAGGTCGTCCTACTCCAGCGAGGATCCAGGGCGATTGTACGGAAAATTCCTGTCAAACGCGAGGGCGATATTGGACGGGGGGTGCTTCATGGCTCTTATGGCCCCGTCAGACAGGGAGATATCTTCCGGGGGGTTCAAGGCCGTTGAAACATTCGACGTCTACATCCACAAGAGCCTCACCCGCAGGATATGGGTGCTGGAGGCTATTTGATCAGCTTGAACTCTCCCGCAGGGGGCATCTTGCGCGGAGGCTTCGGAGGGGTTTTTTCCGCCGCGTCCTTGGCGGCTTCGTCCCTGAACTTCGGGGTGACGAGCATCTCGTACTTTGAGACCTTCCCCTCCTTGTCCAGGTATTTAGCCCTGAAATACGGCATGAATAGGACCCCTTCCGGCCTCACCTTCCCCTTCATGACGCTCTTGAGTATCTTCGAGACGTCGTTGGACGAGTAGTTGAGGGCGTCGATCGACGCGTCGGTCCTGAGGCCGCGGGTCGTCTCCAGGTATTTCCAGATGTCGTAGATCCCTCCGAAGACGTGGGGCATGTTGACGACCGCCATCACCTTCTTCTTCGGCTTCACCTCCTCCGTCTTCTTTTCCGTACCTTCCCCCCAGCTGCTGAGCCCGTAGAGTATCTCGTCGACTATCATGTTTATGGTCTCGACCAGCCCTTCGAGGAACATCTGCACGTATTCGGTGAAATCCCCCTTCTTCATCCGGTTGCCCTCGTATGTGTCTATCACCTTCCTGTTCTTCAGTATGGACAGGTCCATCCCCTGGAGGTCTTCGATCGGCAGGTCGCCGTAGTCCAGGAGGTTGAGGAGGTACTGCTTCGACTCCTCCGGCAGGCCGAATATCTTCTTTATTATGTCCGAACGCAGGAGTAGCCGTTCCGTCGCGTTCTTCTTCCGCTTCTGTATCATGTAGTACAGGTCGAGGTTGTTGAGGTTCACGAACAGGTAGTCCTTCTTCTCGACGCTGCGGATGGTCTGGTCCTCGGTCCACACATCCTTCTGGCTGATGACCTTGAGGACCGTGAGGGGGCAGTATCGGACCTCCAGGTTCGCGACCTTCTCGGAGCCCTTCTTCGCCAGGGTCTCGAAATATTCCCTGGCCTGGGGGTCTGTCTTCGAGCTCGCGAAGGACTGTTCGATCCCCTGGAAATGCTGCTCCCCCATTCCGAACCTGTCCAGGGACTCCATGAGGCTGCGGTCCGTGATGAGGCCCCGCTTCTCTATCGAGTCCATCAGCTGGTACTTGTTGATGAGGCTGATGGGCTTGTCTTTGGCGATTTCGACCGCGTCGTCGGAGAAGCCGGAGGTCGTTATGTAGGCCGCCCTGACGGCCCCGGTCTCGCCCATCGTCCCGTTGAGGTCTTCTATGTCGTTGGCGTTGACCTGGCGCGAGTAGACGGATGCCCTGATGAGGGAGGTGACCTTCCCGCCCATGGGGCTCGCTGTCCGGGCCTTGAAGTCTATGCTGCCGTCTTCCAGGACCTTGACGGACTCTATCTCGAAGCCCATCTTCTCTATGAACTTGCCTATCACCGCCTGGAACTCCAGGCTGCCCTGGTAGTCAGTCATTTTTGATGCGCAGGGGGGCTGCGGAAGGTCTGATCTGCCCCGCCATCCGCCCGCACCTCCGCTCGTTCTTTTCCGGCATTTTTTGGTTCGTGCCCGCAGGCATTCTAGTTCTTCGGTTTGACTGAGTCGTATGCGAGGGTCCGCATGGTCCCGTCGGCGCTGGCGTATCTGCAGGTGTAGTATGGCATGTATGTGACGCCCTTGAATTCCCCTTCCGCCTGGAGGAGCCCCGACAGGAGATGGAGGACCGCAGTGGGAGCGTATGCGACCGCATCGACCGGGTTGCGGCTTTCGACGGATGGCTCTTCGGCGAGGAACCGGCCCAGGTCGTAGCGTTCGTCCCTGAATGGCTTGAGGTTCACATTGGACAGGATCGATCCGCCGTCCCTGCTCATGCCGATCAGCCCCCGGTTCTGGAGCGTGAGGACGTTATTGTAGTTTTCCTGGAGGAATCCGTGGTATTTCGGATCGAGGCGTGAAAGGTTCAGCTCCTGCCATTCCACGGCGTCGGAGAGTATCCGCAGGGAGTTCTGGTTAAGGTCCATGATCCGGTGCAGGAGCTCGTAGAATCGGAGGTTGACCTCGTTGCCCCTTATGCCGCGGTATATGTAGTAGAGGTTGCATGAGCTCAGGTTGACGAAGAACCTGTTCGATGCGCCCCCGGCGCGCCCGAGCGCGAAGCACCCGACCGGGGCGAACCTCCCCTCGATGGAGTCGATCCTCTCATCCCTGCCGATGAGGCCCATTATCGGCCTGTGCCGCTCTTTTTCAAAGAAGGCTTTTGCGGCGGCATCGTCCATCGATGAGGCAAAGACCCGTTCGAAGATGTTGCGGCTGTCGGTTTTTTGGCCTTGCGCCCAGATCGCGGACGCCTCGGCGGACTGCCCCGGGGCTATCAGGGTCATGTCGTGTGCGAGGCCATACTCCGAAGCCTCCAGAGTATATCCCGAAGTCGAAAGGAAAATGCCGCGACTGAAACCCCCCGCAGCCATCTCCCTGCCCAGGCCCATGAGCGGGTGGACTCCGACCTTCCGCGTGTGCTTGAGCGCGATCAAGAGGACTCCCTCGCCCGTGCCGCCTCTGGCGGCCACCCTGATGCTGTGCGGGCCTTCCATCGTGACAGTCGACGCGGTGAGGCCGATCTTCGGAAGGTAGCCGAGCACATATCCGCGAAAGTCGCCGTAGGGCTCGCCCGGGCGCTCATCAGAGGGCTTTTTCATGTGTTTGAGGTGGAATTTTGGGTTGAGTAAGTATATATTTTGCTTAGCCGTATATATGAGGGATTAGGATGAAAGGAGCTGAAGCGATCATAAAATCCCTCCAGGCGGAGGGGGTAAAGCACCTGTTCGGGATACTCGGCGGCCAGATATTGGACGTCTACGACGAGTTCGCGAGGACCGACCCGAAGGACCTCAGGCACATACTCGTCAGGCACGAGCAGGTCGCAGCCCACGCGGCAGAGGGGTACGCCAGGGCATCGGGCAAAGTCGGAGTCTGCATCGCAACCTCGGGCCCGGGGGCCACCAACCTCGTGACCGGGATCGCCGACGCCTACATGGACTCGGTCCCCATTGTCGCGTTGACGGGGCAGGTGCCGACGTCCCTCATCGGCAACGACGCGTTCCAGGAGGCGGACATCGTCGGGATAACGATGCCGATCACGAAGCACAACTTCCAGCTCACGAGGTGTGAGGACATACCGAGGACCTTCAAGGCGGCGTTCAAGATAGCCTCGACTAGGCGGCCGGGGCCGGTCCTCATAGACCTGCCAAGGGACGTCCAGCAGGGGAGGATAGAGAAGTTCAGCTACCCAAAGGACGTCGACCTGCCGGGCTACAAGACCGACGTCGGCGGAGGGCATCCGGTCCAGCTGAAGAAGGCGGCGCAGATGCTGCTGGCAGCCGAGCGCCCGGTCATAATTTCCGGCGGCGGAGTGATAACCTCCAACGCCAGCGTGGAGCTTCGCAGGGTCGCGGACTCCCTCATGATACCGGTGGCGACGACGCTGATGGGCAAAGGCGGCTACCCGGAGGGGACGCCGCTGTCCCTTGGGATGGTGGGGATGCACGGACGCAAGACCGCGAACCTGTTGGTCACCGAATCCGACCTCCTTTTCGCCGTAGGATGCAGGTTCTCCGACAGGATAACAGGAGATATCAAGACGTTCGCCCCGCATGCGAAGATCGTCCACATAGACATCGACTCCGCCGAGATAGGGAAGAACGTCAGAGTCGACCTGCCCATCGTCGGCGACGCCAAACTCGTCCTCAGGAACCTTCTTAAGATACTCGACGCCAAGAAGGCCAAGGGCGGGACGGCATGGCACGCCAAACTGGAGAAGTACAAGAAGGAGTTCGGCCCCTGCTGGGACCACGAATGCACCCCCATAAAGCAGCAGCGCGTCATGAAGGAACTCGACTCCCTCATAGACGACAGGACGATAGTCACCACGGAAGTAGGCCAGTGCCAGATGTGGGCGGCGCACTTCCTCAACATCAAGAACCCGAGGCAGTTCATCAGCTCAGGAGGCCTGGGGACGATGGGGTTCGGCTTCCCGGCGGCCATCGGCGCCAAGGTCGCGATGCCGGGGCACAAGGTCATCGACGTCGGCAGCGAAGGCAGCTTCTTGATGACATGCCAGGACCTGGCCACATGCAAGGAGGAGGAGATACCAGTCACCGTCCTGCTTCTGAAGAACGGCTGGCTCGGCATGGTCAAACAGTGGCAGGAGCTCTTCTTTGACAAACGCCACAGCCACACCCGCCTAGGCGACACACCAGACTTCGTCAAGCTCGCAGACGCGTTCGGAGCCAAAGGCATCAGGATCGAGAGGCCCGGAGAGATAAGGGAGGGCCTGAAGACCGCGCTGGAAAGCGGAGAGACACATGTCCTTGACGTCCTCGTCGACCCCCGGGAACACGTCCTGCCGATGGTCCCCCCAAGGGGCCAGCTGGACAGAATGATAGAGAAGCACCACATAAAATAGCCGAAGCGGCGATTCTGGCGCATATATTAATGTCCTGCCCAATTCATCTTTATGCCCAATGGCGGGAATGAAATCATCAACCTCAGACAGATTCCTCTAACCCAGGCAGGGCAGCTTGTGGAAGCGGTCGGCCGCATACAGCTTCGAGACACTTTTGACGGCGTGTTCGGAAAGATGCCCGCTAGCGGTGAGCCTGAACGCGACCTGAATCGCAGGATCCGCGGCATTGTGGCGTACAGGTTCATAAAAGATAAGATCAACGTCCGGAGCGTGATGGAAAACTGGGATCATATAGTTGATCCCGGAAACCCGGAACACTCCGACGACCCGACTGAGGCATTCAGGCGGCATGAAATGGCAGCCTATAGGACGAACCTGGAAAGCATGATAGACGCAAAGCTCACGACGAGGGAACGGTTCTTCCACATCCTCAAGTACAGGCTCAACGGCGCCGTAGGAGTCGAGGAGGAGGAGACCGTACGCAGGCTTAGGGTTGACGAGACGCATGATGTCCTCAAGCTGTTCGACAGAACCATCAGGGAGATAAACGGCGAGGCCGCTCCGGAAAACGTCCTCGTCCTGGAGAATAGGCTAATCAACGAGGCCGGCAGGGAAAGACTGGTCGAATCCCTCCCGCAGCCGCACACGGTCGAATTCGGCAGATGCTGGTGGTACGAGTCGGACGTGCCCGTCCCCGACAAGAGCACGCGAATCGACTCGAAAAAACAAGAAGACGAGATAAAAGCCCTGGAAGCCTTGAGGGCTCGCATAAAAAAGGAGAATGATTTCATACGGGAGCACAAAGACCAGCTGATTTCGAGATACATCGATGGTTTGAGGAGGAAGCGCCCTCTGACACCCGCCGATGAGGAGATTTTAAGGGCCGCCAGGGGGAACGAGCTTGATGTCAAGAGGGACATGCTGACGAAGATAATCGAGCCAGGAGACAGGGGAATCATCGATGTCGCGATAGGCCTCGTGACTTCGAACAGGGTATTCGCGATGTGGGCTCTGGAATGTGCTAAAGACAACATAATCGAGGCGATCGATAGGCAGATGAAAGAGGACTTTCTCATGGAGGCATTACTAGCCCCCCAGAAGGCCGACTACGCCGAGGCCGGCGCGCACGCTATGATACTGCTGTCCGGCAAAAAGCCGGAGAAACTCGCAAAGGAGGCTGTGGAGCACATGCTTGATGAGACTGCCGTTTTTTCGCCGTCGGCACTGTCGATAGACACCGCCACATTGTTCGCGGAGGCGGAACATATAGTAGGAACCGCAGTCGGGGACAAGGCGGGCCTCGGGCGCCACAAAGGCACCATATACAAGGAGCGCTCGCGCATGCTCCTTTATATAAAAGGTTTGGGCAATCTGCCCGTCGAATCTGGAGACCACGTAATATTGGACACCTTCACGCCGGAAAGCCCCCTTGCCATCCTGAACCCCACGGAAGAGACGAAGGAGCGCTATCTGGCCCTGAGGGAATCCGCAAGAAGGCTCGAGACCATCAAGAGGGAAGAAGTACCGCTGGACGCGGAAACGCCCCTGAAGGGCGGATCCACCCGTTCGGTGGTCGTTCAATTGGCGGGGAACATATCGCGCCAGGAAGAGGCTAGCGCCGTGATCGAGCTCGGTGCGAAAGGGTGCGGCCTCGTGAGAAGCGAGGAGTGTGTTCTCGCACTCAAGGCGATGCCCTCCGAGGACAGGCTTGAAAGGTCACTGTATGATAGATACAGGAGCATAGGAAGGAGGATGGAGGCTGATGCGATTCCGGGGAAAGAAGGCTTCCCAATCATTTTACGGGCATTGGACTTGGGGGGGGACAAGGTATCCGCCGCGACGGATGAGCTCTTTGAGGGCAGGAATCCGCTCCTATTCCGCGGCATGGACGTCCTGCTAGCCAACCCTAAAACCTTCAAGGCGAACATCAGGGCGTTCCTCAGGGCGAAGATGGATGCGCCATCGCTCGAATTCATGGTGCCGATGGCGACCAGCGTGGAGCAGTTGGACAGGATACAGCCGATCTGGGCGGAGGCGACTGCGGAGCTCGCGGCAAGAAAGACGAGGTTCGCCTTGACGTCCAAGATGGGAGCGATGATAGAGACCGTCAGCGCCTGCATGATGGTCAGGGAGTTCGTCGAGCACGGGGCATGGTTCCTGAGTGTGGGCACGAACGACCTCACATGCTCAAGGCTCAACCTGCTCCCAGAGCAGTTCAAGGCTGGATACCACGACCACGACCCCGCAGTCCTGAGTCTACTCAAGAGGGTAATTGACACCTGTCCCGAAGATTTCAGGTCTGTCGATCCCAGGACCGAGAAGATCATGCCCCTCGAGGTCTGCGGAGACATGGCAGGCACGGTAACGGGGGCGATACTGCTTGTCGGGATGGGCTACCGCAAACTCAGCATGGTGGCGAACGAGATCCCGCTTGTGAAGAGGATAATCAGGGACACCCCTATCGAGGTCATGGAGGGCATAGCTGCCGAAGCGCTGGAAAAAGACACGCCAGATGAGGTCCTAACCCTCGTTAGAAAAAAGATGCTAGAGGCCGGCATAGACGTCACGAGCGAAAAATACACCCTATAGTCAGCCCCTGACCACGACACCGCTCTTCCTGAGGTATTCCTTCACCTCAGGTATTGGGTGTTCGCCGTAGTGGAATATGCTCGCAGCCAGGGCCGCGTCGGCTTTGCCTTTCGTGAATGCCTCCAGTATGTGTTTCGGCTCACCGACGCCCCCTGATGCGATGACCGGGATGGTGAGGGCCTCGGATATGAGCCTTGTGAGCTCTAGGTCGTAGCCGGTCTTGACGCCGTCGCGGTCCATGCTGGTGAGCATTATCTCCCCGGCCCCTAGCACCTCCGCCTTCTTCGCCCATTCGAGGGTGTCTACGCCGGTCATCTGGCGGCCCCCGTATATGCTGCATTCGTGGCCGCTTCGCGTGTTCTTCGACCGTTTGCTGTCGATGGCGACGACGATGCATTGGTTGCCGAACTTCCCGGCCGCCTCCTTCACGAACGGGGGGTTCTTTATCGCGGCCGTGTTGATGCTGACCTTGTCGGCGCCGGCCTTCAGCATCCTCTGGATGTCGTCGTTGGTCCTTATCCCGCCCCCGACGGTGAGGGGTATGAACACCTCCTCGGATGTCTTCTCTATGACGTGTACCATGGTGCCCCGGCGCTCATGGGAGGCTGTGATGTCCAGGAATATTATCTCGTCCGCGCCCTCCCCGGAGTACTTGGCCGCGAGTTCGGCGGGCTGCCCCGCATAGCGTATCTGTTCGAACTTCACGCCCTTCACGACCCTGCCTTCCGGGACCGCCAGGTCGCAGTCGAGGCAGGGGATAATCCGCTTCGCGAGCATTGTGAGTATGATAAGAGAATATGTTAAGAAAAACGTCAAATCTTCCAGATCTTTAGGAATTCATGCGGCGTGATTATCCTGATCCCTTCGAATCCCCCGAGAGCCAGGAGGTGTTTGTCGCTTGATATGAGGTAATCCGCCTTGCCCGCTTTGGCGCATTCCAGTATTTTATCGTCCCCCGCATCCGCTTTGACGACTTTTAGCCTCAATTTCGGCTCTACGATAATCGACTTTGACACCACCTTATGAGAGACATCCGATAAGGTCAGATCCTTAGCCGCTATTTTCTCGATTATTTCTTGGCTAGCTAGAACCAGGTTGTATTCTGCTATTATGTCCTTTGAGAGAATGCATTGGATTTGATTTTTGTCAATAAGACCCATTATCCTGAAGGAGTCGCCTGTCCAGAAAGTCCCGGATATCAGGACGTTTGTGTCTAGGGTGACTTTGATCATCTTATGGATTTCCGGATCTTATGCACCAGGCCCACGACTTCGTCTTCCGTTATCTTTTTCTTCGAATCCCTCAAAGGCTTCGTTAAATCGGCAAAGGATGCGGCAGTGACCTTTTTCATCATCACCGCATCGTCCTTCATGATAAAAAGGACTTTTGAACCCTCCGTAAGCCCAAGACCCCGGCGGATGTCTGACGGAATGGCTATCTGTCCCCGAGAACTCACACGGCCCATCTCGATTATGTTCGCATCCATAGAAAACCCTCCCTTACAAGATAAATAAGACATATCTTGTATATAAGTGTTTTTGAGCGTATCATCCCCAGGGGTATCAGACAGCTAGTGCTTGTTGAGCGGGTTTGGGATGATATTTATTGTCGACGAACAATGACTTGAACATGGAGCATCTCTGGCTTGTTTTCGCCCTGTTGTCCGCGGTGACGGCGGCGTTCGTCGCGGTCTTCGGGAAGATGGGGCTGCAGGGGGTGGATTCGACCACGGCCACGGCTGTCAGGGGCGTGATAATGGCGGTCTTCCTGGCCTTGGTCGTCATATGGCAGGGGAAGCTGAGCGAGGTGTCCTCTATCACCTCGAATAGCAGCGCAATGAAGTACATCGTATTGAGCGGCATCGCAGGGGCGCTGTCGTGGCTGTTCTACTTCCTGGCCCTCAAATACGGGAAGGTCTCGCAGGTGGCCCCCATCGACAGGCTGAGCGTCGTCTTCGCCATGATATTCGCAGCGATCATCATAGGTGAGAAGGTCAGCGTAAAGGCGGGCCTGGGCGCGGCGCTGATAGTGGCGGGAGCGATAGTCATAGCGCTCGGCTGAACAGGTTCAAAACAGTTGGTGCTGGCTGGAGAGACTTTGTTCGTCGGCTGTCGCGCCTTTTTCGCGATGTTCGGTGGGAGGGATCAGGTCAGCCTTACGGTCTGCCGGCTTGGAGCCGCCAAGGCCATAATTTCTAGGGGGGTTTTTACCTGGCTCATATCGTATCCAAGCCCTTCATAAAGCGGCTTTAATTCGCTCCTTTCCAGCCAGTGCTGATACACCCGCCTCTGCCAGACGCTCCATCTGCGGTACTGCTCCTCAGGGTTCTGGGCCTTGTGGGGGTTGTGGTTGTTTATAGGGTCTTTGGTGAAGACATTCTCCAGGTATTGTCCCTCTTGCGAGACATCCAACCCTGTTAGATCACCGACCATCCTGGCGAACATCTGCCGGTCCCGGGTCACGTCCTCCATCCGGTAATTCTTTGCCCAGGGCATCCTGGCGTCGTATGCGAGTTCCATCATTTCACCGCACAGGAAGCAGAAGGCCCGCTCGGAGGGCTCAAGCACCTGCGGGACTACGAGACGGGAGTACGTTTCCCTGTTCGAAGCCATGTGGCCGTCCTCCATCGCCTGGATGCTCGCCTTGGCCTTGCACTGCTTCGTCCACATGTTGACCCCGGACGCTATCCATTGGATGGGGTGCCGGACTATGTTCACGGTCCTCAAGGGGGCATCGGCCTGGTGCCGCATCCTGTAGGAGTCCAATTCCCTGACGACGTAGCCTCCGACGTTTCCGCCGAATAGTTTGCCCGCCGCCGCGGACTGTGCCTTCAGGCCCCTGAGGAACCCTTCGACGCCTGCTTCGCCCTCCATCGGCTCCTGGTTCGGGTAGAGGGTCCTGAGGTCCGCGATCGTAAGGGGCATGTCCGATGCCTTGCCCCCGAGCCAGTGGCTGCAGTATATCTGAGGGTGGGAGTTCAGCGCCCAGGCCATCCACTTCGTCGCGGTATACCCCTGGGATGTGACGAGGAACAGGTTCTCAGCCGGGCCTTCGGTCATGTTAGATATCTGGATGATTCGGTTAAAAATAGGGTTTAGGAGGTGAGCCGCCCACCTCCTTTGGCCGGATTCAGCAGGTCTTGAACATCTGCCTGAGTTTCGCGCCGACGGCCTCGATGGGAAGCTTCGCATCATCCGCCCTCATCCTGTTCAGCTTCTTCATGCCGCCGTCGCACTCCTTTATCCACTCCTTCGCGAACCTGTCCTTCTGGATGTCCTTCAGTATCCTCTTCATCTCGCGCCTGGTGTCCTTGGTGATTATCCTCGGCCCCCTTGTGCGGCCGCCGTATTCGGCTGTGTCGGAGACGCTCTTCCACATGTATTCCAGTCCGCCGGACTGTATGAGGTCGGTTATCAGCTTCAGCTCGTGGAGGACCTCGAAGTACGCTATCTCGGGCTGGTAGCCTGCGGCGACGAGCGTGTCGAAGCTTGCCTTTATCAGTTCGGTGCATCCTCCGCAGAGGTCCACCTGTTCGCCGAACAGGTCGGTCTCGGTCTCCTCCGTGAACGTGGTCTCTATGACGCCGGCCTTCGTCGCCCCTATCGCCTTGGCCAGGGCCAGGACGACCTGCTTCGCCTTTCCGCTGGCGTCCTTTTCGACCGCGATTATCGCCGGGGTGCCGAAGCCGTCCTCGTATGTCTTTCTGACGAGTTTTCCGGGGCCTTTCGGCGCGACCATGATGACGTCGACGCCCTTCGGGGCGACGATGCGCCTGTATCTGATGTTGAATCCGTGGCTGAACATCAGCGTCTTTCCGGGGCCCATGGAGGGCTTGATGTCCCGCTCGTAGACCGCCTTCTGGTACTGGTCCGGGACGAGTATGTGGATGATGTCGGCCTTCTTCGCCGCCTCTGCGATGGGGTAGACCTCGAATCCGTCTGTCCTCGCGCTCCTGGCCGACTGGTCCTCGATGGAGCCGACTATGACCTTCACGCCCGAGTCGCGCATGTTCTGGGCCTGCGGGCTGCCCTGATTGCCGTAGCCGATGATGGCGACGGTCATTCCCTGTAAAACGCTCAAATCCGCATCGTCTTCGTAGTATATCTTTGCCATATGATCACCTAGAGACTGGTTTAAACTAAATAGAAGGCGCATTTATAAGCGGTTTTCGGCCCGCGGTTTACGGTTTTCGGTTCTCGGTTTTCAGTATTCAGCTCTCGGTTCACGGTTTTCGGTTCTCAGTTCACGGTTCACGGTTTTCGGTTCTCAGTTCACGGTTTTCGGTCAAAACCGAAAACTGAAAACCGAAAACTGAAAACCGAAAACTGAAAACAGTCAACTGAGTTCGTTCAATCCCGCGCACCTGTTCCTGAGGCTTGGGTCGGCTATCTTGTCGCATTGGCGTACCGTCATGTAGCAGTCGTCCTGGTTTTCCTCTGGGAGGTCTTTGCAGAAGGATGCGCCCTCGCCCGGGGCCGGCAATCCGCCGGAGGGTAGGCCTATGCAGTATGTGAGGCCGTGGTAGATGTTTCGTGCGTATTCTCCGGCGTGCTGTTGTATCTGGGCGCATCTTTGGAGTTCGCTCTGGGGCAGGTGGATCTGGCCTGTTGCCGCCTTCTTGCACCGCTGATAGACGGATTCGTTCTGCCTCGCCTCCTGGCAGAGTTGTGTCCCGTTGACTGCGAGAGTCGTGGAGGTGGATGAGGGGGTGGTGGTTGCCGTCGACGTCGTCGTAGTGGAGGGTTCTGCCGGCGTTGCCGTTGTTGTGGTCGTGGTCTGGACTGTCTCCGTTTCGGTGAGGCATCCGCCCAACAAGGCGAGCATAACAATCGTTAACGCGTTTTGCATGCGTTTTATTATGTGTTCGGCTATATTTGTAGTTGTACGACGGTTTTATGGGGGATTTCGATGGATTTCGTCAGGGATGTGATGGTTTCGAGGCTGTTGACGATACATGGGTCTGCGACCGTCAGCGAGGCTGCGAAGCTGATGGCGCACCACGACATCGGCTCCCTTGTGGTAGTCCCGGATGGGATGCCGCACGGCCGCAGGCTGCATGTTTCGGAGACGGGGCTATTGACTGAGCGGGACATTATGGTGAGGGTCGTGGCCAGGGACAAGCCGACGAACATGAGCGTCTTGGATGCCTGTACTAGGTCGCCGCATTTCATCGACGCGGGAAGCTACATCGCGGACGCCTTTGACTATATCGAGAGGCACGGGATGAGGTGGCTTCTGGTCTCAAGCGGGGACGAGGTGGTGGGCATCGTGACCCTGAAGGACCTGAACAAGGCCGTGAGGTGCTCGTGCGCCAGGCGCCTCATGGGAGTCCATGAGAGGGAGCATTTTAGGCATGGTTGAGCGCAGCGGCCTCCTGTTCGAGGCGGTTTTTCACCTTTTTCATCGTCACTAGGTCGTAGCGTTCCATCTCGTCCAGTTTTATGGCGATCTCGTTCTGCGATTCCTGTAGCCAGGGGATGACTATGTAGTCGAGGGCGTTGACCCTCCGTTTGGTCTTCTCCACCTCCTTCAAGAGGCGCTTCACGGACACCTCCTTTTCGGCCAGTTCGAGTATCAGCTCCAGGGTCTTCTCGAAGTTTGCCGCGGTTTCGTCGATCTTCGCTGAGGAGTATGCCATCCCGTATCCCCGTTCCCTGATCCTCCTGCCATGGCGGGCCCGGTTAACGGCGGGGACCTTGACGCCCATGACGTTTCTTGCAGTGACCTCCACTTCCTGGGCCTTCGAGGTGGACATTGCGATGTTTTCCAGTTCGAGGACGTGGTGGTAGGACTGCGCCGCCTGAAGGGACGCATAGGATCTGCGCACCTGTTCGTTGAGCCTGTCCCTGATGCCGAGGGTCGGGTGGAGGATCGCCATCAGCTCGAGGATGAGTACGTCCCTCTTCTGTTTCAGGAGCTGGTAGCCCTTCTTGGCGAGGGCTATCCTGTCCTTGAGTCCCATCAGTTCCATCCGTGTCGGGTTGAGCTGTTCGCCGGTCATGTCCTCTTTTTCAGGTATTTTTGGAGGTGTTCCTTCGGAATCCGCTTCAGGCTCGTTTCCGGGAATTCGGCCATCAGCTTCCAGCCGATGTCGAGCGTCTCTTCGATGCTCCGCGCCTCGTATCTTCCCTGCTTGATGAATTCGTTTTCGAACCTGGCCGCGAATTCCAGGTATCTTCTGTCATCCGGGGTGAGCGCCTCGGCGCCGACGACTTCGCTGAGGCTTCTCATCTCCCTGCCCTCGGCGTATAGGGCGTAGAGCTGGTCTGAGACGCCTTTGTGGTCCTCCCGGGTCTTGTCCTTGCCTATGCCTTTGTTCATGAGCCTCGAAAGGCATGGCAGGACGTCTATGGGGGGGTATATGTTCTTCAGGTGCATGGGGTTTGAGAGCACGATCTGGCCTTCGGTTATGTATCCTGTCAGGTCCGGTATCGGGTGGGTTATGTCCCCTGCGGGCATCGTGAGGATGGGTATCTGGGTGATGGTCCCCTTGGAGCCTTTCACGCATCCTGCGCGCTCGAATATCCCGGCCAGGTCGGTGTACATGTAGCCGGGGTATCCTCTCCGTCCCGGGATCTCGTTCCTTGCGCTGCCTATCTCCCTCAGGCTTTCGCAGTATTTTGTGATGTCGGTGAGTATGACGAGGACGTGGTATCCGAGGTCGTATGCGAGGTATTCCGCCGTCGTCAGCGCCATCCTCGGGGTGACGAGGCGTTCGATGGAGGGGTCCTCCGCGAAGTTGAGGAACATCACGGACTTCTCCAGGGAGCCTGTCCGCTCCAGGTCGGTGATGAAGAGGTTGGCTTCCTCGTGGGTTATTCCCATGGCTCCGAAGACGACGGCGAAGTCGTCCCTGTCGTCGGCCACCTTAGCCTGTCTTGCTATCTGTATCGCGATCTCGTTGTGGGGAAGCCCCGCAGCGGAGAAGATAGGCAGCTTCTGGCCGCGGACGAGGGTGTTCATGCCGTCCAGTGCCGAGATGCCGGTCTGGATGAAGTCGTCGGCTTCCTGGCGGTTGTAGGGGTTTATGCTGCTGCCTTGTATCTCCCTGCGGTCGGAGGAGAATATGGGCGGGCCGTCCCTGGGGTCGCCCATCCCGTCGAACACGCGCCCGAGCATCTCGTCCGAGACTTTGAGGGTTATCATCTGGCCCGTGAACCTGGCTGCGGTGGTGTTTATGTCCAGTCCGCTCGTCTGCTCGAAGACCTGGACGACTGCGACGCCGCGTTTCGTGTCCAGTACCTGGCCCTTCCTCTTGGAGCCGTCGGGGTATGTGATGTATACCAGTTCGTTGTATCCGACGCCTTCTACGTCCTTGACGAAGATGAGGGGGCCGGATATCTCCGACACCGTCCGGTATTCCTTAATCATCGGGGCCTCCCGCCAGCTGCCCGAATGCCTGGTGCATGTCGTTTATCTGGCCCTTTATCTCCTGCGCCCTGTTCTCGGGGATCCGCTTCATGGACGCCATGTCAGCCACGGCCTTCAGCCCCATTATCCGCTCCAGGGGTATGCCCTTGCCGAGGGCCTTCTTTGCCAGTTCGTGGAATTCGAGTATCGCCTTCAGCATCAGGTGCTGTTTGAGGTACGAGGTGTGGGCTTCGGCGGGCTCGAAGCTGTTCTGCTGCAGGAAGTCCTCTCTCAGCATCGACGCCACCTTCAGCACCTCCTGTTCGCTTTCCGGGAGCGTGTCCTGGGCGACCAGCTTGACTATGTCCAGGAGTTCCGACTCCTTCTGCAGGAGGGCGATGGCGCGCGTCCTCATCGCCGTATAGTCGGCGGCGACGTTCTCGTCGAACCAGTGTTCGAGGGATTCGTTGTAGAGGCTGTAGCTCTTCAGCCAGTTGATGGCGGGGAAGTGGCGCCTGTGGGCGAGGCCGGCGTCGAGGGCCAGGAACACCTTCGTCACCCTCAGCGTCGACTGGGACACCGGCTCCGATATGTCGCCTCCGGGGGGCGAGACGGCGCCGATTATGGTGACGGAGCCGTACCGGTCCTGCGGCGACTGGCACCTGACCCGTCCCGCGCGGCTGTAGAATTCGGCGAGCCTTCTGCCGAGGTATGCCGGATATCCCTCCTCTGCCGGCATCTCCTCCATCCTGGAGGAGACCTCGCGCATCGCCTCGGCCCACCTGGATGTCGAATCGACCATCAGGGCGACGTCGTATCCCATGTCGCGGTAGTATTCGGCCATTGTGGCTCCCGTGTATATGGAGGCCTCCCTTGCGGCGACGGGCATGTTGGAGGTGTTGGCTATCAGTATCGTCCGCTCCATGAGGGGCTTGTCCGTCTTCGGGTCGACGAGTTTCGGGAATTCGGTAAGCACCTCCGCCATCTCGTTTCCGCGCTCTCCGCAGCCGACGAATATGACTATGTCGGTGTCCGAGAACTTCGCGAGGCTGTGCTGCGTCACGGTCTTGCCGGATCCGAACGGGCCGGGTATGGCGACCGTCCCCCCCTTCGCTATCGGGAAGAAGGTGTCGATGACCCTCTGGCCGGTGTGCAGGGGCAGCTCCGGGTTAAGCCGCTTGGCGGCGGGCCTGGGGTCCCTGACGCTCGAGCTCTGGCGCATGAGTATCTCCGTCTCCGCCTGGCCCCCCGCCAGGGTGGCGACGGGCTCGTCTATGGTGAATGAGCCGGCCCGTATGTCCTTCACCGTCCCCGCCGACCGTGCCATGATCCTGTGCTCTATCATCCCGGTCTCCTGCACGGTGCCTACGATGGTGCCGTAGGACACCTTGTCTCCAGGCTTGAGCACCGGCTTGAACTCCCATCTTCTGCGGGAATCGAGGGCGCGGGCGCTGATTCCGCGGCCGATGAACCTGCCCGTCTTTTCCGCAAGCTCGCGAAGCGGCCTCTGGAGGCCGTCGTATATTGAGCCGATGAGTCCGGGGCCGAGTTCGACCGAGAGGGGGTTGCCCGTGGTCTGCACCATGTCTCCTGGTTTGATCCCGCTCGTGTCCTCGTATACCTGGAGGGTCGCGACGTCGGCCTTCAGCCTGATGACCTCCGCCATCAGGTTCAGTTCGCCGATGCGGACGAGGTCGTATATCTTCGCGTCCGTCATTCCCTTTGCGACGACCACCGGCCCGTATGCCCTCTCCACTGTCCCCATTTTCAGCTGTTGTGTTTGACCTCTATCCCAAGCGACCGCTTGAGCATCCGGCGGAGCGTGTCTCCCCCCTCGCCGCGCCCGTTCTTGTCCGGGATTCCGACGACGATGGGTATAAGTCCCGCCGCAAGCCGCCTGGACAGGGATGGGCTGACTTTTTCCAGCCTCCCCTGCGCGGCGATTATGACGCTGATACTGTCTTTAGACATCAGCCTGCCCAGCTCCTCGTCGAACCGTCTCTGGTCGCCCTGGCCGATGACGGAGTGTTCCTTGACTCCGGCCAGCCTGAAGCCGAGCGTCATCGGATAGTCTCCGATCACGGCGACTTCGCGGCGGCTGGCCTGCGAAGGCTCGGCCTCATAGGCCATCCCTGCCACCTCCGTAGACGGATTCCCGTACAGTCTCTTCGCCTGCGCCGTATTCTTTTGCGTGGATTATCCGCTGTATCTTCCGAATTTCGTATTCCTTGACGTATAGGAAGCCGACCAATGCGGCCAGGGACAGTACCGAGATCCGGAAGGCCCGCTTTGCCAGCCGTGCCACGCCCCCTTGAAGGGCGTCCTCGATGGGGGTTATGGCCCTGTCGCGGCGGTATGCCTCGATGGGGGCCGACAGGTCCATGTCGCTGACCCTTGCCAATTGGGTCGGCCAGTCCTTCGAGGACATGATGGATTCGAGGTCCTGGATGGTGAGCCTTCCGGCTGGGATGAGCAGACCCCGCACCTTATCGGGGTCCATCGAGCCGTCCTCCCTTGATCTGACGACGGTCATGATGTTTTTCGCGTCTATGTCGGCTTTCAGCACCTCCTTCACGAGCCTGTCATCCGTCTTCCGGACGGCGTCGTCCAGGTGCAGGATGTATGATCTGTCCAGCGCCTCCAATAGGGGGGTGATGTCCATGCTGCGTTCGTATTCGGGGAGAGCCTGCAGGGCAGCCCGCCCATACTTCAGATCCCCCATGTATTTGACGGCCTGGACCACCCCCTGGCTGTTCAGCAGGGGCTCCAGTTCGGCTGCCGTGAGGCTTCCCCCCCTCATTAGGAGCCTGCCGATCTCCGCCTTGTCCTTTCCGATATGCTTGCCAAGGAGGATGGTCTTCAGGTCCTGTATGTCCCATCTTGCGAGGACCGCCTCGATCACCGCCTTCGATCGGACTGGCGTCATATTCAGGACCTTCCTGCAGACCTTCGAGAAATGCGACGATATCGCATGGTCCGCCAGTTCGGCGCCGCTGTGGAGGACCGACAACTCGGAGAACTCGGCGGAGTAGGTGGAATCGGCAAGGATCGACAGCGCCGATTCGACGGAATCGGCCCTGATCAGCATCTCCACTGCATCCTCTTCGAGAAGCTTCGCCGCCAGCGACCGTATCCTGGCGTTGCTGTACCCGTAGGTAAGTGCCCCGCCGATCATCTTCCACCTGCGAAAATGTGGGAGTATATGCGCCAGGATAGCATGTCCCTGGATTCGTCGTAGAGCGTTTCCATCCTGCCGTCGAGCCTTATGCGGCCGGAGGCGTCCTCGACCATCAGGCCCCCTTCGCAGGGGATGAATCCGTGAGGCTTGCGGGGGGATATGATGCCCGCATCCTCCTTCCTGCAGAAGAGCCTGCATCCTTCGCCGAGGTCCTGGGCGGCCAGGTCGGCCATGTAATTCATCATCGACCTGTATCCCTCCGTTTCCCGGAATTTCAGGGCCTGGGCCCAGACGGCCTCGAGGTGCCTGTCCACGAGGCCGGCCTTTGCGGCGTCCATTATCCGCGACGCCTCGTTCCTGGCCCTCGACAGCTCTTCCCGGTTCTCCTTCAGCGCCTCCACGTGCGCCTCCCTCTTTGCCTGCTCCACGATGACCCTGGCGTCGGTCTCGGCGTTCGAGACTATGCCCTCCGCTTCGGCCTTGGACCTCTCCATATTCTCCAAGGCCTCCGCTTCCGCCCGCCTCATGACCTCCTGCACTAGTTTTTCCAGCCCCATCCCAGTCAACCTACATGAGTCCCGAATTCAGCATCAGCATTATGGCTATGACGAAGCCGAATATGACTATCGTCTCCGGGATCACCATGAAGAAGAGTATCTTGCCCTGCTCCTCCGGCTTCTCCGCCAATACGCCCATGCCTGCGCTGCCTATCGCAGCCTGCGCGAGTCCCGTGCCTATGCATCCGCCCGCTATCGCTATCCCCGCTCCGACCGCTATCAGTCCCATGCTACCCGGATCTACCGCCAATTTCAAGCACCTCCTTTTGTGATGTCCATGTTGAATGGTTTGAACCTTCTGCCCCCTCCTGTGAAGAACTTCGAGAAGAACTCCACGTAGTTCAGCCTCGCCGACTGTACCATTGATTCGAACATGCCAAGGCCCAGGTTGAGGAGATGGCCGGCCGCAAGCAGCGGCAGCTTGAAGGCGATGACGGCGATGCCGTCGGCTGCCGTCGGCCAAAGGAGCGTGTTGAGGACTCCTGCGATTGCCAGGGATGACACGCCGATCGCGACGATCCTCGTGTAGGACATGATGTTGCTGGCGAGGCTCGGCAGCTCCACGAGCCCCTGGAACCCCTCCGAGCGGAATATCAGCGCCAGGCCGATGAGGCCGGCCGCAAGAAGCGGCGAATATGACGGGTCGAGGATGCGCAGGATATAGATCGATGCGAAGACGGCGAGGCTCAGCTCCATCCCGATCCAGCCGAGCTTCCCGAACGCATGGCGCCGCTCCCCCTGCGCCCACTTGTCTGCGAATCCCAGCATCAGGCCGAACGCGATGTGGATTATCCCCATCACTATGGAGGCCGCCAGGAGGAGGCCGATGTTGCCGAGCCTTTCGAGCGGCGGGTGGTAGAGGCTGAACCCAATCAGCGACTCGTGGGACAGTCCGAAGTATTCGTCGTATACGACGCCGAAGCCCATTGCTGCGAAGGAGGCATAGGCCCAGGTTAGGCCGAGTGACCGAAGGAGGCCGCTGGTCTTCTTCGCGAGCGCGATGCCTATGGGCAGGGACAGGAGGCCGTAGCCGACGTCTCCCAGCATCATGCCGTAGAATAGCGGGTATATTATGGCGAATGCGAGGGTGGGGTCGATCTCCCTCGGATGGGGGACCGACATGAACTCGACCATGTCCGAGAACGGCTTCAATGGTTCGGGCACGCTTGAGATGGCCGGCGGCTCCTCGTCGGTCGTGAGCTCCTCGACGACGACCCTCCCCCCGAGGCTCGCATCCAGGGTCCCAAGAAGGCTCTGATGCCGGTCCGCCCTTATCCAGCCCTCTATCGACACGGTCTTCGAGCTGTAGCCGAACCTGGACTGGACCTCGAGCCTCTGCCGCTCGAAGACCAGCATCCGCCTCAGCCCCGCAATCCTGGCCCCGTTTTCTGCTGACATGGCATTCCTTTTCTCCTCGAGAGCGGATTCCTCCGCCTTCGCCTTCCTGAGCTCAGACAGTATGGACCCGATGCCGCCTTCGATGCCGAGGCCGACGTCCGCTTCCGTGAGCTTCGAGAATTCGCCGGCTTTGAGCCCCGCCTCCACATCCGGGAGATAGCGCCTGTCGACGGCCAGCAGGCAGTAGCTCTCCAGCCTGTTTGCCTTGGCGCAGCGGATCTCGAACGCGTTCGTGACGTGATATAGCGACTGCGTGAATTCCCTGAGGCTGTGGGTCGGCATCTTTCCGAAGAAGAACGCTAGCGACTTCACCGACAGGAGGCTTGGATCGAAAGAGAGTCTCCCAAGCTTCCGGGAGAAATCCACCCAGCCCGCCAGGTCCCGACGGCGCTTCCTGAGCTCGTCAAGCTGCCTGAGCAGCCCCCCGGCCCGTTGGGCGAGGTCCTCCTGGAGGGAACATTTGGCGAGAAGCTCCTTCCTGGAGTCGAATGACAGCACGTCCTCCCCGCCCCCCCAGCGCATGAACTCCAAGAGGCCGTCGAACTTCATTATCAGCGACGAGACCTCTGCCAGGGCCTCCGGGCTCCTGCCTGATGCGAGCCTCGTGTCGGTGTTCCTTGCGAGCTCGAGTAGCCCGATCCTGTGCAGGAGCCTCACCGTCTCCTCAGCGTCCTCGGCGAGGCATATCACCTTCACCTTCGTCATCCGTACGGGCTTAAACACCGAAGCCACCCAGGAAGATTTTCAGGCATTTGGACACCGCCTCGTCGTCGAGGCGCCGAAGCCGGAGTTTGCCGGCGTCGGCCTCCGCTGACAAGACGGCGGCTTTCGCCGCCCCGACGGCCTCCGACCTGAAGGACTCGTAGGCCTCGTCCCTCGCGGCGGAAGCCTCGGACAAAGCCTCATCTATGATTACGGTGGCCCGCTCGTTGGCTTTTTTTACGATGATCGCCGCCTCCCGCCGCGAGGATTCGACCCTGGCTTGGGCTTCTTCCTCGGCTTTTTTCAGAAGGGCTATAGGATCCTCGCGGACTGGTTCCATGTGAATCCTCTGAATATTCGCACAGGCATTTATTAATCATAGCGGAGGCTGCGGCTTGCGTTCAGTACCCGCCCCTCGGCGGTTGTCTTTGCCTGAACCGGGAGGCGCCGGCCCCCTTCGGCAGCCGGTAGGCGCCGCTTTCATAAAGGACGCTCCACAGAAGCCGGTAGCTTTCGCGGATATCGGCCTTATTGAATTCTGCGGTGTCGGGGTAGGGGCACTTCGCCCATGTCTTCCCCCCGTCAGCGGATATTTCGATGTCGGTGCTTTCCCCAGGCCCTATCCTGAGGGAGGCGCCCTCCTTGATCCCGTATCTGTCAAGCCCCTTCACGGTGACTGACCCGTCCTTCCTGGCTTCGAAGCCGATGTCGACGTTGTGGGATTTGTACGTCTGCCTGACCGAATCCATCCCAGTCTGCAGGAGCGCGAGCTTTGCCGATATGGCGGCCTCATGCTCCGCCCGGGTCATGTCATTCCCCGAGACGTGCCCTATCACGACAGTGGAGCCGAGCCTTTTGAGCTCGCGCGGGGGGCGGTAGGTGTAGGAAAGCTGCCTTCCCTCGCCGCCGCCCTTGACATGTGCGACTATCTTCTGCGGAATGAGAATCTCCCTTTCGAGGCCGATTTCTATCTTTACGCCCTGGATCGAGGCCAGCCTGTCTTCGTCTAGCAGATGCCGCTTGCCGTCGCCTGTTATGACGGTGTCCCCCGCCTTCAGCGGGATCCGCGTGCCTACCATGGGCAGCCTGTCGGGGTAGCCCGCGGTCATGAGTTCGTCACCCTGCATGAGCACGACCTTCAGGCGCGCGTCCGGATCCTCTGAACGGATCGATTTCACGGCGCCGGGGGATACGTACAGCGATTCCCTGGCTTCGGCGGCCTCCGCGGCCTTGGGGCCCATGAGGCCGATTCCGCCCAGGGCGGCCCCTGCGGCTGCCATGTGGCGCAGGAAGGTTCGCCTATGCATCGTCGGATCTGCTTCCTTTGACATATGGTTAATTACGAGAAGCACGGCTTTATAACCCGGAGAAACGGCGCTATTCTTCGGTCTTCAGTATCTCCTCTATTATCTTCGCGTATGCCGGCCTCGCGATGCCGACGCCGATGAACACCCCCATCATCGTCGTGAACGCGAATCCTTTGAGCATGCCTGCGCCGATGCTAAGAAGCGGTATCATTGCGGCTATTACGGTGGCGGCCGCGGTGAAGATGATGGTGAAGGCCCTCCTCATGCGCTCCGCGACGCTGACGAGCTTCCTCTGCTGCGTCCTCTTCAGGTTCTCGTCGGTGATGACGATCTGGTGGTTGACGCCGGTCCCCACCGAGGCGATGATCCCCGCCAGGGCGGGCAGGTCCAGCTCCCATTTGATGATGGACGCCATCCCCAGGATGAGGATTATCTCGCTGACGCCGGTGAACATGACCGGCAGGACGATCCACCAGTGCCGGTACCTTATGGCTATCACCAGCGCGACCCCGATTATGGCGACGAGGCCGGTGTAGAAGCTGTAAAGGAGGAACCGTTTCCCCAGAGTCGGGGGCGTGGTCGAAGTCGACTCCAGCGTGATCTTCGAAGGCAGGTTGCCGGACGTCAGCAGCACCTGGTTGCCTTGGACCTCCGCCTGGGCCGCCTCAAGGGTCCCGGTCGTCCCCGAGATGCTCGCCTGGTAGACGCACTCGCCGCGAGGGTCGAAGTCGAGCCTCGGAGAGCTCTGCAGCCCGACGAGCTTGACCACCCACTGCGGATATGACAGGTTGCCCATCGGCTCCCTTGCGGTCTTGTAGCCGGACTCCTCGAGGAGGTTGCGGAATTCGTCCGGGATCCTGCCCTCGTCGCCCGCCAGTATGACCCTGTCGAAGCCCCGCATCCGAAGGACGTTCAGCGCCGCAAGGGTCTCGTTCCGGCTGGCCATCCCCATCGCTGGGGTCACGGACCTGTTCGTTATTATGTCGAGCGCGGTCCCGCCGTAGAAGAAGCGGTCCGACTCCTGGCTCTCCGTCAGGTTGCCGAGTATCTCGAAGTCCCCTTCGGAGAAGAGGATCGACGTGTTCTGCGGCCTGTCGATGAAGATGTCCACGGGCCTGCCCCTCTTGCCGTCGGCGACCCTGCCGAAGCGGCACGCCCCGTCCATGTTGTGGCTGACCATGACGCTCCACTGGAACCCCTCGGGAGCCCTGTACAATTCCGCGCCCTGCGGGCCCAGCTTGACGGTTATCTCGTTGCCTTGGATGGCGAGCTCCCCGTCTATCCGCTCCTCGAACCTCGCCTGCTGCCGTATTATGTTCTCTATGTTCTTGGTCTGCTCCGGAGTCGCATCCGCCATCTGGATGATTATGTACTGGTCCCCCCACGGCCTCACCGGGATGTCCTTGAGCCCCATGCCGTTGAGCCTGTTCTCGAGGATGGTCTTCTCGACCGCCATCACGTCCGACGTGACCGGGGTCTCGAGCTTCAGCTGCATCTGCGTCCCGCCCGCGAAGTCGAGGCCGTAGTTGAGGCCCTGGCCGAAGCCGACGCCCTTCCCCTTGTTGATGGGGATGATGTTCGTGATGAGAAGGAGGGAGACGACGATGCAGACGACGAGGAACATGACCCTTACGCTCTTTAGCGGGTTGAATTTCACCTTCTGCCCCCGGCGTACGCCTTCCTCGGGCCCTTGGATTCCAGGTACCATTTGAGCAGGCCGACGTTCGTCAGCCATGTGGAGGGTATGTCCGCCAGGAGGCCGATGATGAGGACTGCGGAGATGCTGGTCCACGTCGGGACCTGGGTCAGGGTCGTTGACACCAGATACACCACGGTCAACGCCGTCACTGTCGTGCCGGTCATCGTCAGCCCCGTCTTGATGGAGTCGTCGACCATCGTGTAAAGGTCGCCTGAGCGTTCCTTGAGCACGCGCGTGGTCAGGAGGATGTCGGTGTCGACGGAGTATCCGATGAGCATGAGGAGAGCTGCCAGCGACGCGGGCTCCAGGGGTATCCCGAAGAGGCTCATGCCTGCGATGGCGATGGAGATGTCGAATACGGCCGCCTGTATGACGGCTACACAGGGGACGACCTCCCTGAAGGAGAAGAACACGACGACCGACATGAGCAGGAAGGCCACGAACACCGCCTCGAACGCCTGCGTCTTGAACGTCTGGCCGAAGGTCGGCCCGACGGAGCGGATGTTGAAGTTCTTCTTCGTCAGATCGACCTCGACCTTCTGGCCGAGGTACCCGGACAAAGCGCTGTCGAGGTCTTCCTTGTTGAGGTCGAGGCCCGTCAACGTCAGGACCCCGGATGTGTAGTTGGCGTCGATGCCCTGCTTGAGACGCTTCTGCAGGTTGTCCTGCAGCTCGACCGGAGGCTTCGACGATAATGCGACGGTCGCGGTGTCATACTCAGTGAGCTTCCCCGCGTATCTGGCGACTATGGCCTCTACCGGCATCCGGTCGGATATGGACGAGGTCGTCTGGATGACGAGGTTGTTTTTTCCGGTGTCTATGTCGAATCCGACGTTCGCCTGGGCGTCTGACAGGCCTGCCCCCGCAAGGTCGGCCTCCAAGGCCGTGAGCTGGGCGGAGTCGATATTGTTTTCGGTGAGCACGTTCATGAGGACGCCGCCTTTGAAGTCTATGCCGTATTCGATCCCGTTCACGAGGATGAACACCCAGGCTAGGATCCCGAAAACCCACGGCATAATGGTCAATATACGATAGTCGACCTTCTTGGTCAACTGTTCATAGATACCGGCGGACATGGTCATAATATAGGGGGAACCCCTTAAAAACCCCGGATTCCGCGCTCTTATAGGACTCCGCATATTCTCTTACATGTTCAAAAAGATCATCGTCGGGGGGACTTTTGACGGATTGCACGAGGGGCATCGGAACCTTCTGAGGACCGCGTTCGAGAACGCGGAGTCGGTCGCCATCGGCCTCACAGGCGACGATTTCGCCAAGAGGTTCAGGACGAAGGAGGTCCAGCCGTACGCGAAGAGGAAGGGGTCCCTGGACGATTTCGTCAGGCAGTTTCGCAAGGGGTATGCCGTCTTCGAGATCAGCGACTCGTACGGGATAGCGACGCTGGACCCCGACGCGGACTGCATCGTCGTCAGCGAGGAGACGCTCCTGAGGGCCGAGGAGATCAACACGATAAGGTTCAAGAAGAAGCTGGCGAAGCTGACCATCATAGTCATCCCGCTCGTCCTCGGCAGGGACGGCAGGCCGCTTTCCTCCGGGGGCTGAACCATGATTGACAAGTCGGTCTACGTCGCCGAAGGAGCCAGGATAGTAGGGAGCGTGACCATAGGCGAGGACTCCAGCGTCTGGCACAATGCGGTCATAAGGGGGGACAGAAGCAGGATAATAATCGGCAAATGCTCCAACGTCCAGGACCTCTGCGTCATACACAGCCCGGAGAGGTTCCCCGTCAGGATAGGGGACCACGTCACCATAGGACACGGAGCCAAGGTCCACGGCGCCGAGGTCGCCGACAACACGCTGATCGGCATGGGTGCCATCCTCATGAACGGCTGCAAGATAGGCGGCGGCTCCGTCGTGGCGGCGGCGTCGGTCGTCACAGAGAACACGATTATTCCGCCAGGCTCCCTCGTCATCGGCACGCCCGCCAAGGTCGTGAGGAAGCTGAGCCCGGAGGAGATCGACAGCATCAGGCAGAATGCCCTCGAATACAAGGCCCTTGCGGCCAAGTCGAGGTCCCATAAGGCATCACGATGATGAGCGTCGTCGGCGGAATACGGCAGTCCGCGCAACAGATGAAGGAGTGGTTCCTTAAGGAATTTGTGAGGCAGCAGGAGAAGGAGCTCGGCGGGAAGATCGACCAGATGCTGAAGAGCCCAAGGATCATGGTGAAGTTCTTCCAGGGGGCGAGCATAGGCGGGAGGACAGGCAGATCCGGCCTCGGAAGAAGCATCGGAAAAGGCCTCAGGATGCTTCGGAAGCTGTTGTAGGAGTATTATGCATTCATGCTGGGAATCGGCAATGTTAAGGCAATGATAAATAATGTCCGCCATCGGCAAACAACTTCCAGTTCAAGTCACTGACGTTAGGGTTTTATGTGAATAATTCCAAAAGGATGATTTAAGACCGCAAAGATGGATGATTCAAAGAGTGTGAGGGATGGAAATAACCGATAAAAGTA
>JAZDMS010000036.1:0-45227 GCA_043800705.1 Candidatus Altarchaeota archaeon
CTGCCTGGATTAAGGCATTTTGCTCGGCGTGTACTGCTGTGCACCAATCGTGGCCTTCGCCGCTCTTTAAACCCATCTTGTCCTTTATGCAGCCTATGTCGTCGCAGTGGCTTGCGCCCCTGACGTTCCCGTTGAAGCCGGTGGCGACTATCTCATGGTCCCTGTTGACGACGATTGCTCCGATCTGCCTCTTGAAGCATGTGCTCCTCCTCGCGACGTCTTCGACGATCTTGGCGAAATACTCGTCCCAGGAAGGCCTGATGAGCTTATCCATTCATGAACACCTGGAAAACATATAGCGCCGTCAGGTTAAAATATCCCCCTTCGGCGGGCCGGCAGGGGCTAGGAAAAATTTGGGGTTTTTTTTGGCAATCCAGCTTTCCCATACTATTTGGAGGTTTTCCGAATACGCTCGGATAGCCCCGACCGAATCCCGCCAATAACGGATGCGAAGAGGGGGATAAAAAGCAAACGGTCCGTCCTATGCCTGTATTTTTCCACACTAGCGTCATCTATGTCACTGGTACTCGGCCATTTTAACCGCTGTTTCCAGAATATTTACATGGGAAACGGCATCAAGGAACCTGCTGATGGAGAACCTAGGCGGATAATCACCTCCGGTACTCATCCAGCTGCCGCTCATGCTGCAAATTTTCCGGGGCTTCAGGCGACGAGGCCCGGAGTCAAAGCCTCGTTCTGGGGGCCTGATATGCAGCGTTTCGACAGCCTAAACGACTTATTGGCCCTGGATGAGCAGGGGAATGAGGTTTATCGGGCAATAATGCTGTTCTTGCCCAATCCATACCTGGATGAAGCTGTCATGATTGGGGCCTCGGGCCATCATATAGGCATAAGCAAATACCGGCCGATGCTGCAGAAACGGCTTCTGGAACAGGGATTCACACAAGCCGACCTCGATGCAAGCAAGGACATACCCATCATCGGCGCCGGCGCAGTGGATCTTGTCGTCAGGCCGATCGGCGGCAGGTCGGCGATCTGCATACGGAACACCGACATACCCCGCGAAAACTGGCCCGCTCTGGTCGTGCAGACCATGGCCCTCCTTCAGTCGTTGGGCATCCCGAAAGAACAGGTGAAGGTTCTTGATTTCTCCCCGGAAACTGTCAGGCACACGCTACTGACCGGAAGGATGAGCAGAATGTACGAGCTTCCCAGGACGCTCGTCGAACAGGAGGAGTTCATAGAGCGCGAATCCAAACAGACGCTCCGTCGCTGGAAAGTGGGCGACATCCTCCATCATGCGACCGTATACAACGGCCTCATGGGCGACCGCCAGATGCTAAGCGGCGATTTCTCCGTCTTCGTCGAGGCGGCAGTGAGGCTGAAGCCTCAGCGCAAGAATATGGTCTCTGCGCTAGAGCACATGGTGGATTTCGCCACCGGGACCAACAAGATGGGCGTTAAAAGCATCGTCTTCTTTATGGCGGACCATGAAAAATTCCAAGCCAATGACCTCAAGGCCGCTGCCGAACACCTAAGGAAAAAGGATCCAGAACAAACCCTCGACGAAGAGGATGCTGCCTCCCTTCGCGGCCTTGCGCATAAATTCATGGAGGCTGTCCCGAAGGCTTTCAGGGAGTATGACTCGGAAAACGAGAAATGCAGGGAAAAACTCCTCAAGAAACTGCTGGGCGGATTCTCCCTCGGGATACGGATACCCGGCCTGCAGGTCGAATACCTCGGCAGAGGCCAATGGCTGCCAGCTCCGGTCATCGGCCTGGACGGATTACAATTCCCTAAAGGCGTGGACCGGACCGTGCGCGCCATCTCAAACAGCCTGAGGGAAAAATATCCTAACGCAGAATACTTAGCCCCTTATCAGAGCATCGGTTCAGGCTCGTTCAGGGAGGCGACATCCGAGGGCAGGGAGGTCTATCTCTGCGTAATCGGCGAAAAGGAATCTTCGTCGCCTTTCATCGTTCACATGCGGCGCATCGCCCAAATGGACGAGGCGAAGATGCTCAATCTCATGGACACCGTCACGGCCATCAGGCTGTTCGGTATCAAGATGCCGGAATACTTCTACCTGACCGTGCCTAAAGGGGAGGGAGGAACCGATAAATTCTTCGTCTCACGAAGGTACCTCCACGACGCGAGGCCGGCGGAGAAGTACGTCCTCGAGGAATTCAAGAAACCGACCGAGGTCATGCGGCGGGAGGAGCTTCTCGGAGAGTACGGGGGAAGCAATGCGGCCATAGGCAGGGTGACGTATTTCGTCGACGGCGGCGAGACTTTCAAGACATACGAGGCGGGGGGCGCCAAGGAAGTAGTCCTTACAGAGCTTGACGGCGCATTCCAGGACCTTAAAACGCCCATTATAGACACCCTGGACCTCTATGTGCGCCACATAGCGTCATCCATGCTGAAAGCCCACGTCATGGGCGCTGATGAAGCACAGGTGAATGGCATCCTGGGCGTCTTTGCAAGGAGCTTCTCGGAGAGGCTGACCGATATCCGGCTCAACTACCAGGCTGACGAGGAACACTACGATAAGAACGTGCCCGTCGGCGGCGACGTCAGCGTGAAGATCAAGGCGGCGATGGAACGGGTCGCAGATACGATGAAGACCAATCCTGATCAGATACAGGACAGGATGATAAAAGACTCCCTGGACGTATACGGGCGGCTGTGCGCCCTGTTGGACGACCTCCCGCAAGGCCCGGACAAGAATGAGGCGGCTATGGCCTTGGATCAACTGCTTTTGACGCAGCCCCAACAACTGCGCCACTCCCTAGATGTGCTGGAATCCGACGCAACATTCAAGGCCCTTCCTGCGCAGGAGCGGGAGGACCGGATCGACATACTCCGCCTGGAATATGGGGCAAAAAAGAGCAGCATCACCCTTCAGCAGCTTCACGGCTACATCGGCCAACTAAAGGGCAGGCACGGCCCGAGGACATACGCACAGTTCGAGGACGAGGTCCACGACGCCTTCCCGGGACTGAACCTTCGTGGAAAGGACGCGCGCCTGATAGACAAGGTCTTCGGAGACGGGTCGCAGCTCTCCGATCTGCAAGGCAAAGGGTATGTATCTTCTGCGTGAAAAACAGTCGCCCTGCTCAGGGGGGGATATCTCACGGCTGAACAGGTTCAGATGAGCTTTTTCTTGTAGGCCAGCTCCGCGTTGAGGATCCCGCCTCCGGCGGCTCCGCGCACTGTGTTGTGCGAGAGGCCCACGAACCTCATGTCGAAGACGTTGCATGGACGGACCCTTCCCACGGTTACAGCCATCGCCTTGTCCGCGTCCCTGTCCTTCCTCGGCTGCGGCCTGTTCTGCTCCGTCACGTAGATTATGGGCTGCTTGGGCGCGGACGGCAGGTCCAGCTCCTGGGGGAGCGCGCGGAAACCCTTCCATATCCCGATGGCCTCCTCGACTCCAGGTTTCTTCTGCCCGAACTCGATGCTGACGCAGGCTGTGTGGCCGTCGACGACCGGAACCCTGTTGCAGTGGGCGGAGACCTTCATCGAGGTGTCGTTCACGATCTTATCCCCCTCGATTTTGCCGAATATCTTGAGCGGTTCCTTCTCGGATTTCTCCTCCTCTCCGCCGATGTATGGGATTATGTTGTCGACTATGTCAAGCGATGCGACGCCTGGGTATCCCGCCCCTGACACGGCCTGCAGGGTGGACAGGATCATCCTCTTCACCTCGAAGCCTGCCTCCATGATGGCGTGCACCGGTGTGATGTAGCTCTGCAGGCTGCAGTTGGGCTTCACTACGATGAATCCCCTCTTCCAGCCGTAGTGCTTCCTTTGAGCAGGCAATATGTCCAGGTGCCCCGGATTGACCTCTGGGATTAGCATCGGGACGTCTTCGGTCCAGCGGTGGGCGGACGAGTTGGAGAAGACAGGGATGCCGTGGGTTGCGTAATCCATCTCAAGGGCCTGGACCGCCTTCTTGTCCATCTCCACAGCGGAGAAGACGAAGTCGCAGACGCCCTCGGCCTTGTCGACCTTGCTCGCGTCCTCTACCATGAGGTCCCCTACGGATTTCGGGATGGGCGTCGCCATCTGCCATCTTCCGCCGACTGACTCTGCGTACCTCTTTCCCGCGCTCCTCTCGGATGCCGCCACGAAGGCGACCTCGAACCACGGGTGAGCCTCCAACAACCTGATGTAGTTCTGGCCGACCATTCCGGTGGCTCCCAATACGCCGACTCTGAGCCTTTTCATTGCCTCAATATTAAGAAATCGTCCAATAAATATCGTGTTTCCGGGTCATAGCCTTCTTTTGACCATGCCGATTCCCTGCCTTAAGAATAGCTGCAGCCTGGATTTGCTCCTTATCCCCGTCTTTCCGGCCAATATGGCGCCCAATACGTCCCCCTCGTATTCCAGGGCCACGGAGCCGATCTCATCGGTCGTGTGCGCATCGCTTCCGCCCACCATCCGGAGGCCTGCATTTTTACAGACCTTCACAGGATCCTTCCAGTTGGCGAAGGTGTGCCCGTTCAGCACTTCTACGGCGTCGAACGGTAGCCTGAGGACGAGGTCGCCGACTCCGGCCCTCCTTCGGTCGTACGGGTGTGCGGCGATCGCCAGGCCTCCGAGGGCGTGGATCCTCCCGACGGTCTCCTTCGCCGGCAGGTCCCTTGGCACGAGTTCCCTGACGTTCAATCCCAAGATGTGGCCTTCCTTTGCGGTGACCTCAAATCCGGGGATCACGGCAAAATCGTCGGTCGCATAACTTATCGCCTCTAGGGAGCCTTCGATCGCATCATGGTCTGTGATCGCGATGCCTGACAGGCCTATCCTCCTGCCGTACTCGACAATCTGTTTCGGGCTGCCGTTGCCGTCGGAGTATCTGCTGTGGCAGTGCAGTTCGAAGAGCATATGGAAATATCTGCAAAGAAGTTAATTAGCGTCATTATATGGCATGTAGCGGGCCTCCAGGATGTCGACCAGCGTCCCGTCCAAATCGAAAATTACCAACCTTGCCATTCCCAAGACCGTGAATATATACCTGCGGCCATAATATGTACCTGCGGCCATAATATATATCTGCGGCCATAATATGTACCATGCGTTTGCCGAAATACCTGCGGTTTGAACCCATTCATCTGATCGCTGTCATCTGCATATGTCTCGTACTGCTAGCCCTGCGATCGGCATACCCCCCACCTGACCTGAATGACATCGAGGCCACAGGGATACGCCCCGGGCAAGAGGGGGCTGCTATGTCGCCGGACGGACTTTTCTCAGCCGTCTTCTATAACGGCGTCGGGGCTCCGATCAGCGTCGTCGGCGTAGGAGCAGCCGATGCGGTGGACAAGTCAATGGGCTGCTGGTCTAACAAGACTGTCGACGTGCCGGCGGGCGCTAGCTTCGAGGTGACAATAGGCGGCTGTGGAATCCGGCCTGCGGGTTCGGAATACACGGTCCATGTCAAGATTGACTACGCCTTCGAGGAGAACGGTTCCATAAAACGCAGATCACAAATGGGCGAACTAGGTGGCATTGTCGACTGAGCTCAGGATCCTCGTCCCGATCCCTTCCTCTCCGAGGAGCGCTCTCTTCACGTATCCGGGCTCGTTGCCGGAGATTATCTCGGACCTGACTCCGTGCCTTGAGAGCGCCATAAGTTCCCTGACCTTTCTGCCGATGCCGCCGGTCACATCCGTGCCCTTCGTCTTCCTTGGCTCCAGCATGGCGACGGTGCGCTCGTCCAATACGCCGATCTTCAGCGCCCCCTTCTCGTCTGGGTCCCTGTCGTATACGCCATTGTGGGAAGTTGCGATTACGACCCTGTCCGCCCCCAGCTTCTCCGCCAGGTACGGCACCAGATGGTCGCCGCTGAGGATGTTCAGTCCGGTCTTCAGCTCAGGCAGGACGTCCCCATACATCACCGGGACGATGCCGAGGGCGAGCATTCTCTCAACAGATTCGAGTGGGAAGGAGACCAGCCGCCTGTCCTCCATGACGCCCCCAGCGGACGGCTGGAATGCCATCGCATCCAGCCCTGCGTCAACGAGGGCGCCGACGACCTCGGCGTTAAGCTCCTCCATCCTCTGATGCGTCACAACCATGCCCCTTACCTGTTTGCGGCCCTTATTGCCTCCTGTAAGGGCATATTCCTTGGCTGGTACGTGGCCGTAGGGGCCCGCGCCGTGGACTATGATGAGGCTCATCTTCCTTGTCTTCATCGATTCGGATATCTCCTTGGCTAGTCTGATGAGCGTTTTCCTGTTTACTTCCGGCTTGTCCTCTTCCTTCCTGGTTATCAGCGAGCCGCCGAGTTTCAGTATGGTGGGTCTCATCTTTCCAGAAGCAGCATGTTGTCGTGGCAGATTACCTCCCTGCACGGCCTTCCAAGCGTGGCGGAGGCTTCAGCCGACTTCAATCCCTTGATACTGTCGATTTCGTCCGACTGGAGATTCGAAATCCCCCTTGCCAGTTCGGCGCCGGACCTGTCGGTGACGGTGACGAGGTCGCCTTTCTTGAACAGCCCCTTGACTTGGGTGATCCCGGAAGGCAGCAGGCTGGCTGTCCCTTTCGCGATGATTCTCGCAGCGCCGTCGTCGACTGTTATGCTGCCTTTGCTGACTGGACTGAAGAGCATCCATCTCCTGCGGTTTCCCACCTTCTCATCGGGCACGAATACGGTCCCGACGGATTCGCCCCTAAGAAGCCTCGAGAATACGCCGTCCATCGATGCGTCCACTATCGCCATGGGGATCCCGCATTCCATCATCAGCTTTCCGGCCTTGACCTTGGCTGAAATGCCTCCGACGCCCCCCAGCCTCGATCTGCCCTGAAGCGACGATATCTCGCTCGTTATCCTGTCGACTACGTGTATTTTCACGGCGTCGGAACTCCTTTCCGGGTCCTTGGTGTATAGGCCGTCCATGCTCGAAAGGAGGACGAGCAGGTCTGCTCCGGTGTTGGCTGCGACGACGGCGCTGAGCGTGTCGTTGTCCCCGAACCTGATTTCGTCGACGGCGACGGAGTCGTTCTCGTTTATTATGGGGACCACCCTGGCTTTGATGAGCGCGTTTATGGTGTTCCTGATCATCAGGCACCTGTTCCTGGAGTTGAAGTCGTCCCTTGTCAGGAGGATCTGCGCCACATCCACTCCCTCCCTGGAGAAGGCCTTCCCGTATGCCTTCATTAGCTCGTTCTGCCCGACCGCGGCCGTGGCCTGGAGCATGTCCATCAACCTCGGCCTGACCCCCAGGCGAAGCTTCCTTATCCCAGCGGCTATGGCGCCTGAGGAGACGATTATGACCTCTTTGCCGGTTTTTCTGAGCTCGTTTACTTCCTTCGCTATCTTGCCGACCTTGGCGTCGCTGAGGTTGAGGTCTTCGGTGATGCTCGCAGTGCCGACTTTTACGACGATCCTCCTCGACCTTTGAAGCAGCTTCCTGCGTTCCATGGACTTTATGATATGGTTCGGCGGCGTTAAAAATCCGGTATGCCCCTATCCGCCGATCCGGCATATTCGCCAAATTACCGGCTCGCGGCCCGCCATTTTTTTAACCATTGGAACCAATACTAACCATGATTTTTTTGTTTTACATCGCCGTTTTTATCCTATCCGTCCTGCTGATCATGGTGGGCTCGGATTGGATCACCGACTCATCCGTCGACGTTGCTAAAAAAATCGGGACATCCAACCTCGCAGTGGGGTTGATACTGATATCATTCCTCCTGAGCGTTCCCGAGATAGTGATCGTGCTGTCGTCCGTGCTGCACGGCCACCCCGCCCTCGGATTGGGGGCGACACTCGGTTCCGTTATCGTGAACATAGGCCTCGTCATCGGCCTGTCGGCACTCATCAAGCCCCTGCACGTCCCCAGGATCATGGTCACCCGCGACATGATCTACATGACCGTCGTCTCTATCGTGGTCGCGGCACTGGCGCTTGAGGACATGGTGCTGAGCCGTGCGGACGGCATGGTCCTGCTCCTGCTGTTCGTGCCGTACGTTATCAACGTGATCGAGCAGGAAAGGAGCCTCCACAGCGCCGACCGTCAAATCAAGACGGAGAAGATAATCGAGACGCTTAAGATGCACGGCGACATGAAGCCCCATCCGCACGTCCAATCCGGCTGGAAATACCTGCTCCTGGGCTCAGCGGCACTGATCCTAGGGTCGGAGATGTTCATCCAGATGCTGCTCGTCGCAGCCTCCGAGCTGCATCTGCCAGACCTGCTGATAGGGGTGACAATCGGGGCTCTGGGTCCGAGCATCCCTAACCTTGCGGCCGCACTGGGCGCTGCTCGCAAGGGGGCTGAGGAGTTGGTGATCTCCGAGACGCTTGGCTCGAACATTTTCACCCTTCTTGTCACATTGGGGCTGTTGTGCGTCTTCGCGCCTCAGCCGATAGATCCGGTGACCGCTTGGGTCACGACCCCCGCCCTTCTGCTTGTCACCTTAATCCTCCTCATGCCCATGGTAAGGGGGTATATCCACCGGCGGGACGGCCTGTTGCTTGTGCTGATATACATCTCCTCACTGATGGCAGAATTCATATTCAGGGCTGTAAACGGCAGATGAGACAACCTGCATGCGTCTTCGCCCCACGCCGGAGCACGCAACCCCTATTAATAAGTCCGTGGAATAATTAACGTGGCCACATTGATAGAACTCGCTCCCGCGGTCTTCCTTCTGACAATCATCTTCTTCATCCCCCTTCTAGCCGTCTACTTTGCCGGCAGGTCGTGGCTTTTCACCCGGCATATGAAGTCTTTGGCGTACGAGCTGGTCTTGAACTATTCGCGGCCGCTTGCCCTGTCGCCTCCGACCGTCAACGGTTTCTACAAGGGCAGGGACGTGGTCGTCGACTACGCAGACGGATGCACCCGTTTCCGCGCATTCCATTCAGGGGAGGTGCCTGCGGAGTTCACGGTGGCTTCGGCGGAATATTTCACGGCGAGGAACATTCCCGGGTCGATGAGGTTCGACACATCAAACGCGCAATTCGCGAACCTCTACAGGGTGACGATGGGAAGCGATCCGAGGGTGCGCAAATACCTCGACGAGAATCTCCAGTCACAGGCCTTGCAGTCCGGGATATCCTTCAAGGTCGGCCCCTTCGACGTCTCCTGCCAGGAAAAGGGCCGCATCTGGGACAAGGGCAGGATCATCGAGGTCCTGGATTTCCTCATGCTCGCGGCCGGAAGGGCCGACCATTACTGACACTGCTCTTTTCCGACGTCTCCGAAGATGACCTGGTGGGGCTGAAGGGTTATCCCCTTGTCCATGATGTATGGCACCAGGTTCATCATGTGGTTTGTGCCCCTCATCTTGAGGACTTCCAGGGCCCTGATCCTCGTCTTTCCGCGGCGCAGGTTGTATAGGACGATGACGCCGTCGACGAGGGACTCCAATACGCCCTGCCTGTCGTATCTGTTCGGATCCTGCTCGTTCTCGGCTACCATGATGCTCGTGCATTTGCTTTTCCTAAGCCAGCTTATGAGCTTAAGGATGCACTGGCGCTTCTCGAACTCGCCTTCGATCATCATCTCAATGCTCGTGAGGGAGTCTATGACGACACGTTTGGCGTTCAGGCTCTGTATCGCGTCCATTATGCCTCCGTATTCGCCCTTGACGATATGGTACACATCCTCCGGCTCTACTCGTATGATCCTGAGCTTTCCGGCGTCCTCCAGCTTCTTGAGGTCCCAGCCGTGCTGGAGCATGTTATCCCTGAACTGGTCGGGCTCCTCCTCAAACGTCACGTATACGCCGTTTTCCCCGATATGCGCCCCTTTTACGAGGTATTGCATCCCTAGAGTCGACTTCCCGGAACCGCATCCTCCCACCACGAGAATGCTGTTGTTCTCCTTGAACCCTCCCTCTATCATCTCATCAAGCCCTTTCACTCCGGTTTGGAATCTAGTTGCCATCAGACCACCTTTATCTTTTTAATGTGGACTACTATAGGTTTAGAGTTAAAAATGTTGGTTTTCGGAGGCTCGCAGTCAGCAAGCCTCGCATGGGATGTCGCAAAGGCGGCGGGGGCCGAACTCGGGAAATCCGAAGTCAGGGGTTTCCCCGACGGAGAGACTTATGTGCGGATATTGTCCGGGATAAAGCGCCGCGACTGCGCATACGTGCAGTCCATCAGGTCGAACGACGACCTAGTCGAGGCCCTTTTGAGCATCGAGGCCATCAAGGATGCGGGGGCGCATCAGGTCCATGCGGTCCTGCCGTACCTTGCATATATGCGGCAGGACAAGAGGTTCAAGGATGGCGAGGCGCTCAGCGCCAAGACCGTGCTGAAAATGCTGCACGATGTCGCCGACTCCGTTGCCGTCGTAAACTGCCACTTCCTGAACGGTGCCGGGCAGGCGGTGTACAATGGGATAAACTTCATGAACCTTGACGCCATGCCCCTACTCGCGAAATCCATGGGCGACAGGGTAAAGTCGCCCCTTGTAGTCGCTCCTGACAAGGGGTCACTGAGCTACGCCAAGGAGGCGGCGGGGATACTCGGCTGCGACTTCGACCACCTGTCAAAGAAGAGGCTCTCCGGCACGGAGGTTGCCATCAAGCCGAAGGAGCTGAACGTCAAGGGGATGGACGTCTTAATCATCGACGACATCATCAGCACCGGCGGCACGATCGTCGAAGCCGTCAAGGTCATCAAGGGATGGCATCCCGGATCCGTGAGCGTCGGATGCGTGCACGGCCTATTCCTCAACGGCGTAGAATCGTTCCAGGGGGTCGCGGACATGCTCATGGCGACGAATACGCTCAACAACCCGGTGGACAAGGTGAACGTGGCGGGACTCATAGCGCAGGAACTGAAAAGATGAACGCCGATCCCGGGCGATTGGCAGCTGCGGCAATCGTTATATTCCTCGTTCTTCTCCTTCTGGTCCGGTTCTTTGCGCCTGCGCAGCCGGACGGCGACGTCTGCTGGGGCAATGAGGAATGCCTCCATGTGCGCGTATTGGACACGCCTCGCGCACGCGAGAAGGGCCTTATGGGTGTTGAAAGCCTCCCTGAGGACGAAGGGATACTCCTGGTCTTCGAAAAGCCTGGAATCCGCGGCGAGTGGATGAAGGGGATGCGTATGAATACCGACTTCATTTGGCTGGACGACGGAGGCCGCATCATCCAGATACTCGAGGACCTCTCCCCCTGTGGGAACGATGAATGTCCCATCTACAGTTCAACCTCACCATCACTGTACGGCATCGAAGCCAATTCCGGCTATGCCCGGCGGCACAACCTGACTGCAGGTTCATCCGCTGACATCTACTCTACGACCGATGTATGTTTCAGGAAAAACTGCCTCCTCGGCGTTTGCCTGGATTCCAGATGCGTCAGGGCCCAGGTGGCGGACGAGCCTGCGATGTGGTCCAAAGGCCTCATGTTCCGCCGCTCCATTGCCGCCGGCGGCGGGATGCTATTCGTCTTTCCGAATTCCGCAAAGCGGTCGTTTTGGATGAAGAACACAGTCGTCCCCCTTGAGATGATCTGGCTGGATTCGAACCTGACCGTCGTCGCGCTGAGCCATGCGGTCCCCTGCACGAAGGACCCGTGCCCCGGCTATGGCCCCGGGTTCGAGACGGCGTATGTCCTCGAAGTCGCCGGCGGATTCTCCGAATCCAACGGTATCGGATTGGGGGACAAGGCGATACTATCGGACCCTATATAATCCGCACATTCAAAATACTACAGATGGCCTCAAAACGGCTCGCATACGCGGCATTCGCGTCGGGCGCCTCAGTGATGATAGTCGAGCTATTGGGCAGTCGCATCATAGCCCCCTTCTTCGGCTCATCGACCTATGTGTGGTCCGCGATCATCGGTGTGATCCTGGCGAGCATGACCCTCGGATACCGCTACGGCGGCAGGCTCGCAGACAGGAAACCCGAACCCCAGATGCTATCCCGCATCCTCCTTGGCTCGGCGGCCTTCGTCATGCTCGTTCCGCTCATCGGCGAAGTAGCGGCCGCGTTGTCTTTGTACGCGTTCGGCTACTCGGTAGGAGCCCTATTCGCCCCCCTCATCATCCTGGCGCTGCCCGCGTTCCTCATGGGAATGGTTTCCCCCTATGCTGTGCGACTGTCAGTGAAGGGTGTGGATTCGGTCGGATCGACTTCGGGTGACCTGTATGCGGTATCGACCGCGGGAAGCATCGCCGGCACATTGGCGTGCGGATTCGTCCTCATACCATACCTTCATCTGACGACAATATTCTACCTTGTCTGCCTGATACTTTTGTCCGCGTCCTTTGCGGTCGGCAAAGGGGCCTCAAAAGGACGCATTGCAGGGCTTGGCGCTGTCATGGTCTTGGTCGCGCTCCTTTACGCCCCCCCTGTGATATCATTCAGCGGCAGACCCGTCATCTACTCCGAATACACACCTTACAGCAGGATCGCGATCGAAGAGGAGAACGGGGTCAGGTACCTGATGCTTGACCGCGGATTCGAGGGCGCGATGGACCTGAAAACCGGATACTCCGCATACGAATATGTCGACTACTTCGAGGTCCCATTCCTCCAAAACCCGGGCATAAAAGACGTCCTGGTAGGCGGCGGCGGCGCCGGCGTCGGCCCGAGGCAGATAAGGGCCAACCACCCGGATACCACGGTCACAGTGGCCGAGATAAATCCCCGCGTGAACGACGCTGCGAAAAAATACTTCAACCTAGAAGAGGACGCCTCCCTGAAGGTCGAGCTTCGGGACATGCGCCTTTCCGTAAAAGAAACGGGCAGGAAATTCGACTACGTCGTCCTGGACGCGTTCAACGATGTGTCAACCGTGCCGTACCACCTTGTCACGGGGGAATTCTTCAAGGATGTCCGCGGAGCGCTCCGTCCGGGGGGCATTTTCCTGATAAACATGCACTCGCCTCTCACCGGGCGGGACTCTATCCTTCTGTCATCTATCGCAAAGACATTGGGCGGAGAATTCGAACATCTGCAGATATACCCCCTCGGTGAAGACCCGTCATCCCGGCAGAATATAATCGTCCTCGCATCCGGCTCCCCGTTCCTCGAAGGTGACGCCCTGCTTCTTCGCGTGAAGGACACGCCGGTAATTGATGCGGACCGGCTGAGGAAAATGGCCGCCAAGGGACGGAACTACACAGCTTCCGCAGATGGGATAGCCTTCTCGGACGACTTCAGCCCCGCGGACAGCTTGGCTGCCCGCATGCTGTCCTAATCCTTCCATCCGTCTTGGCCGACGAGTGGCACGAACACTACTCCTCCTCTGTCCGAATCCGTCCTCCTGCCGTCCGCCCCCTTATCCACTTCCACGAGCCTCTGGCTCCACCTGCCACCCACCGGGATTACCATCTTGCCACCCGGCTTGATCTGTTCGACGAGCGCTTCCGGGATCTTCGGCGCCGCAGCGGTGACTATTATCCTGTCATATGGGGCGTATTCGGGGACACCCAAGGTGCCGTCGCCGACGACGACCTTGACATTGCGGTAACCCATCTCAAAAAGCAGCTTTCCAGCCTTCCCAGCCAGTTCAGGGACCCTCTCCACCGATATAATCCTGCCACTGTTTGCCAGTTCCGCCAGTATCGCGGCCTGATACCCGGAGCCTGCACCGACCTCAAGTATGCTGGAATCGTCGTCGACGCCTAGGAGCTCGGTCATTATCGCCACCATATGGGGGGCGCTGATGGTCTGTCCCCGTCCGATCGGCACCGGCGCATCATAATACGCCGCATCCCGCATCACGGGGGGGATGAAAAGGTGGCGCTCCAACTTCCGGAATGCTGCTATGACGCGAGGGCTCGTGAGGATATTATCCGCTACGAGCCCCCCTACCATGCGGTTACGCCCTTCTTCGAAGTCCATACGTCCGCCAGTATCCTATCTCGGGATATCCGTCACTTCAGTCCGAGAACGTCCGCCATGTCGTATATGTCCTCTTTCCCGTCGACGAACCTTATCGCCGCCGGGATTCCGGATGCGAAGCTGTCCCTGCTGTGGGCCACGTGCCTGAGCTCGAATCGCTCGCCCTCGCTCGTGAACATGACCGTGTGTTCGCCGACGATGTCGCCTGCCCTTATGCTGTGTATGCATATCTGCCCCCCTTTCCTGGGGCATTCTCCATGCCTGCCGTAGATGACGTCCCTCTTCATGTCAGCTCCGACGGCTTCCGTGATGGCCTTCACCGCCTTCATCGCGGTCCCGGACGGGGCGTCCTTCTTGAACTTGTGGTGGGATTCCACGACCTCGACGTCGTATCCCCTCAGGTCCTTCGCAGCCTCTCCGACGAGCTTAAAGAATACGTTGACTCCGACGCTCATGTTCGGGCTTATCACCGCCCCCTTGAGGCTCTTCTTCAGTCTGGCCATGTCCTCGTCGGAGAACCCTGTAGTGCCTATCACCATGTTCGCGCCTGCGGCGGTCACTGCCTTCGCGTTCGCAAGGCACGCCGCCGGGGATGAGAAATCTACGACGACGTCGGGCTTCGTCCTAGATAAGACGTCCTCCAAGGTCATGGGTTCGTCGACTTTGACTCCGATGGGCGGGCATCCCGCCAGGACGCCTATGTCCTGCCCGACGGAACCAATGTCGAATCCAGCAACTACCTTCATGTCCGATGCAGCGAAGACGCTCTTGGCAGCGGCCCTCCCCATCTTCCCCAGACCCAGGAAAGCGACTTTTATCGTCATTTTGCGAATAAATTATTATGGTCGAGGTATTAATAGTCGCAGGCAGCAAATCCGACGAGGCAATCGTCAAAAAGGCGGAGGAAACCCTGAAGGAGAACAAGGTCGAGTATGCAGTTGAATACTGCAGCGCCCACAGGGAGCCGGACAGGCTCGATCGGATAATCAGAGAGTCAAAGGCGAGGGTGTTCATCTGCGTCGCAGGCTTATCCGCGGCGCTTCCCGGCGTCGTCGCATCCAAGACCATGAAGCCGGTCATAGGAGTCCCCGTCGAATCCAAGCTCGGAGGCCTCGATGCGCTCCTGTCCGTGGTCCAGATGCCCCCCGGCGTGCCGGTGGCGTGCGTCGGAATAGACAACGGGAAGAACGCGGCACTGCTTGCGATTAGGATACTGCGCTCGTAAGGGAACCACAATGCCTGCATACAGGAACAACCTCGGCGGCGACGGGGCATCGGAGCCTGCCAGACGGGCACTTTTCAAGCCTGAAGAGCTGGAGGGTCCCAGCATAGCGATCGTAAGGATGAATGCGCAAGCGACCCTGGACGGCCTGCATCGCCGGGATCAGAGGATCGTCGGACTCATGCTCTCCGTCCCAAAGATCGGATTCCAGATGCTTGCAGAAGGCCTCAACAGGTCCATGGACTCCCTCATCGACACCCAGCTTAAGGGCATGGGCATCACTCCATCCTCTTCGACCGACAAGATCGTGGAAGAAGGCGGGGTAAGGTCGTCCATAGACATGGCTCTTGTGAAGGATGTCATAATCCCCAACCTTCTGCCCCTAATCGGAGTACTCGTCGAACCGTACCCCCCAAAGAAGGATGCTCTCAGGCCAATCGGCCAGATGTGCCTTGATGCTTTCAGGCAGGACTACCCCGGACTCGACCCGAGGTTGCTGCAGATTTATCCAAAAGAGAAGGCTGAAGCATACGCGGGAAGAGAAGCGGATAACATATTCGTCCTCAAACCGACTGATGGAAAGAAGCCGGGCGAAGGATGACAAGACGCCTTAAAGCCTGCGGCATATATGACACTATGGACTCATCCCCCCAAATGGGCTCACCTCATCCTCTTCGCCACCGCGGCCAGGTTCTCCAATAGCTGCGCGATGAGCTTCTTTGCGGCCTCGTCCGTCAGATTCCCGCCCTGGTCGAACTTGTCCTTCGCGAATGAGATCATTATCTCCGGCTTGCAGACGACATTTGCATCGAATCCGACAAGGACCTGCCTGAGGTGGTGCTGCATCCTCACCGTCCCGAACCTTCCGGTACTCGCCCCCATAATCGCGGCGGGCTTACCCTCCCAGACGCTTTCCGCCGTAGGCCTCGATGCCCAGTCGATGGCGTTCTTCAGGACGCCCGGGATGGAGTAGTTGTACTCCGGGCTGCAAAACAGGACGGCATCCGCTGCATTCACCCTCTGCTTGAAGGCTTTGACAGCATCCGGCATGTCAGACAGATCGTCCTCGTTGTATGGGGTGATATCCCCTATCCCGGCCTCCTCCAACGTCGCACCCCGCGGCAACAGCTCCTTCGCGGCATGAAGCAGCATCCTGTTGTACGAGCCCTTCCTCAGGCTTCCGCATATTCCGACAATCCTATAACCCGCCATAATAGAGATATCTCGCGGATAATAATAACAAAAACAATACCCTAACATGCGATACATCGGCGTCTTCATAGCGATCATCTTCGTGCTGTCTATGGCCGGCTGCGGGAAGAGGAACGAGATACCCTCAGCCGACGACTGCAACCGCATGATGGACCGGAAGATGCGAAGCGACTGCATCTACAACATGAGCATCGGAAACCGCAACCCATCATACTGCAAAGACATTACCGACATGGCTTTGCGGGCGAAATGCGTAAGCGACATCTCCATCATGCTGGACAACGAAGCCTACTGCTACCAGAGCGACAAGCTCTCCGTCAAAGAAGACTGCGAACGGAAGGTGGCTGATGCAAGAAAAGCCAGAAAAGCCAATATTACAAACATCACCAGCCCTTAAGGAACGCCTTGCCCCTTCTGAGGGTGTGATACCTCTTCCCGAACCTGTGGACCTCGTCCCTCACGGCCTGAAGAAGCAGAAGAGCGGGGCTGTCCTTTGCGAGCCTAACAGGTTCCCTCCTGCCTGGCAGATAAACCTCCTCATCCCTCTTCGCCAAGGCGAGGACAGGTATCCCTGCAGGTATGTGTTTCACAACTGCGCTAATCTGTGCTCTGCCGCCGTCCAGAAGGACGAGCTCCGGAGTCGCCCACTCGTCGTGGCGAAACCTCCGCCGCACCATCTCAGCCAGGTTTTCAGGATCGTTCTGTCCCATGCCCCGGATCCTGAACCTCCTATACTGCCCCTTGTCCGGCCTGCCACCCGTGAACACCACCATCCCCCCCGCAGTCTCCTTCTCTCCCAGGTTGCTGATGTCGTAGCCTTCGATCCGCTGTGGCGGCCTGCCAAGCCTGAATATCTGCATCAACAGCTCAAGGGGGTCTTTAGCCCTGGATTTCAGCATATCCTGCCTTATCTGGAGGATGCTGTTGCCGACCGCCATATCCGCAAGCTTGCGCTTCCTTCCCCTGACGGCTGTCATGATCGAGACCTTCGACCCCGTCATCCTCTCCAACACTTCCCCCAAAAGCCCCCTGTCAGCGGGCTCCTCAGAAGTCACGATCCTCTTCGGCGTAAGGTCCGCCGCCGTATAATGCTGCTTGATGAACGCCTTCATCGACTCCCCTGGACTGTCCGCATATGCTCCCGTCAGCGGGTGGTGTAGGATCGCGACAACCCTGTGGCCTCTGACCACAAGCTGGGCCATATTTGCCCTGCCCTCGAGGAAGCCGTAGCCGAGGACGTCCATGTCCTCCAGCTTCGCGGAGGAAACGTCCTGCCTGTGTGAGATGGATTCCACGGCGAATAGGATATCCCGAAGCTCCCTCGCCCGCTCGAATTGAAGCCTTTTTCCCAACTCCTTTATCTCCGCCCTAAGGTACTTTCGCAAACCCTTGAAGTCCCCGCCGAGGAACCTTATCGCGAACTGAACAAGCTCGGAATATTCCCCCCTGCCGATGACCTTACAGGGCCCGGAACACCTCCCCATCACGTGGTTGATACACGGCCTCTCAACCCTCCTAAGGTCGTTTTTACACTGTCTGAGCCCGAAAAAGTCCCCGAGCATCCCCACCACCCTCCTGACAGCCAGCGAATCCGTATAAGGGCCGAAATACCTCGACCCGTCAGGCTCCACACGCCTTACGACCTCAGCTCTCGGATACTCTTCCCCGACAGTCACCCTGATATACGGGTATCTCTTGTCGTCCTTGAGCCGGACATTGTACCTGGGCTGGTTCTGCTTGACCAGGGCATCCTCGAGGATCAAAGCCTCCTCTGCATTCTGCGTGACGACCGTCTGGACGGACGCGGCATTCTCGACGAGCCTGGCAGTCTTCTGATCCAGCGGATTAATATAGCCCCTGAGCCTTTCCCTCAGGTTCTCGGCCTTCCCGACGTATAGGATCCTGCCGCCGGCTTCCTTCCAAAGGTAGACACCCGACATCTTGGGTGCGTTCGCTATCGTGGCTAAGATGCCGTCTTCCATGTCATGAATAATGACGGACTAACGCTTATATCTTCGCTTCCATGCACCGGTCTGCGAAGGCTGTGGCCTTACCCAGGGTGAACTCCCCCGTCAGATCTTCGCCGTTGGCAGGGCACAGAAGCTGCGGCGCATAGTCGGAGTTGTCGAACCCCTGCATGCACTCTGATAGCAGCTTCTTCTCCTCGGGGGAGGATTCGTCGACTACAAAGACCTTGTATTTGGTGTTCTCGTCGAAGTTCGCGTTCTTCAGTTCATCGACCACGGCATCCATCTTGGTGCAGAGGGTGCAGTCCTTGCTACTCCTGTGATAGACAACCGTGTTAACGCCGACACCGTACCTGGAGACGCATGCGCGGATCCTCTGCATCTCGCCATCGAACAGGCTGCACGAAGCCGCCAGACCCGCGACGTCGCATAGCTGGTGGGCTATGTTATATTTGCTCCTGCCGTCCCCCAAAGTCATCCGCTGCCTGTATTCGACGATGACGTTCGGCTTCTCTACGACTTCGCTGACGTAGAACCGGACCGGGGCGCCGACGTCCTGGCTGAGGATGTCCATCATGCGGTCGTCGTAGTAGCTCGTACAGTAGTCGCACTCCCCGGGCTTGTTCAGGTCGCAGTCGACGCACCTTGACGGATAAATATATGAGACGCTAAGGTTCTCCCTCGGATAGACCGTATTATTGACATATACCGTGTTCACCCCCGCCCCAGACAAAACATAGGCCGCTAAAGCGATGCACAAAATACCCAAAGCCGCTGAAACCAATTTATAGTCCATTTTTCACCCATAAAACGAAATATATACTATGACGATGTAAATATAAAAACCCTCCTGTGTTCAGGAGTGGAACGGAAAAATACGCTCAATATCCAAGAATGCCGAGGCGGATGCGACTCCTTCGGAGTCGCCCGCCCCAGCGTCTACGATACGCAAGTAGAAACATACATTCACCCATTTACTACACGACGCCGGGGTGGCAGAGCCCGGTTCAACGCGCACGCCTGGAAATCAACCAAACCAGGAAGCGTGTCCCGAAAGGGAACTTGAGTTCAAATCTCAACCCCGGCGTTCACAATCGTTGGTCTACAGACCAATACTTCCATCAATAACTGGTTGAGATTACAGGAGCCCCCAAAAGGGGCATCCTTCAAATCTCAACCTCGGCGTAACCTCGGTTGAGATTACATGAAAGCCCAAAAGGGCGTACATTCAAATCCCAATCCCCATATCTAGCGTACTTAAACGGGCATTTCCAGTAAATTGATGCCATGATAAACGAAAAGAATTATGTGCCAGACCGCATACCTCCAAGTTCGATCCCGCCCCTGAGGCGCCTGAAAGGCGTAGTCTTCAAGGCTTCCTCGGAGGATAGCGGCACATTCACAGCGTCGTTGATACTCGGGAAAGGCTCTATACCCTGCGTCGCCTCCACCTTCGAAGAACTGCTCGATAAAAGCCGCGAGACTGCTAAAGAAAACAGTGATAAACTCAATAGTAGCGGGTTAAATCCCGAAGGGCCGATCAAAGTCGTATTCGATGGCTTCCTTCGCCGCAGCTCGGAGGAGGGCATTATCCCGCAAGTGACTATGCAAGGAGCCAAAATATCAGACGGCTATGCCGCAGAGCATGTCGTAGATGAAGTGCCGATCGTGGTCCGTCGGCCGACGTTCAAAGAACTCTGCGCAGCTATCATCTCCGAGACTGACCGGGTATTGACCACCCCCCCGATCACCCACCATTTCGGTGGAAAACCGAACATTCTTCTGCGGCTAACTGCAACTGTCTGAATCATGCCTCGATGCGGCGGTTTGGTTATGTATTTTCTCCCTCGGAAAGTCAGGTTATTTATTCGGCGATGCTTTTTTGTTTGTTTCTTTCCGCTTCGTCGATGAGTTCCTGCATTTTTTCAGGGCTTAGGTCTCGTTTGCCTTCTGAATATTCGTGCCATTCTTTGCGGTGGTCTTCGTCTGTGAGGTTTTGTTCCACTACTCTGTTGAGTTGATTATTGGCGGCCGTTGCTATCAGCTCTTGCATGCGTTGGTTGCTTGCGGGAGAATTGGGCGCATTACCTATGCATTCTCTCAACTCGGCTGTCTCATCAGAACTCAGGTATGCTCCGCAATCGTCGATTAATCTCTTCCGGGACGCCGCTTCCAAGAGGCATCTGTTGAGGTCTTCGGCAGGTATTTCTCCGCCGTGCCTGTATGTTTCCCAGGCTCTTTTACTCCGGTCAGTCGTCAGATTTTCGGCTATGGAGTTCTCAAAGTTTTCCTCGGCCTTGGTTCTTAGCGTGTTGAATTTTTTCTTTTCATCCTCTGTCAGGCCGTTTAATGGGTCGCTCTCCGTGGGTTTGTCTATTTTCCCTATGAGCCTTGCCGCTTCCGCCTTCTCTTCTGGCGCCGGCAGGTGGCTGGTGACCGAGGCTGAGAGTTGTTTCTTTGTCGATTCTCGGATTAGGCGTTCTCTTTCTTGGGGGGATATGGGGTTTCCTTGCATTTGTTGAGCCCATTGTTGCCGGTCTTTAGGTTCTGTGAGGCCGCTCATTACGCCGTTCTCGAATTGGCGTATGCTGTCCGTGAATGCTTTGCGGCCTTCCTGAATGGCGCGCGAATCATGTATGCCTGGGGCTCTGCTGAAAAGGAGGTTCATTCCGATGGTATGGCTGGATTCATCCGGGTTTCTTATGAGGTCTGCGATTTCTGGCATGTTTTCGCGGAGGTATTTGTATTCGGCCTCTGCGTTTTTTGCCATTAAGGCATCTTCCTTCTTTTTGTGTTCCTGTGCGAGTTTTTCCCTGAGTGCGGGGTCTGTCTGCTGTTTTCGTTCAGCTTCGTGCTTTGCATGCATTAATGCCTCTGCTTTCTTGTGCGCTGATTCGTATTCTGTCAGGTTTTTTTCAAGGGATTTCATGTATGAGTCGCTGGTTTTATGGGCCTTCTCGGGGTCTGGGACTTTGACATCATACGAGCCGCCCGCGTACACGTCGCCGTAGGCCCTGGTTACTGTGCGTGTGCCTGGCGTCGTGGTCTGGAGTATGGCTCGTCTGTATCTGTTTTCGAGGTCTGCCGCAATGGTTTGGCTTTCCGTGCAGAGGCCGCTGACGATTTCCATGCGTTTTTTTGGAAAGTGCCCTGTTTCTGCCGTGACTCTGCCGGTGACGGCTTCTTCCGATCTGCTCCAGTCGAAGCCGCCTCTGAGCCCGAGTATTCTCTCCGCTTCGTTGTTGTCTCCTCTTTGAGCTGCTTCTTTGAGCTGGCTTATCTGTTCCCAGCTGAGTTCCCTTCCTGGAGCGAGCATGCCCGCGGACCTGAGGCCGTTGGTCGTATGTCGCACTGCGACTTTGTGGATGTATCTTTCCGCCTCGGGGGTCATCTCGTTTTCTTTGCCTTTAGGCATGACTAGGCCGTATCTTGTGCCGAGGATGGTGTTTTTTACGCCTACTTCATCCACCCTTTCTATCCCTTCGGCGTGTAATTGGTTCATGACAACTCCTGCTTTGGCGAGCATGCCGACTTCTCCGCATAGTGCTCCGACTTCAGCGCCGATCACCATGCCTGGGACGCCGGCCCAAGAGCCCATCTTCGCCCCGCCGGTGGCCCACGCGCCCAGACCCATCGTGACGAGGGCGCCTCCCGCCATTGCCTCTATCTCCGCCTTTCTGACGTCGCTGTCAGATCCGTTGATCATGACGTCCTTATCCCACGCAGAGTATCCGCCATGCAATGCGAATAGGGGGCCTGCAATGTTGCCGAGCATGTGTTTGCTGACGTATCCGCCAGACGTCTGTAATAGCTTTCTGCCGGTTAATTCCCCTGCCTTCTCCAGCCCGTGGCCTAAACTCTTGGAGGCAATCCAATCAGCGGCCTGAAACATCCTCAAGTCAGTATACGTCGAGCCGACATCGATTGCGAACGCGCCAACTCTTCCAACATCCTGGGTTTGCACATACCCCATGGAGCCAACGAACGGAACACTCGGTCCTATGGCGTGCATTGCCTCCGGATTCATACTGCCCCTGGTGTATATGTGCAAAAGGCTCAGCTCAGCTGAAATACCCTGAGCAGACAATGCAGCATTTCCTGCCCTCTTTAGGCCATTAGCTGCCGCTTCGGAAATTTTCGGCCTGCTTCTTACCGGCTTAGATGCATGTTCTGGTGTCTCAACCACGGTTGACGCATCGTCTCCCATCGTTTTCGGGGTAGTCTCACGTTCAGATTCTGCCGCTGCAACTTTAGGCTCCGACAGATCATGCGGCCTGGTCAGCGTCGTTTCAGCTGGCTTCTCAATACTCCTTCTCGCCTCGGGTGTTGAAGGCCCTTCTTTTGGCTGGCTCTCCGTAGGTTGTTCTGAGACCGTCGGCATCCTCATCGGCGTCTTTTGGTGTTCGACGACTTTGGGCGAGTTCCTGTATTTTTTTATGAACTCTTCTCTGTAATCATCTTTGCTGCCTCTCATGAACGCCTTCACTTCAGCCTTGTCGGCGCCTGTCGCTTCTGCAATTGCCCTCTCGCATGCGTCTGCTGTTCCTTTTGCGACGTGGCCTTTCTCATCCTGCGAGTCACACCATCCGATGCCCGTCTTGCCGAACATTGTATTCCTGTGCCCTCCAGTTTGTTTGATTACCGCCTTCCTTCCATACAGCCCCTCATACATCTCCCTGATCCTATTCTCATAGATAATCAAGTCTGGAGTTGCAGGGACCCCCGGCCCTAAAATGCGCTTGGCGGATTCTAAGACCTGGTCAGCGGCTGGTTCTGCCTCTATGTATTTTTCGGGATTGTTCATCCTGTCTGTGATCTCCAATGCAGCTTCCCTGACTTTGGGGTCGCTGGAGTTCTGGGCAGCCATTATCTCCCTGTACGGGCCCCTGCCTAAGCCCTCCCCTATGGTGTCATACTGGTGTTGTCCGAGTCTGGCGAGTTCCTTTATGGCTGCGTCCCTCTTAGGGCCTTCGGCTCCCAGGTCTTCGATGTATCTTTTCGCTATTTGGGTCCTGGCCTCCAGCGCCATCTCCCTGATCTTCGAGGCCTGTTGCTGGTCGCTTTCGCATTCCTTCAAGAGTTCCGGTATCTCAGGGGGGGCTTTGATGCCGTCCGGGCTGCCGTGCTTTCCAGCGTTGGTCAATGCCTCAGTGAAGTATTCGTCCATTATGGCCCGTTCGTTTCTAGGGTCTATCTTCCACTTTTTTGTAATATGCTCGGTTGCCCTTTTCCTCTCTTCGGGGCTCATGAGTTCCCATATGGCCTCCTTATCCGCCCTGCTCATGGCATCTACTATGCCGTGGTTGTCTTCGTGCGAGATGATGTATCTCGATGATACTCCCTTGTTCCTCGGGTTTCTGTTCACGAGGCTGAGATTTTCTGCGCTCATGGCGGCATCCCTGAAACGGTTCACGTATGCTTCGTCCCTTTCCTGGGACCTTAAAAGCTGTGCCAGCTGCTCCACAACCCCCCTCCGTATAGTAGCGTCACAGTATAGGCCTGCATCGGTTAGCTGGCATCCTTGCGGAAGGTTCAACCTCTCGAAGTCGACCGCTATCGTCGCGGTCTTGTCGATCCGCCTCTCATGCCTCCTAATCAGGGAATCAACCCCAGATACCGTCTCGGCGTCGTAGCGAATGGCTCGGGCAGGGTCGATTTCTGCAGCCGATGGCGCCCGCATAGGCGTCACATCATTAGCCAATGGCCTCAGCCCCCTTGTCAGTCCTCTTTGGGTTTTTTCCCAGACCGACTCCATCGCCCTGCGCATGAGTCTGTCTTCTCCGATGGCTTCGTTTTCGGCTGCTATGGCGTCCTTTTTTGCTTCCGCAGGGCTCTTGCCTTCCCTGAGGCTTGCCAGTTCCCTAGTCTTGGAAGCCCTTATTACGTCCTCAACCCTTTTTTCCAGCTGGCGCAATTCATCATATTGGTGTTTGGCTCTCAACTCCTCGGTTATTCCTCCATGATCCAATGCACGATTTATATTCCATGCGCTACCTATGCCAAAGACTGGTTTTCCATTGACGACTTCCGTGAAACCCCCCTCATATTCCCCGGATGGGGAAAACTCTTTTTTCCACTGCGCCAGGCTTCTTACATCTTGGGCTGTGTATATGTATACCGGGATCCTTTCGTCTGGGATGCCGAGTTTTTTTGCGTAGTAATATCTGGTGTTACCGTCCATCAAAGTTCCATTGGGTATGGCTTTCAACCTAGTTGGATGCCTGTTCAGGTCCCTCTCCAGCTTGCCTCTCCTCGTATCCGGCAGGTCAAACAAACCAATGCCTAAATCTCTCCTGAGGCTTGCCAGCTTAGCTTCCATATGTCCCGGCGGATTTTGGAACTTCAGCTCAAACCCACCGGATGGTTCGGCCTCCGCATTCACAGAGGGCATCCGCTTCGGCGCCCCCTCAGGGCTTACAGTTTCTCTACTACCGCCAACGGCGGCATCTCCTACTCCTGCGGCGTGTCGGGCGTTCGCATCCACGTCAGTCGGCGGCGCAGGTTCCTTGAAATCATCCCATGGATAGCCTCCGCGTATCCTTCCCTGAGACTCCGCCCAGTTTTCCCGCACAGCCTGATACGACCTCTCGCCGCCGAGCACTTCATTCGCCCTCCTGCTGTACTGGTCGACAGTGAGCGAGCTCTCCAAGAGTCTTCGAAGCCTCACGAAGGCCTGCTTATCTGTCAATCCCTCCTTTTCAACCAGATGCTTCATCAAATTCTCGCTGTTTCTGACGGTTGAGTCCACCATGCCCTTAATCAAATGCTCATCTGAGCTGTATCCGCTGAACTGCCGTATATAAGATTCTGACTCCAGCTTCAACGCCACATCCCCCCAGGTTTCACCCCCTCCTTTGACGTTTTCGATGTTTGCGAGAACCTCCGTCAACAACCTGTTCGCTGCCTGGCGGTGCCCGGACAATATGTCCTTATCATGCCGCCTCTCATGCATCGCAGTCACCCTGTCGTAGTCAAAGACCACCGAAAGGCCGCTCTCTCCGAATCTGCCGGGCATTGAGCCTTTCCGGATGTTGAATCCCCTAGTCGGAGTGTAAATTTCATCAGTGTTGCTTCTTCCCATCCCAAGCTTCTCCTTCACTTGGGCATACTCTTCATTCCGCCTCCATCTGCTAATGATATCCCTCACGGCCTGGCTCCTCTCACCTTCAGTTCCTGGCCCCTCGGATGCTTTAATCATCTCGGCCCTGGGGTTCCAGTCCCTGAAATACACGGCTCCGGTGGAGGGGTCAAATCTGGCATGCATGAGATCCTTCGCGCTCAGCGCCCCCTCCCCCGTCAGTTCGAACGCCTCATTGAGGCCGTCGGCGAGGTACTGCCTTGCCTTTTCGGCGGTTTCTGGGACGTCGGAGTTGAGGCCATTAAGGTTCGACGTCAAATTCGCGTCCTTCATGCGTTGTTCTATTTTCCTATCTGCGATCTCCAGCCTAAGCTGCTGTTCTTCCGCGTTCACCTGCCGCCCCGGCCTTTCCATGTAGGTGGCAAGGTAGTCTTGGATTATGAGGTCGGCGGTCGTCGAAGGCCGCATATCTCCAATGGACGGTGCAGTCGTCGTGGGCGTCTCGTCAGGCTTTTGGAATACCGGCTGGGTAGGCGGCTTAATCACCTTTCCCTTCCCCCATTCAGTTGTGACATACTCGTATTGGGGGGTTATTTGGATGATATTGAACTCCAGCCCCCCCGCTGTGGTCCTCTCGTAGCTTGCTTCAGCTATGCCGCCGTCTTTTGCCGGGCCTATGAAACGTGCTTGGCCATACCGGGTCGTTATTGTCTTTCCCATGGAGGTCGGTGTGGGAGTATTGGTGTACCTGAGTGGGTGGGCGGGTGATATTCCCTTGCCTGTGAACTCATATGTCAGCCGCTCGTGCAAGGAAGGCTGCAGCTCCGGGGGCAGGTCATGGGCTAAGAACGCCGAAGTAGAGCAGGAGTTGGCAATAACAGTGGCATTTTCCCTGATGAAGCCGCGGATTACGGCATCAGCCCTCTCCCCCATGATGTCGGTTTCAAATATGTGACTATTTTTTCCCTCACCCAATTGTATGCTGCCTGGTTGTCCATGTCCGCTGAGGATGACGTATTCGGCTTTGCCGAATTCGCTTGCGTGGCTGCCAAGCCTGTGTGTGAGGCTGATTTTGTCATTTGCCTCGTTAATCCTGAATCCCTCATTTACGACAAGGTCTTCGTAGAAACCTTTTAGAACATCGGTGTGGAATGCGCCGTTCCAGTCGGTCTCAGGGTTGACGATGATGCCTGAACGTTTAGGCTTGGCAGATTCCAGGACCGCCTCGATTTCGGCAGTCGGCTTGTTTTCAACCCGCAAAGCCTTCAATTGCCCCTCTAGGCCTTTTAGGTGCATATCCTGGTAATACTGGGTGAGGAGTGTGCCGGCCGTATATCTGCCGTGGTTTTGTATGCCGTATCTTTCATACAGGTATTTTGCGGCCTCGGGGGCTTTTTCGCAGAGTTGGGCTAATGTGCTTATGTTGTCGTGGAATTGTTTGACCCTGTTTATCCTGGCCTGCTCCGTGTTTTCAATGCTGCGGTCCACGTTCCGCCACCACGTATCTAACAGCTTGTCTGCATCGAGGCCTGAGGGTTTGATGATCTTTTCCCTGATATACTGGGTCGCTTGCATGTTCCCCTTTTCATGCCCGTCAGCCAACGCATTGATGATTCCGTCTCGTATCCCCTTGTCTTCCGTCGACGCAAGGACCGATGAGAATATGTCCGACGCCTTCTGCCCTAACTTTTCAGGATTCGCTTTCGCCAGCTCCAAAAGCCCCTGAGACGCCTCGAACGTCGGCGGTTCAAACTCCAAGCCACCCATCGTAAACGGTTTAGAGGAGCCGCATATGCTTCTGTCGAGGTTCTTGAGGAGGATGTCTGAATTTTGCTCCAGGAAATCCCTGCTGAAAGCATCATTGGCTGAGGTGCCTTCCCCGATGGCTTTCGCTATGTTGGCTGCGAATTGGGGATTTTCGTCCCCTATCAGCCGCACCAGTTCCGATTTGGCTAATTCCGACGATTCTCCCTTACCTGATGCCGCCTTTATCAGTGTGCGGGCGCAGTCCAGGCCTCCGGATTCGCCGGCATAATCGGAGTGGTCTACAAGGAAACCTATATCTTCGACTGATATGCTTCTGCCGCCCACAAGGGCTGAACCGAGGCGCTTTGCCTGTCCAATAATTTCCTTCTTCGTGTAATCTAGTGTGAGCTGCTCCTTGTCCGGCTGCGGCGCCGATTCGACTAAAGGCTCCCCCGCTCCGGTCTGCGCCGGCTTACTGTTGAATCTGGAGGCCATCCGGGGGAACAACACGGGCGTTGCATTCCCCCTCCGCTCATCAACCGCTTTATCGTATTCTTTGATTCCCCGATCCTCACTCTCATAGAGATTCACAAGTTTCCCGTCCAGTGTCTTAAAACGTCTGGCTCGAGGAAACTTATCTAGGATAAAAGTCCGAAATGACGGCTCGTCATCGATCAATTCGATGCGGTTGCCGTAAGCGGTCGTGAAAGTCCTAAGCTTTGGCCATGGGGGCTCATACTTGCGGTCGTAGGTCTTGAAGCCGAAGCCTTTGTCATGGGCTCTCTCAATCTCCCTTAGTGCTTCGCCGGAGGATGTAAAAAACAAACGATCGCCTCCCTCACCCCAGCCCGAAGCCCGAAAGCCCGGGAATATAGAACGTCCGGGGCGCAGGCCGTCAAGCTTTGTCCTGCACGCCTCAGGGAACTGCCGAAATCCCCTGCCGAGGTCCGCTCCATTGTCGCCAGCCAAAGCCGTCCCCGCCGCCACCTCACGGCTTCCCGCCACAGCTGAAGAAGCGGCCTCGCCGGTGTAGGAGGATCCGGCAGGCGTAGCCGGCGTCGCGAAAGGCGCCACGACCGTATTCTTTGATATGTTTTCTAGGGCCTTCTTAGCCATCCCCTTATAATGGTCGGAGAGACGTCTGTCGGAAACGTCGGACTCGAACATTTTTTTCGCCATTTCGGCGGATGCCGCGCCCAATCCGAATTCTTCCAGGTCCATGCCCCGTGCGGCACCCTCGACGAGCGACAGTCTTTCGAGAGTCCTTCCGCGGATGAGGGCATATCCGTCGCCTCCCGCATTTTCCGTCAATTTCGCGCCGTACCTGCGCAAGGCCATGTATTCTTCGCGCGTACGCCCCGGCCTGAATATCTCATCCAATATTTTCCCCCTCAGAGGCCTCAACGTCGTCGCATCCTTCTCGCTAAGCAATGCACGGGTCCCCAGAGGGCCTTCTTCGGTGACTGGGGCTATGTGTTTGGGATTTGAAGCCTCCTTAGAGCTCTCGCCAGTCTGCCTCATCATCTCCTCGACCACGTCGGGCCTATTCTCCAACTCCTCGACCATCCTCTTCGGGCTAAGCGCATGTCCGCCTATCATCTCCGATGCGTCTTCCAGTAGGTCGGGCCTCTCCAGGAGCTTGTTGATCGCGTCGTCTGCTCCCCTTCCCTTAGACAACGCATCCTGCAGTATGTCTGGCCTCTGTTGTAGCTCGTCTATGACTTCCTGGTGCTTTTTGCCGTCGTATCCGCCGCGCTTTGCCGGATCGTCGAGCGTTTCCTGCATGTATCCTTCGAGCCTTTGTATGCCCGCTTTTGGGTCGGCTGTTTCGAAAGGGTCCGTCTTTTTGTCCATGCCGGATCCCCTTTCATGTGTGTATCCGGGGAGCCTTTGGATGTCTTCGTTAGTGTAATGGTTGTCGCCTATCCCGGCCCTCCCCCCCATGTCCGGGGTGTATCCCGGGAGCCGTTGAATGTCTTTGTCCGCTTCGGATAATCCCCCCCTCCTTCTTCTGTCGACAAGGTAGTCGACGGCTTCCTCTGGGTATCCGAGATACCTGTATTTTGTCCTGAGGTTATGCTCTATGGACTCCTGGCTCTGTTCCGGATCTCTCAGCGCCAGCTGTGCCCTTGTCAGCTCGTCTATATTCTCCGGCTTTGCGACGACGAGGTCGTATGTCAGCGGCTTCCCTTCCCTGTCGAGGATTCCCGGGATTTCCCTGACCTCAAGGCCGCTCTCCTGTGCCATCCTCACCAGCTCTGGCATTATGGGGTGGGCGTCCTTCTGGACGATTGCCGCAGGCTTGAGGCCGGGGTCCTTCACCGTCAATGCGAGGTCCACGACCTCTCCGACGCCTTTGGCGGTCTTGAACAGGTATGACGGGGCCGGGATCTCCCTCGACGGCTTGAACCCCTCCAGCTCCTGGAACATTTCCGGGACCGTGTTTGCCGTGAGTGTCTGGCTCATGTTGGCGGTCATCTGCTTCATCAGCGCATATGTGCCGCCCGGGTGGAGATGGGTCTTGTCCGCGAGGTCTGCGACCTTGACGACGACGCCTGGCATCTCTTTCACGATGCGGTCTTCATACGCCTCGAGGGGGATGTTATGGTCGTTATGTTCCTTTGCCTCGACCATGGCCATGGACCTGACCGTGTCGTAGACTTGGGGGGTTGTCAGGTTGCTGGTCTTGGATATCCGGTCTACCTCCCTCAGGACGTCCTCCCTCAACGCCATCAGTTCCCGGTCCGGCTTTTTCACTCCCTCCTGCATCAGCCGGAGCTTCTCGATCTCGGAGGGGCCGAGGTTCTGGACGGCATAGGCCGCACCCCTACCAACCATAGTCTGAGAGACAGGCATGAGAACCCCTAGAACGACGTGAAATAATTGGAAACAGGGGGATAATAAAGACGCATATGATTCACTCGGGCTTCTTCTTCATCGACGCATACCTGGAATAGACCGACTGATTTGACGAGGCTCCGCCTTCATCCAAACTGATCTTCCTGATCGTCTCCTGTGTGTAGAATTTCCCCTCCATCGGCGACTTCTTTTGCGCCTGCGGCTCGACAACCAGAATCTCCTCCCCTGTGGCTCCCTGCTTGGGAAGCCCAGGCTCCTGCCTCTTGGCCCTCCTGAGCTCATCGACAAAGGACATGATATGGATTTGAATCAAGAACATAAAAAGCAGAGGGATGTCGGGTAATTAGGCCTTGAACTTCATCATCCTGCCTAAGGCCTCGTGTATCGTATCGAGCGATACGCTATAGCTGCATCTTACATATCCTTCCCCACTCTCTCCGAAAGTGTTCCCCGGCACGACTGCGACCTTCGCCTCGTTCAGCATCCTGTTCGCGAAGGTGTCGCTGCCGAGGCCGGACCCTTTGATGTTCGGGAAAGCATAGAATGCGCCCTTCGGCATGATGCACGAGACGCCTTCGACCTCGTTGAGGCCCTTCACGAGGACCCTCCTTCTCGTGTCGTATTCCCTGACCATGTCCCTCACCTGCCTGCCGCACCTGTCGAACGCCAAGGCGGCGTATTGCGCGACGGTCGGGGCTGAGAGCATCGTATACTGGTGGATCTTCATCATCGCCTCGATGACATCCCTGCTTCCTGCCGCGTAGCCGAGCCTCCAGCCAGTGAACGCGAACCCCTTGCTGAACCCGTTGATGGTTATGGTCCTGTCCCTCATCCCGTTGAAAGATCCGATGCTGTGGTGCTTGATGCCGTCGTATAGGAGGTACTCGTAGAGCTCGTCGGAGATGACGGTCAGGTCGTGTTCGACCGCGATGTCCGCTATCTCCTCCAGGTCCTTCTTCAGAAGGACGCTCCCGGTCGGGTTGTTGGGGGAGGCGACGACTATCATCTTCGTCATCTTGGTCACCTTCTTCCTAATCTCGTCGATGTCGACCCTGAAGTCGTCCTCTTCGTGCATGACGACCGGGACCGGCTTGCAGTGGGCGAACCAGACGCACGGCTTATATGAAACGTAGCTCGGCTCCGGGACTATGACCTCGTCCCCCGGGTCGAGGATGGCCCGGAAGGCGAGGTCCAACGCCTCGCTCGTGCCCGTAGTGACTAAAATCTCGCATTCTGGGTCGAAGCCCAGCATGTTCTCCCTCTTTAGCTTCCTTGCGACCTTCTGCCTGAGCTCAAGGAGGCCGTAGTTCGACGTGTAGCTGTTGTAGTCCTCCTCTATGGATTCGATCGCGGCCTGCTTCATCGGCTCCGGGGTCGCGAAATCCGGCTCTCCGACCCCCAGGCTGACGACATCCTTCCTCTTCGATACCACGTCGAAGAACCTCCTGATACCGGAGAACGGTATCTCGCTCACGCGCTTTGCTACCATGTCTCAGCTGACTGGCAGGCGCTTCTTTTTCGCGTCATAGAAGACCGCCCCGTCCCTCTTGAACTCCTTCAGAAGTATGTGGGTGTACGTCCCGGTTACCGACTTCATCGGCGCGAGCGTCTCGGTGACGAACTCGCTGATACCGTCGATGTCGTCGGCCCTCACCGTCACCATGAGATCGTATTTGCCGGATGTTATGAATACGTCAGAGACCCTCTTGTCCTTCGCGATGTCGGAGCAGACCTTGTCGAAGCCGAACTTTTCCTGCGGCACGACCTTGACCTGGATGACCGCGACGGCCTTCCTGCCGTCCGTCCTCCTCCAGTCGACGACGGTCCTGTATCCCTTGATTATGCCCTCCTCGCCGAGCTCTTTCAGATTCGCAGCAACCTCCCTCTCCGGGGAGCCGAGCATCACCGCCAGCTCCTTCGAAGTGAGGCGCGCATCGGCCTCCAAAAGCTCCAAAAGCCTTAAAGTGTCCATAGCAATAAGATAGGTCGAACCTATAAAAATAGGCCTAATAACCACACCAAACGATATATCTAACATGGATGTGCGCCAAAAAAGGGGCGAGATAAGCTTCATCGACAGGTGATTCGAGGACGGTGTCCGCCTGAAGGAGCTGAGCCCGAAACACCCCGATTGCGTGTTCCTAGGGCTGGAAAGGCCGGGCCTCAAGGATTCTGTGGCCTCCGATGCGAAGAACCTGGAGCTCCGCTGGGGTGGCGCGCTCGAGAAGCTTTCGAAGCTCGCGGACGGCTCGGTAAGGATAGTAAACGCCGATTTCCTCTTCACCGAATACTACTCGTCGGATGGAAACAGAATGCCCCGATGGCCCAAATGGATGAAATCACCGAATGCGACCTCGGCTGGAGGGCCAGCGGCCTTATATTGAAGATCTTCGACATGTTCCGGCAGGTGACCGTCAACCAGGTGAAGCGAGTCCTCATCCCCAACGGGCGCTTCTACCTCACAGAATACAACGGCAAACTCGAATCCACCCTGGAACTCCTGGACGAGGCAGGCATGACCCATCACCACAGGAGAATGGCTCCCGAAGAGATGGATAAGACGACGTTCCTGAGAAATATCAGGGAAAAGATGGCAGCCGGCGAGCTGGACCAGAAAGTGATGCGGCCGATGAGAAGTGATGCGGCCGATGAGGCTAGTGGCAAGGAAATAATCCCAAGCCCCCTTTTATACCACCTCACACATATATTTTGTACATTTCTGAGGGATACATAATGGAGAAGAGGATAGTAGAGGTCAAGTCGCTGAAGGAAGGCAAATACATCATGATAGAAGACATACCATGCAAGATAGTGGGGACGACCCACAGCAAGCCCGGCAAGCACGGCGGCGCCAGGGTCCGCGTCGACGGCATCGGAGTATTCGAGCCTTCAAGGAAATCCATGATTGTCCCGGCCAGCGACAAGGTAGAAGTCCCCCAGCTGGACAAGAAGGTCGCACAGATACTCGCTACCGTCGGCGACCAGCTGCGGATGATGGACATGGAAAGCTACGAGACCTTCGAGATGCCGATACCCGCCGACGACCCGGAAGTCATGAAATTCATCAGAGACGGCAACCAGGTCACCTACTACCAATGGGGCGCGAAAAGGAAGATAATGCAGGCAAAAGGCGGGGAATAAACCACTCTGCTTCGCAGCGCATCATATCCTCTTAACGACCACGAACCTGGATATGTGGAATATCCAGTCCTTCAGTTCTTCGTATAGGCCCACAGGTTCTTTGTCCCTGCAGTAGCCGCCGAGGCATTTGTTGATTCTGCACTCGAACCCGTTCTCGCACGTCTCGTCGTCAGCCTTCTGCGGCTGCATATTTCCGTCTATCCAGCAGTATTCGCCCACTACCCTGAACCCCAGCGTGAGGCACCTTTCGTTGGCGACGCAGCCGTTGCACCTGGCCGAATTGTTCTCCAGGCAGGAGCCAAAACCCGCGGCCAAACACAGCAGCAGATACGCCACCCACAATCTCATGGGGATTTTTTTGTATTTCGAGTATATGGCCCGAATCCGGAGGCCTGGGAATATATTAATCGCCCCTCTCAATGATTCCTTGTCAGATGAACGAGAAGGTCGCAGCCTATGTGCAAAGCGCCAGGTCCAAGGGCCTGGACGACGGGGCCATCGCCGACAAAATGAGGAGTATCGGCGTAGGCGAGGAAGAGATAGCGCAATCGCTCGCATCCTCAGGTTCGAAGGCTCAGGAGATGGGTGAAAGCCTCAAGGCGGCGGCAGCCCACTCCGCCGATATGTTCCTGGCAGGCGAAAAACCCAACTTCGAACCCTTCGGCCCCGCCGTAGTGCTATACTATATAATCGACTACGTCGCCATCACTGCCATATTGGCTGCGGTCCTGTCCGCATTGGTCCTGTTCCTCAGGATGACCCCACTCATCCTGCTCATACCCGTCGCCTTCTTCCTTGTCTGCGCGGCATACAGCAAGATGTTCGTCGACAGGTTCAGGTTCAGGCTCGACGACAGGCTCTTCTATGTCAGGAAGGGGGTCTTCGCCAGCGCAAACACCCTCCTACCCTACGAGAACATTCAGGACATCCACGTCGTCCAGAGCATCACCGAACGGCTCCTTGGCCTCAGCTCAGCCATCATATTCACCGCGACCACGTCCGGGGCGGGGGCTGAATGGATACCGGGGCTGCCCAGGGACGGCGCAGAGAGGCTCAAGGCCGAGCTGTTCCGGAAGATGAAGGAGGTCAAGAATGTCACAGACTGAGCCCACCCTCATCGCCAAATATCCCTTGCGCAAGGTCAAGATAGCCAAGCGGACGCTCATAGGATTCCTCCCGCTCTTCCTCCTCGGTGTCCTTTTAATCGTCGCCGGCCTCTTCCTGAATCCCCTGCTATCGATCGCACTGATACCCCTCCTTGCGATACTCTTCGCAGTCATCCTCTATTACAATGTCCTCTACTTCAGGAACTACCACTACGACCTCACCCCCGACGGCCTCCTGATAGGCAAGGGCGTCATCTCCAGCTGGAGGATAACGGTCCCAGCCCACAAGATACAGGATGTCTACCTCGACCAGGACCTCTTCGACAGGATATTCGGACTGTACGACCTGCACCTGTCCACCGCCACGGAAGCCTCCCAGAGGGAGGCCCACATAGATGGAATTGGGCTCCAGGACGCCCAGGCGCTCAGGCAGAAGATGCTCGACTGGCTGACAGGGAGGGCTCTGACGGCAGAGACATCGGAGACCGTGAAGCCCAGCAAGGCAGGCCTCGTCCAATCCGTCATCGGCGCCCTCTTCGGCACCCTCCTGCTCCTCGCCTACATCCTCGGAGCCTACGGCCTAATCGCATTCGTCCTCCTTGGGCCGTTAATGGCGGTAGTGACATATCTCGACTACAATGCCAGACGGTACACCCTCCGAAGGGACGGCGTCCTCGTCCACACCGGCTACTTCATACCCAAGGAGAGCATATTCCTCTACAGGAACATCCAGGACGTCGAAGCTGCGCAAGGCCTCATAGACCGGCTCTTCCAGACAAACTCACTCATCATCAAGACGATGACGGCATCGAGCGCGCTCAACGCGAGGATGACCTCCCTCGCACCGGAAGACGCCAAACGGATAAGGGAGGAGATACTCCGAAGATGCAAGGAGCCGCAGGCCGATTCGGCGGCGCAGACCGTCCAGGAGGCGCCTCCGCTCGAATCGGTCAAGAGCCCCTACCAGAACTACATCGTCAAATCCGCTGCCTACAACGCAGGCTCGATAATCATCGCCGCTCTGATGTTGGCATTCTTCCTATTTCTGGTCCTATCTCTCCTTGGGCAGGTCGGCGCCGGCTTAGGTGCAGCCCTTCTTGTCGCCGTCATCGTCGGGATGACGCTCTTCGGGATAGCAGTCAACACCGTCGTCATGGCTTCGGGTTTCTCCTACGACGTCTCACGCGAGAACGTCCAGATACAGATAAGCTTCCTTAACACGACCAAACGGCAGATACTCTACTCGAAGGTCCAGGACATCGAAAGGCATGTCTCCTTCCCCAACAGCTTCGCGAAGCTCGCGAACATCAAACTGGAGACAGGCTCCAAGGAGCTCGTCCCGCAGGGCAGGACCCAGACCGTCAAAAGCGCCACAGTCGCCAACGAAGTGATACCAGCCCTCGCATACTCTGACGCGGACGCGCTCAAGGCGAAAGTCGCCCGCCAGATGGGCATATCCCTGGACAGCCTCGGGACAGATCCCCTGCACGGGACCATCCCGCTGTCAGCGCGCAAACCACTTAAGAAGACCCTCTCCCTGGCAGTCTCCATAATCGTCCTGCTCATATTGGCCTTCGCAGCAGTGCTGCTGCTCAAAGCATCAATTCCATACGCCATAGCCGCAGCAATTCTTCTTCTCCCAATAATCCCGGTCAAATACCTCTACGAGCGCGAATACCTGAAGCGCTACCGCTACGACTACAACAGCCAGGCCCTCTCAATCCGCAAGGGCGTCTTCGGCAGCCGGGAACTGACGATACCCTTCGCAAAGATACAGGACATCTACGTCAACCAGGACCTCCTCGACTACCTCTTCGGACTGTACGACGTCTACGTCTCGACAGCGACAGGCAGGTCCCTCCTCAACGCCCACATAGACGGCCTCACCCAAGTGAACGCCGAAGCTGCGGCGATGATTCTGGCGCAGAAGCTCAGGAAGAACCTCGACTAGGGCCAGGTCACCGGAACGTAACCCCTGCCTTTTTATCCCTGCTACCGGAACGGCGGATTCGGCGGCCTGGTGACCGGTTTCTGACAAGGCAACGACACTTCCGCACTCATATGGGCACATTTCCCGAATGATCATTGTGTGCGGGACTGTATCTCCGCCAGCTTCCGGCTTACGCGTGCTGCATGGCCGGTGGGGATGACTTCCGGCCAGTGATAGCGGATGATGCCCGAGGGGTCGATGAGGACCGTCGACCTTATCACGCGTCCGTAGGTTTATCTCCCAGGGACGCGTCGACCCACGCCCCGTAGCTTCTCATGACCTGGTGATCCTCGTCACTTAGCAGGTCCGCGCCTATGCCGAACTTGTCGGCGAAGTCCCATCCATCCAATTGTAGGGACCTCATCGGGTGAAATATAAACCCCTGCAGCAATTATTAACCATGCGTGCATTGTTCGCGTTAGCCTTTGCTGCCCTGATGTCCGGCTGCCTATGCGGCGGAGGGGGGACAGACTACGTGACTCCCACTACTGCAGGGCCGTCCACCACCTCGACGACTCAGGCCTTCGCAACGCCTGCCTCCTTTACGATAGCACCGCATGCCTCATCTACGATATCAACCTCGCCGACGCTTCCCCCGGTCAACTGCTCCAATCTCGACTACTACATAGACCGCGACATCTGCTGGAGCGCGAGGGCAGCCCTTCTCAAGGACCCGACACTGTGCAAAAAGATCGCCCAACCGGACGCGGAAAGGATATGCACCTCCATCCTGCTGACCAAGAAATGCACGAGCATCACCAACAGCGGCCTGAGGATAGTCTGCGAGGCCTCCCTGGAGAAGGCCCCCGAGCGGTGTCAAAAGCTGAACCACCGCGACATCGGCGTCTGCTACATGTCAGTCGCCCTATACAACAACGACGCGGCCGTCTGCGACAAGGCCCTCGACAAGGAGGACAAGACCCTCTGCCACGCCCTCACAGGCTCCTGCGGCCAACTCACCGACCCGGACGAGACCGGCCTATGCCGAAGGAAGGCGCTGGACACGATACACTCGTTGGGCTGAAGACAAACGTCAAACGCCACTGTGGCAGTTGGACATGTTTTAAATCCGTGGCCCTGCAAACGCAGTGCGCATTTTTCTGCCTTCCCGCGAAATCTATCCTGATGGATGCGCTGGATTATCCCAGGACACGAAAGGGGTTGGATGCGATAATCCTCCCAAGGCTTTTATCATACGGTTTCGCCCATTTCGCCGTAGACCTAGCCTGTGTCGCATCGCTCTTCGCCATGTTGCGTCTGAATTCCATCGGGGCAGCCGATTCCCTGTTCTTCGTCGTATTGTATAACTCCATTGCCTTCGGGACGCAGGTTTTCTTCGGCTACGCGGTGGATGAGCTGAGGGCTCCCAGGCAGGCGGCGTTGGCGGGGCTGGTCCTTTCAGCCTCTGCGGTCGCAGTAACGGCCTACAGCCCCCTGGCTGTCGTCCTTTTGGCTGGCGTCGGCAATTCCCTGTTCCATGTCGGGGCAGGCGGGATATCGCTCAACCTGAGCCCTGGCAGAGCTTCGGCACCGGGGGTTTTCGTAGCCCCGGGGGCGGCTGGCCTGGCTTTGGGGGTGGTGTTTGGCATGGGGATCGGCTTTTCCCAAGCGCCCCTTATACTGCTTCTGACCGGCGCGGCCTATCTAGTCCTTCGCGCAGGAAATCCCGGGATGGACTATGAACGAAAGGCGATCGCGAAGCCGCCACTCTTGGGCCTTTCGCTTGCCCTCCTGCTTCTTGTCATCATGAGCCGCTCCTTCATAGGCTTCGCGGTCTCCTTCCCGTGGAAGGCCGACATATTCCTCCTGGCGATCCTGACCGCCGCAGTGGTGGCTGGCAAGTCCGCCGGAGGCATGCTTGCGGACAGGTTCGGGTGGCTGAGGGTTTCCCTTATAGGCCTGATTGCGTCCGCTCCATTACTCGCATTCGCGCCCACGATTCCGGCAATCGCAATAATCGGCGCGTTCTTCTTCCAGATGACGATGGCTGTGACGCTGGTCGCCGTGGCTGCCGTTTTTCCTGGCAGGCCGGCCTTCTCATTCGGACTGCCGTGCCTTGCGATCCTGTCCGGGGCCTTGCCGTATTTCGCAGGCATGACACAGTGGGCAAATGGCGGATTGAATACATTGGCGGTCATCCTCGTCACTGCCCTGTTCTTGGCTGCCGGCCTCATGGGAATCCTGAGAGACCTTATTAAGTGTGACGACAATCAGTAACCTGGATGAACCTACTGAGAACTGTACAGTCTACGGTAGCGGTCTTCTTCCTGTTAGGTGTCATGGCGTCAGCGGATTTAGCGCCCCTTCCCGGGCCCATACCCACTCCAAGCAGCCCCGCGGACGCAGTCATCCCCGCGCTGATAATGTGTTTGGTTGTCGGATCGACAAGTCTTGTAGCCCTGTGGGGCCTAAGGTGGGTGAAGACCAAGGTCGGCGGGAACAGGCAGCCTGCTGACAAAGCCCAAAACATCGAGGCGAAGAATGGCCCTTGAATTCCTTGGATTGATGATCATCCTGCTTCTTATGGTCGGCATCCTGCTGACGCTATTCGCAGTGAATATGGCCATTGAAGTGGCTGTCGCATTCGTCTTGGGCCTGCGGACAAGATACGGGATCGCGGCGGTCGCCCTTGTCAACCTCCTCACCTACCCGATTCTGATGCTTCTGCTGGTCATAGGCCCGGCCTTCGACATCCAATTCGGCAAAAGCCCATTGATCTTCCTGCTCGAAGGCCTCATAGTCGTCGTCGAATGGCGCCTGCTCGCATACGCGCTCGGAAAAAGCGGAAAAAGAATCCTCGCAATTACGTTTGCCATGAACCTGATAAGCTTCCTACCGGGATGCATACTATCCCTTTTATTATAATACGGGAAAATGCGCCTGATCATGGACGTTCATCGAACTGCTAGAGGCACTTGAAATTGGCCCTATCGGATTGCATCCCGCTCAGGCCAGCCCCATAGACCGTCGCTTCCACGAGGCCGCTTCCCGGTACGGCAGCCCAGCCTGTGGCCTGCGGATCGCCGTCGTTTCTCATGCACTGGTACTGCCTGTCTGGGCCCGGAGTCCAGGAGCCGCAGTTGATCCTCGAGACGGGTGTGCCGCCGTTGCTATAGTAGACTCCAAGGTATGAGCCGACCGGCCCCGAAACTGTGCCCTTCACCACGCTGCACGACCCCGAGGTCAGCCTTACCGAGAGCTCCCCGGTTGGCAGATAGTACTCCTGGGTTGTCGTGGTCATTATCGGTGCGGGCCCTTCGATGATGACCGTGGATTTGCCGCAGTCGCTCGATCCTACGGCGTCTTTCACGCATACTCCGAATGTGTACTGCCCCGCCTTATGGGTTATTCCCTTCAAGAATCCGCTGACGTCCACGATCGCCCCCATGGGCGGGGCTCCATTGGTGAAGGTGTCCGACTGGAATGTGTAAGGCCGCACCCCCCCTTCGGCGTCTGCTATGCGCACCAGACAGGGCGCATCCGTCTTGCACCTTGCGGGGCCCGACGAGATGAGCCTTGGCAGACCGGATACCGTGACGATGCTGAGTTCCAGCAGGAGGGCCGCCGGGGGATTACTTGAATCCTTTACGACGACTGTGAACGGGGGCGATATGTCCTTGGTCGTGTCTGAACCCAATAGGGGCGCTTTGCCGGAGATGGCGCAGTCGTCCGACAGCGTGAACCCCTTGGGCAGGAAATATCCCTTCTTGAGGCTGCAGTGGTATGGCAGTCTTCCTCCTGTCGGTTCAAGTTTAGCAGACCCCCATTGGCCGGACTTCCAGCGCGGCAGTTCCGCTCCTTCGATGTTGAGCGGGTTTGCGTCAACCAGGGCGGGGCCCATGTTCGCCAGGCGATTGGCGTCTTTGGCTGTAATCGGCTTGAAACCCTCAAGCTGGCCGTTCACTGAGAGTATCCTGCCCATCTCCTCCTGTATCCTCGCGTTGGAGGAGACCACGGGGAGGTATTCGGTCGGGTCAACTGATGCCGTGGGGTGGTCGCTGAAATACCGGTCTATCACGGACTCCAGTGTCTCATCGTTGCCGAATTCGCTGAAACAGTAGGAGCCAGGCGAGGGCGGATCCATCCCGCCAGGGCAGTGCAATACGGCTGCAGCTGTAGTTGTGCGGTCGACTGAAACATCAATGGCGTCAGCCAGGCCCGAAGGCAACGCAGCCATCAAGGGGTATTCTCCGCTCGGGTCCAATGCGGCCGCGAACACCGGCCCCGATGACAAAACGTTCCTGCCGACATACAGGGTGAAATCCCCGTTCTCGTCCGTGGCGGTCAAAGAATCGGCCTCCGCCTTCCAGCCAGACTGGCCGGGTCTGACGATCTTTACCGGCGTATTGGGGACTGGCTTGCAGGGGAAAGGATCGCATCTGGCAGATGGTTTGCCAATGCTTTGATTATCGGCAGTTCGGTCTGGTGACGGTATGGCGACATGCCCCTTGATGGTCACCAGTTCACCTGGGGTCACCAGATATGTACCTCCCACGGCCAGCAGGACAATGACGCCGAATACGACCATGCCGGCTACCATTACCAGGAGAATATTCCCTAATTCCATGTTAACTGTTTGCCTTCAGGTCTTTTGGCCTGAATCGCAAATACGAAAAGAAAATCGGGTGCCTCATCCAAATAGTATCCAAATGCTAGATTAAATAACAATCCCGGCGATGGGCAGGCTTCTGTGAAACTGTCTCCGTTTGGTCGGCCTCGATAGATTATTGTGCCCCCCATGTAATCCTTTATATGGCATTTTTGGGCTTTTAGGGTTTTACAGGAAGGCGGCTCTCCCGTTGGCCATTATCCTCATTTTGAACGTCATCACCTATTACGCGGCATCGATCGTGAACAGGGAATCGTATGTGGCGAACGCCTATCTGGTCGTCACCGGAGCCCCGAACTCTTCGAGACATTGTCGGGATTGAACCGGAACAGCAGGATGCCTTAGAACGGATGGACCCCCACCTCGTCTGCCGCCTTGCCTGCAAGGGCATCATCGACAGGCGGCAACGGCTTGAGCACAGGCCTCCTAAAAAACAGCACATAACAGATATGTAACAGGGAAAAATAAGCCCGCCACGCCAACAAAAAATTAACTCGGCCCGACAGGGACTCGAAGAATCTGTTCGGTTTAGGTGGGGATTTATATGGCTACATGCCCCTGGAGTGTAGTCATATGCCCTAAAGGTTCTTTTTAAGTTTGTCGAAGGACTTCAGAATCAATTCAATGCTTGGCCTTAAGTTCCCTTCTCGCTCGTAGGCTTGGAGGGAAGCGTAATACTCCCTCCTGTTCTTCAATTCGATGTTGACGGGCGGAAGGCCGTGTTTCAGCAGTATACTGTTCATCAGTAGCCTCCCTACTCTGCCATTGCCGTCCTGGAATGGGTGGATGTTCTCGAATTGGTTGTGGACAACCGCTGCAAGGACAATCGGATGGTAATTACTCCTGTTATCCTTGTACCACTCAACAAGTTCTTTCAGGAGGCTCGCTATCTTCCTCTGTGGTGCGCCTCTGTGAATGACTTCCCCCTCGCTGTTTGCGACTGCGACCTCGACTCCAGACGGTCGTAATTTACCGGCGAATTCCTTCGAATTCTTGAATACGACCTTGTGCAACTCTGTTATCAACTCGATAGAAAGGCGGCCCTTCGTCTTTCGCAACAGCTTGATCGCATCAGACACACCATACGTTTCAGCGATCTCGCCCTTTTCCTTCTCAGGCCAATCATCCTTCTCTAAAATGCCTTTGACTTCGGCCAAATCCACGGTCGACCCTTCTATGGCGTTCGTATCATATGTGAATAACTCCGTGAATCTTAGCCACTGCCGCTCAGACAAATGGCTGATTTTAACCTCATGCTTTCCGATAAGCGACTTTATCAGCTTCAACTCATCTTCAGAAAGAACGGTACTAAGCGGGTCGCGGATGTTCTTGTACGACTTCGCCTGCCCCAAAAGGGCCTTCTCAGCAGCAGGCCTTAACGAGTCGACTTCTTTATCAGCAAGATTCACTCCAAGATATTTCCTCAGTTTTCTGACCTTTCCCCCATACCTGACGGAGTTGGCGATGTAGAAGAACCTCTTTCCCTCCCTCTTCTGGACCTCAACATGCATCAAATACGATATATGACTACAAATTTAAATATGGCTACACAAATATGACTACAAATTGAAGACATGAACAAATAGTGGAGGCCCTCATAGCCCGGATTCCAGGCATTTTATCGACTGAGGCACCATACGATGTCATATGTTCGCGAATGCTGGCGGCGTCGGGGCTGGAAGGAACGAAGACGGCCCCTTACGTAAGGTGCCATCGATAAAACCGAAGACTGTGAGCACGCCCATCCCCCTCGAATCCGATGCCAAAGGCGCAGAGGGAATGGGCCTCACCGTAGCCGACGGCACCGAAAACCTTCACGTCTCCCTCTATGCCTTGGCGCTCAGGAGGGAGGCTTCCCGGGCGCTCGTCGTGAGGCCGAGTTTTAATTGATGCACTTCCAATACTCGCTCTATGCCCCAGATAGAATGGTCCCCGGAGCTGAGTATGGGGATAGAGAAGATAGACGACCAGCACAGGCGTTTCGTAGACCTCGTGAACCGCCTGGACAAGGCCGTCCAGGAGGGCGACTACCAAAAGGCGATAAAGGCCGCGACCCCCGGCATCCTCGACTACTCTAAAACCCACTTCGCCACCGAAGAGGACTACATGCTGAGATTCGACTACTCCGGCTATCAGGAGCACAAGCTGGAGCACGCCATCTTCAAGGAGAAGATCGAAGCCTTCCTCTCAGACTACAAGAAAGACCCGTCTAACCCCCGGAAAACGGCAACAGAGCTGCACGCCTTCCTCACCGACTGGCTGAGGGAGCACCTCTCACAGGTCGACAGGCACTACGTCAAATGCTTCAAAAAGAACGGACTAACCTGATACCCCTAGGTTCTTCACCGCAGCCGACAAGGATATATGCCGTGAATCAAAGTATTTACAGATGAATCCGAAGGTCCTCAGGCTCATCGCAAAAGCCAGAGCGTCCGGATTGGACGACCAGGAAATAGCCATCCGGCTCGCCGGAATCGGCATAACCGAGGAAGACATGCGGGCAGGATTCGCCCAGGCGCCTGCCGCTCCGCCAAGAGACCCGCCTCAGCAACCCCAGCCGAACCTGACGCTTCCCCCCTCGACGACAAACCAGCCCCCGCAACCTCCCCAGCCGCCTCAAACATTCGACACCCAAGGCAGGGCCACAGATGCCCAGCGGAGACAGGTGTCCCCAACCACAGCCAAGATCATGTTCCTCATATTCCTCCTCGTAGGCCTCGGCGTATCCTATCTCGGATACACCATATACGAGACCGGGGAAGCCAGCAAGAACTGGCCGACCGTCTCTGGCACGGTCCTCATATCAAATGTGGCCACGGCCCACGATAGCGACGGAGACATCACATACAAGGCAGCCCTGGACTACAACTACTCCGTGTCCGGGAGGGTCTACCACTCGAACAAGATCTCATCAGGCGACTACGGCTCCAGCGACAGCTCCCACGCCCAAGACATAGTCTCAGACTATCCTATAAGGAAGAAGGTGACCGTATACTATGACCCTGCGAAACCCTCCAACGCGATCTTGGAGCCTGGTGTCCCGCTACTCAGCTTCCTCCTAGTGACGTTGTTCGGGGTCCTGTTCGCAGTCATCGGATTCGCTGGCGTGACAGGGATAATCAAGCCGACGATGTATTACTCCAACACGCCGACCCACCATCACCACCATGACAGCCACATGTCCGTCACCCTGTGGAAGCGGCACTGACAGGCTCTACCCCCTCTTCTGCTTGCAGGAGTGTTCGATGAGGTAGTATTGTAACTTTATCGTCAGAAACAGCACAAAAATGCCGAGGAGCCATAGGAACGGGAACGGCAAATGTACCGGCCTTTTTCTTTGCCTTCCCATAACATTGTATGGCCCAGAAGAGGCTTGCCGCAAGGACCGTCGTCGACGACCTCAAACTTATGGAGGAGCTGGGGAAAGACAAGGTGTTTTTCGACGAGATGAAGTTGGGCCGGATTCGAGTGGGTTTTATCGGGCTGTATCACGGGACCGACGAGAACCGGATGGGGGAGCGGACAGAGGCCATCATGATGGATATCCTGTCGAAGAGGAAGGGCCCAGTCTATGCGGAGACTTCGGTGCTTGAGACTTCGTCGCTCCTTTTGAGGATGCCCGACAGGGTCGTCCCCATCGACACACTCACATCCCTCTGGGGGGCGACGCTCGGCCTGCTTAAGTCCCATAAGGCGCCCCACATCTTCCCAAGGCTGGAAACCGAAAGGATCGAGGAAAAAATCAGGGGCCTTCCCCCCCGTGAGGAAGGGGACGTGAAGCTGACGATGCAGAGGTACCCTGCGCAAAGGTATGATGAGGAGAGCTATTGGGGGAAGTATTGGGGTGCGATAATGAACGAGAACCTCATCAGGAGGTTCAGCGGGGACCTATTCGGCGACAGGGTCGACGAAGGCAGCTTTTTCAAGGCGGAGGTCCTCTACCTCAGGGGCAGGAGCCTCCTCATGGCATCCGAGGTCGCAGACGACCTGAAGAAGAGAGACCCCCCGGAGGCCTCCGTCGTCCAAGGCATGGACCATATGAGCGAAACCATCCACTTCCTCAAGAACCCGGCCATAGCGATAAGGTATGCGCAACGGCTCCAATACGCCTTCAGGTTCCTAATCGACGACTCCGTGAGAGACTACAAAAAGCCCGAATTCTACTGGGATATGGAAAAATGGGAGCGGGAAAGATACAGAAGCCAAGTCGAAAACCTACTCCAAGACATCGACAAAGCCGTGAAGACCCTGACACCCCCGGAAAAACAAAGCTCCAAATAGACTCCCACAGCACCCCACAGAAACAGTATTTAAACCATAAACCACCTATAATCAAAACCGTCGAATAGAACCGGTTGCTCAGTTCACCAGGCGAGATGCCAGGCCTATCGCGGGTCCCGCGACCGCGAAACGGTCGCAGGTCGCGCACCTCTACCGCGGGACTACGACCCCCAATACCCCCGAAGCAACCCATAATCACGATATGAATGCCATCCCTGGCAGGATA
>JAZDMS010000015.1:0-35884 GCA_043800705.1 Candidatus Altarchaeota archaeon
CGAGAAGCCGGATGGGACAGTCGTTCAGACGCAGATCAGCAAGATGGCGAACGGTATCGTCGACGATGTCGAGATAGCGGGTGTCTACGCTGAGGAAGCCGACGCTGTCGCGACCGCGTCCATCATCGTCTACGACACGACCACAAACGTCCTGTTGGAAGACGGCAAGGACATGGAACTGGGTGGCGAAGTCAAGAAGTACTGGAAAGTGACCCTCGAGCACGAGGACGCAAGCGGCACAAACGTCGACATATCCGACTACAACTCCGCAACAGCTGGGGAAGATGGCGGAACGGTCCTTGACAACGTGACCATCGAATACAGGCACCAGATCGAGCTTGCAGTCGGAGAATCTCTCGACTTCCCGAGCACGTACAAGGTGCAGTTCGTCGGTTACAGGACAAGCGACTTCGTCGAGAGCCCATGCTCAGGCGCAGGTGAAGGCAACATAAAGGTCGAACGCGAAGGCAAAGAGCGCGGAAGGCTGAGCTTCACAGGCGACGACGGGCAGAGGTACAACGGCGTCTACATCGACCAAGGTGGTGTCGACGGATTCTCCAGGGGCGACATGTTCGTTGCTGGCGGATTAGTCTACGAATACGACGACGCAACCGAGCCGACAAACGAGCCGAGCACGATGAGGGTTACCTTGAAGGACCTCCTGAACGGCGGCAAGCAGGAATACGACCTGGCAGCCGTAACATCAGCCAGCGCAACGCTGACGATGAAGACGTTCCCGTTCGAGGACTCAACAGGCAACACCGAAGACATAACCATAAACCCGGACGAGAACGCGAACGACAGCGACGTATTCGTAGGTGAAGGTCCAGCAGATACGTACATGTTGTTCTCTGGTGGCCAGACATGGCTAGTCTACGACCAGTCCGACCCGACCAACCCGGTCACCCCAGCGAATGCGATGACCGTTTTGGAAGGCGAGAAGATCGGCATAGACCAGTACATCTTCGGCGACTCTGGGGCCTCGTTGCAGAAGTTCGAGTTGGATGACTCAGACCTGTATATGTCAGTCTTCAACGATAACGGAACACAGCAGACCGTGCCGCAGAGGAACCCAGCCAATATGGACGACCGCCTCGTAGTCTTCAAGAACGACCAGCTAGAATATCTGGTCATCGACTTCTACGACCGCGAGTTCAACGACAGCGAAGACACGTACTACAGTGAAGGCGTGTACTCGTCAGGCAACGAGCTGGACCTCGCAACACCGTGGACCAACCCGTTCAACAGCGTGACAACGGACTACTCCCACAAGTGGGACAACGAAGAGGACACAGTGGTGATTCTGCCAGCAGGCGGAACGACTGCGACCATCGACTACGGCGGAGCCCGTGAAGTCAACGCTGTGACCATCTGCCAGCCAAGGAAAAACGTCTATGCGACCCTGTTCGTAGGAACCTCAGAGCAGGCCACGACCATAGACACGACCATTACGAAGGCTGACGAGGGCACGGAGAAGACCGTCGGGTGCTGCACGTACCTGGTCAAGGAATTCGGCGTGACAACAAGCGGCGCCTCAGCCATGAGCGTATCCGTCAACCCGATTGTCGGAAACCTCGTAGTTGCCGAGATAGCTGCGACCACGGCGAAGAACCTGATCGTCGTCGGCGGACCAGCCGTCAACGGACTGTCAATGGTGACGAAGGAGGAGATCCAGGCTGCAACCGGCCAGTATGTCGTCAAGAAGGACGGCAACAAGGTCTACATAGCAGGATGGACAGCCTCCGACACCATCGATGCCGGAAACGCGCTGATTGCCTGGCTACAAGCCAACGCACACAAATAAGCCGTTGAACGAACCCCCGGCGTCGGGGGTTCAAAACTTTTTCTTTTTTTTTATCAGATTCCAGTTTCCACATTTATCCGCCTAATGCCTGATGGATAACCATGCTAAACCTCATAGGCCTCGGCCTATACGATGAAAAAGACCTCACTATACGCGCTCTAGAGGCCCTGAAAGCCTCGGATAGAGTCTATTTCGAGTCTTATACGAGCTTCTTCAACGGAGACCTGAAGAAGCTGAGTGAAATGTGCGGGCAGGAAATCATCCCGCTTAAACGAGCCGACCTAGAGGAACACCCCGAAGACAACGTATTAAAACAGTCTCCAGTCTCCAGTCCTCAGTCTTCACGGCAGTTTTCAGTTCTCAGTCTACAGTCCTCCGAAGACCGTAGAACGGAGACCGAAGACAGTCAAGACCGAAGACCGAAAACCGAAAACGTCTCGTTGCTCGTCATGGGCGACCCTCTCGCCGCCACCACCCACAGCGACCTCATCATAAGGGCTGAGAAGGCGGGCATCAAAGTCAAGATTATCCACTCCTCCTCAGTCTACTCCGCAGTCGCAGAGACCGGCCTTCAGCTTTACATGTTTGGGAAGACCGTCACCATCGCCTACCCCGAGGGGAAATACTTCCCGATGAGCCCCTACGACGGCCTCAAAGACAACAGGCAACGGGGCCTGCACACATTATGCCTCCTGGACGTGAAAGCAGACGAGGGCAGGTATATGACGGTGAACGAAGGCATAGACCTCCTTATGAAGATGGAGTGCTCGAAGATGCAGAACCAGTTTCGGAGAGATACTTTGTGTGTCGGGGTCGCAAGGCTCGGGGGAGACACCGTCATCAAGTATGGGCCGGCATCGAAACTGTCGGCCGAAGACTTCGGAGGACCGCCCCACGTCCTCATAGTCCCAGGAAAGCTCCACTTCATGGAAGAGGAGATGCTCAACCGGTTCAGGGTCTGATGAAAATCTCAACCCCTGAGACTAGGGTGGAGTTAGAACGATACTACGACCTCCGCTGGAGGATATTAAGGCAGCCATGGAACCAGCCGAGGGGCAGCGAAAAAGACCCGCTGGAAGGCGAAAGCGTGCACGTCATGGCATCTGAGGGTCAGATGGTCCTCGGCGTAGGTCGCGGGCAGCTGAACACCCCTGACGAGGCGCAGATCAGGTATATGGCGGTAGACGAAAGCCAGCGGGGCAGGGGCGTCGGTTCGATGATCCTCTTCGAGCTTGAAAAGAGGCTGGCCGAGAGAGGCGCCGGCCATATCGTCCTTGACGCCCGGGAGTCGGCGGTCGGATTCTACGAAAAACACGGGTATTCGATTGTCGGAGAATCACATACGCTCTTCGGGGCGATCCCGCATAAAAGGATGAGAAAGACTATACGCCTTTCCTGACCGACGCCTCCATCCTCTTCAGGTTTTCGCGGTTGTCGAAGGCCTCGACTATCGCATTCAGCCTCTTGCTGTCGAGCTTCCCGAAGCCTTTCGCATATGCCGTCATCTTCGGCACAGCCCTGGCGACGTTGTCGACGATGGTGATGTCGGCCGTCTTCGCGGTCCTGGACAGGGGATTCAGGTCGACTGCGACCACCTTCTTCCCCATCTTCTTGAGGTACTCGGTCCTGTCGCCGTCTTCGAGCATGACGAGGACGACGTCAGCCTCTAAGATAGCCTTGTCGGATTTCGCCCGCTCGGAGTCGAGGCCGGGGACGGTCCTGATGTTTACGCCGACTCCCCAGACCTTCCGGGCGCCGGCCTTCTTCAATACGTCCCTGATCTTCTCCTCCCTCTCCCTCGTCCTGTAGTATAAGTTGACCTCCAGCCGGGCTCCGACGGCCTTCGCTAGTTTCACGACATTATTCGGACACAATGCGGCCACGTTCCCATTTACTGAAATAACGGGCTTTTTCGCAGCCAATAGCATCGCAGAAGCCGCCCGCTCAGCCTCTTTAGCCTGCAAAGACGTCTTCTCCCCAAGCAAGTAGTCGAACGCCTCGCCGCGGCCGTGCGCGATGAGGCCTGCGGAGGCCACAAATCCCTTATCGAGGCCGTCGGTGAGCCTGTGGCGCAGGTCCAGTGAGGCCTTCCGGGGGTGGGAATCCGAAATGTGCATCAGCAACATATACTACGGAGGGGTTTTTATAGCCGTCTTGCGTAGTATTTGAACGGTCAACGGCCACAGCGGAGGGGTACCACCTGCACTCTTTCCGAAAGCAGAAGTTAAGACCTCCAGCGATCAAGTCGGTACTGCATAACATGCGGGAACACTCGGACGCTGTTGACCACCTCATTTTCATCTGTTTTTTATCGGCTGTCTACGGGCTGTGGTTTTTTGTCCTCTCCGGTACTCTGTCTATGGTCTGCAGTCTTCTGTCTTGCTCTATCGTTGCCTCAAGCATTAAGTTTCTTTCCGGGCGCGCTTTCTTTCTTTAGAAAGAAAGGGTGCGCGGGGGATACTCGGACGCTGTTGACCACCGTATTCATCATTTATATCGGCTGTCCATGGCATATGGTTTTCTGTCCCCTTTAATCAAGTCTTCAGTTCTCAGTCTTGATGAAATCTTCCATCCTGTAAAATGTATTACTTTTTGTCTGCTTATTTTTTCCAGTTCTTATTGAGTCTTGCGACCGCTTCCTGGAGGTTCGGGTGGATGAAGTAATCCCGGGCATATTCCTCCCCGGCCACATCCACGACAAAGTCGGTGAATGGTCTTGCGTTTGTTATCTTCGCCCCGTTGTTGTCAAATGACAAGTCGACTTGGGCGTATCCCATTGGCGTCCGAGAATCGTAGGTCTCGGTCAGCTCCCCTCGGTCGTTGTCGGTGAAGAATGTTTTTTCCAGGCGAAAAGGGGCGGCTGGCCGGCGTTTGCCTAAGAAGGACAGTATCCCCCCCTGTCTGGTCAGGCCTTTGAGCTGATGCCTCAGAACCTTAAGGTTTTGTCTGACCGATGTTTCGTCCGTTTCCTCATAGCGGGGAACGTGTATCATGATATTCGGCGCTTCCGGGCTTGGCCCCCCCGTCCTCGACAGTTCCAGTCTTATGCTGTCCCCCGCCGGTTCACTGAAGAACAGGAAGCTGACGCGGTTGCTGGAAAAAGCGTCGTCTATTCTATAGCTGTCGCGCCCATCAACGCCGATGGTGTATGTGTTTTCGGCCCCCTGAACCGGCTTCAAGGCCCTCTCCATTACTCTATAAACTCCGTCTTGGGCCTTAAAATTTACCTGAAGCCCAAGTTCCCTGTATCCCACGGGGAAAATCTTGAGGCGTTGCTTTTTTGTTTCTATCCAGAGTTCGGTGAATCTGGTCGTCCACGAGCCGGATATCATATCCCTCGGCAAGCTGACGTCAAACGTCCCAGCCTTCCGTACCCCGGCAATCCTGAATTCCTTCACGTTCAACGCCTCTCCCCCGGCGGTGCTGAACTTCTGGTCCTTCCCCCCCACAAGGAACAGGCGGGCTTCTCCACCCTCCAGGGAATCGCCACTTTCTTGCATCTCCCTCTGAGTCAAGGTTGTCGTCATAGGGGCGGTATCGGCCAGTAGGAGAAGGTCCGGGAGTTCCGGGTGCTCCTGACGGCTGATGGTTTCAGGCAATCTGACCCTTCCGCCATCCACCCGCAATTTATCTCCAAGGTCGAATACCCCCTGGTTGGTGACAAGTATGAACGCTTTTTCCTCGCCTTTTATCGCCTCCATCACATGGAATAATTGGAGCTTCGAGGATAAATCGCTGATCCGAAACCGCGCTTTTTATATTCCCCCCTTGGTTTATGATATCTGATGGACGAACTGGGGAAAGGATACCGCCGCATAATTGATTCGATACTGGCCGGGCAAATAGCCGGCAGGGACGGCCTGGACGTTGCCAAGCGGGAGCTCTCCATCAGACTCGGCCTCGACCGGTTCATCAGGAACTCTGACATACTTAAGGCGGCTTCCCCAGACGAGCGCAAAAGGCTTCTTTCAATACTCCAAAAGAAGCCGACTCGCACAATCAGCGGGGTGGCTGTGGTGGCTGCCATGACCTGCCCCAGCGAATGCCCGCACGGGAAGTGCAAATACTGCCCCGGAGGCCCGCAGATCGACGTCCCGCAGAGCTACACCGGGAAGGAGCCGGCCACCAGGCGGGCGATCGCCTACCAGTTCAACCCCTACCTGCAGACGACGATGCGCCTTTATCAGCTTAGGGTCATCGGCCATCCCGTCGACAAGGCCGAGCTCATAGTCATGGGCGGGACCCTCACCGCCCAGATGTTGGACTACCAGGACTGGTTCGTGAAGGAGTGCCTGCGGGCGATGAACGAATTCGAAGCCAACTATCCGCTCATACGCGAACGCGGCGAGGGCGAGTTCCTGAAATCCTACGGGTCATCGCCGCACCCCTTCCACTACACAGAAGACATCCAGGAGGCGAACGAATCCGCGCAGGTCAGGTGCGTCGGGATAACCTTCGAGCCGCGGCCCGACTGGGCGAGGCGCGATGAGATCGATCACATGCTGGGATTCGGGGTGACGCGGGTGGAGATCGGCGTCCAGAATCCCGACGACGGGATCTACAAGGCGGTGGAGCGGGGGCACACGGTCGACGACGTCGTCAAGGCGACGGCGGAGCTGAAGGATTCGGGGATAAAGGTCGGCTACCACATGATGCCCGGTATCATGGGACACGATCCGGCACTTGATCTCGGAGCCTTCAGGAAGATCTTCACGGACCCGAGGTTCAAGCCAGACATGGTCAAGATATACCCGCTCCTGGTCATGGAGGGGACGGAATTCTCAGACCGGTACAGGGCCGGAAAATTCACGCCCATCACGACCGAACAGGCGGTTGACGTCATAGCCCGGGCGAAGGCCCTGATGCCGAAGTGGGTGAGGACGATGCGGATCATGCGGGACATACCAAGCAACCTCGTCGAGGCGGGCATCAAGTCCTCGAACCTGGGGCAGCTTGTGCAGAACGAACTAGAGCGTCGGCACATCAGATGCAGGTGCATCAGATGCCGGGAGGTCGGAAGATTCCTGCAGAGGGAGGTCGAGCCGGAACCCGACGAAATCAGGCTCATGAGGGAGGACTACGACGCATCCGGCGGGAAGGAGGTATTCCTCAGTTTCGAAGACGTCAAACAGGACATCCTGCTCTGCTTCACCCGACTGAGGATACCCCACGCGCCGTTCAGGCCGGAGATAACCGACAAGACCGCCCTCATCAGGGAACTGCACGTGTACGGCCCTATGCTGGAGCTCGGGGAGAAGCCGGAGTACGAGTGGCAGCACAGGGGCTACGGCGCCGAGCTGATAAGGGAGGCGCAGCGGATAGCGGGGGAGGAGTTCGGAATGGACAGGATGTGCATCATATCCGGGATCGGTGTCAGGGATTACTACAGGCGCCTCGGATACAGGCGGGACGGCCCATATATGGTTTCTACGCTATCTTGATGGCGTAATCCAACATCATCCTCAGAAGCGGCAGCATGTTGACGATGAACAGGACCGCCATGAATGCTATGGTCGCGTAAAGGACCCGTTTCACGTTGAGTTCAGACATCCTCATAGTGGAGATGACCTCCTTGAACATCCTTCCCCCGTCGAAGGGTATCAGCGGCATTATGTTCACGAGCGCTATATTGAGGTTGAAGAAGGCTATCCATTCGAGCATCTCGAGCATGAAGACGAGGGCGCCGATTCCGAACAATTCGCCAAGCAGGCCTCCCAGCATGGGATTCTCCTTGAGGTAGACCCCGACGTATCCCTTCCCCTGGTCTTCGGGGTTTGCCGCGAGCTTCAGCTCGTAACTTCCTTTCGAAGTGTCGAGGGTGATCACCTCTCCGGGAGGCATGGAGGCGGTCGCCGCCTTGAATGCCGTCAGATTCGTCGTCGGCTTGCCGTCGATGGAATATACAACCGTGTCCTGGGGCAGCACCTTCTCGGCGGGGTATCCCGGGATGAATCCCACGACCTGCATACCGTTCGAGTAGACGTAACCTGCCGAGACGTTGACAAGTAGGACGATTAGGATGGCGGCAAGAGCCCCTGTGATTAGGTTCGCGAAGGACCCGACTGTGAAGATCCTCATCCTCTCCACGCTCGAACAGCGGTTCAGTTCCTCTTCGTCAGGCTCAGCGAAGGCGCCTACCGGGAAGGAAAATAGGCTGAGCAGCCCTGTCGACTTTAGCTTTATTTTGGCTACCCTGATGAGGACGCCGTGGGCGCCTTCATGGACGACCAACGTTATGAACAGGGCTCCGAGGACGTACTGCCAGGGGATGAACAGGTCGTATCCCGGGAACGTGACGCCGATGTCGCCTCCCTGGGCGGCGGGCAGCATCGGAGAAACCCCGGGGACATTGGTCTGGGATGCGAGGATGCTCAACCCATGGCTTGAGAGGACGTATACCATTATGGCCGGAAGGCCGAACAGGCCGCACAGTGCAGAGGCAGCCGCGTTCAAGGCGGAAGGGGCGCTTGTCGCCCCGAGTATCATGGACGTCGCCAGGAAGAACAGCAAAGTCGTCATCCCCGTGTCAAGCATCGTATGCTGCAGCCTTCTCATGACATAGGACAGAAGTATTCCGAGTGCCAGGAAGGCGGCGGCGAGCTCGAATCTGCCGAGATAGGCCCCGGTTGCTGCAAAAAGGAATCCGATGAGGATGAGGCTCGTATACAGGTTCCCCCTGCTCTCCTTGTGCGCGGACAGGTAATATCCCCCGATTCCGCCGAATGAAAGGAGAACGGAAAAATCGGCCAAGAACGTCCACATGCGGGGGTAGGACTTCGCTATCGAATCGATCAGCTTAACCCCCAGGCTGGAGCGTATCATGAACACGATGTTTCCGAATCTCTCATGCTTGGACCTCAGAAGCAGTAGCCAAGCAGCAAGAAAAAACAAACCGACCAAAACAAGCACCGGCTCCATCACTTGTTCCTCCTCCTCATTACGACAAGATCCCCGAGCGTGACCTCCTTCGAAACCCCCTTCGATGAGGGCTCATCCTCCTCCTGATGGGTGGCAAGCAGCCTGACACCCAGCCTCGACTCCAAGAGATGGGCCAAACCCTCAGCGGGCTCGAATTTACCCAACTCGATCCTGTGAATCAGAGAATGCGTCTCATTGACCATCTTGCCGAGGTCATCCTGCGTCCAGCCGCGTTTCTCGCGCGCAGCCTTCACTTTCGCCCCGAAATCGTCGACTAGGTCGAACTCCAGCTTGCCTTTGGCCTCGGACACGCTCTCCGGCTTGGGGGCTGATGCTGCAGGAGCCTTCGGTTTAGGCTTCGGCGCGGGCCTGATCTGGGATACGCGCTCGCCTAGGCTCGCACAGATCGGGCATGCCGATACGACGCTGCCTTCCAGCTTTATCCTGAATCCCTCGTTGCCGGGCTTGCCGCAAAGTTCGCAGATCATGCAGAAAATATATGCGGCCAGCACATATAAGGACGAACGTTACCGTTCGGCCACGCCCGAAGCATTCGTACAGAAAGGTATTTAAACGGAATCTCCAATACCCTACACATGGTTTGCTTGAAGCGGACAACACACTGTTTGATAATAATCCTGCTGGCGATGAACGTCTCATCGTTCACCCTGATAAACCCACAATGCTCTACGATAACGAATCCCCAAGGACAAGCCTCCTGCGACCTTGGATTATGCGACGCAGGGCAATGCAAATACCATCTCGCCCTGACCAGGGCCGGCGGATACTGCGCCTGCGAGACGACGACCACGACGACCCTCGCATCATGCCGCAGCAGCCTCACACACGTCGGCTGCGAGGGACAATGCTCGAGGGGCCTCTCATGCGTCATGGACGCGTCAGGCAGATGCCAGTGTACGCAGACGACTACCACGACTACTCAGCCCTCATGCCGGTCCAGCCTCACTCACGTGGGTTGCGACGGCCGGTGCGCAAACGGCGGCGTATGTTCGCAGGTCGCGGGTGCGGGCTGCCAGTGCGTCCCGACGACGACCACTACCGCTCCCCCTACATGCCGCTTTAGCCCGGACGCCCAAGGATGCGTCGGGACCTGCAGAATCGGCAGATGCACCTATACGCCCTCGCTGACCGCGGCCAACACGGGGTCCTGCAGCTGTCAGTCGACGACGACCACGGTGAAGGGCAAGCCGCCGAGCGTCTCCGACCTCATTAACACGATTCCCCCCGCTTCATTGGTCATGCTCCCTGTCGACACGGACGGGGACGGCACACCCGATTCCAAAGACGACTGCCCGAAAGTCTCTAACCCGGACCAGAAGGACTCCGATTCGTTCTGCTCGATGATGGCATGCTTCGCCAAACCGGACGGCATCGGGGACGCCTGCGACAACTGCCCCGGCGTCTACAACCCGGACCAGAACGACTCGGACCCCACATGTGCAGGCCAAGGCGGGGGCAAGAAGGCGAACGCAGCCGACATGGTCACGTGCACGAAGATATACGACAAAGTCGGCGACGCCTGCGACAACTGCCCGAAGAACTACAACTCCGGCCAGCAGGACGCTGACAACGACGGCGTGGGCGACGCCTGCGACAACTGCCCAGACAAATACAACCCAGACCAGAGAGACTTCGACATGAAGGCCGTCGACGCGGCACCTGGAGACGCCGTGGTGAACCTGGCGGCTCTATCCCTGGAGGACCAAGACCTTCTAGTTAAGAACAGAGCTGATCTTTTCGTATCAAAGGGCCCCTCGGCGGCGGGCAAACCGATAACCCTCTCCAAGGCCAAGGTGATGTTCAAACTTGACCCCGACGGCGTCGGCGACGAATGCGACAACTGCCCGTCCGTCAACAACCCTGACCAGAAGGACCTGGACTCCGACGGCTTCGGCGACGCATGCGACAACGCACCCGGCTGCTATAACCCCCTACAGACCAAGAAGGACTCGGACGGCGACAAGCTCCTGGACGAATGCGACAACTGCCCGAAGGTCAAGAACTTCTTCCAGGAGGATGCGGACAATGACGGCATCGGCGATGCCTGCGACAACTGCCCCCAAAAGGACAACGGGCCGAAGGAGGGAACCTGCATTTCAGGCACATATGCTGGCATACCGTGCCTGTTTGACATACAATGCGGCATAGACCTCCCCTGGGGCATGGGATCCTCAGGGACATGCGACATGGCCCAGCGCGACACCGACGGCGACGGGAAGGGCGACGCATGCGACCCGTGCAAATACGATGCGACTGACACCTGCAGCTGCAACGCGGGACCTCTTCCGGCGAGCTTCGACTGGCGCAACCAGAACGGGAAGAACTGGCTCTCCGGCATCCGCGACCAGGCGGCATGCGGCTCATGCTACGCTCACTCCCCGATAGGGGCCGCAGAGGCGAAATACAACATCGAACAGAATACTCCCGGAGACCTAGACCTCTCGGAGCAATACTACGTCTCGCACTGCTACAATGGCATCGGCAGCTGCCTCGGCGGATACAGGAACACGGTCATAGAGAAGATGAAGATCGACGGCGTCATGGACGAGGCATGCTTCCCCTACACCTCCCAGAACTGCGCCCACAACAAACCCGGCGGAGGCCTTGAGTGCAACGCCTGGTGCGTCGGCAACGGCGTATGCGCCGACCCGACCACATGCGACCGCTGCGTCGACTGGGCGAACCGCCTGTGGGAGATAGACGACTACAAGAACGTCGCCAAGGCCGACATAAAGCGGAAGCTCATGTGCGAAGGCCCCCTCAGCGTCTGTTCCGACCACTGGTGGCACTGCATCGTCCTCGTCGGATGGGACGACGCGAAGAACGTCTGGATAATCAAAAACAGCTGGGGCCTCGGATGGGGGACCAACGGATACGGCGAGGTGCCGTACACCGGAGACGGCACCAAGAACAACCACAGCGACCTGGCGAACGACGTCAAATACGTCGAGGGGGTGCATGAGAAATGAAAAGCTTGATAGTGGCGATGATCATGATAGCGGCCCTCGCGGCACCCGCGTCGGCGTTGAGGAATCCCTCATCCATCTACTGCGAGGCGATGGGGTACAAATACACGGTGGAACACACGCCCGAGGGGGACTGGGGCTACTGCCAGGCGGATGACAAGAAGGTCGAAGCATGGGGATACCTCCTCGGAAAGGAAGCCCCCGAGAAGAGCTACTGCGCCAAGGAAGGCTACGAGCTGAAGGTCGTCGACGACCCCGTGAAATGCGCCGAATTCGGCCTCACGACATGCTCCGTATGCGTCCTCAAAGACGGCCGGGAAGTCGAGGTCACGAAGCTGATGAACCTGACGTTCGCCGAGTCGGAGTGCGGAGACGGCACATGCGGCTACCCCGAGAACTACGAGACATGCCCCAAGGACTGCAAGACCGGCTCCGTCGACGACCTCTGCGACGGCGCAAAGGACGGCATATGCGACCCCGACTGCCTCCTCCAAGGGAAGGCGAAGAACGACGCCGACTGCGAGTCGATGACTACGACGACGGCGGCCGCAAGCCCCACCACGACGGCGGCCAAACAGACGACTACCACAGTCAACGCCGCACCGCCAAGGCAGACCACGCTCCCCCCCACAAAACCGCTAGAGCAGCAGAAGGACACGGGCTGCGTCCCATTCCTCTTAGCCCCGATAGCATTGATTTTCACCTTGGTCTCCTCGAAGCCGTGGATCTAAGGTTATATTCCTCCCCCACCAATTGTATCTGGGCGGTATCATGAGATTGTGTGCGGTTCTCTGCGTGTTGGCGATGCTTTCGATTAATGTGTCATCATTTACCCTCATTGACCCTTCCTGCTCGTCGATAACGAATCCCACGAGCCAGAAATCATGCGACGCGGGCGCATGCGCGAGCGGCCCATGTATATACCATATCTCCCTGGCATACAAGGGGGGCTACTGCTCATGCGACACGACCACGACGACGACCACGACCCTGCAGGCCTGCACATACGACCGCAAATACGAGCAATGCGTGGGAACCTGCCGCAAAGGATACGACTGCATTCCCTCAGGCCAATACCAGTGCTCATGCCAGGCTACGACCACGACGACACTCAGGACTCAGATCCCATGCTACTTCAGCGAAAAGCAAGGCAAGTGTACCGGGGCATGCTCCCTCGGGACATGCACTGAGACGGCGCCATACCAGTGCGCATGCATGAAATCTGCCGCATTTCCCAAGTCCACATCGACTACGACGACAACGATATACATGCCAACCGTGTCCGACCTTATCCCCCACATAACCGACACCACAATCCTGCGCCCCGTAGTCGATATCAAACCGGCAGCCGAATTGCTCTGGGCCATCAGGGACGACGACGGCGACGGAGTCTTCAACGGGCAGGACGACTGCCCCCAGACGCCGGCCGGCATCCCCGTGTTCGACGACGGATGCGGATGCACCGACTCCGACGGCGGGAAGAAGAGCCACCTCTTCGGCTCCATCACGCAGACATCGGCTCAGACGACCACCACCCAAGGCACACTCTCCCCGGCTGTCGCGCCTCAGGTCTCAGCCCTGGTGGTCGACGACTACTGCATCAACAACATGACCCTCATCGAATACTACTGCAACGAATCCCAACGGAGGGATTCATACAACTACACATGTCCCGCAGGCTGCAGAAGCGGCGTATGCGTCTGCAACGACGGCGACGGCGGCAAAGTCTACAACGTCACAGGAACGTTCATGGTGCATGTCGGCGGCGGAGGCGGCCAAAGAGCCGGCCAATCCCCAGGAAAAGGCCAGGTCACCCTCGCCGGCGGCCAGACCGTACGCCTGCAGAACACGCAGTATGCCGCCCAGGCCGCGCAGTATAGGGTGCCCGCATACATGCCCATGGGCGACTATTGCCTCTCCGACACAGTCCTCAAGGAGTTCTACTGCGACGAGAACGGCACAATCAACACCGAGACCGTGTTCTGCAAGGACGCCTGCCAGGGCGGAAGATGCGTCATCATCCCCAACGTCAGGATCCTACTGGTCCCCGTCAACTGGAACGGCAACCAGGCCTCATTCAACACCGCAGTGAATACGCAGATGAACTTCTTCAAGAACGCAGTCCCCCTCAAAGACTGCCCTGAAGAGCTCGAAATAGTCAAGATGAACGTCACCGACGGCATGTCGGCTGCGGACTTCCTCGGCTGCACGACCGCGAGCGTCGGATATCACGTCGACGACCTTGGAATAGACCGAGCAGACTACGACGTCGTCGTCGGCCTCACCAACCAGAAGACCTGCGGCAACATCGTCGGAAGGAGCAACGGCGCAGACACGGTCTGGGTGTATTCGGGATACGACAGCGTGGGCGCCCACGAGCTGGGGCACATCTTCGGCCTCGAGGACCAGTACTGCAGCAACCCGGCGGGCGCCACGGACGGAAGGTGCAACGACGGCGACCTGCAGGGCGACGGAGCAACCACAGGAGACGTCAACTGGCTGGATGCCGCGGGACCGTACGATTGCCCTGCGGGCGGCGGAGTCGACTCCGGAGGCGACCCGTGCTGCAACTTCTACGACGACGTCTACAACGACAAGTATGTCAACTGCACGGGAGTCTCCTACGGGATTTGCTGCCTCGGCAACAGGCACACCGCAGGCGGAGGAAGGTCGATAATGAGCTTCGCCGACGTAGACCTATTCTCGCCGGGTGCGAGGGCCTTCGACGGCCACGACAAAGCCCATCTGGCCACCGTCCCACAGCTCCAATGCGGCAACAGCCTCCTGATGTATCTGCCCCTCCTGCACCTCATCGGCTCGGATGCGCAGGCAATGTCCGATGACGCAGCAGCCAGCGAAACGCCCGGCACCGAACAACCCGAAGGATATTCGACGAACCTCTCCAGCGGGAAGGTCGTCGCAGTCAGCCTCGAAGTCGGCAAAGACGGCAAAGTCAAGGAAAACCGGCTGCTCCTTTTGGACGGCAGGCCGACGATGATCCCCGCCGAAGATGGGGCCTACAACCTCATGGTCGTCGATTCCGAAGGCAACGAGCTTTGGAGCGCGCTGTTCAACCTATACTTCGACTACGAAGGCCCTGTCACATTCGGGCAAGACTATTCCGGCGCAGGCGTAGTAAGCCGCGAAGTCAGCTACAGGATACCCTACTACCCCCAGATGAAGGAGGTCAGGCTATACAAGCAAGGGAAGATAATCTATACGAGGGGGCTCGACTTCTGCAACGCAGACGGCGTCTGCGGCCCGACAGAGACTGAACAAACGTGCCCCTCGGACTGCAGGAGCGGCGAAAAGGACAAAGTCTGCGACAAGGCAGCGGACGGAATCTGCGACCCGGACTGCGGCACGAACGTCGACCCGGACTGCTCCAAGGCAAAGGTGCAGACCGCCAAACCAGCCGAACCCACGGAAAACGAAGGATGCATGCCCCTTCTCCTCGCGCCTCTCGCGTTGCTTGCGGCAGGAGCCCATAAGCTTTTATTCGCATAGTCCAATTTCTGAAACATGTGGGTCTGGTTGGTCGCCTTATTGCTAGCCTTAAGCTCAACCGTCTCTGCCGCCAGCGATTACACCTGTTCCCAGATGCCCTCCTCATCATGTTCGAAGGGCACATGTCCGCAAGGCCAGGCATGCTCCTATCAGATGACGATATCGCATCCGGGAGGCTACTGCGGCTGCGTCGCGACGACAACGACCACGACCCAGCCATCATGCGCGATGAACCAGAAGACCGGCCAGTGCGCAGGCACCTGCCCGCAGGGCAGCTCATGCATCCTCAAGAGCTACATCTCGCATCCGGGCACGTACTGCGGCTGCGGCGCGACCACCACGTCGACCACGACGACTCTGAGGCCGTGCACGCAGAATCCCAAATCCGGCGCATGCGAAGGGACATGCTCCAAGGGCCTGTCGTGCGGCTCGTACTTCGGCAAATGCGCATGCATAGCGCCGACGACAACACTCAGGCTTATGCTTCCGACCATCACCCTCCCCCCCATTATGATCTCGACAACCACGACGACCCAGCCTCGCATGCAACCCCCGACAGTAGGCGACCTGGTAGTTCGGGTTACGTTCCCGACCACGACGACAATCCGGCACGTGTCCGGCGGATCGCGTCTGCCCGACCGCGACGGCGACGGCGTATCTGACCTCACCGACAACTGCGTGAACGTCTCCAACGCGGAGCAGATAGACATAGACTACGACGGAGTCGGCGACGTATGCGACTGGTGCCGTTGCATGACCTGTGGAGAGACCCCGGATCCGGCCTACAACTACGACCAATCAGACTGGAGAGGCTGCGGATGCAAGGACTCCGACGGGGGAGACAACCCCTACCGGAAGGGCACCCTAGCCCACGACGAGGAATGGGACGGCGCCGGAGCGCCTCCGCCGACCCCATCCGGGACCCCCACAGCTGGCGGAACAATGATGGCGGGCGTAACCCTTGCCGGGATGGGCGCTCCGATACCCTCCGGCTCCAACGACTACAGGCCGACGACCTACGAAGACTACTGCGTCTCATACAACACACTAAGGGAATACTATTGCACGCCAGACGGATACAACTGGACCGTCCGCACATGCGCTGAGCGGTGCCGCGACGGAGCATGCCTGTGCGGGACGACTGGCGACGGCAACAACCAGTTCATGCACAACGTCTCCGAAGGCTCATATTCCGACACCTGCCTGAACGCCACCCATCTGCGCGAGCACTACTTCACCCCATCAGGGACGACCTGCGAACACAGGAATCAGACCTACGAATGCGTCCTGGGATGCGTCTGGGGCGACTGCCTATGCGGCGAGACCGACGCAGGGAACCAGCTGATGACCCGGGGGACGACGGCGCTCGGCCACACCGACTCATGCCTGTCCTCGTCGAGGATAAGGGAATATTGGATATCCTCCGAGGACCCCTGCACCGAATCACACACCGATACGAACTGCCCCGCAGGATACGCGTGCTCCGAAGGCGCATGCAAGCCCGCAAGCTGCACCAACGGCGTACGCGACGGGGACGAAGCCGGCGCAGACTGCGGCGGCACATGGTGCCCGCCGTGCAGCCCCTGCGAAACAGGCGCCAAGTGGGCCCCGACCGACGGCCCTTGCACGAGGAAGTGGCCGACCGACCAGGGGCCTAGGATCGAAGGCAACACGGAAATGGACTCATGCTCCCTCTACGAGGTCTGCGACAACAGCCTCGACTACATAGTCGAAGACGCCCTCAAATGCTGCGAGAACGAAGACTACGAGAGCGTACTCACCGGCTCAAGGCGGGATTCCAAACACCTCGCATGCAACTGGGCGAGGGAGACGTCGGGGCTCAACGCCGACTACAACCCCACGACCTACAAGAAATGCAGGGCGATATTCGCCGCAAGCGCGTTCGGCTACGCTGCTGTCTACATGCAGGGCTACTTCCACGGCGAATGGTGCTGCTACGACGACACCGGCATATGCCCCGACGGCTGCGGATCCTTCGGAGTAAATCCCCCCGCTTGGGAGATGGGCAGCGCGACCAACTGCCGCGGCGAAGGGGGAGCGAGGCCCGACTTCCAGATGGGAGGCCACCGCTGCGCCTACAACACCTTCCTGTGGTGGAAATGGGGCAAGGCCGGATACTGGAGCTCCGACACGAACTATGAGTCCAACAGCGACTCCGTCGTCGACGTGCCAGCCCACGCAAGCATCGACCGCCTCAGCACCGGGACCTGCGTAGACTACTCCGTCGCGATGACGACGATCCTCAGGAAGATGGGATACGACCGCGACAGCATATACTCCGTCGACGGCGACGGCCACTGGTACAACCTCATCAAGCTGCCAGGCGACGCCAAATGGCACTACCTCGACACCGTCGGGAACCGCGGCAGCGAGATCATGGGCGGGACCGGATGGCCCGACATCAACAACCAAAGCGACCCTGCCCGACCCTCCTACGGGTACGACTACTGCAGGAAGATGGACGACGGATGCTCCAACGACAACTATGGCGAAAGCACGGGCCGATGCCCGTCCAACAACAACATATACAACTGCGAGGGGATACCAAGATGAAACCCGTAGCGCTCCTGCTCATCCTCCTCATCGCATCCTCCGCCGCAGCGATCGAACCCCTCAAGGACAAGAGGCCTGCGAACGTCTCCGCAGACGCGGAAGTTGTGGAGGCCTCCGAGGTCATGGCGATGCCGCAGAACGTCCCGACGAAGGCCGTCAACATGGCCTTCGAGAGGATCGTGCCCGCTTCGGCGAAGGTCGGGGAATACTTCGACGTGACTCTCAGGCTCACCAACAACGACGGCGAAGAATACGAGGTCATCGTCGTAGACCAGAAGAGGCCCGGCCTCGAATACGACGGCGCCCCGGAGCCCTATGTGGCCAACTACGAGGCGCTCAAGGTCGAGCTCCTAAGATGGCGCGACAGGATAGGCGACGGACAGACGAGGGAATACTCGTACAGGGTCCGCGCGACAAAGCCGATGACCGCGACGTTCGCTGTCGCGACCGCAGACGACACCTACGGGAACACCTTCGAGTCGAAGCCAGCGTACACCGCCATATCCTGCGAGCCTGACGGCAAATGCGGCCCTGGAGAGAACCACGCCCTCTGCCCCAGCGACTGCGAGACAGGCATCAAAGACGACTCATGCGACGGCGTCCAAGACGGCATGATCGACCCGGACTGCGCCCAAGGCGCAGACCCCGACCCGCCATCTATGCCATCGACGACGCTGAAGCCAAAAACGACCCTGCCGCAGACAAAACCGCTCGACCGGGAAAATGAGACCGGCTGCCTTCCCTTCATGCTCGCCCCCTTGGCGTTATTAACGTCCCTGACAGCGAAGGCCTTGAGGATGCCTTAACTCGATTCTTCAGTCAACAACCTGATGTAACTCATCCGCAGCTTTTCAGCCACACTGCCTGGCTTCCCGTCGCCTATTGTCCTGCCGTCCAATTCCACGACTGGCACGACCCCCGCAATCGAGCTAGTCTTGAACATCTCCTGCGCATTCGGCAGCTCAGAGGCGTATACGTCCCGCACATCCGCGGGGATGCCCAACTCAGCCGCCAACTCCAATATCGCCTCCCTGACGATGCCAGGAAGGAGGCCTGAATCCACCGGTGGAGTGACCAGCCTGCCGTCGAATACGAAGAAGACGTTCGCGGTGGAACATTCGGTCACGTTCCCTTGCTCGTTCAGGAGGATGATGTCGTCGACCTTCCTGTCCGCGGCCTCGGCCTTCGCAAGCGCGCTGATGAGGCAGTTGGTCGACTTGATCCTGGAGCGCAGGTCCTTCGAGTATCTCGTGTGCTTATCGGACACCGCCAGCCTCGCAGGCGCAGGGTCCTCGTCGGGCAGCTTCCTGGCTATTATGATGAGCGTTGGTTTCACGTCTTTGGGGAAGTCTAGTCGCGGCTGCCCGGACCCCCTTGTAATGGTCATCCTGACGTATGCGTCGGATAGCCTGTTTTCCTGCAGCGTCGACCTGATCATTTCCCTAAAATCCTTATCCGACCATGGTAAGGGGATGTCCACCAGCCTCGCAGCCTCCCTGAGCCTGGCGAGGTGGCGTCCCAGCCTGAAAACCCTGCCGCCGTCAGCCCTCATAGTCTCATAGATGCCGTAGCCGTAGAGCATCCCGTAGTCCAACGGCGAAACCGACGCCTCGGATTCGTCCACCATCCTCCCGTCGACGTATGCTTTCATGCCGTACTCCTGCGACCCCAGGGACTGCAGGAGCGCCCTGGCCTTGTCAATCGTCTCATCATATTCCCCCTTGGGGTCCGAGTCCGCGACGATGCCGCCGCCGACGTTAAAGAATGCCCTCCCCTGCCTATAAACGACCGTCCTTATCACGATGTTTAAGTCCATATCCCCGTCATACCCCAGGTATCCTATCGATCCGGTATAGATCCCCCTCCTGACCGGCTCCAACTCGTCTATTATCTCGATGGCCCTCACCTTCGGAGCGCCGGTTATCGAACCGCCGGGGAAGCAGGCCCTGACGCAGTCTACCAGGCCGACGCCGTCCCTCAACCTACCCCGCACCGTAGACACGAGATGATGGACCGTATTATATGACTCCAGAGCCTCGAACTCCGTCACCTCCACGCTGCCGTACTCGCAGACTTTCCCGAGGTCGTTGCGTTCGAGGTCGACGATCATGACATGCTCGGCCCCGTCCTTCACGCTCGCAAGGAGCTCGCGACCCAGTCTCCCATCCTCAGCTTCGTCAATCCCCCGAGGCCTCGTCCCCTTAATCGGCCTCGTCTCTATTACCCCCTCCCCCACCCTGAGGAACCGCTCAGGCGAAGAAGAGATGACGGCCGTATCCCCGAAACCGAGATAGGCCGCGAAAGGTGCGGGATTGATACTCCGAAGACTCTTGTAGAGGCTCCAGCCGTCAAGGTCCGCTTCTGCGACGAACCTCTGCGAGAGATTCACCTGATACGCATCCCCCTCCCGGATATAATCCTTCACCCTCCGCACGGCAGCCTCGTAACCCTCCTTCGTGAAATCGGAGAAGACGGACGTGGCATGTCCCTTTTTCGCCTTGTCAGTAGGCCAGGAACAATCCCTGACCTTACTCCGAAGCCTCTCCATCCTACCGTCGCATTCCGCATCGTCAGCTCCCGATGCGGTGAGCCAGACCCTTCCCTCGAGGTTGTCGCAGACGATGGCGCAACCGTAGAAGCCAAACTCCAGGTCCGGCATCCCATGCAAGTCCGGCTTCGTGAGCCTCACGCCCTCGGTGAGCTGGCAGAGGTCATAGCTCAGATACCCGACCGCTCCTCCCACAAAAGGCAGCGGCCCCCCGTAGTCGACGCGCCTTTCATCCAGCAGCTCCTGCAGCCTCCCCAACGGATCGCCGGAAGATCCGTCAATCCTCCCCCCAGACACCTCCTCGATAAGCCCGTCCTTGGACCTGATGACCATGTCCGGCTGTGAGCCTATGATGGAGTATCTTCCGAGCCTTCTGGGATCGCATCCGCCGTCGAGGAAGAAGCAGTACTCGTCCGCCGAAAACGCCTCGAAAAGGTCGCATGCTCTGTCGGAAAAGAACTCGCCAGTGACTTCAACCGCACGGGAAAGGGCCCTGCCTGCCATGAATCATCCAAGCCGGCTTTCCTGGATCGACGGGCTGGAAACGGCTATTCAAACAATGCCCAAAGAAAATAAGGCCCTGAAGGTTAAAAAACGAAGCCAACACCACAATCCCGCAGGTCAGGGGAAAATACGCCAAGAAGACTTCTACCCCTGCGTGAAGCTGGCTCTAAGCCTAGAGCCATCCCGGATGAGTCAGAATCGGGCATTCTTCATCACAACCTACCTCAACAAATCCGGTTACAGCCGGGAAGAGATTATCGAAACCTTCAAAAACATATTCAAACACAAATTCAACCCCCAAATAACAGCCACCCAAGTCGACTTCATACTAAAAGGAACCGGAGGCAGACCCTATGGATACGCAGGACCAAAAACCGTAAACGAACAATACGGCCTATGCCTCAAGGAAAAATGCCAGCTTTGGAGACAGTACCCCGAATGTTTCAGACAGAAGAGAATCTAGAGACATACAATAGGATACCTTAGAGGTATTACTACCAACTAATATACAAGGTTATAACGGCAGACATAAAATCGTTGAGAAAATTAAAAATGAAACCTTTCTACATTGTTTATATTTATATGCATAAAGTTTTATTTGTATTTCGGTGGTCGGCCTTGAAGGATGAGTTAGTCGTAAAAAGTATATTTTCGAATTCTCCCGACCTTAGAGGATATACGAGGTGTCTGTAATGAAAAAATATGTTTCCACATTTTCTGCTGCGATAACAATATATTGCCTGATTGGAATAGCTTGCGCATACGAATATGCAGGATTCGACAAGTTCGTCGACGACGTGAAAGGCGCCATAGTCAAGCCTACGCCTTCGACTACGCCTTCCTCTCCCACTACGACTATTTCCCCGTCTCCTACCACCACCCTGGGAACAAATAGCATAAATCCCTTAAACTACGTAGCTGACATAATCAGTCCCTCATCATCGACCGATGACACCTCCATCCGAATCATAACACCCGAACCAATACTCGACGATGTCGACGTCAAAGACAAAAGCCTCCCTCCAGGAAAGGTTACTCAACTTCGCGCCGACTACAACGCTGATGTCGTATTCAACCAGCTCACAGAAAACTCCGAATACTGCTTCAGAGACTGTTACGCGGAATACGTCATGAACAACAAGGAAGAAATACCGTTCAGCAATCTCCGCATAGAATTCTACCACGACGACCACACATTCCAGCAACCATCAGATAACATCATATCCTACCAGATCAAGATATGGAACGGCGAATCCTGGGCCAGCACACAGACAATACCCAAAGGCCAATTCAGGATCCGCATAGAAGGAACCAAAGCCAGAGACGAAGACACGGCCTGGAGGCCGGTCATCGAATATTCCCAGGTCAGGGTGAAACAGAGCAGATGGGCGCTGTGGAAGAAAGGGGCGGAACAGACGCCGAGCACGGCAAGCGGAGTGATCGGATTGTACCATTTTGAAGAGTCAGGGTCGACCTCGGTAGCTGACAGTTCCGGCAATGGGTATAACGGCGTTTCTTCAGCTACTATTGTCCCGGAAACGGGCGTATTAGGCAATGCAATTAATTTTTCGACAACGAGAAACGTAAGCATCGTCACAAACGCCTACAAATCGGGGAATATCAGCATCAGTTTCTGGATCAGGCCGAACTCTACGGGAGCGGATCGTTACCCGCTGAACTTGTACAGTACGGCATCGCTTAATCGTGGGATATTCCTCGAAGTGCAGCCAGGCGGGCGGGTCGGTTTTTATACGGCGAATGGAACTTCAACTGCCAGAGCGGTTTACCTGGATGGTTTGGCTTACAACAAATGGAATCTGATAACCTATTACCGCAATCAAACGGGCGCCACCACATGTGTCGAACGTATCTGCCTGAATACCACCTGCTCGGCGGAAGCTAATTGTCCCATCAGCAACGGCATAAGCTGGGGCGCCGATAACGTCGTCCTCGGAACAACGACGGGAGGGGGGAACTATCTTGCCGGCCGATGGGATGAGCTGCGGATCTATAATCGGATAATAACGCCAAGTGAAGTAAGCGACCTATATGCTTTTACCTACCCGGTCGCCATCTACTCCCTGAATGAGGCGAGCGGTAACGCAGCTGACTTCTCAGGAAATTCGTACACTTTAGGAGCATTCAACTCTCCAACATACTCCCAACCGGGCGTATTTGGTTCAGCAATAAAATTTGATGGTGTCAATGATGTTCTAAATATGACCTCAAATGGTTTTATGGATATTTCTTCATCAAATTTTACCATCTCCTTATGGACTAAGCCAACGGGTACTCCGAGCGGGGGCGTATTAGTCGGTCTACGTGCAAGCGGTTTCCCATTTTGGTCGCTTCAATATTACGATGCAAACCAAGGGTTTAGGATAAGCGGCAAGAACGATTCATCAATTGATTATAGTGGAGTTGTAATTAACAATACTTTGCCGAGAGGAGTTTGGACAAACCTTGTCGTGGTAGGGTATGGTGACTCCTTTAATGTTTATGTGAATGGAAGGTATAATACCACTCAGACAATATCCCGTTGGAAGACTACTACACTTGGATTTTCTATCGGGGAATTGATAAGAAATGCTGGTGCTACTGCTGATAACCCGTATAATGGCACGATTGATGAAACCATTTTTTACAGGCGAACGTTATCCCCCCTAGAAGTCCAGAACCTCTACGAGTCCGGTCTCACCCAGCTGAACATCACATCTCCGGCCAATAACACCGTGTTTTCTGAAGACGGGGGCGAGGTCGACGCCGTCGTTGGTTTCCCAGACCAAACCATAGCAAACATCAGTTTCAGGGACATCTCAGGCAGCTGGCTCACACTGAAGAATAACGCGGTAGAGACGAACTTTAGCAACGTCAAACTGACCAAACTGAACGCAACCCACTACAAGGTCAACGCCACATATGTCGAACCTGTGGCTGGAGCCTATAATGTCACCCTTCTTGCGTGGGGCGGGAGCGGGCTTGTTACATCCGCGAGCCAGATGCTATTCTTCAGCGTAAACAGTTCCTTCCAGTTCGGCGGAGACTCCGTCCTCAGAACAAAGTATGGCGGTCTGAAGATTATGCCTTCTAATAACCTCCTGTATCTGGAGTTGATGAACCTCACCATGAAGAGGCCTGACGGCCAATACACCTGTTGCGGGCCCGATAATAGCAACGGGTGGGTGTGCGTCAGCGGAGCGTGCGGGTAAAATGAGGGTCTGCGTATCTGTTGGGCGGGCGACGCATTTATTCCTTGCCTTATTGGGTGTAGCGCTGTTGGCGTCCATGGTCTTCTCGCAGACCGAGTCCGATGCCACGGAAGTCGACCAGCAGACTAGTGTGGCTCCTGCGGCGGAGGCTCCCGCTCCGGAGTCTGTCGAGCCCGCGGCTGATACGCTCCCTCCAGAAGATGAGGCTACTGTTGACTCCCTGGAAGAAACGCCTGACGAGTCCTCCGAGGCTCAGTCTATGGAGCTTCTCGCTGGCGAGGAATCCTATACTCCAGTATCGTTCCAAGCGATACAACCGCAGACTGCCGTAAAACCTGATGGCTACTATGAGACCGGCCTGTTCACCGGCGCTGCGACTTATGGGTATGGTTTGCCTGTTATGCCAGGCACGAACGGTCTTGCGCCTTCGTTCAGCCTCTCCTATAGCAGCCAGAACGCGTTGGAGCGCGGATGGGTGGGGAACGGGTGGAGCCTCGGGGACAACTTTGTCTCCCGGGACGTCAACGGCACCCTTACCGACTGGTCAGACGACGAATACCAGTTGCACCTGAACGGAGCCAGATACGACCTCGTATACGTGGCCTCGGAAGGGCTCTTCCACACGAATCCGGAGTCTTACCTGTATGTAGAAATGAAGGCGGGAGCTCCGAACGAAGGCGGAAGATACTGGGTCGTCATGGGGAAAGACGGGGTAAAGTATCGGTTCGGTTATACTGGCAATAGCGAGCTATGGCGTAATACTACTGGCAAACCAATTACAAAGTCATATAGTACTACTTTATACAAGAACACTGTTGGTTGTGATAATACTCATGTGTTCAATGCGGGGACAGCTGGTTGGATAACCCAAAGCTCAGTAAGCACGACAAGTTGTCAGCCTTATGAAGATGCAGTATGTTCATCGGCTATAATCCCTATTGATCCTGCACGTGCAACAGAACAAATTTGTCTCTCATCCCATTATGGTGAATCAGATTGTGATTCCCCCGGGCACTGTTCGACTGCAGCTGATTACAGTTTCCAATATAACACGCCTGATAATAGAACATACCCTGTTAGTGTCCGTTGGAGCCTCGACGTAGTCGAAGACACTCATGGGAATAAAATCTATTATAACTATACTGAAAACCCCGGCTCGTCTGATAAGGGATCGGTGTATCTGGCCAGGGTCGACTACAATAACGACCTCAGAAGGAGCATACAATTCGTCCTGGAGAATGACACAAATCCGAGGATGAGGTATATCGGCGGCGCCAAGGTCGTAGCAGCAGAGAGGCTTAAAGAGATCCAGGAGAAATACGACGGCATTCTTGTCAGGAAGATACTTTTCAATTATTCCCAAAACGATCTCAAGACCGTCACCTACCTGAAGAGCGTCCAAATCTGCGGCTCAGATGGAACAACCTGCCTTCCGAAGACGGAGTTCGGGTACAGCCTCCCGGAGCCCGGATGGAACTATACGACTGACTTCGCACTCCCGTGCAGGTTCGTCTACGGATGCACTTTGGCGAACTTAAACGGAGACGCACTCCCGGACCTAGTCCTGGCAAACCAAACCCATAAAAAAGCATGGCTCAACAACGGCACAGGTTTTGTCCAAAACAACTCGTGGCTCCCGTCAGAATCGGTCAGGATGGACGGCGACAGCGGCTTTGGCGTCCTGGACCTCAACGGCGACGGATACGACGACATACAAGGTCCGGACTATGGCTATCTCAACACCGGAAGCGGATGGTCGATAACATACGGGTGGAATCCGGCATGCGATTTCAGATCGACAACAGAATGCAGGTTCGTAGACCTAAACAACGATGGATATGTTGATGCGATGACCACTGCGGGAGATACTCATCATGCATGGATAAACACAGGTTCGGGTTTTGTCCAAGACGACAGTTGGGCTCCGGACATCGGTGTCGGGTTCGGAATCGACCCCGACTGGGGCGTAATCGACCTCAACGGCGACGGAAACGTCGATATTCTCGGCTCCCAGAAAATCATGAACACCGGATTAGACCTCGCATGGCTGGGGTACTCCTCCGACTGGAACACCACCTGCACCTTCAAAGGCGGAGACAAATGCAGATACGTCGACCTCGACAGCGACGGACTCGTAGATATAATGAAGGTCGACGGATACGGGCACGCATGGCTAAACAACGGCTCCGGATGGGTCGCAAACGACAACTGGGGAGCGGGCGTATTGAACTCCGACGACAAAACCAACATCGCGGACATGAACGGCGACGGCCTCGTAGACATCAACGGCAGCCTCAAGAAAGGAGAGGCCCCGCACGCCCTCAAATGGGTGAAAAACAGCCTCGGAGGGAATCTGTCGATAAAGTACCGGAGGGCTCTAGGATTCAATACAACAATCGGCGGAAACCTAAACTATCCCCTATGGCTCGTGGACTCCGTAACAGCCGACAACAAAATGTCCGGCGCCCATTCTTCGAACTCCTCGACGGCCTATTACTATGAGGGCGGATTACACGACTACCAGGACAAGGAATTCAGGGGCTTCTCGAAAGTAGTCCAAACCAGGACAGACGGGGGGAGGACCATCAGCCTCTTCCACCAGGATGACGGACGCAAAGGCCAGATATATGAAGAATCCGCGGAAGATTCTAGGGGGAACAAATACACGGTCTCGAAAAACAACATCAGCTCGTCTCAGACGAATGGCGTCTACCTATCTAAGCTCTTAGGCATTACTAATTATCTCTACGACGGCGGAGTAGACCCGAAGACGTCCAAAGTCGAATACGACTATGACTCGTTAGGAAACGTCATCGCAACGAAATACCTCGGCGACACTGCCGTATCTGGCGACGAAAAGTTTTCCTATGCCGAATACGTATATAACCAATCCGCTCTGAAGCCGCCCATTCCAGGCTCTCCATCTGGCCAATGGTGGACTTTGGCGGATACGGCCTATTCTGCACCAACATACTACCGTAGCGACTGGGGAGAGGACAACATCTACCTAGGGCAGGGTTTTTGCTCCTTCGACGACGGCTGCTCATGCTCCGACAACTGTGATTACATGTTCGGCGACGCCGTATACAGCAACGGCGGATGGATAGTGAAATACCTTGATCTGAGGAAATACCAGAAGGCGATGATGAACTTTACCGCCGCCCTGCACCGCGACAACGGCAACCCCTACTTGGAGGTGTTCATGGACGAAAACCTGACTGCGAACATATCCAGCAGCCAGACATGGAACAACAACACCGCCCAATGGTTCGGCTCCTACGACCTGACCGCATACGCGGGCGGAATCCACAGGCTGAAGTTCGTCCTCCACTCCGGCGGCTGCAACAACGCCTGCTGGAGCAGGGTTGAAGCATTGGTCGTCAAAGGCAGCGAATGCATCGACGACACCAACTGCCTCTGCGACGAGAACTACAGGTGCGTAAGATCCAATATCACCTACATCGCCGACAAGGCAAAACGCACCCTGCTCCTCTCCGCAGACAACGCTACGAAAGTCTCCGAAACGTTCCTCGTCTACGACAACCTCGGATACGATGTTCCTCCCGTAAAAGGCGACCTAACCAGTAAATTCGACTGGCTCAGCTCCGCCAACGTCAACATAACCTCATCCATGGGCTACGACTCATACGGGAACAGCGTCAACACGACAGATCCCCTAGGGCGAGTCACCCGGCAGGTCTACGGCTTAAACGACACCACCTACACATATCCGGAGAAGACAATCAACGTCCTCGGACACACGGTCTACGTATCCTATGACTTCGGCTCCGGCAACGTCCTGTACTCTGTCGACGCCAACGGCTACGTCGTCCAGCACCGCTACGACGTCCTTGGGAGAAAGCTGAAAGACATCCTCCCCTACGACTCAGAATCCTCACCGACCGCCTCATATTCCTACTCCCTTGACGGCGTGCCGCCGGAAGCCGTAAAAGCCGTCAAAAACACCGGAAACGGCAACCTATCAGTCTTGGAGTACTCGGATGGCCTTGGCAGATTAGTCCAAGCCAAAAGAGACGCCGAAGACCCAACCAAACAAATCGTCACCGATGTCTACTACAACCCGCTAGGCCAAGTCGACAGGCAGAGCATACCCTACCTAGCAGACAAATCCGACACCTATTCATCTCCCTCCTTGGTCCTCTATACCAGGCTCCAATACGACGTCGTCGGCAGGACTGCGAACGTCACAAACACCGACGGCTCAGCCAAAAAACAGGAATTCGACCGTTACACGATAACAGCCTACGACGAAAACGGCAAAAGAAAAGACTACATACTCGACGCACACGGTCGCGTCGCCTACGTAAAGGAATACAACGGTGCAGAAGTCTATACCACCTCCTACGGCTACGACGCCCTCGATAACCTGATCAACATCACCGACAACCAAGGGAACATATTCAGGTTCTACTACGACAGCCTCGGCAGAAAGACGTCTATGGACGACCCCGACCTCGGGGTCTGGACTTACGGCTACGACCTGGCCGGGAACCTCGTGAATCAGACCGATAACCGGGTGCAGACCACTTCTTTTGAATATGATACCCTCAACCGGGTCGTGGAGAAGACGTATCCCGACGAATCCGTCACATACGAATACGACCGCCTAAACGGGACACTCTCCGAAGTCTCCGGCCAGATACAGGCAGTCTCCTACGATTATGATCAGCGCCTCAGGAAGACTAGGGAAACCGTAGTCCTCGACGGCATATCATCAGTCACGGAGTGGACATATGACAGCGCGGACCGCGTCAGCAGGCAGACCCTCCCGGACGGGACCATGCTCAACTACACCTACAACGCCCAGGGCGAACTCGAAACCATACAAAACATCATCTCAGACATCGACTACGACGCCTTGAACAAGATAACATACAAAGACTACGGCGTCGTAAACACAACCCTAACCTACGACACCTCCTCCTTCCGCCTGAAGAGGATCTATTCCGCAGGCTTGCAGGACTTCGAATACGGCTACGACGCTTCAGGAAACGTGATGAACATCACCGACAACGTCCTCGGGAAGAGCCAGCATTTCACCTACGACGACCTCAACCGCCTGGCTACGGCTTTAGAGTCCGGGGGCTACAATCAGGCATACTCCTACGACAGCATCGGGAATATTTTGTGGGTGAGGTTGGATAACTGCCAGGACACCTACGGCTACAATAGCAGTAGCATCCCGCATGCAGTGAAATCCGTCTCTAACGCCTGCTATATCGGCGGTATCATGGGCAGTCAGCCTCCTGCGGGCGGGGATTGGGTGATCAGCCAGAATACCAGCTGCGTAGGATGTTTCGTCCATGTGGTGGACGGCAACATAGTCTATGATCCTTTGTGGGAGCTTGACGTGGAAAACGGCACAATCAGGGTCGACTACGGCGTCAACATGACCTATAACAACACCCTGACTCTGAGCGGGTCGGAGATGGTCTTGGACTGGGGAGGACAGTAAAATGGCTGAATTGATCCTCCTCAGGGGTCGTATATGGGTGTATTCAGCCATCGTCCTCCTCCTAATGGTTCCCGTAGCCTGGGCCAACGAACTAAGCCCGGAATGGGTGAGACCTGTTAGTGTGGTGGAGTCTTCGGGGGGTGTTCCTGGTTATGCTATTGATGGGAGTACTGGTTCGGAGTGGTATCATGGGTTGTCTACCGGGGTGCCTTATTGGGCTTTGTTTGTGGATTTGAATGCGACGTATAAGATCCATGGTGTTAGGATTTATTCGTCTGGGGGTGGTAATGGTCCTTGTGGTTTCCGCGGGTATGTGTGTAATTCTTCGTCGGTTTGCGGGAGTGGTGAGGATGTGCCTTTTAACTGGGGCAGCGGTTATGGGTGGTATTCATTTAGGCGGTCTTCTAATATCGGGAGCATGGTGAAGATGAATAATGGGAAGGTCGTCCATACTTCTAATCCGCAGGATTGTGGAGGTTATCATAGTCAGTACGCTGATCGTATGGGTTATTTCTTTGAGATTGAGGCGAATGTTTCTGCTTTCGGGCCGGGCATTTCCGGTTTCGCTGTCAATCAGTCGACTATCCCTATGGGTCAGGCGGCTGTCGTGAACGTATCCGTAGCCAACAGCCTCCATACGTTCCCGATTAGTAAGGCTTGGTTCACAGTCGACGGCAACGTCTCGAATGTGACCGGTGCAGCGGAAGGCGTCAACAGCATGTTATGGACGAATACTATGCTACCTCGCAGCCAGTATACGGTCGTCGGCTACGTCAACGACACCAAGAACCATATAACTGCGTCGACGCCTGTTACGGTCTTTATCGAGACTACTACGACGACGGTGACGACATCTACTACTACAACCTTGGCTTTGGGTCCTCAGAATTACGTAAACAACTACTCTTACGACGACAACGGCAACATGCTGGAAGACGAGAAATTCAAGTACGAATATAACGGCATGAATATGCTCAAAACCGTCAAAAACACCACAAACGATGCCATAATCGAGCAGTACTGGTACGGTCCCGATGGTCAGCGTATCAAGAAGGTCAGTTTCTTGGAGGACGGCAGCAACAGGACGACCTACTACGTTACTCCCTCATACGAGATCGAATACAACGAAACAGGAGCTAGAAAGGATACCAGATACGTTTTCGCCAATGGTGAAAGGATGGCGGAACTACACCAAAACGGCAGCAAAACATATTACCTGAACGATCACCTGGGGAGTTCTTCGGTCCTGGTAAACGAACTGGGAGAGCAGCTTGACAGGCTAACCTACTATCCGTACGGAGAGGTCAAAACTGGCGGAGACGAATCGAAGTACGGGTATAACAACAAAGAGTTGGATTCAACAGGGCTCAACTACTACGGAGCACGATACTACAACCCCGAATTAAAGCGATGGACACAACCGGATACGATAATACCCAATCCCTATGATCCTCAGTCATTAAACAGATACTCCTATGTAAAAAATAATCCTGAAAAATATATTGACCCAACAGGACATTTTGCATTCCTCCCTATAGTAGCAGCTATGGGAATAGGTTTTATTGCAGGTGTAGCATCTTATGGTTTCAATCATATTGGGAAAGATGATTGGAGTTGGAGTGAAGCTGCAGGGTATGGGGTGGTCGGGGCTGCTGCTGGAGCAGCCATTTGCATCGGTGCTGCTGTTGTCGTTGCTGCAGGTGCTGGTGCTGTAGTTGAGGCAGCTGGAGTTATTGCAGTAGGATTCATGGCAAATACTCTTCAAACAATGGGTGAAAAAACAATAGAACAAGAGGATCCTATACCTACAGATGATGAAAATTATGTGAACTTAGGCGCTTCGATAATTGGATTCAAGGCTGGAAAGGCAGTAATTGCAGGAAGAGGAGTTACTGGTACTGGCTCCTCTTTCAGAAGATCACTCCCTTGGGTAGATAAACTATACACGGCCGTAAAAATGAACTCCGGCGGAAAAAATATTATTATCCATGTTACCTTTAAAGATGGCAGCAGGGGGACCTATAGGGTAACATCAGCAACTATCGATGAAGTTATCGATCAAATAGCAGATTCAGCCACTCAAGTATCAATTCAAGAGGGATATAGCACAGCTAAAAGAACAGAAATTTATCAACAACTTTCAGATGGTAATACTGAGCAAAATGGAGGATCATCTAGTTCAGATGATGGGGATCGATCGATATATAAACCCTACTACCTTGGAGGTTATAGGAACATTTAATACATATCATAAAAAATATCTTTAATATTAAATGAAAAAAAATTCCACTAATTATTTCTGGTCTGACAATGAGTATATTCTTCATTGGTATTGGACTTTTTTTATTCCCCCCCTTTTTTGCACCCTTTTTTTCCTTCTTTTACATTTATTTAATCTAGAAATTTCAGGCGAGTTTTTTATCCTATTATGTTCGATTATCCTCATTCTGATTGCAACACTATTTTCTATTTCAATTATTACCTTTACCCGAGAGAAAAGTCAAACATCTAAATTTAATTTTCTTTTACATCCAATTCCCTGGGTAATATCCCTTATATCTTTTACAACGTTTTTTTATTTTAGTGTTAACCAAACAGATTCTTGGTATCGATTTGGACATGGCTTTAATTGGTTGCCTGTATTTAGAGACTCTTGTCTCATGTGGTTCTTCCTATCATATTCTTTTTTTATTTCACCTTTTTTTAAAGAATATGACTTGTCATTAAAAAAATTACTAAAAAAACAATATTTTAAATGGGACGGTCAACGCTACTCATTTATTAACTTTTGTTATAGACACGGAATTGAATTATTTTTCCTTTCATTAATTTTTTATTTAATTGGATTATTATTTTTAAAAAATTCAAATCTCAGATATTTTTTAATTATTGACGCATTACCTTTTTTATTATTGGCTCTAGTTATACGGTTTGGTTTAATGGAAATTTCCCTATTTCTGAAATACCTTCCAAACGGCAAATTTACCCTTTTTTCTAATAACTTAAAAATAGACGTAGTTGATGAAAAGAGTTAATAAATAAAAAGTAACTCATCTGCCAATCATCTCTGATTAGTGAAGGTAATCGAACGACCCTGGTTCGGGTTATCATGACCAGTACGGGTACCTTATGGGCTATTATTACGAAGTAGAAGCTAATGTTTCCGCTTACAGTCCGGACATCTCCTCATTCAACGTCAATCAATCCACGATCCCTATGGGCCAGGCGGCTGTCGTGAACGTCTCAGTGGCCAGCAGTTTACATACCTTCCCGATTAGTAAGGCTTGGTTCACAGTCGACGGCAACGTCTCGAATGTGACCGGTGCAGCGGAAGGTCTCAACAGCATGTTATGGACGAATACTATGCTACCTCGCAGCCAGTATACGGTCGTCGGCTACGTCAACGACACCAAGAACCATATAACTGCGTCTACGCCGGTTACGGTCTTTATCGAGACTACTACGACGACGGTGACGACATCTACTACTACAACCTTGGCTTTGGGTCCTCAGAATTACGTCAACAACTACACCTACGACTCCAACGGCAACATGCTACAAGATGAACGGTTCAAGTATGAGTATAACGGCATGAACATGCTCAAAATCGTAAAAAACGCCTCTACAGACGCAGTTGTAGAACAGTACTGGTACGGACCGGACGGACAGCGTATCAAGAAGGTCAGCTTCTTGGAAGATGGCAAGAATAGGACGACTCTCTACGTAAACCCCTCCTACGAGATCAACATCAACGAAACTGGAACTCGACAGGACACCCGTTACGTCTTTGCAAATGGGGAACGTATGGCGGAACTGCACCAGAACGGCAGCAAAACATACTATCTCAACGACCACCTAGGTAGCTCATCAGTCCTCGTGAACGAACAAGGGCAGCAGATAGATAGGCTAACATACTATCCGTATGGAGAAGTCAAAGATGGAGGCTCTGGTTCGAAATACGGGTACAATAACAAAGAACTCGACAGCACAGGACTAAACTACTACGGAGCAAGATACTACAACAGCAAACTAAAAAGATGGACGCAACCGGACAATATTATTCAAAACGTATATGATCCGCAAACACTTAATAGATATAGTTATGTAAGAAATAATCCTATAATATATTCAGACCCTACTGGACACTTTTTACAAGCTCTAGCAGTCGTAGCCTTAGTAGTTGTAGTTTCTGTAGCTGTTTATCATTTCACTCATGAAGAAAAGACTCCGGAAGGATATTATGCAGCTTATCAAATTGGAGCAGTAAGTGCAGGTGTAGGTGCAATTTCTGCAGCAGGTGCTTTAGCAATTGGGGAAACTCTTACTGTTGCAGAAAGTGTCGGAGGATTTATGGGTCTTGTAACAGGTAACATTCTAAAAAAGTCATATGAGGGCGAAGCATATGATGAAAGTGATGCATTTTGGGATGTAACTACCGCAGGGGTGAGTACATATGGTGGGGGTATAATTAAGGCAAATTTTGCGATCACTGGTAAAAATATATATCAGCAGTTAGGACCAGTCAAGGATACCATGTTTAAAATGATTTCCCGTGGAAAGACCCTAACCCTTCGCATTACAACTAATTCTGGTACAAGATATGTACGAGTAGATTCAAAAAATGTGGACAGTGTAATATTAAAATTATATGAACTAGGAACAGAAGCATGTATAACTATTGTTTCAGAAGATTCTGATGACTCTGAATTACCCACCCCCAATAATATAAACTCTTCTCCATCATCATCGACCTCAGGCAGTCCATCTACTTCATCCCCTTCTACTGCGGACAATGACGGGTCCAATGATGATATCTATCACCCATGGTATCTTGGAGGCTGTAAAGGCAAGGGATGTACTAATTAATAACTTTTATTCATATACCTTTGAAAAAAGAAAAATGAAAGTTAAAAAAATGGAAAATAATAATAAAACCACAACACTGCTTTTACCATATATTTTAATAGGAGGCATACTTTTTTCAGATAGTATTTTAAGTGTGATGATCTGGTCAATTCTAGCTATCCTAAGTTATTTTTTGATTATTAATAGTATTATCAAACAAAAGAGGGGAATATCTCGTTATCTATTAACTTTGATAATAATTTTACTAGTCATATTTTTCCACTTATCAATCTTACAGCTATTAAATATTACTCCAAAGATTTTCCAACAATCCCAAAAAATCCCTCAAGAAGATGTAATATCAATGATAGATTTTAACAACAAACTGAATGATATTACTTCAAGAATGATTGTATCAGCAGAAAAACAGAATTATACTTTATCAAAAAATTTGAAAAATGATTATGATCAATTAAGATTTCAAATTTATAATTTGACTAAATTCAATTGTCTAAAGACTAAACAAAAAACTGTAAAAGCACTCTATGTTTGTCAAAATCTAGAATATAGCTGGAAATGCCAACAAACAGAATCAAAATTAATTGGTCTTTCAACAGAACTTAATAGACCAGATCTATCAAAAAATGAATGTATTAGTTTAACAAAACAGATTTTTTCCTATACTGAAGAAATAAAAGCTTGTAATACAGTCATAAACTCTTCTTTATATCTAACAGAAATGGAAAATATTGATAAAAAATGTGATATTTGATATGACTTCTAATTTGAGGATTGGAGTGCACCCCTTGGACTGTACAGGTAGTTAAGCTTCTGCAAAAATACTAGTTGACGATAATCTTATCTATATACTTTACAGGATACTTTCTTTTTCTTGGTCTATATTAGTCGGTCGACGACGTTGTCTGTGAATCCTCAGTCGACTTACTTACGTTCGGGAGGTTCACATTTCGGTAGACTCAGGAGTACAGGTCAATGATGAAATGCGTCGTTTTGATGCTCTCAAAGAGTATCCACTCGGATGATTTTTGGGGGTATATTCTTCTGGTAAATCTTATCTGAAGGATATACTCTAGCTAATAGTTTCAGTGTCTTCTCATGAGATAATTTTCGTCTGTTTTTTCACGTCTATCTCTCACATATATTATGCCCTTTTTTCAATTCGTCTATTTCCAACGTATACGACCTCTAAAGGCCGAAAATATTGGAATCATTCCTCATGGAACAGCTCAGAAATTTGGTGGATGTGTTGTTTGCCCTAGCCCACACCCTCACACAAAGTCGCCCCACATCACTACGATATATGGATGGGTGAAATCACCTTCACATACACCCCCTGAAAAGTAAACAATAAAGTGTCTGTTTAGTTCCTTGTAGTGGGAACTGTTGAGTTCTTAGGGTTTGTCGTCTAATATGTTTTGTGGCTCCCTCTGTTGGGGGTGGTGGCTGCAAGGAATGTGAAAGATTGCGTTCGAGGTTGCAGGTTCTTGAAGA
>JAZDMS010000017.1:0-70194 GCA_043800705.1 Candidatus Altarchaeota archaeon
CATTAGGCTGATATGTGTGCCTGGGGACCAGGTCAGTATGATCGCGGCTGTATGGCATCCGCCGCTACGGGGCCAGCAGCCTGTAGCTCGCGTTTCTTGAGAGGGACTCCTGCAGGCATATGTATTCTCCGCATTCGTTGATGATGGAGAGGTTCAGGTTCTCGATGGGGATGATATATGGCGTCCCATTATCGATCCTGATCCTGCACCAGATCTTGTCATCCTGCTTCACACAATACCTCGTCATCCACTCCGCCTGGGTCATCTGCCTTGTGCATAACAGGTTTGAACACGTCCACTGCGCGCCTTTTAGGCTTACTTCATCCTTTACTGGAGGCGTCTGTTCCGGCATCTTTACCGGCGCTTTGGCTTCCTCATCGGAACCGACAGAGGATAGGACGAGAAGCGCCCCTACGATGAATACTATGACCAAAAAAACTGCGATTACTGCCGCCTTCGGTACGTTCAAACCCGTACTTTCAACAAGTGTCATGTCCCTATATTTGGATAAGGCCTATAAAAGTGGCATTACTCTCTATGTGTAGTCTCCGCCCGGAGCCGTCCAGAGGAGTATTTGCGTCCTGTAAGTCCAGTTGGCGTAGGGCTCGTCCCAGAGGCTTGTTGCGTTGCGCACGGCCTCCGGTATCGAGTATGTGCCGCCGTAGAGGTACATGCTCAGACGCGAAAAGGTGACGTTCGCGTTCGTCGGAATGGCTGAGGTGTTGACGTATACGAGGCCTCTGTACGCTGTTGGGCCTGACCTTCCGGTTTGCAATCCCCTTTCAGACCCGTAAGGGCCTCCGGACCCATTAATAATATATGTGTCTTTGCCATAGGTGTTGTTGGTCTGTATAAGTTTGTATCCGAAGTAGGGCGCATTGTTGGCTCCGGCCTCCTGGATGGTGATCGTCCAGTACTGGGAGAAGTTGCCGATCGTCGAGTCGGAGGTATTGCCGACGGCGAAGAAGACGTAAGTCCCGTTCCCGCCTGTCCCATTCACCCAGAATGTCAAAAGCTGGCTCTCGTTCTCGTAAAGGCTTGAGGTCAGCACAGGGTTGGCTGAGGCGTTCGTCCAGAAGGGGGAGCCGGAGCTGGTCGGGATTATCCCCTTGGTTGCGGTTTCGCCCAGTAGATCGAACACAAACACGGAGCCGTTTCCTCCGTAAGCCCCCACTAACGCCTCAACCGTGCCATCGCCGTTTAAATCCCCTGAAGAGATAGAACTGCCGAACATACCGTTGTCGTAAGTCCCGTTTAAGGTCACATTGGCTTGCGCATTGGTGTATTGGCCGCTCCAACCGGTTTTGCCGTAGAATACGTATGCGTTTCCCCGATTAGTGCCAGTGCCATCTTGATAAGCGCCGATCAAGGTATCGTCAAAGGTATCGCCGTTGAAATCCCCGGATGCGACAGAATAACCGAATAGGCCGCTGTCTTTGGTGCCGTTCAATGTCACATTAGCATCCGAGTTACTGTATTGGCCGCTCCAACCGCTTTTGCCGTAGAATACGTATGCGTTTCCCCGATTAGTGCCTATGCCATCTTGATATGCACCGACGAGGGCGTCGTCTATGCTGTCGCCGTTGAAATCTCCGGAGGCGACATACCTGCCGAAATAGCCGCTGTCTTTGGTGCCGTTCAATGTCACATTAGCATCCGAGTTACTGTATTGGCCGCTCCAACCGCTTTTGCCGTAGAATACGTATGCGTTCCCTTTATAGTTGCCGATACCATCATGGGATGCGCCGACCAGCACATCGTCTATGTTGTCGCCGTTGAAGTCTCCGGGGGCGGCAGACATGCCGAAACGGCCGAAGTCTTTGGTCCCGTTCAAAGTCAAATTAGCCTCCAGATTGCTATACTGGCCGCCCAAACCGTTTCGGCCAAAAAATACGTATGCAATACCGCGACCGATTCCAATTCCATCTTGGGTTGCGCCGACCATGGCGTCGTCTATGCCGTCGCCGTTGAAGTCTCCGGACGCGACAGAACCGCCGAAAAGGCTGTTGTCTTGGGTACCGTTCAACGTTACATTAGCCTGCAGGTTACTGTACTCCCCGCTCCAGTCGCTTCGGCCATAGAATATGTATGCGCTCCCGGGGCTAGTGCCAATACCATCATAGATTGAGCCGATCATGGCGTCGTCTATGCCGTCGCCGTTGAAGTCTCCGGACGCGACAGAACCGCCGAATTCAGCCATATCTTTAGTCCCGTTCAATGTCACATTAGCCTGAATGTTGGTGTAATTGCCGCTCCAGCCGCTTCGGCCATAGAATATGTATGCGTTTCCAGTGAGGGTGCCGATACCATCCTTGGATGCGCCGATCAGCACGTCCTCTACGCCATCGTCGTTAAAGTCGCCGGTAGAAACAGAATAGCCGAATTGGCCGCTATTTTTTGTCCCGTTCAAGGTCACATTGGCCTGCTGGTCTGTCGGGTCGAGTGTTACGGTCACCGGTCCGCATACTCCGAGGATGCATGTGACGTTGAGGGTGACGCGGAACCATGCGTTTTGGGCTATTGTTATGTTGGTGGCGGGTTCCGTTTTGTAGATGGCCAGGAGGCCTGGGGGGTTTTCGCCGCCGCCCTGGGCGCAGGCAATCGTCGTTGCGGAGAATATGATTGTCATGGCAGCGGTCAGCGCCATTATCGTCCTTTTTCGGTTCATTTTAGTCCGCTTATCTTGTAGTCTCCCTGTTCGAGGGTGCAGGTGATTCCGTCTTTTGCCGCGTCGTTGAGGCATTCGTTGTGGGTGAAGGAGGCCTTTCCGGGGCAGTCCAGGGTCACCTCGTCGAAGTTCTTGGCTTGGGTGCACACGTATGCTCCCCTGTTTCGGGTGTTTCTGACGAATATGCTGTGCGTCGTCTCTATGCCGCTCGACTCTTCGAAGTATACGAAGACCTTGCCGCCGGTCGCGGAGACCTTCAGTTCGGTCAGGTTGAAGTCGCCTATGACGTTGAACTCGACGAGCCTGCGGCCTGTGAGGTCCCTTATCTGGACGACCGGAGTCGGGGTGTCTGATAGCTGGTTCCCAAGCGGGTCGGTGAACTTGAGGCCCATGCCCTCCATGGTCGCCTGGTCTGCCAGGGTGACCGTCCTCGTCGGCAATGCGGCTGGAGCGGATTCGTTCTGTCCGCACCAGGCGCCCCTGTATTCGTTGATTTGCGGGCCGTTTGTCCCGTTTTGGATGGGGCCATCGCCTCCAGAATTCTCGTATCTTATGGATTCATTCTCCAGCTTTTCGCAGTACTCTACCGTGATCTGGCCGCCTTTGCCTCCCGTGCCGGACATCGAATAGCCTCCTCTGACGTCCAATGTGCCGTTTACATTTGCGCTGAATCCGCTGATAGTGATCCTCCCTCCGGCTCCTCCTATTCCGTCTGATAGGTCCTCCCCTCCGTATGCGTCTATGTCAGACAGGGTGATGTTGCCGGATGTGGCTATCAGGATGATGTCGCCTCCGATGTTGTTCGCTACCCTGATTGAGCGCCCGGAATAGGCCTCTATCCTGCAGTCTGCTACTATGTCTCCCGTCGAATGCAATGTTATCGTCCCCCCTTTACCTCCTGCTCCGAAGGGCGCGTCCGATCCTGTCGCATTGACGCATCCTAGGTATATGTTCCCCGACTTGATGAAGAGTTCCCCGCCTCTGCCTGCGTCGTCGTACATGGAGCTGCCGCCCGCCATGGAGGCCTCCGACACGTTAGCCTCTTGCGCTGCGGATACGTTTATCCTTCCGCCGGGGGCTCCGGCTTCGTTGTTGGATGTCCCCCCGTCTGCGACCGCGCGGGAAACGAAGACCCACGATCCGAGGGACGTTATCTTGATGTCTCCTGGGGTTCCGCCGAAGTCGCCTTCGCCTAGAGTCGTGTTTATGTCGCCGCCTGAGGACTGAAGTAGGCCGACTATACGGGCGCTTGAGTTGGCTGTTATCTTGATAGTTCCGCCGGAGCCTGCGTTCATCTTGTGGGTCTGCGACAGGTAGTCTCCTCCGCGAGAATCGATTACTCCGTATATGTCGACCTGGCCGCCCGATATGGTCACGGTTCCCCCGTCCGGTCTTGAGATGTTGGATTCGTCCTCGTATTCCAGGTCCCTGCCTGAGGCGATGATTCTTCCGTTTTCCGATATCGTTAAACGTTCGGGCGCGTTCAATCTGATGCTGCGTGAGGCGTTTTCGCCTTCGAATAGGAGGTCGACGGTCCCGTTGACCGTTATCTGTGACGCGTTGCACTCATACTCCCTTGCGGTAGGGTCATACCTGCATCTTGGGCTTTTTTGGATTGTCCGGACGTCTTCGATGTTGAAATACGGGAGGGTGGTCGTCGTCGCGGTCGTCCAGTCGATTTCCAGCGCGGGCTGCCTGCTTCGGGGCGAGTTGATGCCGGAGATTATGGCGAAATCGTCCGGGGACGACTCGTTGCCAGATACTATCTCGAAGGATGAGGCGCCTGTTTTTATCATCTTTTGTATGTCTGCTGCGGCTTCATCCCCAAGGTCCGCTGTCTTGAGACCCTGCCGGTCGCATTGGACTGAAGCATACGGCCGCAATATCCCCGCCTCTTCGAAGATATCCCCCCTGCCTGTGATCTGGCGTATCTGGCAGACGCATCGGCTGCACTTGCCGTCCATCGGCGACTCCACATAGAGCCTCATCCTTGCGGACAAGATTGTGGCCTCTTCCGGGATCATCGTGAGATCGTATGCCGCATATGCCCTGTAGACGGAGTCTGAAAGTCCGACTGGAAGTATCGTCGGAGTGTGCACTCCAACGTTGTCTGCGTATCCTATTCCGGCATGTGTCTTATTGTGGCCGTCCTCCGAAAAGACGATGTCTATCGTCGCCGGATACGTTATGTTCGCCCTTGAGCCGTAATCGATCGCAATCTTATGCCTGTAATCTCCGCCTCTTTTTTCCAATGTCTCCGAGACGTTTATCGTCCTGCCTTTCGAATCATGGGCTTCTGTCCTGAAGCCGAAAAGCCATGTCCCGTTCTTGTCGTAGACGCTTATTCCCTGGCCCTCCTCCACTGAGGTCTTTTCAGGCTCGATGTCGAACGAGTATTCATTCGGCGACCCGTTATTCATGAGGTTCAGCCTTGCCGTTAGCCTCCCCCTTCCGATCATGTATTCGAGGTCTGTCGAATTCCATGCTCCGTAGTATGCTACGATTTCCCCCCCCGTTACCGCGTCCGCCTGGTTGGTCGACTGCGGGGCGTATTTGATGGTTCCGGAGCCTGTGCCGAACAATATCCTCCCGTTTCTTGAGTCGAAATACGCTAAATAGCCGGTATCGGAGGCGTAATACCCGTAGTCTCCCTCGTTCGTCCTTTTCGGTGATGGGTCGAATCTGTCGAAGGTCCCGTTTATTGTTTGTCCGTGCGGTTCGAGAAAAAGGACTGACGAATAGGTCTCGTCAGAGTTAATCCTCGTATCGGCATGTTCATCGGTCGCTTTGTCGTATTGCGGGCGTTTGTCCCCCACTACGGTGTATGTGGCGTTTGCCATGTTTGGTATCCGCAGATACGCCCAGTCGACGGTGCCGTCGGATCCCGAGTCCTTGAAGGTCAGGTTATAGGCCGGAATTTGTGAAATATCGGATTCTCCGCTTTCCCCGGATTCGGTTATTGTAACCCTGTCCTCCGGCAGGCTGGGGGTGCTAGTGTAGAACGCGAGGTCCGAATACCTGGTGGGGCTGGTGATCGTTATCCTTTTCGTCCAGGTGTCGTTGATCTCGACAGGGTCGTCTTCCTTTAGTGTCGGGCCTTCGGTATTGTAGCGGAGGGTGTAGTTCCTTGCCCCCGGCATCTGTGTCTGGAAACGCCTTGCGTCGGATTCGGTCTCCGTGACCTCCTCCAAGTGGAGGGCCTTGTTGTCTTCGTCGGCCAGGAGCGCCACATCGAACGAATTTAGGGGTGTTGTCACGACTATGTTGAAGCTCAGCTGCCACCCGTACATCGCTCTGATTTCGGTGGACCAGGTGACGGGTTTGTTCAATTGGGCGGTTCCCTGCCTCATCGAACCGCTGTAATCCAGCATGGAGTCGAGGAACGTGCTCCCGACCCCTGCGAACAATCCGCTCCTTTTGGCGACGAACGTGACGTTTTCGTCATTCTGCCTGAAATCCGATGTCAGGGGCGTCCAGCTTCGGCACTCCATGGACGTGAAGTTGAGATCCGTACAGACGGAGATTATCGAGACGTTACCGAGCTTTGGCAAAGTGACCGTTAGATTGTCGAACGACAGCCCGGGCGTGAAATAGGCGGCTCCGGTCGTCAGAAGCGGATCGTTCAATTGTCCGAATATCACCGTCAGGTTGTCCTGCGAATTTATGAAGCCAGCCATCACGGCTTCGTAATTCGCGTGCGTCGTCGAAGCCAGCCCATAGGCTCCCCAGTCGTCGTAGACCTCTTCGGTGGGGCGGCTGCCTTCGATCAGATGGGCCGACACGTTAGTCTGTCTCGGCTTCGAGCTGAAAAGCATCCTTAATGCATCGCCGGCGTATCGCGCCTCATAATGTCCGAAGGTCCCGCCCGACGGCTCCGTGACCGAGGCGACGACACCTTTGACGCCGACCTGCTGGTAGTCGGTTATACCCCCCGGGCCCGCATATTCTATGCGGTCAAGGTAGACCCTTAAACTCTCTGCGGCATCGGTCTCGATAAGAAGCTGCGCGCTTTCCGGATCCGGCCGGCTGAAGGGGGCTTTGAAGATGAACCTGGGTTCATAGAAGAATGCGGGTTTGAACTCCCACTGGCCTTTGTAGATCCTGTAGGATGCGTTTTCCTCGTTTTGTCCGACGTCTGCGTAGGCGACCCTGGCTCCGACGATGTTCTTTTTGGTTGCACTGTATCCCCCGTGGGGGAGGTAGAATGTGTCGTTCCATCTCGTGCCAGCCATGGACGATATCCCGTAGAGGCCGCAACACGGGCTGTAGCCGTAACATATGGTGGTGAGATTCCCTGAATACACCGAATAGATCTCCCAGACCGTGCAAAGCCTTTCATAGTTTGCATCTGTTGAAATGTTGCTTCTGCCGGCGCTGTAGTCGATTGCAGAGTCCTCGTATTCCACTCCGTCGTCGTCTGCGTCATACGGGGTGCCGTCGTTGTATTCCAGTACGGTGACGATCCCACCTGTCGAATCGGAACTTGTGTTGATAAGTTCTATGAGGCCCGTGAGATTTTTGTCCAGCTCTGGGGGGTCCTCGGAAAGCATCGTGCTGTTGAGTATCCCCACTTTTGCTGGGCCGTTGTCGATGTAGACAGCGACGTTGATCCCTCCGATGACCCTTCCATGAAGGACTCCTGATGACGTCCGAGCGCTTAAGGTGGCATTGACTGTGGAATTTCCGGTGACATCGATTCCGATCAGATCGGAATAGTCCATCCAGCCGGGATTTGCCGGGCTATCATAGGCTTCTGTCAGTGGCGGGAAGATCATGAGTACAAAGAATACCCCTGCTGTGGCTTTGATCACGTTTTGCCATCTAGCGTCTGCGGCAATTCCCATGTTATGTCCGGTACCTCCGTCCCATACGGTTAATATTCCGCTGAAAAACTATAAATAGGGCCGAATCGTCATGTTGGCCGGTCACATCGCCTTGTGGGTTTCATTACCGCGTCGGCGAGGATATCATCCCTCTTGGATATGTAGCTGACAATCTGTTTGACTGTCCAATCCATCTGTGCGGAGCTGATTTTCGCATCCATGTGTGCTAGGTAAAGAGGGAGGGGGTATCCATAATGGCCGGACCCCCTGCATAGGCATGCGATCGTCTGGACCGCCTGGGTGAGGTCTTCCTCCCAGTCGGGGGCATCGATCCTAAGCGGGTTTGCGAGACTGTATGGCTGCATGTATGCCGTCCTGAATCCCTTTGTTATCCCCCCTGTTATCCCGCCTGCGGTTTCCTGACCGTATTTCGGCATGAATTCCCTCGTCATGTAGCCTCCGTTCGTGGAAAGTATCCGAAGAATCGTCGAATCTGTCATATGCTTAGGGAATGTCACCCCGTATTCGTCGGTTAGGTGGCGGGTGAAAAGCCTGCTTCTTGAGTCTTCCGAGACACCTATTATCCGCACACCCTCCCTTTTGCAAAGCCGCAAAAGTCTCGAGTATTTCTTCCTGTAAAGTTCGTATTCGAGGCAGTCTACGGGCCGCCGTCCGGCCTTCACGTGCAGTGAGCCGTCAAGGACAAGCATCTCCGGTTTGTGCTCCTGGACGCATCTCATGGCGACGTCGTACTCCATGCCGTCGCGTAGTAGGTCTACTCTGTCCTTCATGTGGTCGTCGTAGTCTAACATGTTCATGTCCAGGTCCCTGATGAATAATTCCCCTCTTGGCCCGGATTCGTCGGCGCATAAGGTGAGGCCCGATGCCCTGATGAAATACACGCCCAGGCCGAGGAGCTCCCTGAGGCCTTCACCCCCGTCTATGAAACACATCTTCCCCCTTGTTTCGCCACCTTCGAGGAGTTTCTTGAAAACCAACTCGGAAGGGATCGTCGGTCTCATCTCTTCGACTATGTGTGCTAGATTGGACCATTTATCCAGTATCTGTCCTCTCCGAAGCTCGTATCTGTCGAGCCATAGTCCATAGTGTCCCATAGCATTCACCTAAGAATCAGCCTGTTCCCCCTTAGTAGTTTCTTCATGCCTTCCCTTAAAGAATCGGCGAGAGCCTTGGAAAAGTGTTTTTTCCACGTTATTCTGTCGATTCCTTCCCCTTTTATACTAATACGTCCCATAGCTTGTTTCGGTGGTTGGTTGTGGATTGCAAACTGATGATATGCGAGATGCTCAATGAGATGAAGGCCGTAAAGTCCGCATATCTTGAGGAGCAGCTGATATGGCAGGGTATGGAGAAGGTCGACATCGACGTGTCACTGAAGTCGCTTCTCGAGCGCGGCGTCATCTACCGGCGCAAAGGCGGAATACTAGAGCTCACGGAGCCCGCTAATAACTAACTGATGTCTTCAGTCTTGGGTCTTCGATCTTCTGTCTTCTGTCATCGGCCGATAAATAAAGCTTGAATGGCGAAGAACCATTGATTTGAAATCCTGAGCTACCGAAGACCCAAAACCGTAGATCCGGTTCCTCGTCTGTCAGCGTGTTGAATAGGGCTATTTTTTCCTGGTGCCGCAGTCGGGGTTAACACAGATTATGTACTTCTCCTTCCCAGAAGGCGAGACTTCTATTGTGACGTATCCGCAGCTTTCGCATTTGCCCGACTTTTCGAACGGGTCCTTCGGAAGCGGCCATAAATTTGTGCATTTGGGGTATCCGCTGCAGCCGATGAACAGCCCGCCGTACCTTGACGTCCTCACAAGGAGCCTGCTCTGGCACTTAGGGCACAGTCCTACCTCGTCGACGGATTTGCCGTTCTCGTTCTTTCTCGTCTTGCATTCGGGATTGACGCACATTGAGTATTTCCTGCCTCTCCCCTTCGGTTTTGCGGTGACGATCGCATACCCGCATTCCTTGCATTCTCCCGTCTTTGTCAGCGGGTCCTTCGGCAGAGGCCAGGTCTGGGTGCAGTTGGGGTATCCTCCGCATCCGACGAAGAGGCCTCCGAGACTCGACGCCCTTATCAGGAGCTCGTTGCCGCATTTGGGGCATTTTCCGACGCTGTTGGCCTTTTTCCTGGAGTCCATCACGCTGGATATGAGCGTTTGGCCTATGTTGGATTCGTTCGCCTTGAACTCCTTGAGCATGTGTTCGAGGGTCTTCTTACCATCTTCCAAGGCCGCTTCGGACTTCATCCTCCCCGATGTTATCTCATCCATGTCGGATTCGAATCTCCTCGTCAGCTGGACGCTAATCACCTCCGGGCAATATTTTCCCATCGCGTCGACGACCGAAAGCCCCAGCGGCGAAACCTCCAGCGATTTTCCGTTGACGTAGCCGCGTTTGAAGAGTATGTCGACTATCTGCGACCTCGTGGCTTTCGTGCCGATGGCGTTCTTTTCCATCTCCCTGATGATGGACGCCGGCGTGTACCTCTTCGGGGGCTTCGTCTCCTTCTCGTGTACGATGACGTCCTTCACGAAGACCTCCTCGCCCCTCTTCAGGTTCGGCAGCTCGTTCTCCTCGAATCTGGCGTACGGGCCGTAGTATACGTGCCAGCCTTTTTCGACGGTCGTGTTGCCTTTTGCCAAGAACGGCTCGCCGTTGTTTTCGAGCCTGACGGTTATAGTCTGCCGGACGGCTGGCTCCCCGAACGTGGCCATGAACCTTCTGACTATCAGGTCGTAGACCCTCTTCTTCTGGCCTTCGAGCGCTTTCGGCTCCTCGCCGGTGGGGTGGATTGCGGGGTGAGCGGGATCGTTTTTGGGGCCGTTTGCGGGCTTCAGCTCCTTCTCACTGAGTAGCTGGCTGCAGAGCGAGGAATAGGTTGCCTGGCTTTTCAGCTGGGACAGTATCTTTCTGCAGTCGATGTCTGCGGGAATCTGCTGGCTTGAGGTCCTCGGATAGCTGATGTATGCGTTTGTGTAGAGCTCCTGTGCGATCTCGAGTGTGACCCTAGGGTCGACGCCCAGATGCCTGTAGGCTTCCGTCTGCAGCGTCGTCAGGTCGAAGGGATGGGGCGCCGGCTGGTTGTATCTCTTCGATCCGACTTCCTTCACCAACGCCTTCGGCCCGCAGTTCGCCTTTATCCTCTTTGCCTCCTGCCCGCTGTTGATCTCTCCCTGAAAGATCTTCAGTCTAGTCGGGTCGCCTGTGTCGGGCTCTATCCAAAGTGCTAGCTCTCCGCCCTCTTCGTCCTCCCTCATCACCTTGAGGAGGTCTTTCTTGTCCTCCCTCTCCCTAGTGAGTATCCAGTTCGTCCCTTGGGAAGACGTCGCATTCCAGCGTTCGACGCTCTCGTCCGAATCGTCCTTTACAATGGCCGACATGGATTCCGCGTCCTTGAGGAGTCCCATGTTCCTGAAGGCGCCTTCCACCTCCGTCACATCGATCTTTTCAGCCAGGCTGAACACGTACTTCCCGGCTTCGTACATGGCGGAGAAATCCATGTCCTTGTGGCAGAGCATCTCGACCTCCCAGTATCTCTCGCTCCTGAAGGCCATTATCGCCCGCTCCCGGTCTGCTAGGATCTTCAATGTTGGGCCTTGGACACGGCCGATGCTCAGTGTCGTGAAACTCCGCCCCCTCCTTGCCGCGTTGCTTAGCGCCCTGGAAAGGTTGATGCCCCAGTACCAGTCGAGGACGTGGCGTGTTATGCCCGCATCGGCCAGGCCGTAGTCGATGGGTCCGACATTTTCGAACGATTTGATGATGGCGTCGCTTGTGAGCGTGGAGAACTTGACCCTCTTAACATTGCCTGTGCGTGGGTCGGCGCCGCAGCCGTGCTTGATTACGTTGTATCCTATGACCTCCCCTTCGACGTCGTAGTCGCACGCATTGATGAAGCTGCCGCAGTTTTTGGCGAGGAACTTGATGTTATCCAGGTATCTTTTTGTGTAATCGCTGTTTTTGCTGACTAGGTGGGAAGGCACCCATTCGACGTCGAAGACCGGATACGTCCAGCCCTTCGCGTTCCTCTCGCGGAGGCCGAATATGTGGCCGACTGCGGGGGCGACGACCAAGTCGCCGACCTCGAAGTAGTCGACGCCTCCGTGGCTCCTGCGGGACGCCTTTCCGAGGCTGTTTGCGATCCTTTCCGCCACGTTCGGCTTCTCGGTGATGACGAGCGTCTTCATATTGGGCTGAAACTAGGCGTTAGGACAATAAAAAGGGCGACTTTTTTCGGCGCTACAATCTCATGAGTATTGACGCCGCAGCCGTCACGCATCCCAGGTTCAGGACTGCGAGGACCGTCCTCCCGAATATGAGCGCGTCGGCAACCAGCATGATACAACCGATGATGCAGGCGACTGTTGAGGCGGATAGTCCTACTGTCTACAACTCCGGTGTATTTATCAATGCAATATAATATAGGGGGTAAAAATGCCAGAGAAAAAACTCAAGGTAGTCGCCTTCTCAGGGAGCGCGAGGATGGATGGAAACACGTCGATACTCGTGAAGAGGGTTTTCGCTGAATTGGAGAAGGGAGGAATATCCACAGAACTCGTGCAGCTTGCCGGAAAACCCGTGCGCGGCTGCATCGCATGCTACAAGTGCTTCGAGAACAAGGACCGCCGCTGCGCGGTGGGCGGGGACATCATAAACGAATGCATCGGGAAGATGCTCGAAGCCGATGCCGTCATACTCGCGACCCCGACGTATTTCGCGGACGCAAGCCCCGAGATAATGGCTCTGGTGGGCAGGGCGGGGATGGTGGCGCGAGCCAACGGGCACATGTTCGCAAGGAAGCCCGGCGCCGCCGTCATAGCGGTCCGCAGGGCCGGAGCGACCCATGCGTTCGACAGCCTCAACCACTTCTTCACCATCAGCCAGATGATCATCGTGGGCTCCTCCTACTGGAACATCGGCATCGGCAGGGAGGCCGGCGAGGTCATGAAGGACGAGGAGGGCATGAAGACGATGGAAGTCCTCGGACAGAACATGGCATGGCTCCTAAAGAGGATAAACGGCCTAGGCTGAGGCGCAGCCGCGTTACCTCTAATTAATCGTTTTCCTTTTATCCTTAGCCGCGCATATCCGGGAAATATGGCCATCGTCGACATCCGCGACCTGAGCAGGGATTTCGGCTCGCTGAAGGCGGTCGACAAAGTCACATTCGCCGTCGAGGAGGGGGAGATATTCGGTTTCCTCGGCCCCAACGGAGCCGGCAAGACGACGACGCTGTCGATGCTTTCTACGCTTCTTGAGCCCACATCCGGCCATGCCACGGTCAATGGATTCGACATCGAGGCTCAGAAGGACGATGTCCGCAAGAGCATCGGCATAGTCTTCCAGGACCAGAGCCTCGACGAGGAGCTAACGGCCTATGAGAACATGGACTTCCACGGCAGGCTCTATCGCGTTCCCAAGGAGATACGAACGGCGAGGATACCGGAGCTTCTGAGGCTGGTCGAGCTGGAAGACAGGGAGGACGACCTTGTCAAGACGTTCTCCGGCGGGATGAGACGGAGGCTGGAGATAGCGCGCGGCCTCCTGCACGAGCCCAGGGTCCTCTTCCTCGACGAGCCCACATTGGGCCTGGATCCGCAGACGAGGAACAAGATATGGGAATACGTCCAGAACCTCAACCAGACCAAGAAGATGACCATCATACTCACCACCCATTACATGGACGAGGCGGACCGTCTCAGCAACAGGGTGGCGATAATCGACGCAGGCAGGATAATCGCCATCGATACGCCTCAGAAGCTGAAAGACAGCATCGGCGGCGACATCATCACGTTCAAGACCTCTGACAACAAGGCCGTGTTGGAGATGGCGAAGAAGAGGCCCTGGTTCAAGTCCTCGAAGGAGGACGACAGCCGCATCGTCCTGAACGTCGCCGACGCGGAGACGAACGTTGCCGACCTGGTCAGCCTCGCCTGCGGCGCGGGAATAGCGGTCCAATCCATCAGCATAAACCAGCCGACCCTGGAGGATGTGTTCCTCCACTATACGGGGAAGACTATCAGGGCCCAGGATGCCGATCCGAAGGACCGGATGCGCAGGATGCGGCAGATGCGGGGGAGGAGATGAGATGGACGTAGTCTACACCATCTGGCTCCGTAGCATGAAAAGATACGTGCGCTCCAAGAGCAGGATGCTCGGGACCCTTGGCATGCCGCTGTTCTTCCTCCTGATACTCGGAGGAGGCCTCAATTCCATGGTGAACACCGGGATGGGCATGAGCTATATGGGCTTCATAATTCCGGGCATCGTGGCGATGAGCGTCCTTTTCACGTCGATGTTCTCCGGCATCCAGATAATCTGGGACAAGCAGTTCGGTTTCCTGAAGGAGACCCTCGTGGCGCCGATATCCCGGCTGGAGATCATGCTCGGCCAGACGTTCGGCGGCGCTACGACGGCTGTCATACAGGGCCTGTTGACGCTAGTCATCGCCCTTCTGATCGGCAGCGGCCTGTCAATAACCCTCGCTGGCTTCCTCATCGCAGTCGGCTTCATGACCCTCATGGGCGTCGCATTCACCGCGTTGGGCATTGCGTTCGCCTCCAAGATGGATGACATGCACGGCTTCCAGCTGATAATGAACTTCTTCATCTTCCCGATATTCGGCCTCAGCGGGGCGCTTTTCCCTATAACGAGCCTGCCCGGGTGGGCACGGAACCTGACTTATCTGGACCCTATGACGTATGCGGTGCAGGGGATAAGGTACGGACTCCTCGGGACTTCGGAGATAAGCCCGGCGGTGTCCTTTGCGGTCCTCATGGGGTTCACCGTCGCGACGATGCTCCTTGGGCAGTATCTCTTCAAGAAGACGAAGGTTTGAATCGGTCAGGTCACTGGAGGCATCTGCCTTCGAAGCATCCGTGCTCGCATTCGACCACCGACGCCCTGTAGTGGCTCCTCTTGCGGGGTTCGCAGGTCCCCTCCTGCAGCTCCGACGGATTCAGGCATGTGTCGAGCCATACCCTCCTGCCGTTAAGGGTAACCTCCCCCATCCGGTTCGGATTGAAGCCACCGTCGTAGTCGACGCAGACGTATCCCTGGTTTATCACGAGGACCAAAGGCATCGTCCGGTTGCCGGCGTCGGATGGCGCATCCGTCGTCGGTTCTGGGGCCGGGACGGTGGTCGTCGTCTGGAACGGCTCGTAGGTAGATTGCGTCATCGTTGACACGTATCGGGACGTGCTGTCATACCCCAACGGACGCAGGCATGCCCCCTCGAAACAGCCCAGGTCGCATTCGACGACGTCCACCTTGTACCTGAATGGTCTTTTTTCGTCGCATCGGCCCTTCAGGAGCTGGGACGGGTTGAGACAGTTGTCTATCCAGGCGTTCCTGTCGTTCATCGAAACAACCCCCCTCAGATAGGTGTCTAATGCGTTTTCGTCACTGCATGCGTACACGGATTCGTACTGGGCCGAAACGACGCCACTCACGGCCAACAACGACACAAACAAGAACAACACCGTATATCTCATCAGCCACTCACCGCACTTAATTGATTGACGCCGGGATATAAAAGACGTTCACTCGACCATGACATGGGCCTTGCCCCCCCTTTCCTCGACGATGATGTTCAAGGCCAGGAATGCGCCTATGACGACGAGGATGGCGGCGGTCACGAACACGGTATGGTACGCCTCTATCTGCGCCTTGAGGACTATCAGGCCCATGACCTTCCCCCTTATCAGGGGGTCAGAGGACCTGACCACGGTGTTGCGGGCTATCTCCATTATGCCGCTCTCCGTGGAGTATTTAAGCAACGTGGAGAACAGGGCGATGCCGAAGGCGCCTGCGATGTTCCTAGCCAGGGCAAGCGTCGACGAGGCCATTCCCATCTCATTGTCCTCGACGATCGATGCGATGACGTTGGTCCTCTGAGCCATCCCGAATCCCATGCAGAACGCCATCAGGGTTATCGGGATAATAACATCAAGAGGCCCCGAACGCGCATCGAGGCCGGTGAAGATGTAGAGCCCGATTCCCGCACCGAGGGTGCTCAAGGCGATGACGTACCTTGGCTGGACCCTTCCGGTCAGGCTTGCGCCTAGGGGGGCGGCGGCCATTAGGCCGAATGCCATCGGCATGAACAATAGTCCGGTTTGCGTCGCATTGTAGCCCATGTATGTCTGGGCGAATATCGGCAGGAGGAACACGCCGCCCATCATCCCCATGAAGATTATGAAGTTGTTTATGAGGGTGTTGTTGAAGGCGCCTATCCTGAAGAACTTGAAGTCGACGATCGGCTCTGGATGGTTCAGGTCGATGATGTAGAATATCGCGGTGAACACCACCACCGCGAGGTAGCATAGGACGGCCTCGGTAGAAGTCCATCCCCAGTCGAGTCCCTTGTCCAGGACCAGCACCAGGGCGGAGAGCGCGATTCCCAGCGTGATCGCCCCCCACCAGTCGAACCTGACGGTCTTTTTCTCGGAAACCGATTCCTCGACGAATATTATCGCCATGGCCAATCCGACGATTCCGACCGGGAGATTGATGAGGAATACGCTCCTCCATCCGAAATTGTCTATTAGGGGGCCGCCGATGAGAGGGCCGAATACTGCAGCCGCCGCGAACGATGCCGACCAGAGGCCGAGGGCCTGCGCCCTCTCCCTGCCCTGTTTGAAGGTGACGGCGAGTATCGCCATGGCTGTCGGGTAGTCGGCCGAGCTGGCTACGGCCTGGATGACCCTGAAGACCAGCATCGATTTGAGGTCCCATGCCAGGCCGGCTAGGATGGAGCCTGCGATGAATATGGTGAACCCGAATATGTAGACCTTCTTCCTGCCTATCGTGTCGCCTAGCTTTCCCCAGACGGGGACGAAGACTGCGTTTGCGAGGATGTATGCGGTTGCTATCCAGCCGGCCTGGGAGACGGTTATCGCGAAGGTGTCGATTATCTTCGGGAGGGCGAGGTTGACTATCGTCTGGTCGAGCCTGCCGAGGAAGGTCCCTATGATGACAGTGAGGAGTATCCACCACTTGAGCGGGTTGCCGTTTTCGCCTCCGCCGTCGTCTTTATTTTCCATGCGGCTGCGTCCGTCATTTGTATATCCACATCTTCGCGGACATGCCGTTCTTCAGCTCGGGGTAGGCCTTCACGTCGAATGAGGCTTCTATGTCGAATTCCCTCTCCTCCCGCTGGTCTGATATGCTGAATACCACGTCGGAGGACCTCGCCGCCGGCGCGATCTGCGTCACCGTCCCATCGTATTCCTTAGAACCGTACGCGTCTACTGTGAATACGACCCTCTGGCCGAGTCTCACGTCGGCGAGGCCCTTGTCCTCCTGCAGCCTACCCGTCACCCTGAGCTCCCGGGGGTCTATCATCCGGATTATGGGCGTCTGCAGGGTGGCGACCTGTCCGGGGGTGTTCGTTATCGACAGGATGAGTCCGGCTATCGGCGCTTTTATGGTCTCGTCCCCGACTTTTGCGAGAATCTGGTTCTTTCTCACGGTCTTGCCGGACTCGACGAAGAACTTGTCGATCGTTCCCGCCGATGACGGGGTGAGCATTATCGTCGGCGCGCTTATCTCGGACTTCTCGACGTATATCCTCGTCTGCAGGACGAGGAGGTACATGGCGCCGCCTACCGCGGCGATGATGGTGATTACTGCGATCGCCGCGACAAGGCGCGGGTTTTGGCCTAATTTCTCGGATATCCTCTTTTTTCCCCCCTCTTCTTCCTGTCTCTTCTGATCTGGCTTTTCCATCTTCATGTCTCCTTGTTCATGCCTGCGATTATTCTGTTGATGTTCCGGAGCGAATCGCTCAGGGTATTAAGCTCATCGGGGCCGAGAGACGATAGGTTGTCCTGTATGTTCGCCTTCACCGTCCGCTTGCTCACGCTCATATATTTCCTGCCGTCCTCGGTGATGGCTATCCTCGCGATCCTGCGGTCCTTCGCGTCCTGCATACGGCTCACATACCCCTCCTCTATCATCCGGTCTATCAGGCCCGTCATGTTAGGCTTGGAGACATACAACCTCTTTCCTATGGCCGAAATCGGCATAGGCCCCTCCTTGCACAGCATGCAGAGTATGGGAGCCTCCAGGTACGAGGCCCTCTTGCCTTTCGTCCTGCCCGACCCCTTCATGAGCATCATGTATGATAGGGGCCTGAAGAGCAGGAGGTTGTCCGAGATGCTGTCGAGCGTCCCTTTCATACTGCTAAATTGAAACTGATAGTTATACAATATAACCAAATATAAACCCCTGGCTTACTTTGGGGTATCCGCCATCTCATCGGGGTGTTTGGGCGTCCCGTTTCATCCGACGGGCGTAAGCCATTTCCTGTACTTTTGGTCCCTTCCCTTGACTATGTCGAAGAACTTCGTCTGTATCCTCTGCGTCACGGGCCCTATGCCTCCGTATCTCTTCTTGTCGATCTGCCTGATGGGGGTGACTTCTGCGGCGGTGCCGGTAAGGAAGACTTCGTCCGCGGATAGGAGCTCCCTCATCGTGATCTTCCCGACCCTGACATTGTAGCCGAGGCCTTTGGCTATGGTCTTTACCGCGTCCTGGGTTATCCCCCTGAGGGCGCCGGACTCGTCGGAGGTTGTGGCGACGGTCTTCCCCTTGACTATGAACAGGTTCTCGCCGGACCCTTCGGCGACCGTCCCTTTGGCGTTGAGCATGATGGCCTCGTCGTAGCCTCTCTTGATCGCGTCCATCTTGGCGAGGGCGCTGTTGGCGTAGTTCGCCGTCGCCTTCGACTGCGGAGGCATGATGTCTTCGCTTATCCTCCTCCACTTTGAGACGGTTATCTTTGCGCCCCTGCGCAGGCCCTCCTCTCCTAGGTACGCCCCCCACTTCCACGCCGCTATCGCAACGTCGACCGGGTTGTTGAGGGGGTATACTCCGAGCTCCTTGTACCCGAAGAAGGCGATCGGCCTGATGTAGCATTCATCTAGCCTATTGGCCTTGACGGTGTCTACTGTAGCCTGGCAGAGTTCCTGGACCGAATAGGGGATTTTCATGCTGTAAAATCCCGCGCTCCTTTTCAACCTCTGCATGTGCTCCTTCAGCCTGAAGATCGCAGGCCCTTCTTTGGTGTCGTAGCATCTGCAGCTTTCGAAAACCCCTGTCCCGTAGTGCAGGGCGTGCGTTAGCACGTGGACCTTGGCGTCGTCCCATTTCACGAGGGATCCGTCGAACCAGATGTAGTCCGTCTTGTCCATGTGCTACTAATTAATATGTACTCGGGATTTAAACGCATTAGGCCGCTACCCCCAAACTCCCGCTATGCTCTGTCCGCAAAATCCGCATACGCCCCCTTGCATGTGGTTATTTGTTATCGTATAGCCACTGCGGGCAATAACGACTTTGCCGCATTTGGGGCAGCTCGTGTCCTCCAAATACAGTTCGGGTGCGTTTCCGACGTATACGTAGCTCAATCCCTCCTCCATTGCTGCCTTCCTCGCCTTAATTAGGTAGTCCGTCGGCGTAGGCGGAAGCTTGTCCAGCTTATATTGGGGGAAAAAGCGGCTTATGTGGAAGGGGTGTTCGGGGCCTATGTTCTTAACGAGCCATCCGGCCATCTCCCTGAACACGCCGATGTCGTCGGTCCAAGTCGGCACGACAAGATGGACTATCTCGAACCATACGCCTTTCTCGTGCAGTAGGCTGATGGTATCGAGCACCGGCCGGAGCGTGCCGGCGTTCAACTTCATGTACGTGCCGTCGCCGAAGCACTTGAGGTCGACGTGGGCGGCGTCGAGATACGGTGTGAGTTCCTCCATCGGCTCCCTGTTGATGTAGCCGTTCGTCACCATGATGTTCCGCACTCCCCGAGCCTTCGCAGCCTTTGCGGTCTCGAGCATGTATTCGTAGAAAATGGAGGGTTCGTTGTAGGTGTAGGCTATCGATTCCGCCCCGTCTCTTAAGGAGTTTTCTACGACGGTGCCCGGCGGCATGTCGACGGATTGCACATCTTCCGGCGCGGATTGGCTCATCTGCCAGTTCTGGCAGTTGAGGCACCTGAGGTTGCATCCTGCGGTGCCTAAACTGTATGCCGCGGAGCCTGGCAGGAAATGGAAAAGCGGCTTCTTCTCGACCGGGTCGATGTGGGGGGAGGAAGCGGGATTCCCGAATACGAGCGTGTACAGCCTTCCCCCCTTGTTGACTCTCACCCTGCAAAGCCCAGTCTGGTCCGGCTGTAGGCTGCAGTTGTTGGGGCAAAGCCGGCACCTCACGTTTTCTCCCAAGGAGATATAGTGGCTGGCCTCCCTGGAGAATTTTCCAAGCTGAGCAGGGGCCGCCTGCTGATCGGATGCCCTCGGCAGCCTCGGTGCGCCAAGGAGTTCCTTCAGCCCGTATGCGCCGACCGCAACAGCGGCTGAGCCGATAGCGGCCTTCTTTATGAACTCCCTCCTGGTCATGCCAGTTTCTTCGGCTTTTTTAGGTTTCAAGCCTCAGCCTCACGTATCCCACGAGATTCAAAGCCGCCACCATATAGCACATTGAATCTAATCCGACTGCCGGGATAAAAAGAAGGCTTGTCAGGATGCACCCTGCGAATGCTCCGGTGAAATCCAGGCCCAGGACGGAGCCCGAAGCCTTTCGCAGGTCTGGATGAGCCGCAGCCTGAGCGAGAATAGCGCCGCACATCGCCCCTGCTGCGAATGTGAATGCGGGATACAAGACGGATGGTGCGAACCTGGACAGGCTGGGGAGCATCATGGAAAAAGCGGCGACACAAAGCACCGCGAATCTGAGCTTCGTTCCGCGGAGCATATGCGCCCCGGCGAAGAGCCCCAGCATGTATGCAGCTACGATGACTCCAAGCTGATCGTAGACATACCCGTAGCTTGACTGGAAGATGAGCATGACGACGATCTCAAGCGCCATCCCCGTAAACCCGGCGGCAAAAAGGTTTGATTTGACCGGCGTTAGCCTCATCCAATACAAAAAGAAGATGGCGATCAAGGCGGCTGCGACATATCTTGCGCCTGCTTTCATCCCGTATTGCCCATACCAATAATTCAGGTATTCCCCGTAGGCTATCGGCTTCATATCCGTGTTCACGCCCCCTCCAGACGAAACCGCCCCCATGAGGTGGCTTATCCTCTCTCCGGTAATGGTTCCCCTCAAATGTTCTTCGTTGACGTATTCGGTCTTGATGCCTTCATTTTCTATGGGGCGGCCTACGTCATATGTCATTGTAGACTGTGAGCCGACATATACGTTTGATCCAGCGGGAAAAGCGACAACCTCTGTGAACGCGGTTTTTAGCGTCCTATAGATGCCGGCGTTGAGGCTCTTTTCCTCGGTACTCATATAGTCGGCGCCTCCCGGCAGCTTCAGGGACAGTACGCCCCCAGCGTTCATGATGCGTGACGCCTCGGTGAGGAAATCCCTCGTGTAGAACCTGTTCAACTGTGCATTTAATGGCGGGGGCATGTCGACGATGACGGCGTCGTATCTCATGTGCGTCGACTTCACATAGGACCTGCCGTCGGAAAAGATCAGATTGACCCTGGGATCGTCAAGTCCCTCAGTCAATCCGTATTTTCCCGCCAGAGAAAAGGCTTCGGCATCCATCTCCACCACGTCGATCCTCTCTGCCGGATACTTGAGCGCTTCTCTGACGGAGCCTGACATCCCTCCCCCGATTATGAGGATGTCGCGGGCGTCCTGCCTCTGCGCGAGCGCGAAATGGACCGTCTCCTCCGCACCCCTCACATCGTTCTGCAAGCTTGCAGGCAGCCCGTTCACATAGAAGTTCACCTGATTGCCGGTCCTTGTGACGACGATGCTCCCGTACCTAGTGTATCCCTGTTCAAGTACCCCCTGACCCGGATAAAGCGATGAAAAGGTCGCGGACTGAACGTCTATATACATAGATGCTGCGAACAACGCGGCCAGCAGGATGGCAACGGGTCTAAGCGGCCGGTGGACCAGTGCCATGGTGAAAAGCAACGTAAATGCGGCAATATAGGATATTCTATACGGGTCCAGCCCAACGAGGAAGAAGGTATAAACGGCGCCTCCGAATGCGCTCCCAAGGGAATCGGCGGCATAGGCAAAGCCCGTCCCCCCCACCCCCCTTCTTGCAAGGAGCGTCGATGCGAACGTTATCTGTGCGCCGTTCAACATGCAAAAGAAGGCAAGGGCGGAAGCCACGGCCAAGGCAAGCTGATGCGGCCCGCCCGACTGGCCGCTTACCAAAAAGTATGCGCTTGCGGTCCTGGCCAGATAGACGCTCAGCGGGGAGAGGATCGCGGATAGGCCCAGGCTCCAGCCGAATTGCTTTTCCCTATCCCCTTCGAAACAAGAGGCTATATGGCATCCGATGGCGGTGAAAAGAAGCCAAAAGCCCAAGACGACCCCGATCGTCAGCTCATTGCCGTTGTACAGGCAGAGAAACTCGCGAAGGAGAGCAAGCTGGAGAACGATCGATGCGAAGCCCAGTGTGCCGCAGGCAAGCAGGATGTGTCTCATCGGTTTAACTCTTATACCCTCTCTTGATAATATTATGAAGTATGTCCGTTCCAAGCATCATAGGCGTCGTATGGTTCATCCTGCCCGCATATGTAGCCAACTCCATGGCGATCAACGTCTCCGGCATCACGTTTCTTAAGCGGTTTTCTACCCCGATCGACTTCGGACGAAGCTGGGGTGGCAAGAGACTACTCGGCGACGGAAAGACCTGGCGGGGGCTCATAGGCGGAATCTCATTCGCCGTCCTCTGCGCACTATTGCAGTCCCGGCTGAATCCCGCAGGCCTCTACCAGATGACCCCTCCTCTTGGCTTTCTCCTAGGCTTTGGGGCGCTGATGGGCGACATGGCCGAGAGCGTCCTCAAGCGGAGGATGGGCTTCGACAGGGGCGCGCACCTTTTCCTCCTCGACCAGCTCGACTACATATTCGGTGCATATATCCTCGCCTGGACGGTCGTGCCGATCGCCTCGATAGGCTGGGAGTACTTATTATTGACCTGCATAATCACGGTACCGGCACATTATCTCGCGAGCTTCGTCGCTTGGAAGCTCAAATTGAAGAAGAACCCATGGTGAATGCATTGAAGGATTACGACGTGATAGTCGTCGGCGCAGGGGTCAGCGGCCTCCTCTCAGCGCTGGCCCTGTCAAAGGAGGGAAAGAACGTACTCATACTGGAGCGGGAGAAATTCGTTGGCGGAAATCTCCGCACATATTCCCTCGACGGGTATACCGTGGATACCGGCCTGCATGCGATAACACACGTCAACGACGGCCCCCTCCGAAAGCTGATGGACGAGTACTTCGACATCTTCCCGAAATTCCTGCCATACGGCGACTACCATATAAGGATGAGGAACAAGCTCATAATCTTCCCATGGACGGTGCAGTCGTGGGTTAACTTCGAGGCGCTGCCGCAGAAGGACAGGATGACTATCACGAGCCTCCTCGGCTCGTCCGTCGCGTTCAGCATATTCGGCGCAGTGGACAAGAACCAGAGCGTCTACGACTTCCTGAAGAAGAACGAGTTCAGCCAGAAGACCTGGAACTTCATAGACACCATGTGCTACTTCATGAGCGGAAAAAGCATGATGAAGACGCCCGTATGGCGCATCCTAAGGGGCGCCCGCTACATGGACGAGGACAAGAAGGACTTCATAGGCGATAAGGTCATGGGCCACATAGCGAGCTTCGCGAAGCTAGTCAACTACGATGGCAGCTACCACCAGGCATACCCCAGAAGCGGAGTAGGAGCCATCACGGACTGCATAATACAGTCGTTCCCCCGCGGAAGGGTCACCATCAAGTGCGGCCAGACGGTGTCCTCGATAAGCGGATCGTCGAGGGCCACCGGCGTATCGACGGAGGGCGAGGAATTCACCGCTCCGACCGTCGTCTATTCCGGTTACATGAAGGACCTTCCCAATCTCACGGAAGAGCTGCCTAAGCAGTATGTCCACGACCTGGAGACCCTCGAACAGACGACCTCCGTCACGGTATGGCTCGGCCTCGACAGGAAAATGAAGGAATTCGGCTACTACGGCTCCGAGATTTGGTTCGAGGAAGGCCATTTCTGGGGTATGCCGACGTCCAACTACAACGACTCGTTCGCCCCAAGCGGCAAGCAGCTGGTAGGCTTCACATCCATCGTCGACGGCAACCCTAAGGGAGCCGAAAAAAAGCTGATGAACTCCATTGTGGCCGCGATACCCCGGATTGAAGACCACATAGAGTTCAAGCACACGCAGATAACGATACCCGAGAAGGCGGCGATAACTGTCGGTTCCAAATTCCCCTCGACGAATTCGCCCCTGAAGGGGCTGTACCTCGTCGGCACCGACACAGACATAAGGAGCATGGGCGTCACAAGGGCCTCGTTCTCCGTCCTGGAGATGCTGAGCCATATGCGCAAGGAAGGAAGACTGCCGGAAAAAACAAAAACCGCATATAAAAAGCAGCACATAAAAAATCTGAGATAAAGGGCATATACGGCCCTTCTAGTCTACTCCCCCCAGGTTAGCATATTGGGCTACCCGATGGCGGTCCCTCCCCTTTCCCCGGTCCTTATCCTGACGCATTCCTGCAGCGGGATCACGAATATCTTGCCGTCGCCGATTTCGCCGGTTCTAGCCCCCCTGACGATCGCGTCGATCGTAGTCTCCACGAAGCCCTCGTTCACGGCGATCTCGATCCTCACCTTCGGAAGGAGGTTAACTTCCTCGCTGGCGGTCCTGAATACTTCGGTGAATCCCTTCTGCTGGCCGCAGCCGCGGGAATTGGTGACCGACATTTTGTAGACCTCGGCCTTGTACAGCTCCTTCTTCACCTCATTGAAACGCTCCGGCTTGATATATGCTATTATCAACCTCATTTTTCCACCTCAACTCGGTATCTCCATCCCCGGATATGCCTCCTCCCCATGCTGCGTAAGGTCCAGGCCGACTATCTCCTCCTCTTTCTTCACCCTTATCCCGACCGTATGATCCAGAACCTTGAAGATGACCGCCGTCCCGACCGCCGCGTAGGCCATGACGCTGACCACTGCGACCGCCTGAATCATCAAAAGTTGCGTGTTCCCGTAAAGTAGTCCGTCGGCTCCGGCCGGATTTATCGCCTTCTGGGCAAATACTCCGGTCAGCAACGCTCCGAGTATTCCACCTACGCCGTGGCATCCCATCACGTCCAATGCGTCGTCTATCCTCGTATGGGCCTTCAACAGATACACGGAAAGATAGCAAACTGCCCCCGCCGCGAGCCCGATTATTATCGAAGCCGGAACGCTGACGAACCCGGAGGCCGGCGTTATCGCGACGAGGCCGCAGACGGCTCCAGTCGCTATCCCCAGGCTCGACGGCTTCTTCGTGTGCGCCCAGCTGACCAGCATCCATGAGACGGCTGCCGCTGCCGCGGCGGTGTTCGTCACGACAAGCGCCTGTGCGGCAATCCCGTTTGCTGCCAGCGCGCTTCCTGCGTTGAAACCGAACCATCCGAACCAGAGGAGGGCGGCTCCGAGGATGGTCATGGTTATGTCGTGGGGTTTGAGAATGCTGCCTGCGCCAAGCTCGCTCCGTCTGCCGATCAGCACCGCGACGACGAGTGCGGAGACCCCTGCGGATATGTGGACCACGGTCCCTCCCGCGAAGTCGAGGGTGCCGAGGCCGCGCAGCCAACCGCCCGCCCCCCAGACCCAGTGCGCTACCGGGTCGTATACGAGCGTCGCCCACAGGAGCACGAACAATATGAACGAGGAGAACTTCATCCTGTCGGCGAACGCCCCTATTATCAGCGCGGGGGTAATGACCGCGAACATCATCTGGAATGCCATGAACCCGAGCGCTGGCACGGTGGCGCTGTAGTCGGGATCGGGGCCGATGCCGACCCCTTCCATCGCGGCGAATTCGAATCCGCCGATCAACCCCCCGATATCGCCTCCGAAGGAGAGGCTGTATCCGAACAGGACCCACTGCAGGCTGATCAGCGAGAGGATGACTATGCATTGGGTTATTATCGAAAGGGTGTTCTTCTTCCTTACCATCCCTCCGTAGAAGAATCCCAGCGCGGGTGTCATCAGCATCACGAGCGCAGCGCAAAAAAGTACCCAGGCTGTGTCTCCCGAGTCGATAGCGCCGGATTCCGCATACGCGGAAGACGCTCCAATCACAAAAACCGCAGATAACGCCGAAATGCTTTTCCAGACAGACATTTTCCTCACATTTGTGTATTTATTCAATATTTACAACTAATTATGAAGAACTTATATAAAAATCAACTATATTTTGAATGAATCCTTATAATGTATTTATTATCATTTTTGACTATTTTTCATATTAGAATCTGAAAAAGAGCCGGTTGCCTGCCGCATGTCCGCGGCTAAATCCCCTGCTGGGATTATAAGCTTTCCTTCCCAATCAGAGGCGTGAAGCGTCATATTGCGTTTTCTTTAGTGGCTGCGGTTGCGTTGCTTGCTGCAGGCTATATGCTTTATCTGAACCTGGGTCTGGGTTGCGTCCGCGGCACAGGCCGCGTCATTACGGAAACGCGTCAGGTCCAGGCGTTCGGTTCGGTTGCCGTCGACGGACTGGTCACGGTGCACCTGGCTGAGGCTCAGACACCGTCAGTGGTGGTTTCCGCTGAAGACAGCGTAGCCGGCATGGTCGTCACGCGAACCGAAAGCGGCATACTACGGATCGGACTTAAGGATACCTGCGTAGTGGGACGTATCGAGCCTGTCGTCGTAAGGGTGTCTGCGCCGAGGTTCTCATCCGTGAGCGCAGGCAACCTAGCCCGGGTAGTTTCCGAATCCGCGATCGATGCGTACGAACTGACGCTCACAGCGTCCAAAGACGCGAGGATCGATGCGACAGTCGATGCAGTCTGGCTAAAAACGCTCGCTTCCGACGGCGGGGTGATCAGCATCGGAGGAAACGCGCAAAGGCATGAGGCGTTCTCCACCTCCCGTGGACAAATCCTAGCGTATGGGCTCGCAGCTAACGAAACGACAGCAACAGGCGAGAATTTCGGCATCATCCAGGCATATTCCATTGGCGCATTATCCGCCAAGGCGGATTCAACGGGGGCACTCTATTACATGGGGCCTGGCACTGTGACGATGCAGAATACTGAAGGAGGCACTATAGAGCGGGCTGGCTGATAGCGGTTACCAAACGGTAACCTGGCCCTATATCTTAGGCCCGCTCGTAAGCATCTGCAATGGATCGGAAAATCAGCGTTCGGTGGGCCTTTTTTTACGTCCTCCTTACAGCTTCATTCCTTACTCTCGGGTGCATCGGCGCCCAGGATGTGAAGATGGCCCCGACATCGTCGACCGCGTCGACGGTAACATCATCCTCAACTTCGACCACGTCATCCTCAACTTCGATCGCGTCATCCTCGTCCACGTCCTCCACATCCACCACGTCCACAACTACTTCGACATCGACTACTATGCCCCGATATGTCGACCTGGCCATCGGCTCCATCGACAAATGCAAGGAGACACAGCTTGGAAAGATGAACAACGCCCTCGTGGAAATCCCCGGAAACGTCAGCGGAAGATGGGGAAACAACGTCGCCGAGGCATTATCGATTAGCTGCGACGGTCTCCCCGGGATTTCCCCCTACAGGGTCGTGTTTCGCGGAGGCAATACGGTTGGCGCCAAGAATCCGCTGGCAGGCCAATACCGTCTGATGGTCAAATGCGGCCACAATGCCGTCCTCTATGACCTCAGGGACTGCAAGAACCTCACGGTCACGCTCGACGCCTTTGCGGCATCGAATGCTACTGCATCTCTGCCTTAAATCCGAGAAACTCAAGGTCGGTGGCGTCAAAGTATCTTATAAACAGGTTAACATCCAAAAGACGGTCTTCAAGGGTTTGTAAAATCGTTTGCGTTGGCATCGTACACCTCCTCACACGACCAAGGACCGAAACGGCAAACAGGCAACCCCCGTATGATTATTCGTAAAAGACCTATTTATACCTGTCGGATAAGGCTGATGTGCATATCCCCTTATATTGGCCATATGCCAATATTCAGGGCATGGTAGGGGATGGATGGGTCCCGGTAAGGCCCGGTATAATGCGAAAACCGCTGGCTATCGAGCCAGGGCGGGGCATCCAGGCGGATATAATGCGGATAGAACCCGACTTCACGGACCTGCCCCATACGCATAACGGCTTCGAATGGGTATACCTCCTGGAGGGGGGTTTCACAGACCAGGCCGGAGAGCATAAAAAAGGTGATTTCCTCATAAACACGACAGAGGGGGTCCATCAACTTCGGACAGGAAAAGAGGGCTGCACCCTGATTATCGTGTGGACCGGCTCGGTTACCCGCATCAAACCCGGATGAATGCTAGCTTCTCCTTGATCAGGCTATGGAGCCTGTTAGTCTCCCCGGAAAGCCTCGAATACTGGTTTGCCACTGAAAAACGGATATTTCCCATGTCGAAACCCCTCCTATAGAGTATTTCGACAGACTCCTGGCCAAAGGGATGCTTTACGATAGAAAAACCCCTGATGTCCTCGAAACGGATTTCGTCGTATTGGCCGCTGTCCAGCTGATCATATTCTTCAGCCCACAATTCTGCAGACAAACCTGGCTTGAAAAGGATGCCCGGCCGCAGCGTCAATAAAGCCTGCCAGACGAGCGGATCCCTAAGATAATCCCGCATGCCGTAATGGTTGTGCCACCGGCCGATGTGCAGCCCCTTTTCGCTTATCAGAAGAGGCCTGATGTCAAGGCCCCACCCATATGTCTTCATGTCGATCTCGATGAAGAAGACGTTCGGCGGCAGCATGCCCTTGTCCATGAAATAACTAAACTGTCGCATCTATTTAATCTATTATCCTCGACTTCCTTCAACATATCGTGTCTGCCGTGAAGTTGCTCTCCCCTGCGGGTGACTGGGATTGCGTAAAAGCCGCGGTGTCTGAAGGGGCGGATGCCGTCTATTTTGGGCTCGGTGACTTCAACGCAAGACGCAGGGCTGGAAACTTCACCCCTGAGGGTCTGCCGGATCTCGTCAGATACTGCCATGGCCGCGGAGTCCTCGCATACCTTGCTGCGAATACTCTCATAAAAAACGGAGAGCTTAAGGATTGGTTCCGGCAGGCTGAAACCGCGTATAGCAGCGGCGTCGACGCCCTGATCGTCCAGGAAACGCCCTTTCTCGGGATCCTCAAGGAATCGTTCCCCGACATGGCGGTCCATGTGTCGACTCAGGCGGGAGTTTTCAACAGCATGTGGGCGGACATGCTTGAGGGCGCGGACATGGTCGTCATGCCCCGTGAGATGACCCTCGCCCAGGTGAGGGAATTCCACAATACTACCGGATTGCATGTGGAGGTTTTCGTCCAGGGGGCGCTGTGCTTCAGCATCAGCGGACAATGCCTGATGTCCAGTTTCCTCGGCGGAAGAAGCGGCAACCGGGGCCTTTGCGCACAGCCTTGCAGGAAGAGATATGACGGCGGATATCCGCTGTCCACAGCAGACCTGTGCCTCGTCCGAAGGCTGCCGGACGTGCTTGCGTCGGGAGTCTCGGCCCTGAAGATAGAAGGCAGGATTCGGAGCCCGGAGTATGTGGGTGCCGCCACAGCGGTCTACAGGCGGGCGCTGGACTCCATCGAAAACGGCAGTTTCGAAGTGGACGAGGACGCCTACAAGGACCTGGAGCTCTCGTTCAGCCGCGAATACACCCTCGGCGGATCGTTTAGGAAATACGATGTCAGCACCCCCAAAGAATCGGGAAAACGGGGAATATATCTCGGACGACTCGGGCCAGGCGGCTCCATCCGACTCGAATCCGCCATCCGTGTCGGAGACGGAGTCGGCATCGCCTCGGAGCATGGAACGCATGGAGACATGATACGAGCGATCGAACAAAATGGTCGCCAGGTAAGTCGGGCTGAAGCCAACATCACTGTGCAGCTTAGCCTAAACGCGCACGATGGTGATGGGATATTCCTGACCTCGGGCGCGCTCCGAAGGAAGAAATACGCTTTGCAGCTTAATCAAGGGATCACGGTCGAAAGATCATCGCTAAAAATCAAGGAGCGAGCCAAACATGCAGCGGGGTTCGACAAGGTCAAGCTCCTTGTCCGGACATTTTCCGTCAAGGAAGCATTCGAGGCCTGTTCCGCTGGGCCTGATAGGGTTTACTACAGCCTGTTTGCGAAGGATTACCCCCAAGGCGAAAAGGGCATATGCCCATATGTGCCGCGGTGCCTCTTCGAATGGGCCGCAAAGGAGGCTCTGGAAATCATTGAGGTCCTGAAGCCAGCATCCGTCCTATGCGGCGACCCGGGAGTGGGCTCTAAGCTGTCCGGTTGCGAAGTCTACCTCGATTCTTCCGCCAACGCTTTCAACGACGTCGACGTCGGTTTTTACAACAAAAGGGGGCTGATACCCGTGATATCGCCAGAACTTACCTTGAAGGAGATTTCGGCATTCGAAGACAAGAGGTTCGCGGCATATGTCCACGGAAGGATTCCCCTGATGTCGACGAAATATGTGCTGAAGGCCGGTGAATTGACGGACGAACTTGGCTATACCTTCCCCGTCCGGGGCGAGGGAGACATGAGACAGGTGCTAAACAGCGTCCCATTCGGATTGTTCTCCGACATACTCGGCCTGAAGAAGGCCGGCGTCGTCGAATACCTACTGGACCTCGAAGGAGACGTCCAAGAAACAATATCCCTATATCAGCGGATACTGTCCGGCGAAAGGATCAATAGACCGGAAGGCTACACGACCGGCCATTTCAGGCAGGCAGTTGACTAGAAGATCATCAGGAATGCATAATCCATCAAAAAAGTTTATTAATTGTGCATCTCAATATTATATGTGAAGGTTGAAAGTTCCGTTAATTTTTTAGGAAGTGTTATTGGTTGTGTAATAGGCGGCATGTCCTGGATTGTTTTAGCTGGGATCTCGATCGATTCCCCGTTTTGGGTGCTATTCCCTCTTATCTGCGGGGCAGCGATCGTCTTTGCCTCTCATCGGCTCTATAAGCTCCATCCCGAGCGAAATTATTCCATCCTGGGTATCGCAATTTTGGGCACTATCATGCTTGGTATCATATCCGCACAATTCGTATATGACAAAATCCCAGAGACGGCTTTTGGAGTTAGTACCAACAAGGGCATGTATAGCTTGCAGCAGGTGAACATCCTGTTGGGGGTTTTATCCCTAATAGGCTTTTTCTTTATGATAATCGACGTGCTAACTGCTCCAAAAAAATCCGCTTGAACAAACGTAGAATTGCCAAATTTGTGCATGTCGGCAACATTTGGCCTTCAGGCCGCAAGATACTCTCATTTCAGGATCTTCCCGGTCTCCAAGTACCAGAGGTAGAGGTCCAGTTCCGCCATATCCATCCGAAGCCGTTTTCCAAGACCCTGAAGGACGGACTCGATCTCAAGGTATCTCCTCCTTGTCAGGGTCTTTGGCCTCTTTATCAGCCTGTTTTTCGCGAGTATGTCGATTATGTGGAAATCGACTATGGCAAGGTTCCTGTATCCGATGTTCCGAAGGAAATGGCTGGCCTCCTTGTATCCGAGGCCTTTCACGTTTTTCACGACCCACTCCCGAAGCTCGAGCTCGTCATTTTTCGACCTGATGATTTTTCCGAGGCCCGGGCAGTGTTTTCTTGCCTCGACGATGTAGCCTGCCCTGGCGTTCGGGAACCTGTATCCGAGGGCTCTGAGCCTCTTAGCAAGTCGGTTGCCAGGCATCCCGAGGAATCCTTCGCCGACCTCCTTCTGTATCCTCATCGCCGGCTCTGCGGCATAATTCGCGGTCAGGAGGCAGAAGCACATCTCGCCGAACAGCTCTTTGTCGCCTCCTTTGCGGAACCTGCCGAATTCCCTCAGCCTGGCTTCGGCCCGCCTGCCGACGCGGCCCTTTTTCAGCTCCCTTATTCGCCTGATAAGCTCATCCATCCATGAACTCCCTGACCTTTTCGAAGAACTGCTTAAGGTCGGCTTCTGCGCCCTTTACAGTGGAATCGGAGGCGAGCAACACGGCCTTTCTCCCGTTCTTTGATAGCGATTCGACCGTCCCTATGGTCTGGGCCTTCAGCAGGCTGTCGTCGTATCCCATCGCATCCGGCTGTTCGGGGCGCATGTACATGAAGGACGTCGAGAAGAAGGAGTCCCTGCCGTCCTCGAGGTTCTGCTGATAGCTATGGTTCTTGTCAGGCCCTTCCCCGAGCTTGGATGGCATCTTGAGGCCATTCGTGAATATCCTCGACCTCGCCTCCTCCAATGTCTGCCTTATCCGGGCGGTCATCTTCCCGTATGATGCGAGTTCTATTGCTTCAAAGCCTTTCCTCCTCCTCTCCAGCACCTTCAGTATCGCCGCGTAGACTGCCGGCGCATCGGACATCTTCCCGCCCATAGAGGAGACCTGAGCCTTTATCTCGTCGGATGTGATGGTTCCCGCGGCTATGAGCGGTCCGAAGAAAAGTCTTAGCTTGCCGAACGAGGCGGACGAGTCGAACCATCCCTTCGGTATCCTCACTCCTTCTCCCGGAGGCATCGCGGCGATGACGTCCCTGGTGGCCTTCTTGTATCCTTCCACTGCGGGCTGGTCGACGAAGCATATTCCCCAAAGGTATCCGATTGTCGCGACTGCCCTCTCGAAACCGAGCATAAGGCCTCCTATAGAATTCCTTCCGTCGACTTCGATGTCGAACGTCCAATAGCCGGCTTCGGTCAGCTGCTGCCAGAGCGAATCCTGCGGCTTCTTTCCGCCGACGCATATTCGGATGAATATCCTGCGGCTCTCCTCAGAAGGCCTCAGCGAATCCAGGGATAGGTCCTCCCCGTAGAATACGGAAATACCCTTCCCCCCCTTCCCGAGCGATTCCTCAAATAGCTGCTCCGCCCAGACTGGGAGGTCCCTGAATTCATCGGGGACGATGAATGTGAGTTTGTCCTTGCCCCTGTCCGCGGCGAGATGCTTCAGGAACGCGCCGAGCACGACGAAGGTGTCCTCCTCGATGGAGGCCTTCTCGTTCATCCTGCTCGCCTGCGAAAGGACATCCTCCAAGGCCTCTGGGGCGGTCAAGGCGAGGGGCAACAGGAATATCCTCGTCGTGGGAGACGTGAACCTTCCGCCGATGTCGTCCTTTCCGTTGAGTTGTATGTCCCTCTGGACGTATTCCCCCCTGTCTATAGGGGAGCCCTTGTCGGTCAACACCCACATGTGGTCCTTCACGTCGATGCCGCATTTTGCATAGAGCTTCTCGAAGTATAGCTTGTGCGAGACAGTCTCCTGGGTGGTCCCGGATTTGCTGATGGGTATTATGAGGCTCTTCATCAATCCCTCATTCAGGCCGCCGGCCTCCTCGGAAATCTCCCCCAATATCCCGGCGATCGCTGAAGGGTCAGTGGTCCTGAGGCTCATGATGCGGACGTCCCTTTCGCCGAAGGCGGACTTCACGGTCTGAACGCTGAGGCCCGAGCCTCCCATGCCGCAGAATACGACATACCGGTATCTTTCGGAGATGGACTTCCCGTCGTCCAAGACGTCCTGGAGCAGTCTCCTGTTGTCTTGGAGCCATTTCACGTTGGACAGGGTCCACCCCATCCGGTTTATCCTCCTTGCGCCCGACTCCTCGAAGCCGACTGCGGCCAGCTTTGCGCACCCGGCTTTTACCGCCTCCCCATATGTCCTGCCGTATACGTCCTCCATCCGCTCCCTGAACCTTTCATCCCTCAGCTTGTCCAGGAGGCCGGAGACTTCGGACGACAATGATCGCATCTTCACCAGTAAATACATCTTCCGCAGACTATATATCAGCCCTCGGGACGACCCGGATCAGAGCGGGCTCAGGACGCACCTCGCAGGAGAGGCTTCAGTCCCCAGGAATTTCAACGGCATGCATGTGAGCCTGTACCTGCCTGCCTTTGCAAGGGAAAGGTCGAGGGATTCGATTATCGGTATCTCTTCTTGCAGGAGGATTTTGTGCACTCTGCTTGAGCCTATCTTCTCGATGGATATGTAGTCTATCCCCACGGCGGGAACTTTCTTCCGGACGAGGCATTCGGCCGCTTCTGCGCTTAGGCTAGTGTAATCCCTCCTGAATTCGTTTCGTTGCATCAGTTTCGAGTTGCGCGTCCGAAAGAGCGCTATGTCCCCTCTCCTGATCTTCTCCCCCCCGATATCGTCTGCCGTGATCTCCCACCATACCTCTGTGAAATCGCAAACCCTCGCCGGCCCGTTGAGGCGATCGAGGCCGAGTTCGAAGACCGTCTTTCCCCCCGGGATATAATGCGACGGAGAATCGACGTGGGTGCCGCAGTGGAGGCCGAATGACGCCCTGGATACGACGCTTCCGGATTTGACTTTAGACCTGATCAGCATCTTCGGATCCCCGGGGTATACCAGGGTGTCGTTCGTCAGCGGCGTGGAGATGTCCAGTATTTTCACTTTTTCCTGGGGAATCTCCCGTTGGCCAATACCGTCAACTGTGGCGCGTTCTGCATAAATGAAAAGCCGGCCAACTTAAGGACTGCAAGAAGCGCTGCACATGCCTTCATGTGAACTGATAACGCTTGCGCGGATATATACGCTCCGGTTACCGTCCATTATTCGCGAGTATCCGGGAGGCCGGCGCTAATCGAAGACCTTCAGATACTTCCCGTATCCCTCCCTTTCCAGGTCCTCCTTAGGTATGAACCTCAGCGCCGCGGAATTAATGCAATACCTCTTCCCCGTCGGTTTCGGCCCGTCGTCGAAGACGTGGCCGAGGTGGGAGCCGGACTTCCCGCCCTTCGCCTCCGTCCCCACCATCCCGTGCGTGGTGTCCACCTTCTCTAGGACATTCCCTTCGGCAAGCGGCTTCTTGAAGCTCGGCCAGCCGGTCTTTGAATCATATTTGTCGAACGAGCTGAACAGGGCCTGCCCGGAGACTATGTCGACGTAGATGCCCTCGCGGTGATTGTCCCAGTACTCGTTGTCGAACGCCGGCTCGGTCCCGCACTCCTGCGTCACATCATACTGCAGCGGCGTCAGCTTCTTCCTCAGCTTCTCCTCGGGCGGCATCTTCATTCACCCCATGTATTCTTCCTATACTCCTCCCTTCCTGAAAGCAGCCTATACGATTTATACCCCCGCGGGTCTTTCTTGTGGAATTGCCTGTGATACTCCTCTGCCATATAGAATTCGGCGGCCGGCAGTATCAGCGTCGCAAGCGGTCTGCCGAACCTCTCCCTCTCCAGTCTCCTCTTCGACTCCTCAGCGAGCCTCTTCTGCTCCTGCGAGTGGAAGAATATGGCTGTCTTGTACTGGCTTCCCTTGTCTGAGAACTGCCCTTCCGCGTCCATGGGGTCTATCTGCCGCCAGAAGACGTCGAGGAGCTTCTCATAGCTTAGCTTCGCAGGGTGGTATTCGACCCTCACAGCCTCGATGTGGCCGGTGGTCCCGGACGAGACCTCCTCATACGCTGGGTTTTCCCTGCTGCCTCCCGTGTATCCCGGCACGACCAGCAGCACGCCTTTCAGCCTAGCGAACGGCGGTTCCATGCACCAGAAACAGCCTCCCGCGAAGGTTGCAAGCTCAGGAATCATGGTTGATTCCTATGAAGGGAATAAGATAAACGCTACAGTTACCTGCGTGTAATCGGAAAAAAACCCGTCACTTGATACGTTTCAGTATCCTGTACGTCCTGGATTTCTCGTCCAATCCGCCGGTCTTCCACACCGCGTCTATGTCTTCCGGAGTGTCTATGTCCCTCAGTTCCTCCAGGGTCGTGACTTTCCTGCCGGAATCCCTGGCGTTTTCGATAATCCTCTTCGATACGTCTTTGCCGTCCCAGTCCACTTTGTCGAATATCTCCTCTGTCATCTCATGCCCCCCGATGAGGTAGAACCCGCCGTCGTGGCTCGGCCCGATGACGAGGTCGCAGTCGGTCATCTTCTGGAAGGCGTCCTGGACGTGCTCCTTTTTCATGAGGGGCACGTCGCATCCGACGACGATGACATCCCTTATCCCCATCTTCCGGAAGTCCCGGAAGACGTTCATGATCTTTTCGCCGAGGTCCCTGCCGTTCTGCTGGACATATTTCCTGTCTCCGAGGATATTCCACAAAAGCTGAAGCTTGTTCGGCGGCCAGTAGGCGACATAGGGAAAGTATTCCCGAAGCTGGTCGAGCGTGTCCAGGAGGAACGCGGTATAAAGCTCCTCGACGACGTGCGGGGGGAACTTCCTCTGCAGGCGCGTCTTCACCTGTCCTTTTTCAGGGACCTTCGTGAACACGATCACGTCTCTCATCTTATGTATGAATGAATGATTTGGATATATATGGGCGATAACCGGGGCTGTTTCCGGTTTTGTCACGGATTCGCCGCCGTTTTCCCGAAGCCTGCTTTATTGGCTTCGGGGCGGTGCTGCCTACCTTTGGCGCGGACCTAAGGATGCGCCTGAAATATTCAAGGTGCCATAGAATGTGGAATGCCGAGATTATCGCCATCGCTATGCCCGCCTCGACATGCCAGTAGAGCATGTTGAACGGGAGCGGTAACAGGATGCCGTAATTGATCCTGAGGACGAGCAGGATACCGAGGAATGCGGATACGGCAAAGGTTAACAGGAGCATGAGGTTCCAGACCATCCGGTGGGTCCTGACCGTCATCCTCCCGCATTTGGTGAGGACAAACGAGATCCCGTATATGACCAACATGACCGCGGTCAGGTTCACGAAATCGTATCTGCCCTGGGAGAAAATGGATAGGGCCGAAGAAGACGCGGCTGGTGGAGTCGGGACGTTCTGACCCCCGGGAACCGTCGATGCTGTGGTCGTAGACTCGGCAGGTTCGCTCAGGTCGCACAGTCCCGAGCCGTCATCGTCCATATAGCGGGCGCACTGTCCCGGATAGGAGTCGTTTACTATGCCGAACGGGCATTCGACGGCGGATGCTGCGCTCGAGAATGCGATAAAGATGAAGAGAGCGGAAACGAGCTTGTGCATGGGTTATACAAGGGTGTGATTTTTTATAAGCGTATCGACTGCAGGCTGTCCGCCGGAAGTTACGCCGGCGTTACCGCCTGGTTTATATTATCTGCCTGCAATACCGTAACCCTCAATCCAAGGGGTGATGAAATCATGATATTGAAAAAGAAGGTTAAACCAAAATGGGGCTGTAAAATATGCGGGAAAAACACAGGCCTTCCCGGAAGGATATGCGTCGAGTGCAAGACGGACCACACCGCAATACGCGGAAACGTCGCCAAAAAGACGGCATCATCCCGTAAGTCTTCCGCCTCTAAGGGCCAGAAAAAGCCCTCTGGCAAGGCTCCCACCGAGGAGATCAAGGATTCGACGATGTGCGGCGCCCTGGGCAGGGCCCTCGACCTAGAGACCGAAGGGCGGCAGTTCTACCTCAGGTGCGCGCAGAGCACGACCAGCCCAGAGGGGAAGAACATGTTCACGTTCCTCGCAAACGAGGAAAAGCTGCATTATGAACGGATCGCGGAGCTTTACGAGAGGGAGGAATACAAGGCCTATTGCGACTATGTGGAAGCCAAGGGATTGACCACGGGCGTGTTCGAAAAGCGCGTCAAGGGAGGCAACCTCGACGAGAAGTCGGACGCCCTGTCTGCCCTCAACGTCGGAATCAAGGCCGAAGAGAACAGCATCGAACTGTACTCCACCCTGGCGAACGGGGCGTCATCGGAGCAGATGCGTATGTTCTTCGAACGGCTCGTCTCCGAGGAGAGAAACCACCGCAACATCCTGGGCAACGAGATCGAGTTCGTCACCGGGACCGGCGATTTCAGGGACTTCACCGCAGTGACGATGTGATATGGCCGACATATCAATAGTCCTCTGCGGGGAGGCCGGGCAGGGCATCCAGACCGTCGAGAGCCTTATTGCGCCGATAATGAACCTCTCCGGATATCACGTATTCTCAACGAAGGAATACATGTCGCGGATACGCGGGGGGTGCAATTCCACCGAGATAAGGGTGTCCGATGCGAGGGTGGCCGCATACGTCGATAGGATAGATCTGCTGATACCCCTCGACCGGCAGGCAATACCACACCTCAGAAAGAGGATCACAGACAGGACGGTTATCGTGGGCGAAGCGGAAAGGATAGGCCAGGGCGGCGGGGTCATCGACGTCCCGTTCTCGAAGATCGCAGAGGAAGTGGGCGGCCCGATATTCGCCAACATAGTGGCGGTCGGCCTCATCTCGTCGCTACTCCAGGTTGATGCCGGCATAGCCGAAGATTATGTCCGAAGATTCTTCCAAAAAAAGCCGGAGCTCGTCGAAAAAAACGTGGAGGCGCTGGGGAGAGGATACGACGCGGGGAAAAAGATATCCTCGAATGTGAAATTCTCGGTCGCCAAGGATCATAGGGTCTCAAACGAACTCATAGTCAGCGGCTCCGACGCCCTAGGCCTGGGGGCCATCTCAGGCGGATGCGACTTCTTGGCCGCGTACCCGATGACTCCGTCGACCGGCGTCTTCACGTTCATGGCAAAGCATGCCCGGGAGTTCGGGATCGTTGTGGAGCAGGCCGAGGACGAGATATCCGCAGTCAACATGGCTTTGGGGGCCTGGTACGCGGGAGCGCGGGGGTTTGTGACGACGTCCGGTGGAGGATTCGCATTGATGGTCGAGGGATTGAGCCTGGCCGCGGCAATAGAAACACCTCTGGTAGTGCTGTTGTCTCAGCGGCCGGGGCCCGCTACGGGTCTTCCGACGAGGACGGAGCAGGGAGACCTGGAATTCGCGCTACACGCCGGCCACGGGGAGTTTCCGAGGATCATACTGGCTCCGGGGACCGTGGAAGAAGCCCATGAACTCGCCCATTTTGCCTTCAACATGGCGGACAAGCACCAGAGCCCCGTCATACTCCTCGCAGACCAGTATCTGGTAGATTCATACTACAATATCCCCTCTCTTGGAAGCTACAAAGTCGAAAGACACATCGCTGAGACTGGACCGGGCTATAGGCGCTACGAATTTGCACCCAGCGGGATTTCTCCCCGGGGAGTCCCCGGCTTCGGCAGCGGCCTTGTAAAGGTCGACAGCGACGAACACGACGAATCCGCAAGGATAACGGAAGACGGGGATGTGCGGAAAATGATGGTCGAAAAGAGGCTCCGGAAGATGGATGGCATCATGAAAGACGCCCTACTCCCGCGGCTTGTCGGGCCAAAAAGATTCAGACACCTTGTCGTCTCTTGGGGGTCTACGTACCATCCTGTGGCGGAGGCCGTCGAATCCCTCGGCAGGGACGACGTATCAATGCTCCATTTCAGGCAGGTATATCCGATACATCCGGATTCAGTAAACTTTTTAGCCAAAGCCGAAAGGATCTTCGTTGTGGAAAACAATGCAACCGGGCAGTTCGCGAACCTTTTAAGGTCGCAGACCGGGCGCGGAATAACCGGCAAGATTCTCAAATACGACGGCCTCCCTTTTTCCGTGGAAGGTTTGGCTGAAGAATTCGGGAAGGTGCTGAAAAAGGCGGGGAACGGCTAGGATGAAAGATTATGGCGTTGCGGACCCGAAAAAGGAGCTGAAAAGGAAGTTCCTGGCGGATATCGCTGAAAAAATCGCGGATGAGACGGAGAAGGAGCGCCGCTCTAGGGGGGGCGGCGTGGAGATGGACTCCTCGGAGGTGTTCAGGATCTACTCAAACGATTCAAAGGCCGCAGAAGCTGACAACAAACTGATCCGGCTGCTGGAGAAGAAGGACAAAACAAAGGAGGAGGAAATGCGGCTCGCGCAGTTGCTTAAAGTCAAGGGCATTCCTGCGAATCCTAACATATTGGGCCTGTCGGATCCGAATGTCACCGGCGGAGTAGGTACGTTTCGTGTCTCTTCGATAGACGAGATAAAAAGGCTCGACATGTCGCACGAGCTGATGTTCCCGCTAAAGGAGGGCATCCGTAAAAAGAAGGGGGGCATAAGATGACGGGCACGAAAGCCTACGACATCCCGGAAGCTGACATGGCATGGTGTCCGGGGTGCGGAAACTTCGGGATACTCGACATCATGAAATCGTCCTTCACCGAGATTGGGCTTAAGCCGACGGAACTCGTCGTCGTCTCAGGCATCGGCCAGGCGGCCAAGGCGCCGCATTATATGAACTGCAACATGTTCAACGGCCTCCACGGCAGGGCGCTTCCGGCGGCGGCAGCGATAAAAACCTCGAACCCGGGACTGAAAGTCGTCGTCGAGAGCGGAGACGGGGACATGTATGGGGAGGGGGGAAACCACTTCATCCACGCAATCAGGAGGAACCCGGACATAACCTGCATAATACACAACAACATGGTCTACGGCCTCACGAAGGGGCAGGCCTCGCCGACGAGCCAGATGGGGTTCAGGACGCCGATACAGACAGAAGGCGTAACGGAGGAGCCGTTCAATCCACTCGCCGTCGCGATTGCGTTGGATGCGTCGTTCGTCGCAAGGGCATACTGCGCCGATGCGGAACGGACGAAGGAGCTGATAAAGGCGGCGATCCTGCACAGGGGCTTCTCGATAGTCGACGTCTTCCAGCCATGCGTCACCTTCAACAAAGTCAACACCTACAGATGGTTCAGGGAAAACACGTACTACCTGGAAGGCCATGATCCCGCGGACAGGAACATGGCATTTAAACGGGCGACGGAGACGGGAAAACTTCCACTCGGACTTTTCTACGAGAAGAAGGGCAGGACAGTCTTCGAAGACGCGACAGGGGCGTACGCGAACAACAGGGAGCCCCTATACCGGCGGACAGTGGACGCCTCCAGGCTGAAGGCGCTGATAGAGTCGATGAGAGGCTGACGGACGCTTATATACGGCCGTTCCCTATATTTGAGCCAGGTTTAAGTTAACCAATGGAGGATTTTAAGATGGAATACGTTTACGCCGCGATGCTTTTGCATTCAGCAGGGAAGAAGATAGAAGAGTCGACGGTCAGCGCCGTATTGAAGGCTGCTGGCGTGGAAGTCAACGACGCAAGGGTCAAAGCGATGGTGGCAAGCCTTGAAGGGGTCAACATCGAGGAAGCCATTGCGAAGTCCGTCGTCCAGGCAGCACCCGCAGCAGCGCCTGCGGCAGCAGCGCCCGCGAAAGACGAGAAGAAGCACAAGGAAGACGAAAAGAAGAGCGAAGAGGATGCCGCATCCGGCCTCGCATCGCTGTTCGGCTGATCCTGATCCAAAGACTTCCGCCCCCATTTGTTTTCAGGGGGTGGAACCCTGATTCTTTCAGTGTCTTTCCCTTGCAGCTCTCGCCTTCATAAGGCCCATTATGCCGAAGATGGAAAACCCAAGAAGCACGGTGGGAATTATCGCGTATACGGCCATATCATTGGCTATAAGGAACACGACTGAAATCGCCATATAGCCGCCGAATTGAATAATCTGGCGAAGTTGTCTCTTTCCCGCCGCAGGATGCCTCTTCGATGCCCTCGTTTTCAATGCATCCTCAGAATTTGAGCTTCCTTAGCCTTCCGACTGCCTCTTCGACGTCCTTCCTGTGCCCGAATGCGCTGAACCTTACGAATCCCTCTCCGGCCGGCCCGAATCCGCTGCCTGGAGTCGTCACGACATGCGCTTCGTCGAGTATCCTGTCGAAGACCTCCCAGCTCTTTTTTCCAGGAAACTGGGCCCAAATGTACGGGCTGTTGGTCCCGCCCCAGGAGCGTATCCCCATGGACTCCAGCGCTTCCCTGATGATCCTTGCGTTCACTAGGTAGTATCGGATCGTTTGCCTCATCTCCTTCAGCCCGACGCTATCCAGCGCAGCCAGTCCGCCGTGTTGGGCTATGTTGGAGGCGCCGTTGAATACGGTCGACATGATCCTGTTCCAATCGTTGATTACGGGCGTTCCGTCGTCGTACTTCAGCGCCTCTGGGACGACCGTCCAGCCGAGCCTGACTCCCGTGAACCCTATAAGCTTCGAGAAAGAGCTTATCTCTATGGCGACCTCTTTCGCGCCTTCGATCTCAAATATGCTCTTCGGCAGGCCCCTGTCCGTGATGTATTCGCTGTATGCCGAGTCGTATACGACTATAGACCCGTTCCTTTTTGCGAAAGATACCAGCTCCTCCATCTCTTGCATTTCGGCTACCTTACCCGTCGGATTGTTCGGGGAGCAGAAATATATCAAGTCCGTCTTCGGGGCATTCTTCAGGTCGGGGAAAAATCCGTTCTCCGGGTTGCATGAGAGGTATGCTATCCGGTTGAATTGCCTCCTTTCGACGTTGTAATCCCCGGAAGCGCCCACGATGACGCTGCCGTCCACGTAGACCGGATATGACGGGTCCTGAACCGCCACGGTGACATCCCTGCCGAACATCAGCTGTAACCTGCCGATGTCGCATTTAGCCCCGTCGGATATGAAAACCTCCCCAGGTTCCACGTTATCCTGATAGACCCTTTTTGCGATTCTCTCCCGCAACTCTGGAAATCCCTGCTCGTCGCCGTAACCTGAGTATCCCTTGCGTGTCCCCAGGCCTTCAGCCGCCTTTTTGAGGGCATCCGCCACATGGGGTGTTATGGGTTGCGTCGTGTTCCCTACCCCGAGGCTGATTATCCTGGCTTTGGGATTCTCCAACGCCAGCTTCATCCGGCGTTTGCCGATTTCCGGGAAAAGGTAACCTGCCGGCAGCCTTCCCATGTTTCCGTTTCTTCTGACCATCTTTTTTTTAGGTTATATTCGAAAGATTATATTATTATTGATTAAATATGAGAAATATGGACGTCCGTGTTTTGATGCTGATCTCCTTACTGGTCATAGGCTCAGGCTGCATGTCAAGCCCATCGACCGAGGAGACGCCGATAGAAGTCCCGGTCACCCCGTGCAATACCGCCAACACCGGCATCCAGATACGCATCAAGGCCAACGGCCTCGAAAATGCGACATCCGCCATAATAAAGCCCGAACTTGAGATGGCGTTCATCGACAATTTCAAGTCTCCGGCGGCCGATGACATGCGAAAAAGCTACATGCTCAACTGCTATTGGGGCACAAAGATCGGGCAGAAACGGTCATACTACTACTGTGACGGAAGCTACCGGGCACCGGACCTTGACGAGAACCAGATCATAAGGCGGTTCATCCTGAAGTCCTTCACCATCGGTTTCAGCGTGGAAGAGCACAACGTCGGCTCATGGACGGATTCGTCGGGCATCACGCACAACGAGGGCTCGGTGTACTATCTCACCACCAAGACGGTCGATTCCAGGTGCATCCTGACAAATTAACGGGAAATCCTCCAATAGACTATTGAGAGGACGACGACAACAGCCAATACGCCCATGGCCATCAGCCATGGCCGGGCCGATGCGACCACTGTGGGGGGGACCGCCACGGAGATCTTAGCATAATCCGATGATTTGTTGTATTGGTATCCGTCGACGTCGAGGAAGCGGTAATCGAGGCTGGCGAGCGATTCTCCCGATTCCTCTGGCATAATATCATATGTATAGCTTGCGTTTTCCGAAGGTTCAAGGATCGCGATAGTCCCATTAGGGGAGCCGCCTTCGAGAATGAATCCGTTCGGTATGTGGTCGTACGCCTCGATGACATATGCGGGTGTCGTTCCGTTGTTCGCCAGCGTGACCGTGACTTTGACGGGCGACAAAACAGACGGCGTCGCCGGGCTGATGCTCTTGTAGGCCCAGATCTGTGGGATGGGGGGCTTTACTTCGAGCCTTGTAGGCTCTATCAATCCTTCAGAAACCGTCCAATTATGGGTGTAGTACCTGAATATTCCGTTTTCCGAGTTGTAGGCGCCTGTTTCCTGCGGGACGATGGCATATTTGAATAAGGCGATGCCCTCGCCGCTGAGGAAGTCTATCCGTCCGCCGGTTTTGCCTGAAACAAGATACGACCCTTCGGGTTTCCTGTCTTCGAAGGACACATTGAATGCCGGTTTGACGCCTATATTTGTCAGGACGATCGTGACATTGACCCGCCTGCCAAGCCGCGTCTCATATTCGGACTGCGTTTTTTCGGCGATCACACGGGGCTCATATACGGGATAGACGGCGGTAAGCCTGAAGTCCTTGATCATGAAGTCCCCATAATGGGCGCCGACCCACCAGTAAATGGCGGAGATGTTCAGGATGTTTGTGCCTTTGTGCCAATCCGTCAACGGTATGGTTATGTTGCATTGCAGCCATGTGTTCTGCTGTGAGTGGCATAATCGCGTCGTCGTTATGTTGTTCACCGTCACCGGAGGGGGCGAGAATGACGAGCCCAGCATATACATGTCCGCATGCAGACTGGAAGGGATCGTCTCGAGATATACCATCTCCCTTATCGACGGCGACTCCGGCCTGGGGGCGTCCCAACCGCTCATGTTAATGTCGCCAAGATGCCTAGGTTCCTTCCATTGCATCAATACGACGTCCACCGAAGCGGCCGCATCTGCGCTCAGGATAAGGATCAAGGCGAGGGCGTATGGGACTCTCATTTTGGTGATATTGTCCATGTCCTGTCCCTTATCGCGGCATGCATGTATTCTATCGCTTTCCCCCCGTCTATTTCAGCCAATATCCCCTTTTTCCAGTAATAGTCGATCAGGGGCTCCGTTTCACGATGGTATACGCGCAGGCGGTTCCTTATCGTGTCCTCGTCGTCGTCCTTTCTTCTGTATATCCGCTTCCCGCATGCGTCGCATATGCCCTCCCGCTTGGGCGGCCTGTTGATGATGTGATACGTTTGCCCGCAGTCGCATACCCTCCTTCCCCCAAGCCTCCTTATCAGCGTCTCATCCGACACCTGGATGTCGAAGACGACGTCGATTTTCGCAATATCCTCCAAAGCCTCGGCCTGCTCCCGGTCCCTTGGGAAACCGTCCAGGATGAATCCCCCCCTGCAATCCGGTTTGGCGAGCCTGGCCTTGATTATTCCGTCGATCATCCGGTCGGGGACGAGGGCGCCCTTATCCAGATAGCCCTTGACATCCCTTCCTAGATCTGAGCCCTCCTCCATGGCATGGCGTAGGATGTTTCCCGGCGAAATCTGGGGCCAACCGAATTCCTTGGAAAGCGTCTCGGCCTGGGTGCCCTTTCCGGAACCGGGAGGCCCGAGAAAAACGATATTTGCCATGGCTATTTCCCTGGCATGCTCAGGACGAATGCCACATCGCTGGTGTTCATGCCGTATTCGTCTGCAAGTGACTTGAGGATTTCGAGATAGCTCAGGTACTCCGGTATGCTGTAATCCGAGTGGTCCCCCTTCTCCTGCACTTTGAAGCCGAAGTCCCGAATGAGCATGTTCCAGACGGAAGGGTCTATTTCGGCGTATTTGTGCGGATTCTGGTATGTTAAAATTGTCGACGCCATCAGGAGCCCGACGCCGTTCAGCCTACGCAGTAGCCTGAACTTTTCGCCGAGGTCAGAAGTTGCGAAGACCTTTTCAGTGATCTTCCGTACATCAGGATTCGAATGGTATTCTACGTGTTTGTACGCGAACAATTCGTTGAGCTCATCTTCCGTTAAGCCGCCTTTTCCGCTCAGCTTGTTCATGAGCCTGCTTCGGGCGCGGAAGGGCTCCTCCGACTTCACCAGATTAAAGAGCCTGTATAGATTCATATTCTCATCGATTTATCCATTTGTTTCGGAAGAATATAAGTCTTTTTGGCCAAAACCGAAGAATACGGTCTGTTTTTTAATATCCCCCGCTGCTATATGATACCATGAATCGGAAAATTTTGGCGTATTCGGTCCCGGTCCTGTTTCTACTCCTTTGGGTGCTGGCAGGTCAGTCTTCGGCAGAGGTGATAATCGTAAACGAGACAAAACCTTCCTTCTACGCGGTATCCCAGATGGAACTGCGCGGAGACATGGAGACGAACAAGCTCGTCCTCACCGGCTCGGGCCAGGTCATAACCGGGGAAAAATCAAAGGTCTACCTCCTCGGCAGGGCGTCGGACATGCTCATAGAGAATCTGAAAGTCAATGGCCGAGACGTTACGGTCTCCTTCGACGACAAGGGGTATTTCATGGTCCTTGACGAGGGAGATTTCACATTCCAGGGGGATCTTCTCATAAGGACCGCCGGTCAGGTCAGGATATATGTGCCCGGTCCGGTAAACGCACTGAAGTTCGCGCTGAAGCACGGCTATGCGATCCGCGGGGACCAATACGGCCTCCTGGCAGACGAAGTCCTGATCCAGCGCTCCGAGAAGGTTGCGATGCTTTCGGAAGGCAGCTTCAGGTACACGTTCGCCGAGAAGAACTCCTTCCAATACCAGATACGGTACCGCTCATTCGGCTCCAGCCTCGGGCAGACGTCGCTGGAATTGAGAAACGGGGAGAATGTCCTCTCCGTTTCAGGGGACAGGGACCACAGCATTTCCGGCAACCGGCTCATAATCGACCTGGAAGGCGACCAGGCGTCGGTGGTCGTTACCGGGACATTCAGCTCCAACAGGCTGACCGTTCCCGTCGACGAGGGCAGGCACCACGTGCTTGTGGAATCAGATCCGCAAAAGAGGCTCGACATCGTGACGTCTGCGGAGGAGATAGACCTGAAGCAGTCCACGATAACGCCGTCATACAGCAACGCGCGGGTGTTCCTGGCAGGCAAGGACACCCCGATAGACGCGTCGATAACGGATTTGCAGACCTATCCGTCTCTTGCCGCCGCAGTCAGGTACGCAACGAACCGCATAGCGATAACCGAGAAAGGCAGCATGCTCGCGGAGCTGCACTACGACTACGACAACACCGGAGAAGACTACATAACCATCGACGCGCCCGGGACTCCCCTCTATGCGGCGACGGGCTACAGGGACGCGGTAAAGCTCACGAAATTCGACGACAAGCTTTTCCTCTCGTTCCCGAAAGTCAAGGGCGGGTCTCTTGACATGATATACTTCGACACAAGGAACCCCCTGCTACCGATCGATTACATCGTCCTACCCATAGCCAACACCAATCTGACCATAACGACCGCGCAGACGCAGGTCATACTCCCCGAGGACTATGTCGTCCTTTGGACCTTCGGTGCAAAAGGCGGAAACGAACTCCCCTCGCTGGAGGCGCTGTTCATATTCACCCTGATATTCGGAGGCCTCGGATACATGATGCGCCAGAAGGTCGGTTTCTCCATCATGTACCTCATATTCTGTGCGGGGCTGTACTACTTCAGCTGGATGCTTCTTCTCATCTCGGCGATGGCATCGATCGCATTCCTTGTGCGAAAGCAGCTTAGCGGCGTCTCAATGAGATACGCCCTCGTAGCCGTCGGAGCCCTGATTCTCATATCGCTTGCGGCGGCCGTGTTCATAGGGCTCCTGTCTATGGGAATCAGCAGTTCGGGAACGTCCGCAAGGCAGGCTTCGATGGTTGATTCCAACTATGCATCAGTCGATAAGGCCGAAATGGCGCCTATAATGGGCAAATCGATGGAAGTAATGGGCAGCGGTCCGGGTTCGATTAATATGCCTGTGAAGGAGGGCGTTCTGCCCGTGCGCCTTGAGCTGCCGCAGCTTGGCAAGACCATCACCGTGACGTCGTACGTCGTTAGCCAGAACAACCCGCTTAAGATCAGCGTCCTGATTGTTGCGGGCTGGTTCAGGTACCTATTGTATGCGGTCTCGCTGTTTGCCGGGGTGCTTTGCCTGAAGGATCTTAGGCGGCTTCGGAAGAACGCGAAAGTAGCTGAGGAAACCATCCGCGGAAGCATATAATGATCAGGTGCACGGCGAACATCCGATCGCGCCCATGCCGCAGTTGAATACCAGCGGGAAGGCCGCCGTAGAGCCCTTTGCCATTGAAATTTGGGCGGCGTCGCAGTATATGCACATGAGGCCGCAGTAGCTTGCAGCGACGAGGATGCCTATCACGACGTATATCATCCCCTTCTTCGCCTCCTGCCTCTCGTTCGCGCTGTCTGCGATTATCCACTTTGCGCCGAGTATGATCATGATCATCCAGGCGATAGCGTATGTGAGGGCCTGCATCGTGGGGATCCATGTGTAAGGGGCGGTAGCAGCGACCTGCAAGGCCAGGGCAGGAACGATGGCGAACTTCAAAAGGAACCTTCTTATCATAGACATTGATATATACTCTATCGTCCCCGGTAAAAAACCCTATTCCCCGATCAGTTTGACTACCAGCTCCCTCTCCCTTTTGCGGCTGTCGCATTCTATGAAAACCGCCTGCTGCCACTCACCGAGTGTGAGCTTTCCGAAGCTGAATGGGATGGTCAGGCTGGGGCCAATGATCGTAGCCCTTACATGTCCGCTTCCATTGTCGTCGCCCCATGTCAGATGGTGCGCGTATTCCCACTTTTTTGGAGCTATCCTCTCGAGGGCTGCTGGAATGTCCTTGGCCAATCCTGGCTCGAATTCGACTGTGGACAGGGCGCCGGTGGAGCCCGGGCAGAATACCGTCGCGATGCCGTCATTCAGCCCGGATGAATCGACCAATGCTCGCAATTCGTCGGTTATGTCGGTCATCCCATCAGGCTCGGAGCTTAACCGGATGGAACGCGTGACGATCGCCATTGCAGGCTCACCCGATTATTTCCGCACGCGCGTTGTTCGTCCTGGTCTCTATCACCCTACCTCCAAGGCCCTTCCAGGAATCCTTCAGGGCGCCTGAATCCTCCCTGACCAGGGCCACCGTCGCGGGGCCCGTGCCCGAAAGCCCGGCCGCAATCGCCCCCGTCTCCAATGCCAGAAGCGTTGGCTCCGGATTCAGCCGGAAGGCGGTGGAATGTATGAGTCCGTTGAGTGTTATCGCCTGGTAGATCCTGCCGGAGCGCGCGTTCTCCCATAGCATGTCGATCTCCTTTGCGAACCCCCTCACCTGTTCGGTCTTGATTCCTCCGGTATGTATCTTCCGCTCAGGCAGATGTATCAGGACATTCAGGGTCTCCTCCATTCCGCCGTGGTATACGACCCTGCGTTTGTCGTTCTCGGTCAGCGTGTATCCGCCCAGGTAGGAGGCGCTCGCGTCGTCCAAGGCGCCGGTAACTGTCACTTTGGCGTCGAATGCCGCGTCTACTCCGATATTTATGATTTCGATCGGGGATATGGCCTTTCCGTCGATAATGATCTCCTGCTCGTCCCTCGTCTTGCTCAGCCTCTTCCGGCAGACGTCTCCCCTCTCCTTGGCGATCACGCCAACGGTGGCCAGGACTATTGCATTCGCAGCCACGCTGGAACTTTTCAGTCCCGCCGCAACCGGGATGTCCGTCTCGGTTACGACATTGGCCCCGGTAAAATCGACATTGAACCGCGCCAAAGCCCTCTTCACGGCTGCCTCTGCCAATTCCACGCCGACTGATTCTTCACCGTTGACTATCGAACGCACTGAGTTCGAATCGTCAAACTCCACGGTCGTCCTGTTCTCCAACCCTATCCCGTACGCTCCCCCTCTGCCTGTCGCAAATGCGGTTATGATGGTTGCTGCACCATTGCACTTTGAGCTGGCTTTCACGTCTATAAATAACGTTTGGTTTATATTTAACTGTGATGGGCTCAAGGGCGCATGTTTTCGTGACCGGAAGGGTTCAGGGTATTTTTTTCAGGCAGCGTCTGTGCGACATCGCCAGGTCATTGTGCGTATCCGGCTGGGTCAGGAACCTAGAAGACGGCAGGGTAGAGGCTGTATTCGAAGGCGATCCAGAATCTGTCAAAACAGCGGTCAAATGGTGCCGAAAAGGCCCCGAAGGAGCGTCGGTCGAAGATGCAGTAGTCGACTATGCCGAAAAGGCTGAAGGGATTGGGGGATTCAACATAAGGCACTGACATGAAAACAAGGTTAGCCAAATTCCTGCCGATTGAAAACTTCGTCATAGAAACCGGATTAAGTGCGGCTGAAGTCTCCGGCAGGATAGCATCTTCCACCTCTTTCGAAAAATCCTTCGGCTCAAGGCTGATGAGCGTCCGGAAGAAACCTTTTGAAGGCATTAAGACCGCGGGCGGCTACCGTCTATTCGGTTTTCAGGGCCGAAACAGCTTCTTCTCTCCTATAACCGATGCCGGAATACGCGAAAGCCCTTCGGGATCAGAGGTACACGTCCGGATGAGGCTCGAATACTGGGTCCTCGGCCTGATAGCGATATGGCTCGGGTTCAGCGGCCTTATCGCTCTTGTAAATGCAGCATATGCCCTGTCCTCTGAAAATACCCTGTCAGCGAAGATGATCGGTGTGTTATTTCCGGGGATTTTATTCTCATTGGGCTATCTTGCATGCATCATCGGATTCAAGCTCGATTCGAGGAATATACGGGCATATCTGGACGCCCTTTTTAAGAAATGACGTCAGAGCCTGCTGTCACATACACCCCTATTTAAAGGATTCATCTAATGATATAATGATAAAAAAATGATTTAATCGTTATGAGGTGAACTATGTCAAGAGCTAAAATTATGGACCATCCGATAGCGCACGGTGATGTTGAGAATGAGGACCGGATAATATTCCTCGTGGTCGGTATCGTGGTTACCGTCATTGTGTTCATTGTAATGAAGGTTTTGGAGATTTGAGCCTTAACTGGTTTTCAGCATAGAATATGCTGAAATCCATTTTTCTTAATCTTCTAATATCCCCCCAAGTCTATTCTGTTGGTCAGTTGCAGGCTTTCCACATGTACGTGCGTCACCAAAATCACCTGGCCTTGAACGGCTATCCTGTTGAGCGATTCCCCCAAGAGTTCCCGGTGTCTTTCGTCAAGGCTTCCGAACGGCTCGTCTAATATCAGCAGACGCATCGGCGACATGAGGTCTATCAGGGCTATCCTTAAAGCCAGGGCGATCTGGGCCAGCTCTCCCCCGGACATCTGACTGGCGGAAAGTTCCCCGTCCGTCGTGCGTATGACCATGTTATAGTCCCTATCGAAGAGGGCGTCAAGGTATCTCGGATTCTCGTTGAATCTCTTAAAATGATACGTCAGCATGCCATTCAGCCGTGTCATGAAACCCTCCCTGAGGTACCTGACGATGCCTCGATCCCTGTGGAAGATGTCCCGTGCCCCCTTCAACAGGGCAAGATGCCTGCCTCCCTCCTCGAACCTCTTTCTAAGGCTCGAAAACGCATTATACGACTCTTCAAGGGTCTGCATCTGATGTTTCAGCCGCTTCTCATCCGCCTGCGCGGACTTCAATGTGGAATCGATCTCATATTTCATGTTTGTCAGCCTGTCCCTTTCGGAATTGGCTAATTTTAGCTCTGATTCGTCGAATCCTATCGTCCCCAGCCGTTCCTCAGTAATTTTAAGCCGCTTGGACGATGATGCTATCATGTCTTCGATCGCGGATTTTCTCGCCTGAAGGGAACCTGTCTCTGAAATCTCCTTCTGCAGGGCCTGCATCCGGCCTTCCAACTTTTTCAATTCGCCGTATTTGGCTTCCACCTCCTGGATCTGCTCGCCCGCATACCCCAGAACACACATTTCAGCGAGGATGGCATGTCTTTTGAATGAAAAACCCTCATGCTGGCTCTCCCGCTCTGATATTTCCCCCGTCAAATGTCTGGCTTCCGCTTCAAGCTCCTTCAGCATCGATGTTCTGCCCTCGGCCTTCTTCAATTCCTCTGCCAAATGCCTGATATCCGGCTCCTGTTGCCTAAGCCTTATCCCTATCGCGGATTCCTTGTCCGAAGATTCCCTGACCTGCTTTTCCATGACGAATGCGTTTATCTTTTGGCCGCACGTCGGACAGCTGGGCTTCCCGTCCAAGGCGGTAAGCTGCCGCCTGTAGTCGGCGACGTCCCTAAGCCTGGCCGAATCCGATGCGTATTCCGCATCTTTCCGTTTCAGCTCCTCTGTCAGCGTTATCCTATAATCTTCCGCATTTTTCGTGTCTTTCAGGGTTTCGGAAATTGTTTTGAGCCTTTCCTTTTTGACGCTCAATGATGCGAGGTTGGATATGTTGTCTTCTATTGCCCGAAGTTCGATGAGCTTCTGCCTTATCCTTTCATAAGGGGTTAGGCCCAGTTTTGCGTCAGACAAGACGGCCAATTCCTCGTTCCTTGTGGAAAGTTGTCCAAGCCTTTTCAAAACAGCTTCAAGTTCTTTCTGATGCGAAGCCTCCTCAAGCTTCAACCCAGACCTCACCAGGTTGAGTGAATCGATCTCGCTTTTCATCTGAGCGATCGATGAAAGGCGCTGCTGCCAGGTTTCAAGCTCCCCCTTTACGGCCTCTTTTTTGTCGGAAAAAGCGGTGATGCCGATCATCAATTCATCCAACTGTCTCTGGCAGTCAACTTTTTGGCTCTGATAAAGTTCCTCAAAATTCTCAGGATGCCTCTTCAACTCATCCCCCAGGAACATTACCCTCATTTCAGCCTCCTGAACCTCTAAACCGGCCTTTTCCCAGACTTTTTCCAATCTGTCCAATCCAAACAGACGATCCATCTGAAGCTTTCCATCCTTTCCGGAAAGCTCTTCCAGAATGTTTGTGAGACCGTTTTGGGGGATGTAAAGCAGTTTGTCCAGGACGTCTTCAGAAAGCAATGACTCCAAACGCTGATGGACATTGGACGGATTATCGGCGATTTGTATCCCGGAACCATGCATGGTCGCAGTGGATGGTTTCTCTACATGTAATGCCTTGTCTACGACATAGGTCACACCTTCAGACTCGAATGTGAGCCTTACCGATGCGCTCCTGCACCCGTTGCGAATCCTCCTGGAATAACCCCTGGCAGTCTCCGCAAAGGCGAAACGCAAAGCCTCAAGGACGCTGCTTTTTCCCGTTCCGTTGCGTCCTTCTATCTGCAGCCCGCCGGACAAGTCCAGCTCCAGGCTAGTATGGGTGCACCAGTTAGTCAATTCCAGGCGAAGAAGACGCATCAAAAAAGAATAGGGCCTGCAGGCTATTTAATCGAGCCTTCCAGATAAATACCATGCCCACCCTTACCATTACTGCGCACCCCAATGAGCTCAATCTGAAATTTCTCAAACAGCTTGAGAGCAAGGGAATAAACTGCGACGCCAGCGGCCTCATGCAATTCCCGGTCAAAGTTCGGAGTCTTCCCGTCTCTGATGAGGGGGAACCGGTAGACTCCCTCTATTCCTTAAAAGCAGGTCAAAGAGTCGGTCTCACGCTAACTTCCAGACAGCGGAAGCATCTGAATCCGAAGAGAGTGTCCCTTAAACTCCCTAAAGTGTTCGTACACACCTGTAACTTCGTTTCCGCGGAAACACTTAAGCAGGGACTGGAAAGGCGGAAACAATTCACGGATCCGAAAGAATTCGAGGGAATGACAACTAGCAGAGAAATCATCCACGGCATGAGGATACCGTCCGATCGCCTAACGATAGTCCTCCGGGAGATTCGACAAACGGAAAATTTCGGCATGCTGGGCCCGCATTCGTTGAACTATTTTACCCCCCAAGAGGCTAAATATCTCCGAGAAGAGCTGGAAAAACGCTTCCCAAAACCCCCGAAGAGACAGACAAATAAGATCGACAGAATAAGATAAGAGGGCGGGCTTCTCCCGCCCTTAAAAGATTATTTGGCCTTTATACCCAACTGATTCTCCTTCTCCGCTATCCTCAGGCGGGTCTTGATGACCGTGTCGGGGTTCAGGCTTATCGAGTCTATGCCGCATTCGACAAGGAACTCGGCGAACTCCGGGAAATCGGACGGCGCCTGGCCGCATATGCCTATCTTCCTGTGCTTTTCCCTCGCGACGGTTATGACCTGCCTTATGAGCCTCTTCACGGCGTCGTTGCGCTCGTCGTAGATGTGCGCGACAAGCTCGCTGTCCCGGTCGAGGCCAAGCGTCAGCTGGGTCAGGTCGTTGGAACCGATGCTGAACCCGTCGAATATCTCGCAGAACTGGTCTGCTAAGATGACGTTGGACGGGATCTCGCACATAACGTAGACTTCAAGCCCGTTCTCGCCCTGGACGAGGCCGTTCTTCCTCATCTCCGCGATGACGGATTTGCCCTCCTTTACGGTCCTGCAGAAGGGTATCATCAACTTCAGGTTCGTGAGACCCATGTCGTTTCTGACCTTCAGGATCGCCTTGCATTCGAGGGCGAACGCATCCGAGTATTTCGGGTCGTAATACCTCGAAGCGCCCCTCCATCCGATCATAGGGTTGTCTTCCGTCGGCTCGTATTCCTTGCCTCCGAGCAGGTTCGCATATTCGTTGGTCTTAAAGTCCGAAAACCTCAAAATGACGTCTTTCGGGTAGAAGGCGGCCGCAATATGCGCCACACCCATCGCCAGCCTGTCGATGAAGTACTGCTTCTTGTCGTCGTAGCCGTAGGTCATCTCATCTATTTTCGCCTTTACCGCCGGGTCCTTTATCTTGTCGTAGTTGATGAGCGCCTTCGGGTGGATGCTGATGTAGCTGTTTATGATGAACTCCTCCCTTGCTAGGCCGACTCCGTCGTTCGGGATGAAAGACTGCTCGAACGCGTTCTCTGGTATCCCCACGTTCATCATTATCTTCGTCCTGGTCTGTGGTATGTTGCCTATGTCCATCTCGTCCTTGTGGAATTTCAGCCTGCCCTTGTAGACGAATCCCTTCTCGCCCTGGCTGCAGTCTACCGTTATCTCCTGCCCTGAGACGAGTTTCTCCGTCCCGGACTCGGTTCCGATGACGCACGGTATCCCAAGCTCCCTCGATATGATCGCCGCGTGACACGTCCTTCCTCCGCGGTTGGTAACGATGGCGGACGCGATCTTCATTATCGGCTCCCAGTCGGGATCGGTCATATCCGTCACCAGCACTTCACCTTCCTGGAATTTTGCGATGTCGTGGACTTCCTTGATGACGTTCGCGATGCCTGCGCCGATCCTGGAGCCTACTGACTCTCCATCAACCAGGATTTCGCCCTTCTGATCAAGAACGTACTGTACCAGCTTGTTCAGGTTCTTCCTGCTCTGCACGGTCTCAGGCCTCGCCTGGACAATGAACAGCTGGTTCAGTTTCCCGTCCTTCGCCCATTCCATGTCCATCGGCTTAAACTGGCCAGCCTTCTCCGTATAATGGTCTTCTATGATGCAGGCCCATCTTGCCAGCTGCAGCACCTCGTCGTCGGTGAGACAGAACTTCTTTCTGTCCTCCGCGGGGACGTCGATGTTCTTCGTAAGCTTGTTGCCGTCGTGGGCGTAGATCATCTTGATCTTCTTGGCGCCGACCTTCTTGTTGATTATGGGCTTCTTGCCGGCTTTCAATGTCGGCTTGAACACATAGTATTCGTCCGGCGTCACCGCGCCCTGCACGATGTTCTCTCCGAGTCCGTATGAGCCTGTAACGAAGACGACGTCCTTGAACCCGGATTCGGTGTCTATGGAGAACATGACGCCGCTGCATGCCTTGTCCGAGCGCGCCATCTTCTGGACGCCGATCGAGAGATATATGTTGAAGTGGTCGAAGTTCTTGTCGACCCTGTAGGATATAGCCCTGTTCGTGAACAGGCTGGCGAAGCATTTCTTGCATGCGTCCAGAAGCTCCATCTCGCCCCTAATGTTCAAGTAGGTCTCCTGCTGGCCTGCAAAAAAGGCGTCGGGAAGGTCTTCCGCCGTCGCGCTCGAACGGACGGCAACGTCGCACTGGTCGCCGTACTGGCTGCAAAGGTTTGCGTAAGCGTCGAATATGCCCTTCTTCAGATCATCTGGGAACTCACAACCGCGTATAATATCCCTCACCCTGTGGCCCCTGTCCGCCAGATTCTCCATATTGCGCGTGTCCAGGTCGGATAGGATTTGCCTGATCTTATCCTGCACCCCCGCCTCCTTCAACAGGTATCTGTATGCCGATGCCGTGATGGCGAAACCGTTCGGCACGTTCACTCCCTTAGGTGTCAGATTCCGGTACATCTCCCCAAGCGATGCGTTCTTGCCCCCGACTAATGGCACGTCTTCTATCCCCAGCTGGTCAAACCATAAGATATACTCCTCATTCCTGTCTGTCATTTGGATACCCCCCAATTTTTCCATAATCCTGCCTAAGGCCAGAAACTCCCCGACCCGAACCCCTCATACGGCCTCCTGCGGCCGAACTCGTCGTCGTAGACCTTTTTGGAGACGTCATTGTCCTTTTTTACCTCCCCCAGGTCTGCAACCTCCTGTATCTCCCCGTATTTTCCTATGTTTAGCCTAATCGACCCTTTGAAGAGGGTAACGTATCCGTTGATCAACTGGTATGTCTTCCCCTCTGTGACCTTCTCCAACGAGTCGTCCCACAGCGTCAGGAGCACCGTCCCCGTACCGTCGCCCACGATCGCTTCCGTAACGGCGTGCTGCGTCCTGTCCTTCTTGGACCTGACGTTTTTTACGCTGTCCAAACTGACGACCTTAAATGATGTATTGACCCTCTTGCTCTTCGGTGACAACTCCCCTACCCTGATGAATTCCTCAGCCATCTTCCCAACCAACCTATAATGTCTATCTATTCGTGTTGGGGTTTATAAGGGCCCCAAGCATGATCTGCGGATTCGACGGAAACGGAGAGTCGTTAGATAAGAAACAGTGTGAAAATCGCCATAGGGTTGGGTAGGGTACTTAAACCCGCCTTGTCTTTTTGACAGGCACCCGCACTTTCAGCCATCCGCCTAAGCATGATGGTACTTTCTTCGACACCACATCACTCCTGGGAGCATCCCGTCGAAACGGAGACACACGGACCCCCTATAAGGGTCTTTTATGGGATGTCTACATGGACGGATTACCCAATTTCCCCGCGCCACCTACACGCAATTTGGGCGCTATAGGGTCAGAGTGGGGGCTTTTAGACCTCACCTTCCAGGGAAAGTATCTCCCGCCACGCCACCTCTTTTTATCGTGATGGGTTTTTCGGACATCACATCACTCTTTTAGCGACCAGCCGAAGCCGGGCCGACAAACTATATCTGTTTGCCTTATGGGATGTCTTTCGGGAAGATCACCTGATTACCCCGCGCCAAAATTTCGTATTACAAGATATGATTAAGTAATATAAATACTTATCGATTGGAATGGACTAAAAGATGCAAATTCAGAAATTTTCAGGTCTTTTCCCCTCAGCCTTGACGACTCCGAGGACTATCCCCGCATCGAGCCATCCTTCGGCGTATTCCAATGCGGCGAACGCGTTCACAAGCTCGCCTTTTGACATGAAGTGCTTCGCGTCGCTGTAATACCTTAGCGCGGTATCTCTGACCTTTTCGCCGCCTGGCGCAGCGACAGTGACGTCTCCGAACGCCGTCTCCGCTTTTCGGATGTATCTATCGAGCTTGGCCCTAAGTTCGTCCATTCCGTTTTTAACTTAGCGGAGGGTACTATAAAAAGAGCCGTCGATAATGGTTAACCATGACTGCACGCAAACAGGTCGATCCACGGGAGTTCATACGGACTGAGCTATTCCCAAGGCTTTTCGATGTCCCGCCTGCGGATTGGGGCCATGTGATGCGGAAGACGTTGAAGGGGGAAAAACTCGCCATAGAGGACGAGGCGTCCGTCATCGCTGAGGCGAGAAAGATACTGGCCTTTAGGAAAAGGATCACCGAAGGCGTTATGGGGGCCCTCGAATCCGCCAAGTCGAAACCTCTGGAGGATGGAACGGTGGGGGATCACCTGATGGGTGGATTCTTCCTCGGTTCCTTCACCGGCCTGAGCTACGACAAGGCGAGCAGATTACCGGAACACTCTCCTGACAAGGCGATGGATCCGGAAAGGATGACCGATATCGACTTCATCCTGTCATGCGACGGGGCGTTGGCATAGGTAAAAAGTTCAGCATAGTCAGGATATTATCCGCTGAAATCAAGGAAAATCTCAAAGGCATCCTTGACAAGCCAGTGCAAGTCGTCGAAGGGGCCGTCGAAGTCGACTTAAATGACCCGAAGATAACCGCCACTTCCATAAAGCTCCTTGAGGGAGCCATTTGGCCCTTCACCGCAAGAGAATGGCTCTTTATCGGAGACGAAGAGACTCGCATCCACCTAGCGAAGGCAGACCGGGAACTGGCAAACGTAAGGAATTGGGGCTAAAGAGAGTCCTTTTTAGGTCGTTTCTTAATTATTATAGAGGACAATCATGCCGACAAAAGGTTTGAAGAACATATTCTTCCCGGAGACCGTTGCCGTCATAGGCGCAAGCAACAAAGTGGGTAGCGTCGGATATTCCCTCATGGCAAACCTCATCGGCCAGGGATTCACAGGTACGATATACCCCGTCAACCCGGCGCACGACAGCATCCAGGGAGTGCACGCCTACAAATCCGTCAAGGAGATACCCCGCAAGATCGACCTCGCGCTGATCGCGGTCCCAGCCAAGGCCGTGCCACAGGTTGTTGAAGAATGCGGGCTGTCCGGAGTCAAAGGCGTAGTGATCATCTCTGCGGGCTTCAAGGAGGCGGGGCAGGAGGGCAAAAAGCTAGAGGGCCAGGTCCGCGATATCGCGACCAGATACGACATACGCGTCATAGGCCCCAACTGCCTCGGCGTCATAAACCCCCGCATCCGCCTCAATGCAAGCTTTGCGATAAAGATGCCCAAGGAGGGGAACATCGCATTCATCTCCCAAAGCGGCGCTTTGTGCTCATCCATAATAGACTGGGCGGAAAGCCGCGACATCGGATTCAGCTTCTTCGTCTCCATAGGCTCCATGATGGACGTAGACTACGGCGACCTCATCGACTACTTCGGCAGGGACGCGAAGACATCAAGCATCGTAATCTACATGGAGTCCATAAACAACGCGAAGAAGTTTATGAGCGCCGCAAGCGGATTCGCGCTAAACAAGCCCATCGTAATCATAAAATCCGGCAGGTTCGAAGAGGGCCGAAAGGCCGTCGTCTCGCATACCGGGGCGATAGCCGGAAGCGACGACGTATACAGTGCGGCCTTCAAGAGGGCCGGCGTCGTCAGGGTGAACAGCGTCGACGAGCTCTTCGACATGTCGCAGAAGCTCGCCAAGGGGCCCGCACCGAAGGGGCCCAACATCGCGATCATAACCAACGCAGGCGGCCCCGGAGTCATGGCAACCGACAAGATAATAGAGGAAGGCGGCAAACTGGCACCCATCTCTCCAGAGCTCATGAAAGTCCTGGACGAGCGGTTGCCCGCAAGCTGGAGCAGAAACAACCCCATAGACGTCCTAGGCGACGCAGGTCCAGACAGGTACAGGTACGCCCTGGAATCCTGCATAAAGGAGAAATCCATCGACAGCATTACCATCATACTCACGCCTCAGTCCGGCACAGACCCAACTGAAATAGCCCGGACGGTCGTCGACGTGTGGAAAGGCTCGCAAAAGCCGATTACCGCCTGCTGGATGGGGGGGTCCGCGGTCATCGAAGGAAGGAAGATCCTCAGGGAGAACGAGATTGCCGTCTATGCGACCCCTGAGAGTGCGATAACCCCGCTTATAATCGGATACAACTACAGAAGGAACCTTGAGCTCCTGCACGAGACCCCCAAAGAGCTGACGAAAGGCATCAACCCAGACAAGGAGAAGCTCAGGGCGATCATAGACACTAATCTGAAAAACGGCATAACCGTCCTGTCCGAGCGGGAATCGAAGGAATTCCTCCACGAGTACGGCATACCCACCAACCACGCCGTCCTCGCAAAGACGAAGGATGAGGCGGTTACGACCGCCAAGGGGATGGGATATCCGGTTGTGCTAAAGATAGACTCCCCCCACATCACCCACAAGACCGACGCCGGCGGGGTCATGCTGAGCCTCTATACCGACGAGGAGGTGTCCAGCGCATTCGACAGAATCATTGAAAACGCCAAGAGATACAACCCAAACGCAGAGCTACGCGGCGTCGCAGTCATGCCCATGATAGTCGAACGTGGGTTCGAACTGCTTTTGGGTTCGAAACGCGACGAGGTCTTCGGCCAGGTAATAGCATTCGGCGCCGGAGGGACGCTTGTGGAGGTCCTAAGGGACAAGAGCATAGGCCTGCCCCCCATGGACCAGACGTTATCTCGGCGTATGATGGAGGAGACTAGGCTATTCACCCTCCTTGAGAAGGGATCAAGGGACCGCAAAGCTTCAAACCTCGTGGAAATAGAGAAGACGATAATCAACTTCTCCCAGATGCTCATCGACTTCCCCGAGATTCTCGAAGCCGACATCAACCCCCTCCTTGCCACGTCGGAACGGACCATCGCCCTCGATGCCAGAATCGCCCTCGACAAAGACCGTGAGAAAACCGGCCACGACCACCTGTCAATAATCCCCTACCCCTCGGAATACGTCGAGGAATACCCCCTAAAGGACGGGGAAAAAGTCACCCTTCGCCCCATCAGGGCCGAGGACGAGCCTTTGATCAAGGAGCTCTTCAGCTCGTTCAGCGAGAGGACGATGCACTTCAGGTTCTTCCACGCGATAAGCGACATAACCCACGAGATGCTCGTCAGATACTGCCACATCGACTACGACCGGGAGACCTCCATCGTCGCCGAATACCAGGGCAAAATCGTCGGCATGAGCAGGCTCATGTTCGACCCCGGCGAAATGAAGGCCGAATTCTCGGTGGTGGTGACCGACACCTGGCAGAACAAGGGGATAGGATTGCGCCTCGTCGAGAAAATCGTCGAGATCGGCAGGAAAAAGAAGCTGGAGCAGATATACGCGACGGTAATAAGGGACAACAGCGCGATGAAGCACTTGGCCGAGAAGCTCGGCTTCGTCGTGGAACGGACCGACGACATGCAGATAGACAAGCTCGTATTGGATGTGAGCAACGGCTGAACATGGCAACGGGACTCGTTTACCACGACGACTACCTAAAGCACATGCAGGTCGAACACCATCCCGAATGCCCCGAACGCCTGAAACTGACGATCGAACACTTCCTCAGAACCAATTTCCTCGACCTGTTGACGCAGATAACGCCGAAGCACGCCACCGTCGAAGATTTAACCCGTGTCCACACGCCTGAACACGTCAACTACGTCAAATGCCTCAGCGAAAAAGGCAGCGGCATGTTCTCCGTAATCGACTCCGACACCTACGTCTGCAAAGACACATATGACGTGGCTCGATTGGCCGCAGGCGGCGTCATGGCCGCAGGCGAAGCCGTCTGGAAGGGGGAGGTGGAGAACTGCTTCGCACTCGTTCGGCCTCCCGGGCATCACGCCTCCCTAAACCAGGCCACAGGGTTCTGCTACTTCGACAATGCAGCCATCATGATAAAATACCTACAGGCAAAGCAAGGCCTCGGAAAAGTGGTGCTCTTCGACTGGGACGCCCATTCCCCCAACGGGACAATGGGTACGTTCTATAGGGATCCGTCAGTGTTGAACATCTCCATCCATCAGGATCCCGGCTCATTCTATCCGGGTACGGGATTCATGGACCAGATCGGCGAAGGCCCCGGCAAGGGGTATTCGATCAATTTTCCGGTTCCGGCCGGGACCGGGGACGCCGACTACGCATATTTCCTGGAGGAGTTCGTCATTCCCCGCGTCCGCAAATTCAAGCCAGACCTGATAGTCGTGGCCGCAGGCCAGGACAGCCACATCAGCGACAAGATGTCCCAGTTGGACGTCACCGACGCAGGCTTCGCTAGGATGACGGAACTATTGTTGGGCCTCGCGAAGGAAGTCTGCGGCGGCAAACTCGTATTGGAGCTCGAAGGCGGATACAACCTCATAACCCTCCCCCAAACCCACTACATCATCGTCTCGACCCTCCTTGGGATGAGGCATAAGCTGAAGATAGAACGGGAAGTTAAATCATCTACGAAGGACCTGCTGAACAAACTAGAAGACACGCTAAAAGCCGCGACAATATGGCATGAGGCGCCGGACTATGCGGGGCCGACCAGAAACTAACGGAAAAAATAGATGCTTGAATTTTAGAAAGCGCCCCGATCGCATTTTAGGCAGACGGGTTCAACACCCAACCATTTTGGGTTAAGCGTTAGGCGGTCGGGTTCATCTCTCATACTGACTTATCCAAGAGCGTATGTGAATCCATCGCAGTTGACTTCAATCACGAGCTTGCGGGAAAGACACTGAACTTCAAGATATTGCTTATCGATTTAATCAAACAGGGAGAACAAATAGGTACTCGAATAGATGGATAAAATATTTGAGACCTGAAATATCGACTCGACTAACCGGAGTCTCCATACTAACCGGTTGAATCCGATATTTTATAAATAGGCCTGTTTATTAACACTTAATATGAAATTCATAATTGATGAAATATCACGGAATGATAGTCACTTTGATGTTTGCTTTGATCTTGTCATTGACTGCTATCGCCCCCGTTTATGCTCAAAAAAATAAAAGTGACAGCTCAGACACCGGATTATGTTGCTTTGGCATCATAGGATTTTCATTTGCAATATTTCTCATATCGGTCATCGTAAAACTCCTTAAACCCTCGTCAGAAAAGAAACCTCAAACATATGCTGAAAAGCTGATAGAATCTGGAATTACTACCCCCCGCGAGGGGGTCGTTGAATACGTTGAAGGCGCTAAACTAGCTGAAGCTAGAACAGCCTCAGAGCTAGCTAAGTACAATAGAGCTGGCACATTAGTATTAACCGACAATAGGCTTCTGTTCGTTCAAAAACCAGCAGGCGTTAATCCAAAAGGACTATCGTTATTATTCTACTGTTCGCTGAAGGATATCCTGAGCGTTACAACAAGCGGACGGGGATCTAATCAATTAAATGTGATGGTGCACAGGCCTGATACTCCCGAAAATGCGGTTTTCAACTTTAATGATGCAGAACTCTTCACCAAAAAGATAGTGGAAGCCAAGAATAATCTTGCTGAACAGCAAACGATAGAAGCAAAGACCGTAATCATAGAAGCTGGGAAAAAAGACAATTCGACAGAGATACTCAAAAAAAGGCTAGCTAAAGGGGAAATAACCAAAGAGGAATACCACGATAAGATTCAACGATTGTAGGCTTCTAAGGAGATTCAGGAAAATCGATAAAATTATGGAAAACAAGGGCAAATAAAGACCGAAACCTATTCTACTCACCAATCAGCCTATCGGCTATTTTGGCTATGGCATATGAAGGATCAGTTGAAGGCACGGGCACCCCCTGAGTTAAGCTAGGACACCTGTTTGGGTGATCCTCTGAAGTTGATTGGGGGCTCGTTTACCACTTACCAAATTGCGCCCATGAGCGCCGAGGAATGCATGTGGATTAACCCACGCCCTCAAAGATATAACGGCGGAGGAATAATAAGATGTAGGGCACAGCCAGAGAAAAAATTCTAAGGAATGCTTAACCTAATGTATACAATCAGGGGCGCAGTCCAGCCAGTACAACGTCAGAGGTTATGACATTCTTTCTCACGATATCTAATTACCTCAGATAATTTAAACACGCTCAAGAGATACAAATAGATGTCGGTAATTTTTTCCCTGCTAGATTTTTGTTGATGAGTATAAAGCGCTGTTGGGAATTTGAACCCAAATTTTCAAAGCCCAAAATGGGCGAAAAGGCACTCTCGTATAAGGCAGATATTGAGCTTATAACGGCATTATAGGAAATATCGCCCCGATCGTACCTTAACTTTTTGGTTACGAGGTGCCGTGTTCTAATAGGTTATTCGTAGACGACCTTAAAATCGCCGTATTCAGGAGGTATTCCTTTAGGGTTACTTATGAGTTTAGATGTTTTGTTTATGTTCTTCCAGAATTTGCCACGTTTATTCTTGAATTTATCATCATGCCTAGTGAGATTGTAAGCTATCTCCCGTTTTAATTTGTGATAGCTCTTTAGTCGGTCCTCAGGTATTAGGCCATCATTTACCGCAGATAATACAGCGCATCCCGGCTCATTCGTGTGCGTGCAGTTCCTGTATTTGCATTCGCCGGCGTACTCTTCGATGTCTGAGAAGGCGTTCTTGAGGCCTTTGCCGCTGCATAGCAGCTGCACCTCCTTCAAACCCGGGGTGTCAATCACTATGGAGCCACCAGGCAATACTATCAGGTTTTTGGACGATGTAATGTGCCTTCCCCGCCCATCATGGGCGCTGACAGGTCCGGTCTTCTGCCTTTCCTCGCCTAAAAGACGGTTGACTATCGTCGATTTGCCCGCTCCGGATGAACCTATGAAAACGACGGTTTTTCCGGCCTTTAGATGAGGTAGAAGCTGCTCTACCCCCGTATTGTCTAACGCGCTTAAAGCATATACTGGCACTCCCTTGAACAGTCCTGCGACTTCTGAAATAACCTGTGGTAGATTATCGCATATATCCGCCTTGTTTAGTATGAATACGAGTTCTGCGTTGCTGTCAGCTGCGAGGGTCGTGTACCTCTCGAGCCTCCTTATGCTGAAGTCCTCGTCTAGTCCGCTTACGACAAAAATCGTGTCGATATTTGCCGCAATCACCTGTTCCTGTGAGGCTTTGCCGGCGACTTTCCGGGAAAACTTGCTTCTCCGGCCCAGCATCCCATGAATACCGGCATAACCCGTTTGGTCGTTTTGTCTGAACGCAACCCAATCACCCACCGTAGGGTAATCCTCCTTGGAATGGCAGCCTTTACGGAATTTCACGGATAATTTCCCCATTACCGGGCCGCCCTCACTCATCAGATTGTAGATGTGCCTGTTGGAATCAACAACCCGGGCAGGCGAGAGCCCGCCCTCCCTAAAACACCTAAAACCCTTTTCAAACCCATCATCCCATCCAAACGCTGACAAATCCAAATTTAAACCTCTTAGAGTATTACCCTACTAGGCCCTTAAATTATTTTTTTAGCTAAATAACCCCCCACATCCTGCTTGACAGCCCATTAACGTCTAAATTGCCCGCATTAACGACGAGTAGCAGAAAGAGGATTTCACCCAAACAAATAATCCCCGCACACAACCCAATAGTTATTCGCCCCGATCGGGACTAGAACAATTTGTTCAGAAGTGGCGGGGGAGACTCGTAACATATGCTCTTTCTGAGCCGGTCGCAGGTTAACTCTATTTATAACTATCTGTCATATCTATAATTCGGTGGTCGTTTGTGAAGCATTCCCCAACAGTCTGTTATTTTGTATTGATCCCGGTTCTGTTGTGCGGTTGCATTTGTATCGACCAGAGGTCGGATGCGCCTTTTGAGTCCACGTCAACTACTGCGGGGAAAACGTCAGGTTTGGATTTGATAAAAGTCTGTGAGAGTCTGCCTGATGGAGAAAACAGGGCGGTGTGCCTGGGCCTAGTAAACAGGGACCCTGAGGCCTGCGGGGCGTTGGACTCTCAGGATGGCCGGGACGGCTGTTATGCGAGGATGGGGGACTACCTCCAGGATGCTACGGTATGCGAGAAGATAGCGGGAGGCGCGCTCCATGACGGGTGTGTGGACGTGGTCGGATTCGAGACCGGCAGACAAGACGTGTGCGCGAAGTGCAGGAACAGATTCGACAACATAAAGTGCATGGCCCTTGCAGGTAAAGATGCGGCACTCTGCGAGCAGCTCCTTAAGCCTGACATGCGCGCCGTCTGCACCGCCTATGCCAGCGGAAGCCCAACCATGTGCGACACAGTCCAGGATAAGTCAGTCAAAGACGACTGCTTGATAGTCTTCGCGATACAAAAGCGGGATAAGAACCTATGCGAGAAGATGGAGAGCCTAGACACAAAGGCTTTATGTCTGATGGTCGTTGGAAAAGACAATGCCGCATGCGGGGGGATGCCGACCGAGGAGCATCGCATCCGCTGCAGCGCAGTCGTCGAAGACGACCCCGCAGTCTGCGACGGACTCAAGGATACTCAGTCCAGGTCGAACTGCGTGAGAAACTACGTGGAAGTCAAGCTCAACTACTACGACTAGACTAGGAAGCTTACTGTGGTGTATGCTCCCCCTACCAAGACGAAGGTCATCAGCCATATTGGAATACTCAATTTGGCCAGATTATAGCCCTTCATTGGTTTGACTGGGAGCATGTCAGCGAGCACCGAGATGGCCGTTGCCGAGCATATCATCTTCGAGACGGTGCTGGGAAAAGCCCAATTTAAGGCTGCGAATGACACCATCAACACAGTGCTATAAACAACCGGTATCAGCATCGAAACCAACTTTTTCCGTTTCTTGAGTTCCTTCACCTCCTCAATCAGGAAGCCCTGCGCACCGAAAGCATTACCTAAAAGGCCAGTGACAAGCGTTGTAAGGCTGCCCGAAACCCATAACCTATACTCAACCTGGAACCCCATTATCCTGTTAATCGACCAATTGAGTAGCATATGCGAAAATCCGAAAACCACGCAGATTACGATGTTTAGGATTAAAAGAGGGGGGAAGTCGAATGTCGGTCCGGAATAAGTCCATGTCAAGGCGACCGAACAGACGAATGCAGCGGCCGCGACTGAGGCGACCTCGCGTATTTTAATCCCGTAAATCGACCAAGCCCCTGGTCTGATATTTTTCCCGCCCTTGCCCCAGTTTGCACAGACTGCCTCCAGCCATTCCTTCAGGAACCTCAGTGGGGCAGCGAGAACCGATTTAAGCAGACCTAACAAGCTGATGGATGCAGCTCCCGCGGCTGAAGCCGCGATCGGAACGTACTCTCTGGGCATAATCCATGAAAGCGGAGAATAATCCACCGCCCTCCTATACAGTACGGCCGTGTCTTTCGGATACCCTCCATTATCGGATAGTACCAGGAACTTCGCCGTCGTATTGGTCTTTTCAAGGAAAAAACTCAGACGGCTCGGCTGCCTACGGTCTTTCCCATAAACCAAACCGCTAGCATACAAGTCGTTTGTGATTTTATTTTGGAGCGGCCCACCCGCAAGAAAAACATAATCGGTTGTGTTCACCAATTCGTCAAGCGACGCATCATTCTCCCCCATCACGGTCAAATCGAACCTAACCTCCCTGTGCGTGCTGTAAAGCACGACTGCCTCCTCCAGGTCGGACAGGTTTCCGCCAACCACCATAAGCATCCTAACCCCCTTCGTATCAGCGAATGATATCCCTAAGGTCCGCTCAACCGCCGCCTCGTCTGCCTGCAGCAGTTTAAGGTCGTCCTCAGCCAAACCCGCCTGCCCAATGAAGGAGTATTCCTCGCCAGTTAAACTACTGCCTGAAGCCCCATCCGATGAAGGACTCACGATTAAAATAACCAGAAGACACAGACACACGACCCGGACAAAACACCTATCCACGAAACCACCAAAAAACATTTCGAAAGACACAATAAATATGCTACCTTTTATTACCTAGGGATTATAGTAGCCACCCATGCCAAAGCTTAAGGGAAAAACTGAACAAGAAACAGCGCTAAATGTTCGAATCCCCTGCAGGGTTTCAAGAGAACTCGCCAAATAAGCCAAAACCAGCATATAGTAAAAAATTGACGAGTATCGCCCCGATCTGGCTATGTACAGTTTGTTACATTTCCTGGGGGTACTCATTAAAACGTTCGTATAACGGCGTTTTGTCCATATCCTAAACATGTGTTTTTGACACAATGTTTACCTGATTGTTTTAGTTTATGTTAGAGGGTATTCTGACTTTTCCAGATGTCGGTCTCCTGACACAATGTAGTCTGCTTTCCCCGCGACGGCACATTCTAGAAACTTGTTGTCTGAAGGGTCATCTTTAACTATGTCCAGCTTTTGTTCCGGCTGAACCAACTCCGAGTTCATCGACACCAATTCCAAGTGCACCTCTATGTCCTCCTCACTCAAGTCGAACTTCCTTTCCCGTATGAGAATGCCCCTCAGTTCATCAAGAATATCCTGGCTGATGAGTAGCGTCACTTCCCGGTTTAAACATTTACGGAGGACTCTGTTAGGGTTACCTCTACTCCAAAACATTCCCGACACGAACACGTTAGTGTCAAGTACAACCCTGACATTCATGCCTTAACGCCCCTGAACTTGTGGACTATGCCTTCAACGTCTTCCTGCCGTATGCCATGCTTTGCCATAGCCCTCTCACCCTTGGCTACCAGCCTGTCAAAGTCTGCCATGGTTGGCATCTTGACCTTCTTCAACAGGATAGTGTCGCCTTTGCTAATCACTGCAAATGGTGTGCCCTCCTGGAGATTCATCTTCTGCCTAATCATGCTCGGTATAACCAACTGCCCCTTGGCCGAAAGCCTTGTCAAATTCACAGTCATCTAAAAACACCTCTATGTAAGAAATTACTACATTCTTACATATGAATCAGCAGGATTTGAATCCGAGTAGTGAGCGGTTAAGATATTGGAGATTTGAACTATATTTTTCAAAGCTCAGGATGAGCTTTGAACACAAAAAATATAAGGCACCCAAACCGGCTGAAAGGCCCGTAAAATAGACTCCATAAAGTCAACGCCCCGATCGGGATTTAGGCGAACGGGTTCAACGCCCCACCGTTTTGGATGAGAGTCAGGCGGTCGGGTTCATCTCTCATACTTACTTAAATAAAGGCGTATATGAATTCGTACTAAGACCCTACCCCCACAGGGTTTTAGTGATTTCACTTTTCGGTTTTTACCGAACAAAATGAGGGTGAGTTTTTAAATAGGGGTCTAATTTGTAATTGAGGTGTTTAGATATGAAGTTGACAAATTACATTTGGATTGGAGTAGGAGTAATACTCGTATTCGTATTAGGCGCATTTGCCTTTAACGTTAGAGGATTGATTTCCCAAACAAACCAGGGTGAGCCAGAACTCATCGGCGGCGACCTTGATGCCCACGGCTGCCTGATTGCCGCAGGTTATTCCTGGAACGAATCCCAAGGAAAGTGCATGCGCTCATGGAGTGGTGAACTACAAGGAATTGCCTCGGCGTCCATTTCGGAGGCGGAAGCTCGTACAATCGCGGAAAAGTCATGTATAAAGGGAGGGGAAGCGTTGGGTGAAGGCATGTATAATGAAAACTCTCGCACCTGGTGGTTTGACGCCAACCTCAACTTCGCAAAGGAAGGCTGCAACCCAGCCTGCGTAGTGAGTGAGGAGACAAGAACTGCGGAAATTAACTGGCGTTGCACTGGACTAATAACGCCCAAATGTGCGTGTCCGCAAGGATACAGAAAAGACGGAGACGCATGCAACCCCGAGTGCTATTACAGCACACCCCCATGCCTTGCACCATCAATACCCTGCGCTGACACAGGGGAAAAGCCAATACCAGTCGAACAAGACGGAGGAATAGGCTCCGAAAAACCGATTCCAGTCGAATCCGACGGTGGGATAGGCACATCCAACACGCGTGAGTATATCAGCCGAAACCTAACCCAATGTGCGGCAACTGATTGGATATGTGAAGATGGAAAACAACAATTCTACGATGAAAATGGTTGCGGATGCGAGCAAGTACATCCAAGACCTCCCGAAGGGAAACTCAGGGCATTCGAGTGTTCGCTAGAGCAGAGGAAGGCGGACTTCTGCACTGAAGAATACGCCCCAGTCTGCGGCTTTAGCGACCCCGCGAAAATCCAGTGCATAAAGTACCCGTGCGCGCAGACATACGGGAACGCATGCGCCGCCTGCAGGGACGAGAACGTAGCATATTACACGATAGGCGAATGCCAGGCCGAAGGCAATGAACTGAGATGAAACCCTCGCTAACGGGTGTTTTTTTCCGCACCCCCTCGGAGACTACTCTGCGGGTGTCCATCATCTACCGCGCTTCAGGTAATAAGAGACTATGAACAATACTGCGGTAGTGGCCGCTCCCGCTGGTATGCCTAAAAACAGAGAGAAGAATATGTAATGTTGAAGCACCTCAGTTACTGCTAAACCAACCACAAAACCACCCAGCAGAGACAACAATAACCTTATAAACATCGCAAAAAGTAATATGGACTGGAAATAAAGAATGAGACAAATACTTGTAAAGGACTATCCTAAAATGTCTGGAATAGACTTTGTGACCTACAGTCCGAAGCCTAAAACACATAGAAAGACAAACCGCTAAAAACTAATTAAACGCCCATTATAGCCTTAAAGACAAATGTCAGACGACCCGATCGCAAGTTCACCTTAATGTCCGTGTCCCGTGTTTATCCTTACCATATGTAGGGGATTAGATGGTATTTTGTCCTCTTACAGTACTCTTCGTAACCTGGGAGGTCCCTGAGGAGGACTTTCTCCTCATTCAACAGTCTGGGGATCGTGAACAGCGGCATTGGGAGGAATATTATGTAGGCCCAGTATGAGCCAAGTGCTGCTGGTGTTGCAAGGAGCAGGAATACCATCCCAAGGTACATGGGATGTCTGACTATCGAATAAGGCCCCGTGGAGATAACCTCCTGGCCTTTCTCAACGGCCACGATGCGTGAGGCATAGCTGTTTGTCCTGAAGACCCAGAAGATGAACATGTAGCTGAGGAAGACGACGACGTTGGCTGCCAGGGCAATGACCGTTGGGACGTCTGACCAATCGTATCGGCGGTCAAGACCAGGGATCAGGAAAGCAACTAGGAAGACGATGTTCATAACCTTTATGAGGATTTTCTGTTCCTTTTCCTTCTCCTTGAACTGCATCCTCCGCTTCAAGAAGGCAGGGTCATGTTTCAGGAAGTAGTGTAAGACATATGTCATCGGAACGAAGAGGGCGCAACAGTAGACCCACGCCTGCCAGTAGTATACCGTGCCCGCGGGCAGGAAGAACACTAAAAGCAGGATAGGGACTGCAAGACCGAACCGTAACAACAGGGTTCTTTTCAGTGCTTTGTCATTGGCGTTTTCGTCTGTCATCATATCACTCAGATGAAAAAAATGCGTTGAACCGATAATATTTAAACGCCAAACCTTAAAGAATAGTCTGGCCTTATGCAAACTAAATCAAATTGGTACTGGGGATTGCTAGGTATGCTGGGGGTACTAGGATATACTCAGGAAGAGCCCCTCTATTATGCGTTCTTTACATTCTTTTTATTTTTCCTTCA
>JAZDMS010000035.1:0-96306 GCA_043800705.1 Candidatus Altarchaeota archaeon
CCACGCCGAGCAGAACGCGCTGATACAGGCGGGGAAGATGAGCCGCGGCTCGACGCTTTACATAAACGCCTTCCCGTGCAAGATATGCGCGCGCCTGATCGTGAACTCAGGCATAGGCAAGGCCGTCATCAGCGGGGAATACACCGACAGAGACGGCCTGAAGATACTCTCAGATGCCGGGATAGAAGTCGTGCACGTCTGCGTGAAAAAATAGATGAGAGCCGCAGCATTCGGCAATTCAAAATGAGCCATATAATCGGCCTGATAGGGGGGATCGCCTCCGGAAAGACCGCAGTCGCAGACTACCTGCTCAGGGAGAAGGGCGCATCCTACTACCGCTTCAGTGACGTCCTCAGGGACGTGCTCAAAAGGCTGCACAAGCCAGAGACCAGGGAGAACCTGCAGGAACTCGGTCTAAGCCTGAGAAAGGCCTACGGCGACGGTCTTCTCGCCCAGGTCCTGAAGGAGGACGTACTTGCGGACGGGGCGGATATCATAGTCGTTGATGGGATTAGGTACCAGGACGAGTTCGAGATGGTGAAGGGCCTCGGCGGAAGGATCGTCTACGTTTGCGCCCCGCAGAAGGTCAGGTACGGGAGGGCCACATCGAGGGGGACCAGGGGGGAGGCTAAGATCAGCTTCGAAGAGTTCAGGAAGTCAGAAGAGAGGGAGACAGAGAGGATGATAGAATCGCTCGGCAAAATGGCTGACGTCGTCCTAGAGAACACGGGTACGCTGTCGGAACTGAAGGCGAAAATCGAGGAGTCGCTCTTCAGCGGACCATCAATGTGACGGTATTGGGACGTATCACGTTCGCCTCGGGGTAGAGCTTGACCAGTTCCTCCTGTATCCTGTCCAGGACCGCAATCTTTACCATGAGATTCCTGAATTTGGGGTCAGGGATGTATTCAGTCAGGCGGACGTCGTGTACGGTATACCGTTTCTTGTTGAATGCCTCGATGGCTGCGCGCGTTATGATGTCCGATTCTATGCGCATGCCGTATACGACGGTGATATTCTTGGATTCGACACCCAACCGACTTGGGAGAATAAGTTTCTTAGGCCGGAAATCTGCCTTTTTAGGCCTTTTAGACGCCAGTTTAACTGGTTTAAATCGTTTTCTAAGTTTTTTCACCGCCAATCCACCTGTTAATTAAAGTGACTACCGAAATATAAGTGTTAGAAATCAGTAAACCACGCCTTTTAGGTTGACTGTGCGGCCTTTTTTCACGGAACGTATCTTAGGCCCCACCCTTTTACGGGTGCCGGAGAGCCTGCGCTTCTTCTTGCTCATGTGCTGGAATTCAGCCTGAATCCTCTGACGCTTGTCAGATACCTCCCTCGGCTGCCGGTCGGATTCCCTGATCTCGAAATGCAGGTCCAACGGGTCGCTTTGGAGGTTGTAGATGGTTCCAGGCCGCAGGAGGTTCGCAAGGTGCTTCAGTACCTCCTCCTTTGTCTGGTTGCTGAAGCGTTTGCCGAAATATCCCATGCGGAATATTCCTTTTGGATGCATAAAAATTCCGAAAAGTAGGAAAAAAAGACATCGTCCTAGTGCCTTTAGTGTGTTAGTGTGGTCGGCGCCGCGGCTTTCACCCGCTGTCGCCCGGTTGTCCCTCAAGTACCTGGCACCAGCATAGTAATGGCGACGTCCTGTAGTCGTTAGAGTTTCTTGAGTTCGAGTCCGTTGAGGCATTGGTTCTTGAGCTTGGAGTCATCTATCGGGTCGCACATCCTCACGGATAGGTAGCATTGATCGCGGTCCGGCTGACCCATATCCTTGCAGAACAACGCATCCCCGGAAGAGTCAATGTCAAGGCCGCCTGCCGGGATTCCGGCGCAGTTTTGGAGGCCGTGGAAGATTAACTCTGAATATGCTCCAGCGTGTTGCTGTATTTCGGCGCATCTTCGGAGTTCCGACTGTGGCATCGGCAGGTTTCCGGAGGCAGCCAATTTGCAGCGCTCGTATATCGTCCGGTTGGCCCGGGCTTCAAGGCATGTGGCTTTTTTATCTTCCTCGGCAATAGGCTGAATGGTTGTTGGCACGGGTGATGTTGACATGATAGATACGGTAGTGGCGGGGTATGGCATGGGCTTAGCCGTAGTGTAGGAAGTTATAGACAGCTGCTCGGCAGGTGACGCCCCAATGCAGCCGAGTGCTATCACTGCGACTAATAGTGCAATTATCAGGCGCCAGTCTTGCCATACTGCCTCATTCGGGTTTTTCATGGTTTCGCTCCCCTGCATTAGAATCCGAGCCCCAGGAAGTGGATTACCAGGACTAAGAATACGCCGGCCGTGCCGCCTATTGCGACGATCCCGACGGATAATAGGTTGATGGGTATGCCTATCCCGAGGACAATGTTCAATAATAGGAATATTATGATGCCCATTACCGAGTTCGCAACCAAATAAGCGACGTTCTTCAGCGCTCCGAACAGCAGATACAGTATCAAAACCGCAACCAATAGTGCACCGAACTCTACATAAACTACCATCTTAATCACCCACTATTTCAATTTTTTCAGGTATTTTCATTATGTCAGCCAGTCGCCGTTTACCGATGCCCTGCACTTCTTCCACTGAGGCGGCGTCACATAGATTACGCTGAACTTCTGAGTCTCGCCCGGATTAAGGTTAGTTATCACAGTCGTCTTTTCACCGCCGGAAACAACATTGCCTTCTGAGGATTGTAGTTGGGTGACTATCGGGACTGCAGCCATCATCTTAGCGCCATTGTTGGTCACGTACCCCGCCACCATGGCATTCATGTAATAGTCGTCGTCGCATCCGTCAACAGCGACAGAAACCTTGCTGAAGTCAGCCTGAACCGTATCCACGACAGTCGCCTGCGTCGTCGAAGGGGCTGTCGTATCCTCGGTTAACGTCTGTATAGTCGACTTTGCGATCGTCGCAGGCGGATTCGGGTTGTAGACCGTGTATCCGGTCTGGCCGCCCAGGCAACCGGAACTAAGAGTCAACAACACGACTACTAACAGGGCATAAGGAAATATCCCCCCCTCACCAAACGATATTTTTTTATCCTCTTTCATTTTTTTCACCTATCTTTGTTTTTTTCTTGACTTTTATTTATCGTTCAAATTTTGATGCTGATAAAGTGCAGGAGACGCACACCGGATTCTGGCACGGGAATCCCGCACTTCATAGATAAACGCCACAGCCCTGGGCCGCGGGTGTTTATTCCCTATCCTCCCTCTCCAAAGACACCCTATCGGTTTTTTGGTCGTTTTTCATGATCTCCCTGTCGGTTCTTTGGTCGTTTTCCATAGAGTCCCTATCGTTTCTCTGATCGGTCAGCAAAGCCGCTCGGTCGTTTCTCTTATCGTCGCTTTCCATATCCACCTCATTTTTCATCATTTATTGGTTAAAATGTTCCTCCCCTTGATCAGCCTGATCAACATCACGATCGCCGCGATTACAAGGAGCATATGGATTATGCCCCCTGCTGCTGCAGTAACCACGCCCAGCAACCAGAGAATGAGGAGTATGATGATGATGGTCTCTAAGAGACCTCCCACTCCCGAAGATACCACTCCCAGTATCCAGAGAACCACGACTACCATAAGTATCGTTTCAATCATATCCATTTTCAGACAACCCCACAATTGCCAGGAAAGCCTTTAATATCCGTGGATGTCATCACTGACTTGTTCGTTTCTACGTCCTTAATCAAGGACCAGAATTCGATCTCGTCGGTTATATCCGTCTTCTTCGCCATCTTATTTCCCCCTGAGCTTCGACATCACGATGACCCCGACTATCGCCCCTATGGCTGCCGCGACTACCGTTGCTGATGCCGGGTTCTTCTTCACTTCGCTCTCGATTCGTGCCTCGGCTTTGGACATGTCCTTCTTGACCTTTGTCCTGACGTGCTTCGATAGTTTCACCCAGTCGGCCCCTGACATGCTGGCGGCCGTCCTGTAGTTGGCTATCACCTTGTCTTCGGCCTTTTGAAGCACGGCCTTTATCTTTTTCTTTTGTTCTTCTGTCAAACTCTCCTTCTTCGCCTTCTTTTTAAAAGCCATAATCTCACCTATTTTTCCTCATTTGGATTCTGCCGGATCGTATCGATTAAACCAGCATTATACCTATTTGCATGCGCCCTCAACGCATCCGTTCGGGCATCTGTACCTGAGGGACTTGCTCATATCGCCGTCACAGTACGACTCCACTAACCAGTCTGCTCCGTCACAATGGTCAGTCATACTTGATATATCCCAGGTTGTCGTTCCCTTTACGTAAAAATGCCCATTATCTGAGTCTTTACATCCAGGTCCAGAAACCGAGTTCACGCCGTAGTAGCTGTTTGCAGAGTCTTCCAACACACCGGATTTCTCGTACATCGCCTGAGCGGCTTTCATCTGGGCGAACCTGTTATCCAGATAAGCCTGACTGACTCCTTGATAAGGCAGACTATCGCCTCGTGCGGGTGCAGGATCTGCCGCTATCTTGATTGTGTAGCCGGTGACGGGTGGATAGCCAGTCCACAGGACAATTCCCACAATCGCCACTATTCCTCCGATCACCAGGATGGCAAGCAAGGAAAAGACGACGAATGCTTTAGCTAAGCCGTTCTCTTTTAGATTCTGCATGATTTTTTCATAGTTTGATTCCATTGTTTCACCTCTTCTTTTCCCCTATTTGTACAGCCATCCGAAGATGCCTTTGCTTTCTTTTTCCCTTTGTGCCAGGCCTTGCAGCCTGTTTTGTTCGACGTCTAGTTCTTTGAGCTGTTCGTCGATGAATTGCCCGATTTCCTCGCTGGTGCCTTTTCGGAGTTCCTTCAATTGCGCTATCCGCGCCCTATTAGCCTTGACCTCCGGCTCTATCTCATTAGCGGCAGTATCGTCCCCCCCAAACAAAAACCTCTGAAACCAGCCTCTGTTGTTCATCCTTTCTTCTGCCCCTTGGGTTTTGTTGATGGAGTTGTTGAATTGCCGTGCGACCTCAGCCACCTCCTGGCCGATGCCTCTGTCCTCGGTCATATTCCTCAAAGCCAAAAGGGACATCACGCGCTCCCGCACGACATTCTGGTTTTTGAATTCCTTAGTCTTGTCCCTGTTGTTGGTTTCGTTATCAACTTTGTCTTTTTCTTCGGAGATTTTCTGCTGGAGTCTCTCTATGACCCGTAATCTAGCCTGGATGCTGGCATCGCTCGGATTGCCATTCTGCATGCTATTGTTTATCGCATTAATGGCCTGATTTTGGCCTTGGATGCCGTCTTTATTACCCTTGTCCGAGTTTTCGTTTGCTGCGGAGACAACAGTCACCAGCAAGGAGACTAGGGCCAACAAAACCAATATTTTTTTCATCTTTTTCCCTTTTTTATTTCTGTATGCTTTTTATCCGCGATAAAATCAAAAGGTGAGGGCGGGTTTTCGTGCGCCCTCCACCTAAACTTATGCCTTAAGCTTTCTTTTCGCTTCCGCACTCATCAGACGGTTGTCCTGCGCCCATACCCCGTATCCTGCGATTAGACACAATAGCAGCATCAGGTTTCTGAAACCTGCCGCGTATAGGGCTTGCATGGATTGCTCAGAAGGTGACATAGTGTATACGGCGTATCCTGCCAGCAATGACGCATCACCATCCCACTCTTGCTCTGCCAGCTGTTGCGGTTCCTGTGTCCTCATTTCTTGGACCGTAGTCAATGTAGTCGATGTAGTCAATGTAGTGCTTGCTGTAGTAGGCACTGTCGCTACAATCATCGGCCTAACCCTCATTGTCGAAGTCGTTGTGGGGGGTTCGGTCGTTGTCGGAGCAGTGCATTCTTCATCCACTAAGATACACCTATCTTGTAGACCACAGTACTTATACCCTGCATCAACTGCACATCCATGATTATCCAAAGTCGTGGTTGTCGGAGCCTCGATTGTTGTTGTGGTGGTAATAATGCGTTTATGTCCTCCGTTTCCGCCGGATGCTATGGTGGTTGTCGTTGTCGTCGTATCATCCGGATTTGTGGTCGTTGTCGTGCCAAAATACACCCATATTTCTTTGCTCTGGTTCTCGTTACTCGGATCGGCTTCGTCGGTTACGTACCCGTACAGGCTGTAATTGCCAAACAGGTTTAAGCCAAATGTGTCCCAAACGAGGGTATTTGTGCCGTTTACTGGGGGCAATAGATCTTCCACCCCGGGCGTCCCATTGTATGTAAACCACAGCCTAAGCAGCGGGTTTGTCCCCTCTTGTACGCCCGCCGTTATGGTTATCGGGTCATCCTGCATAGCCGCCGACACATCGGTCGTGAACTTCGTTATATAAGGTGGCAGCGTCGTAGTCGTCGTTGTAGTAGGCGTTGGGGTTATTGGCCCTGTGACAGGATTGCCCTCTAAGCTAACCGCAGTCTGTGACAGCGCTCTGCCGTTCAGTACTGCGCCAGTTTGGATCGCAATATTCGTCATATCCAGGATATTTCCATTGAACGTAGAGTACGTTCCAAGTGTCGTTGTGTCAGCGACTCTCCAGAAAACATTCGCAGGTATGGCTCCACCGTTGAGTAATACCTTAATGCCGGAATCAACGTCACCAGCTGAGGCGATATTGAGAGTTCCTGGTATCTGGAATATCCATACATCAGTTGGGCCTCCATTGAGTGTGACATCCGTTGATATTGTCACGCCAGAAGTAAACGTATAAACACCCGGAGTGAGTGTCAGCCCGCCAAGCTCACCACTTCCAGCGTTGGTATCATCCATTGGACGTGCGCCGGCATCGGTATACGCGGTTCCCATGTCTAATACTGCGTTGTCGACATAGGTCTTGTCAGTTGAGCTACCGGCATAACAGGTTATATCGCTGCTACCCGTATATGCCGCATCAACACCGTATATTGTCCCAGATATTTCTGAACAAAATATATTGTCCATCGCGGCAGCACTAATCGGACTAGAGCCGATGTCCCCGGTTATAGCAGAACCATGGCTATCGGTGTTCGTGATTCCAGCTTTTGTTAGAATCGCGAAATTGCCGGCTGTTCCAAGACCCACAGGTGCCGGCGATGCGTACGCAGACACTTCACATGCCATCACTGAAAAAAACATGAGGCATACTAAACTAATTGTTGCTATTTTCATTTGTTCCGTTATTTGTTCCATTATTGTCCACCATTTATATGTTTTTTTACACTTTTTTTCCATCTATCTTTACCCTTTTTTCCCTCATTTAGACTCTGCGTGATTGTATCGGATAACCACGTCTCTGTGGCCACCCATTATGATAATAAATTGGGGGTCAAAGCCCCCGTATAATCGGTTAAGTCCTCATGATGTTCTTGCCTGCCGGGCGGTTCTTGACCATTCCTTTCCCGCAGGGTCGTCCGCCCGTCTTCGCTACGGTTTTTGCCCGGTTCTTGGCTGCAGTCATCCTGCCGCCCCTGCTTATTTTTGCCATTTTTATTCACCCTTTAATCCTTTTTTTTTTTTAAAAAAATTTGAGCTACGGGCCTTTTTAGAGGCCCGTATGCTCTTGGAGGTATTGATCCTCAATAGAGGATTTCCTCATGTTTCTCTAACTTCCCTATTTGCATGCTCCATCGGCGCATCCGTTCGGGCATTTATACTGGATAAGTTTGCCAGTATCGCCGCCACAGTACCACTCCCTTAGCCAGACCGCTCCGTCACAGTTGTCCGCTACAGACCATCCGTTCCAGTTCGCTGTCCCTTTTATGTAGAAGTTTCCGTGATCGGAACTTATGCATCCAGGTCCTGCAGATTCATTCACGCCGTAGTAGCTGTTTGCGGAGTCTTCCAACACACCGGATGATTCATACATCGCCTGTGTGGCCTTCATCGATGCGAACCTGCTGTCCAGATAGGTTTGGCTAACCCCCTGATAGGGTAGGCTTTGTCCTTGCGTTGAGGTCGGTCCCCCAGGGTATGTCCCAGGATCGCCTGTGCCAAGCACCTCTTTTGGGTACCCGTAACCATAGGCGTAACCGTAATGATTTGGGTAGTAACCTGTTGCCACTGCTGCCCCGGATATCCAAGATGACGCGTAACCTGTTATCCCAGACCAGAAACTGCTCGATTGCCGGCATTCTCCGTCCATACAGCCGTTAGGGCATGTGTAACGGAACTGCTTTGCCGCTGCGCCGTCGCAATACCACTCTATCAGTCTCACGACCGGCGCACCACCGCCGTTATTCACGCAATTGTCAGTGTGGTATATGTAGTTGTTGTTTGCGTCCACTTCCAACACAGAACCCTTGGCATAGATGCTTCCGTAACCGGATGTGTAGCATCCTGGTCCTGTTTGCGCTATCGCAAAAGTCGCCAAAGACAACAGCATCAGAGTCGCCAAACCGTTCTTTATAACATTTTTTTCCATCGTTTCACCTCATTTTTTTATAAAATAGATTCTGCTATTTTTTGGTCGTTTTTCAAGGTCACCCTATCGTCTTTTTGATGATCTTTCAAAGTTCCCCTATCGTCTACTTGCTGGCCGTTCAAAGCCGCCCTATCATCCTTTTGATGGCTGTCCATTATCACTGTCTCGATCTTTTCATCGTTTTTCAATGTTGACAATGCGCTTTTTTGACGGCTTTTCAACGTCTCCCGAGCGTTTTTTTGACGGCTTTTCATGGCCGACATAGCCTTTGTTTCATCTTTTTTCTCCATATCCTCACCTCATTTTTTCCACTCCTAGATTATGTCCGTTTTTCTTCTTTTCCGCGAGTTATGGGCCTTTTTAGGGGCCCATAAGCTCCGGGTTTGTCTTTTATCCTACATTGAACTCGCCTACACCATAACCGGTCTGTATGTTTTTCTCTTGTCCTGGTTGGACTGTAGTCGGGTTGTAGTAGAGGATAACAGAGCTATCGCTTAGGATGCTTTGTTGTCCGTCTATGCTGTAGCCCCATGCGGTGTCCTTGCTTTGCTTCCAGTCTGCGACGACCAGCTTGTCGGGGGAGGTCATGCCGTCCTTGCCGCCTATGAATCCTATGGCGACGAGGGTCGGTTGTTCACCCTGGTTGTACGCCTTCCAGTACCCTGCGGAAAGCTGGCTTTGGGAGAATTCATTCTCCGTTGTTATAAGGCCTTTACCTGGTATGAAGATCGGCGCTCCGTCGTTCAATCCAACCTTTGTGTCGATAAGCAATCTCGCGCCAATACGGTGGCCGGATACGTCATCGTTCGCCAGCTTGACCTTATTCAATACTGTCGTGTTCTGGATGACGCTCCACTCTTCAACCACGCGTATATTCGAAGGAAGCACCCATTCGCTTACGATTGAGGAACCGCCTATCTTCGGCTTCACGGTATTGTATTTATCCATTTGAATGCCGTCTCTTGGGTCGCCAGATGTGGTGTAGAATCGGTCATCAACGTTTATGGTCAGGAAGGTGCCATCCCATGGGTTGGGGTAGCCATATGTCAGCTTCTCCCAGTTGTTGCCAAATAGTCCGCCAATGGAGAATACGCCTATGTTTTGGTGGTCTTCCACTTCAACGCTGATATGGCTGTACCGTTGAAACAGGGGTGCGTTGCTGTCTGGGCCTGTGCCTGTTGTAAACGCCCACACGTAGTCGCTTCTCATCGCATTGCCTGCGAGGTCATCGGCCCCGGAGGATATTTTGGCAGTATATCTGGTGTTAGGCTTCAGGTCGTTGTTTGGCGTAAAAATCCCAGTTCTGCCGACATTTTTCACGGTTCCTGCTATTTGAGTCCCGTCAGGTCCTGTCACTGTGAATGCTCCAGTTACCGTCTGCTCGGACATAGCCTCGCTAAAAGCTGCGAAGATGTCTTTGTTAAGCGGAACATTCATCGCATAGTTCTCAGGTTCCGTATAGCTCACCGTCGGCGCGGTCGTATCTGATATATCCTTGACTGCGTATCCGGTTATGGGCGGCGAGATGTTCCAAAGGACTATCCCCCCCATCCCCAGTATTGCAACTAAACCCAGGAGGGCAAGCGCAAAGAGGGCGAATCCGTTTTGTTTATCCATTTTTTCGGTCATTTCAGCCCTCTCATCTGCAATTTTTTGGTCGTTCCTCAACGTCACCCTGGCGTTTTTATGGTCGTTTCTCTGAGTGACCCTGGCGTTTTTCTGATCGTTTCTCATAGTCACTATATCGTTATTCTGGTCGTTTTTCATAGCCGCCGAGTCGTTTTTCTGATCGTTGTCCAAGGACACCCTATCGTCTTTCTGATCGTTGCCCAAAGTCGCCGATTCGTTTTTCTGATCGTTGTCCAAGGACACCCTCTCGTTCTTTTCGTCGTTTTTCAAAGACGCTCTGTCGTTTTTTTCATCGCATGTTTCCATCATTTCACCTCACTTTTTTCCCCTCATTCGGATTCTGCCCATATGCAGCTGCTGATTCCATGCACCACAAGTACGCATCTACACCGCCTGTGTCGGATACCTGCCGGGCTGATGTAGAGTAGAATGGAGCGTAGTGTAGAACGGGAAAGCGGAGTAGAACGGATCTGCCATCAAGGTCAATGGATAGGACAGATGCGCGCGGTTTCAGATTTATCAACCGATAAAAACTTTTTAAAAGAATTAGGAGAAAGTCTGAGACGCTAATTGCGGGTTTCGTAATGAAGCGAACGTCGCTCCTTTGATATTTTATAGTTTCAGCATTTACCAATAAACCTTCGAGGTTATATCCGAGTGAAGCTTAATGAAGGCATGGGTTACAAAAAGGTTACCCGAAGTATGGTTTCAGCAGGATTGTTTCACCTGATTTCCCCTGCCCATTTTAGGTGTTTAATAAGGGAAGGGGATTAATAAAGGATGATATATAAACGGATAGGGTGGTTTGATATAATGAGAGGTTATATTCGTTGTTATCTGTTATGGGTGAGATTTAATGACTTCAAAAGCTGTTAAGCAAAAGTATATTGGGATTGAAAAGTGCCGCACAGGAATTCGCGGGCTGGATGAGATCACGGAAGGCGGCATACCACGGGGGCGTCCGACGCTCATTTGCGGCGGCGCCGGCTGCGGCAAGACCTTGATGGCGATGGAGTTCATCGTGCGCGGTGCGCGGGACCTCGGGGAACCCGGGGTTTTCATGGCGTTTGAGGAGACCGAAAAGGATTTGGGGAGCAACATCTCCTCCCTCGGCTTCGACCTGCCGGCGTTGGTTGCAGCCAAGAAGGTCGCGGTCGACTACGTTTTCATCGAGCGGAAGGAGATAGAGGAGACAGGCGAATACGATCTGGAGGGACTGTTCGTGCGCCTCAACAGCATGATCGACTCCGTCGGGGCTAAAAGGGTCGTGCTTGACGGTCTGGAGGCTCTATTCGCAGGACTGCCCAGCGAAGGCATCCTTCGCTCAGAGCTGAGGCGGATGTTCCGCTGGCTCAAGGAGAAGGGCATCACGGCAGTCATAACCGCCGAGCAAGGTGAGAATACCCTGACGCGCCACGGTCTCGAGGAGTACGTCAGCGATTGTGTCATATACCTTGACAATAGGTTACAAAACCAGGTTGCGACCAGGAGGGTACGCATAATAAAGTATCGCGGCAGCAGTCACGGCACCAACGAATACCCTGCATTGATTGACGAGCAGGGCTTCAGCGTCCTGCCGATAAATACTCTCGGTCTATCCCACCGGGTGAGCTTGAAACGGATTCCATCTGGGATAGCAAGGCTTGACAATATGCTGTCCGACAAGGGATACTTCAAAGGCTCTAGCATCCTCATCTCGGGAACCGCAGGGTCGGGGAAGACGAGCGTAGCTATGGCTTACGTAGACAGCGCATGCAAGCGCGGAGAAAAGTGCCTTTACTGGTCGTCCGAGGAGTCGCCCGAACAGATCGTGAGGAACATGGCCTCAATCGGTTTAGACCTGCAAAAGCACATCGACGCTGGACATCTAATAATTCGCTCCATCCGGCCGACGTTATATGGTTTGGAATCCCATCTGGTGAACATTCACAAGATGGTCTCTGAATATAAGCCCGACTCGGTGATTATGGATCCTGTCACCAACCTCAACGAAGTCGGAGACGAAGCCGAAATCAAGTCGATGCTGACGAGGGTGATAGACTTCCTGAAATCCCGTGGAATCACAACCATCTTCACCAGCCTAACCGGAATGAAGGTGAATGTGGAGCAGTCCGAGGTTGGAGTAAGTTCGCTGATGGACACGTGGATACTCCTTAGGATGGTTGAGTCGGCAAGCGAGCGAAATCGCATAATATTCGTGCTCAAGAGCCGCGGAATGGCCCACTCTAACCAGATGCGCGAGTTCATACTCAGCGACCATGGAATAGACCTTGTAGACGTATACGAAGGGTCAGGCGGCGTATTCACCGGCACTGCAAGACTCAACCTGGAGGCCAAGGAAAGGATGGAAGCGCTGGCGTCCGAGCTGAAAGCCGAAGCCCACAAGCGCGAGGTTGAGATAGAATGCAAGGGACTGCGGGTGCAAATCGAGGCATTGCAGACGAAGCTTTCGAACGTCAACGAGGAGGGGGCAACGAACGTCAAACAGGAGAGGGACCGGACAGACGAAGCCAAGAAAAGCCACACTGACATGGGGCGGGCGCGAGGAAGGGACAAGCAGAAAGATAACTGAAATGCCAAAAAGAAAAAAGAAATGGGATCTGCGGCTTTATGTCGCAGGGCAGACGCCGCACTCGCTCAAGGCGTTCGCGAACCTCAAGAAAATATGCGACGAACACCTTCCTGGGCAATACACCCTTGTGATCATCGACCTTCTGAAGGAGCCGAAGCTCGCAGCAGGCGACCAAATAATCGCAGTTCCGACCCTCGTGAGGAAACTCCCCCAACCCATAAAGAAGATCATAGGCGACCTCTCCGACACCGAGCGTGTCCTCGTCGGTCTCGACCTGCGGCCAATGACAAACACACTATAAAATGAGAAAACATGAAAAGTAAAGCAAAGCATGATAAAACCACCAAACTGATAGAGAAGACGTTTACCGAAGGCGACAAATCCTATTACGTCCTCAGACTATACGTTGCCGGGCTCACTCCAAACTCCAGCCACGCAATCGATTCGATCAGAAAAATCTGCAATGAATACCTTAAAGGCAGATATGACCTGCAGATAATCGACATCTACAAGCACCCTACACTAGCCAAGGGGAGCAGATAATCGCCGCACCGACCCTGATAAAGAAACTGCCGCTACCCCTGCGCAGACTCATCGGGAACATGGCGGATGAAAAGAAAACCCTCATAGGCCTAGACCTGCGATTCAGATGAGAGTAGCGGATAGTTCTTATTAATCCGTATGGCTAAAACTCGTGCTATCCCTAAATGAAAGACAAAACCGATAGCAAGCTGCAAAAAGAGAACGCCGATTTGCGCGCCAGACTGGGTGAAGCTGAAGAAACGCTGCGCGCCATCCGCGAAGGGGAAGTGGATGCGATTATAGTCTCAGGAAACAAGGGAAACCGGGTCTTCTCGCTGTCCGAGTCGGAGAACCTCCATCGCCTGATGGTCGAGACCATGAATGAGGTCGGCATCGCCACGACGCCGGATGGCACGATACTTTTCTGCAACAATCGGGCCACTGAACTCCTCGCACAGCCGCAGAACAAGCTCTTAGGCCGCAATCTGGCCGAATTTATCGCTTCCCAGGACATTCATCACTTCAAGGACATACTCAAAATCGCATTGAAGGAGACTACGCACAAAAGGATTCTATTCCAGTCCAGGAATGGCAACTCCATCCCCCTGGAAATATGGGCAAGCCACCTCAAAAGCCAAGGAAATCCCATAATAAGCCTCGTCGCGACAGACCTGTCCCAATTAGAGGCGGTGCAAAACCTAGTAAAACAACTGAGGGAGAGCGAGGAGAAGTTTCGCGGAATCGTAGAGACTGCTAGGGAGGGCATAATAACCGCTACTCTAGGCGGTAATTTCACCTTCGTTAATCAGATGATGGCAGACATGCTCGGCTATCCAGTCGATGAAATCCTGAACAAAACAAGTTTGGATTTCAGCTTCAAAGACTTGAAAAAGCCAGTTCTGGACTTAAGAAACGAGCTAAAAACCAAAAAGATATTGAGTGGCGAGTTCAAGTTCCGCCGCAAAGACGGCTCAGTGCTGTGGTCAAGCTATAACGCTTCGCCGATTTTCGACAGCAGTGGACGACACGTAGCCAATCTTGCCATGCATACGGACATCACCGAACGCAAGAAGGTCGAAGCCAAGATAAAACAGGCCGAGGAGGACCTTCGGCAGACCCGCGATTACCTGGAGAACCTCCTGAACTACGCGAACGCACCGATCATCGTATGGGATAAAATGCAGAGGATATTCAGGTTCAACAAGGCTTTCGAACACCTTACAGGATACACAGCCCATGACGTGATAGGGAAAAGGCTGGATATTCTCTTCCCGAAAGACAACCGAAAGGAGTCATTGGATAAGATCAAGCAGACAGCTGTGGGGGATTACTGGGAATCCGTCGAGATTCCGATACTCCAAAAGGACGGAGAAGTAAGGATAGTGCTATGGAACTCGGCGAACATCTACGACAAGGACGGCAAGACTATACTATCGACGATAGCGCAGGGACAGGATATCACCGCACGGAAGAATGCGGAGTTGGAGCGCGAACACTTCATCAGCAAGGTCCAGCAGCTGTCGGCGGAGGCCCAGATGAAGGCGAACGAACTCGAAGCGATTTTCAAGTCAATGGCTGAGCCGCTGATCATCTATGACGTGTCCGGAAAGGCGGTAAAACACAACCAAGCAATGTCAAAGATGCTGGGCTTCGACCCAGCAGGGCTGACAATCCGGGGGATTATGGGAAAAATTTCCCTCATGACTGAGGAGGGCGCTCCCTTCAATGTCGAGGAAACCCCCGAAGGCCGCGCGTTAAAAGGCGAGACCGTGCATGACGTGAAGCTGATATTCAAATACGAGACTGGGAGGGAGAAGATTGTGCTATCGAACTCAGCCCCCATAATCACCAAGGGGAAGGTGACTGGCGTGATAGTCGTATGGCATGACATAACCGAGACGGAAAAGGTCAAGAAGCTGAGGGACAGGATGCTGAGGGACCTGTCGCACCAGCTGAAAACCCCGCTGTCGATAATCGAGATGGGACTTGAACGTCTTTCAAAAGAATCCAGCGACAGCGGCGGACACCACCATCAGAACATGGACATGATCCTTAGGAACACACGACAAACGAGGGAGCTCGTAACGAAGATACTGAAGCTCAGCAGGCTCGAGTCCGGAAGTGAGAAGGTGAAGAGAGCGAGATTCGACCTGGCTAAGGAGATGTTAGGGGCGTTGGCTGATTTGATGCATCTGGCAGAGGAGAAACGGCTGGTACTGACGTATCATGGGCCCGCCAACCTAGAAGTGAATTCAGATAGAGATAAGGTGATGGGGTCAATCACCAACCTAGCGGAAAACGCCATAAAATACACCGAGACCGGGGATATAGACGTAAAGCTTGACGAATTCGCGGATAACGTCGTTGTCGAAGTCTTAGACACAGGCGTCGGCCTCAGCGAAGAGGACATCGAAAATGTGTTCAACGCTTTCTACAAGGTCGATCCTAGCGTGCCAGGTGCGGGAGTAGGACTGAACATAGTGGCTGAGAACATGAAGCTCCTGGGCGGAAGCATCAAGGCAGAGTCCCAAGGCCATGGCAAAGGCAGTGTTTTTAAGTTGACAATACCAAAGGGAACCAAATGAACGTTAAGCCAAAGATTCTGGTGGTCGAGGACAACCTGGACATACAGTCGATATACTCCCAGATACTTCCAGGAAAATACGACATCACACAGGTCACCAACACGAAGGACGCCTGGAAGGCGATCTCAGAGACAGAATACGACCTCATGATACTCGATATCATACTGCCCAAGGGCGCTCAGGGAGACAGGTTCTACATCCAGTTAAGCCAGAACCCGGAATTCTCCCAGATACCAGTGCTCTTTGTAACGGTCATAGACGACCACATGGAGGCGAAGACGCTCGGGAACATCAACCGGGCAGAGTGGCTGACTAAACCGTTCACGGAAGAGGCGCTTTTGGCAAAGATAAAGACAGTGCTCTCAAAAAAGTAGGCGGCTGCGACAATCATCAATCCCCCCTACTTTTGTCAGAATATATGCAAAAAACAAAAACCGGCAGGTTTTTATACCTGTATGCGTATATAATCACGGAGTAACTATTGAATAAAAACTTCGAAGAAAAAACAAGCGGATATGCCCTAAAAGAGAGGCATGCTATTTTTAATAACGGTTCATCCTTTACCGAGCCATCTAACATAAACGGCGTTAATGGATCCACCATAACTTTCCCGTTTTTTATTGAAACACATAAAACTTTACCGAAGGTTCTGTTTACGAAAGGCGGAGTTGCCGGGACTGAATTGGCTGGCCGAACAAGGAGTGATGTGAGGGCTGCCATGGATCCGGGGATGGTTAATGCGACTGTTGCGCGTGAATGCGATGCTTTTTCTAGATTTGGCGAATCCGACAACTCCCCTCACGATCATTCACCGTTGGGTTTCATATCGGAATTTTGTCATTGGAAGAGGTGAAACTATGCGAAATACTGCAGAGAAACAAAGGAGAAAGGGATATGGGGGCAATGTGAATGAAGGCGTCACAGCAGCAAAGTTCGCCCTATCGAATGAAGTTAAGAGGCTGATGCCGTCGACCAGATTATACTGGTGTAGGGAGCCAACGTGGTGTTACCGTTGAAAGTGCAGCTTAAACAAAAAAGCCAAAAAATGCAGCGCTTGCATCGAGATGAAAGGTGAAGGGATGCGTGTATGCGGTGGTGGGAAAGATGAATGGCGTGAACAATACGGGAGATCTTCCGGCAGACGCAGTTGCCGTCTGTCTGGTTTGCGGCAGCCCGTCTGCCGAGTCGGAACACTGCACCTTCTGCAACAAATACCTGCGGGGGGTTGGGGCCTGAGATGAAAGGAGACGCTCAAACCGGCATGTCCGGCAAAAAACAACCCCTGGATGCGAAAGTCTTTGATGACAAAACATCAGTCCGAAAGGCAAAATCAAGCCTGAAGAGGGTTTTAAAAGACGTCATAAGGATGGCAGAAACCGAAAGCAGGATCGAGGCTGTTAGGATACGGAATCTGATCCTCGCCGATCTGGCAGTAATCGAGCCGGCATTATCCGTGAATAAAGGAGATGGCGAAATGATGCCATACGATAATTAATTGAATGCGAATAAAGGTGCGAAGTTTAAAGGTGGAAAAATGGACGGATATGAACAACTACCCTCAGAGGGAATAGGAACATTGCAAGAGACGGTAAAGATGCTAGGGAAACAGTGGGCGATACCCATACTTGTGGAGATACAGCAATCCCCCCGGGAGAAGGCCGGTTTTAGGGAATTACAGAACAGGCTGGATAATATCAGCTCAAAGGTGCTTTCTGAGAGGCTTAAGGAGATGGTGGAACACGACATTCTCAAGCGAAGAGTGAACGCCAACCTGTCCCCAATTAGGGTCAATTACCGGCTGACAAAGAAAGGCAATGTCGCATGTCATGTCCTCAACAGGCTAATTGAATGCTCCATGGCCTAGACGATGAGGTAACCAATCCGTTACCCTCGCCTATATACTCTCAAGCGCAGATGTGTGTTGAGAGCTTTCCCATATCCTTCTGATTCGAAAAAGGCTAGGCTATATCATGGTTCTGGAGTCTATTGTCGTGCCGGAAAGATGGTTGCATCATCCTATGCGGATGTTAGTGATAGGCCTAGTGTACTCCCTTCTTGGGATAATGCTTGGAATCCTGTTATTCGGAAGATACGCGAGCGTCGCAGGCATATTCCTCACCACGATCCCGCTTGTAGTGATATGGTACCATGCGATCTACGATGAAGAGAGGAAGTCCATGGAAAAAAGCACGGAACACATGCACCTTGCTCAGTACAAACATATCCTCTGGTTCTTTATCTTTCTCTTCGTAGGAATGGTATTCGCCTATAGCCTCTGGTTCACATTCATGCCGCTTGCTCTGGTCACGGTGTCAACAGCGATCCAAATAGATACGATTTACTCCATACAGAACCAATTCGCAGCCACTGGTGCATCGACCTTGGATACCAACGATCTGGTGGTCATTCTTTTAAACAATTTGCGTGTCCTCCTTTTTTGCATAATATTCTCATTCGTCTATGGCGCCGGGGCGATATTCATCCTCAGTTGGAACGCTTCTGTGATAGGGGTCGCAATAGGCAATATGGGGAGGGAAGGTTTGGCGCGATTAGGCCAACTGGGCCAAAGCCCATCAATCATGACCTATTTCAGCGTCCTTCCGGTGAGCATCAGCTACCTGATACACGGCCTGCCAGAGGTTGTAAGCTACTTCTTCGGGATCCTTGCAGGAGGCATAATATCCGAGGCAGTAGTCTGCCACCATTATAGAGAACCTGAGTTCTGGCGGGTAATCAAGGATTCATCCTCACTGATACTTGTATCTTTAATGATTTTATTGCTGGCAGCGCTGATAGAGGTCTACGTCACTCCCGTCTTGTTCGACCCGCTAAAGGCCATAACCTAGGGACTATGACCATCGGGGGCATTGGTGCATAAAAAGGCCGCCGGCGAATCATAGCCTTATGAGAAAGGCGGCCGTCGTTGTCGCGGCGGTGTTGGCACTGTTGGCGGCGTATTCCCTCATCGAGCCGTACCTCATCCTGGTGAACCGGGTCGATTTCGCGGACGATAGGTTGCCGGAATCGTTCGACGGCAAGAGGATCGTGTTCGTATCGGACATCCACTGCGGGCCGTTGTTCTCGATTGGCAGGACCAGGGAGCTCGTCGATAGCATAGACGGGCTCGAACCGGACATGATACTCCTTGGGGGGGATTACATCTCCAGCGACGACATCTTCAACACTGGAGACCGGATCGGGCCTTGCCTCGGGGAGTTCAGCCGCCTGAAAGCCCCCCTCGGGGCGTATGCGGTCCTCGGAAACCATGAGAACTGGGCGGGGAGGGACAGGGCTATGAATTCGTTGGAGTCGGCGAGTATCAGGGTCATTGACAATGACGGTGTTTGGGCCTCATCCGGGAACGGCAGCATCAGGATAGCGGGAGTCGCCGACTTATGGACGCAGCGGCAGGACTTCAATGCCGCATTGGACGGAGCCAAAGCGAGTGACTACACCATACTCCTGTCACACAACCCGGACATCGCAGAATACCTCAGATCAGACAGCATTGCATTGGTCCTCTCAGGCCACACCCACGGAGGACAGGTGACGTTATTCGGCCTATGGACGCCCTATCTGCCTTCGAATGCGGGACAGAAGTACGCAGGAGGATTCGTGAAGACGAACCACACGACCGTCTTCGTGACGAAAGGCGTAGGCACGACCGGTCTTCCGATGAGGTTCTTCGCAAGGCCGGAGATCGTCGTCCTCACACTGCACCGGGAGTGATGCCCTCGGCGGCATCCCATTTGACGAGGCTCCTGCGAAGGATGACGATCGAGGCCGGCAGGAGCACGATGGCATACAGCGCCGTCAGCGACAGCGACAGCATCTGGCTTGCGTACCCTGTCATGAAGAGGACCGCAGGCAGTATGAGCGGCGGCAGTATCGCCAGGACGTAGAGCGCGAACACTCCGCCGCTGTAGAGCATGACGTTCGGCTTAAGCCCGGTGAGATATGCAGTGACGGCAACGGAATAGGCCGCAACGGAAGCCGCGAGCAGAAGACCCGCGGGGAGGAAGACCAGCGCAGGGGCGAGGAGGGAGTAAGAGGCTGCGATGATGGGCGTCCCTACTGCGACTGATACGGCCCCGTAAAGGGCGAGCTTCGATGCCATTATGTAGCTCGTATGGATCGGCATGAATGCGTAAAGTTCCTCGAAGTCGAGCTCCGTGAGCCAGCTGTAGAGACTCGTCGAGACAAGGCCTGTCATCAGCGAGATCAGCATCATGAAGTGGTAGGTTTCAATCGGCAGGAGCCTCGAGAAGAAGGACACCATAGCTACGACGGCGACTATGGGCAGGCCGAAGCTCATGAAGATCTTCCCGATTCCCCCTTCGCTGCGGTTCAGGTCCAGGAGGTCCTTCGCGACGAACGGAGAGAGTCTGCCGAACCCAAGCTTGCCGACCAGTGATACATATTGGTTGTGGTAGCGCCTTGCGGACAGGCGATAGTCGACCTTCAGTGCCCAGATCGAAGACGCCGACAATGTGAATGCCAAGGCCAGTGCGATAAATGCGTCCTGTGGGCTGTGATGGAGGTAAAACTGAAGCGGCGGCAGAAGGGATGAGAGCCCTTCCAGGCTGAGCCAGGCCGGGTCATGGAGGGAGTACGCGAAAGTCCCTGCAAAGACGGCGGCAAGGAGCGCTTTCCCAAGGTGTGCGTATGCAGTCGTTGCGGCGAAGCTCAGGGAGAGGCCGAACAGGAACGTCAGTGCCAGCGAGGCTGCGAGATATGGGACGGAAGCCAGCGTCAGCCCCAGCATAAGCCTCGAGGGCGCATATGCCGCGAAGAAGGGGAGTATGAGGAAGAATGCGTAGAATATCGTGTCCTTGAGCACGAAGTTTGCGAATATCCCGCGCTCCGAGACCGGGAGGGTCCTGCTCGCATACGCGATCAGGCTTATGTCGCCGAGCCTGCGGTTCAGCGCCTCCTGCCCCATGAAGCCGAAGCCCCCGACAGACAGGCCGAAGAAGAGGTATATCAGGTGCATGACGGCGGCCATCTGTTCGCTTGTCAGAAGCAGCCTGTAGATGGGCAGAAGCATCGATGCCGTGAATGCGAGGATAGCCATGATTATCGGGAAGAAGCTGAAGCTCCTGTTGCCAAGAAGGATGGAGTGCATCCTCCACTCCTCCCTCATCATATGCCTAAGCAGTGGGAGCATCCCCCCCTCCGACGAGGTCAATGAACAACTGCTCAAGGTGTTCGCGCCTCTTCAACAGGTCGTGTATCGGGCCTTCAGCAACGATTTCACCCTTATTGAGGATGGCTACCTCGTCGCACAGCTCTTCGACGGTCTCCAGGAGGTGGCTGCATATGAAGACGGAATTCCCCTCCTTCGCATATCCTTTGAGGAAGTCCTTCACCCGCTTCTGCGCTATCGGGTCCAGGTTGACGAGAGGCTCGTCGATGAACACTATAGTGGGCTTGTGGAGGAATGCCTGGCTGACCATCAGCTTCTGCCTGGTGCCCCTCGAAAGGTCCTTGCAGAGGACGTTCCTGTGGCCGTCGTAGTCCAACAGCTTGAACCACCTGTCCGCCTCCTTTTCCCAGCCCATTATCCCGCGGATCTCGGCGACGAACGACAGGTATTCCTCTGCCGTGAGGAAGCTCGGAGGCGACTCCTGCTCGGGGATGATGCCCACCTTTCTGCGGACGCCGACTGGATCTGAGACGGCGTCCAAGCCCAGGACGGAGACCCTCCCCGAAGTGGGCTTGATCTGGCCGGTAAGGGACTTGATGATCGTCGTCTTGCCGGCTCCGTTTGGGCCGACGAGGCCGAAGATGCTCCCGGAACCTACCGAGAACGAGACGCCTTTGACGGCCTTTACTGTGCCATAATCCTTGACGAGGCTCTCGACGGAGACTACGATCGTCATGGCTACATATTGTGCGCGCGACTTATTAGCCTAGTTCTTAGCGGGAGGCTCCTTTTTTCCCGGAGCAGAGGGCAGATTCTCGTGCAAGGCTTCGATTTCGCCGTCTCTGACAGCCTGCGTGGATATCCCAAACTTTGCACCCGCCAGGATGTTATGTATCATGGAGTACCTCCTCAAGGGGGAGACCTGAAGACCGGTTTCCTTGGCCATCCCAATGACATCGAGCTCCCGCTGGAGAAGGTTGATCAATCCGGCACCCACACCATGTTCGGCCAGGATCGGGAGGTCACCGGCCATATAATCGCCGACGTCGACGCCGGTCCAATTCAGGTCAGGCACAAGGCCTCTGCGTCGGGCATATCCAGTGACTTTCGTTCCCGGAAAAAGCGTCGTTCCCGCTACCAGCTTGGTCTCCACGCCGTATTCCTCAGCAAGCATGTATGCCATCATATTGCTTCCGATGAGATCGTCTATGTTCTCCCCTGGGAGGCCTAGTATGAAGTATGCTGTAGATCTGATGCCCAACTCCTTCAGCCAACCCGCGACTTTCCCGACATCCTGATTGGTGAACTTCTTTCCAAGGACACGCTCCCTCACGCCTTCGTTCGCCGACTCTATCCCGAATTCCACTTTTTGCAGCCGTTGTCACGCATTATCTTAAGAAGTTCCCGGTCAACGGTCGATATCGTGATATTCGACGTCCAGATTGCCGTCGGGTCTATCCGCCCCATACCCTTCGCTATCTCGATGACTCTCCCCCTGTCGGAGGTGAACGTGTCGTCAACGAACTGGATGAGCTCGGGATTGAATCTGCCATACAGCCATCGGACTTCGGACAGGACGTTTTCCGGGCTGCGGTACCTGACTTTACGGCCCGTGAAGGCAGACCCTGAGCAGAACATGCAGGCGAATGCGCAGCCGCGGGAGGTCGAGACAGGAAACGATGTAAATGTCTTCTTGCACATACCTATATAGTATCTGGGTATGTCAAACAGGTCCCATGCGGGGAAAGGCAGGCAGTCAAGGTCTTCGTTGAATGGGTGGCAGCGGTTGTGGACAGGCTTTCCCCCGACCCTGAAGCTCCAGCCCAAGAGGCCGCCCAAGCTGCCTTCGAGCTCTCCACTGCTTCCGGAGGATTTTACCGCTGACATGAGCTCGACCATGGCCTGCTCGCCCTCCCGCCTGCAGATCCCGTCGAATAAGCCCTCTTTGAGATAGTCGCCGGCAGTGAATCCCATGTGCGGGCCTCCGCCGACCACGAACACGCCGGGCTTCTCGTCCTTCGCGGTTTTCGCTATCGCTGAAATGTAGAGCCTGTTCGAGGTCAGGCCGTATATTCCCACGACCGTGGGGTCGACTCGCCTCATCGTCGCCTCCACGGATTCGATGACATGGCCTGTCTCTGCGAAGCTGAGGTCTTCGACCGCCACCTGGAAGCCCGCCTGCCTCACGGATGCCGCCACATACGCCAGCCCCAACGGGGGATAAGGATATCCGCCCGCGACGAGGCCGGCATCGGCGGCATTGATCAACAACAGGTCAGTCGCCATATAGGGATAATGGAGGGACTGGAGTAAATACCTTCAGCGCATCACTGCGGCTTGTAGCAGGAATCGGGTACGATGTTGCGCTCGATTATCTTCGGCACCTGCCCGTACTTCGTGTAGTCCGGTAGGTGGCTCACATAGGTCGTGGTCGTGGTCGACTGCGGCGGCCTGTATTCGAGCGTGGTCGACGCGGATGTGGTCGTCGTGTATCGAACCAATGTAGTCGTGGACGTCGACGAAGTAGTGGCCGTAGAGGATGTCGATGATGTTGTCGTGGTCGCCGGGGCCTCTGATCTTCCGCCGTCCATCGCATATGCGGCGCCAAGGCCTACGATGAGCAGGGACAACGCTGCCAGGATCGTCGAAAAAAGCGCACCACCGACCAGTAGAGGCCTCTTCTTTACCATGGCTGATATTACCGCTTGTGGGAATTTATCCTGCATCCTATGAGCCATGACAGCAATTCGGCGGGCAAAACGACCGCTAAAGCCGCTGCGACAGGCAAAAGGGCGTCGAACAAGGCGGACCCGGTCCCGCATAGGAGGCACATTTTCTAGTCCTTTGGCATATAGTGGAACATGTCGAGGGACGTGTTCGTCGGCTCCAGGATGCCTGCTACGTATGCGTCGGCGCCGAAGAATCCGTCCAGCCTGTCCCCCACGCCCTTGATGAGCCCTTCGTCCATCATCATCTTCGCCTCGGAGGCGCCGAGGACAAGGGGTGCGTATGTCCTGTTCTGGTTGGCATGCAGGTCGATTCCCGCGAAGTCCAGGCTGACGACGGCCCTGTCATCCTTTATCGGTTTGAAACCGTCCAGGCTCCCCTGGGCGAACCGCAGCGCCGTCGGCCAGTTCGTGCCTTCTTTGTCGATGTAGTAGAAGAATTTAGGCATCTTCTCCTCGGTGTATTTCACTGTTATCGCCTCTCCCGGCGGTAGGGAGTCGTATGTCTCCTTCGGCAGGATATGCATCATGTCCATGAGCGTGCCGGTCCTCTTGAGCATCCCGGTCACCCGCGTCTGCCTGCCCAGGAATCCTTCATCGACTGTGTAGCCCCAAATGGCTTGCGAGACGGTTATGTTGTTTTCCTCTGCCATGTCTTTTGCCTCTTCGTAGCCCAGTACCATGGAATCCGCTTCCGGGACTGGATCGCCCATGACGACGGGCACGCTCGAGAGTCTGCCTACAGGCACATATGCCAGAATCTCGGGGGCGTCCTCTTCGAACAGAACCTTTATCTTCATATCGCCGAACACCATCGGGTTTATTCCCTGGCTCATGCTGAAATAACCCTGCTGGTACAATGCCGCGGAACCCAGCAGGATCACCAAAGCCGTGAACGCGAATGCCTTCTTGTTTTCCATCTTAATCCAACCTCCCGTATTTCAGAAGCAGCGAGTTCGTGACGACGGAGACGGAGCTCAACGCCATCGCACCACCCGCGATGATCGGCGAAAGGAGCCATCCCGTGAACGGATATAGGAGCCCCGCCGCGACCGGTATGCCGAGGGTGTTGTAAAACAGCGCCCAGAACATGTTCTGCCTGATCTTGCCCATCGTCGCCTTGCTAAGCCTGATGGCCTTCACGATGTCCAGGGGGTCGTTTCGCATGAGGACTATGCCGCCGGACTCCATCGCGACATCCGTGCCGGAAGCCATGGCCACGCCGACGTCGGCCTGGGCGAGCGCGGGTGCGTCGTTTATGCCGTCGCCGACCATCGCCACCTTCATCCCCTCGGACTGCAGCTTTTTCACGTGACCTGCCTTGTCCTGGGGCAGGACTTCTGCGAAGACGCTATCCACGCCAAGCTGGCGTCCCACGGCCTCAGCAGTCCGCCTGTTGTCTCCGGTTATCATATACACTTTGATCCTCATCTTCTTCAGGCGCTCCACCGCCTCCTTCGAGGACTCCTTGATCGTGTCCGCGATCGCGACGATGGCTGCCAGTTTCCCGTCGACCGACAGCGTGACGGCGGTCTTTCCCTCGTCTTCCAGCCTGCAGAGCCTTGGCTCAAGAACCGAACAGTCGACCTTTTCGTTGGAAAGGAGGGCCCTGTTGCCGAGGACCACCCTCTTGAAGTCCACGATGGCCTCCACGCCCTGGCCCGGGACGGCCTTGAAGTCGAGAGGCTCGCCGGGGGCGACTCCCTTGGCTTTGACGTATTCCAGTACCGCCTCGGCCAGCGGGTGTTCGCTGTTCTTCTCTACAGCACCCACATACTGAAGGACGGTCTCCTCGCTGAAGCCCTCCAAGACGATGAAATCCGTCACCGAAGGCTTGCCTTTCGTCAGCGTCCCGGTCTTGTCCAGGACGACCGCATTTATCCTGTGGGCGGTCTCCAGCGCATCCCCGCTCTTTATGAGCACGCCTTCCCCTGCGCCGCGGCCGACGCCGACCATTATCGCAGTCGGCGTAGCGAGGCCCAGGGCACATGGGCAGGATATGACGAGGACGGACACGGCTATCGTGAGCGCAAAGGCGAAGCTCTTGCCCATGATGAAGTACCATGCCAGAAACGACAGCAATGCAATGATTATGACCACGGGAACAAAGTAGCTGGATACGACGTCCGCGAAGCGCTGTATCGGCGCCCTGCTGCCTTGAGCGTCTTCGACGAGGCGTATGATCTGCGCGAGCGTCGTCTCGGAGCCGACCTTCGTGGCCTTGAACCGGAACGAGCCGTGCTTGTTTATCGTGGAGCCGATGACTGTGCTTCCCGCCGTCTTTTCTACCGGGATGCTCTCCCCGGTGATCATGGACTCGTCTATGCTCGACGAGCCGGATACGATTATCCCGTCAACCGGGACCTTCTCCCCCGGCTTGACGACGACTATGTCGCCCGCCCTGACCGAGTCGACGGGCACTACAGCCTCCACTCCGTCGCGGACTACTGTGGCCGTCTTGGGCCGCAGGTCCATGAGCTTCCGAATAGCCTCCCCGGTCCTGCCTTTTGCGCTCATCTCCAGGTATTTCCCGGCCAGAACGAAGGTTATGAGGACAGCCGACGTCTCGAAGTACTGGTCCGCCATCGGCTTCGTAAGCATGATCGCGACGCTGTAGATGTATGCTGCAGAGGTGCCCACCGCGACGAGGGTGTCCATGTTGCTGGTCCTGTTCTGAGCTGCGGCCCACGCCCCCCGGTAGAACCTGGAGCCCGCGATGAACTGTATCGGCGTGCAAAGGAGGAACAGGACGAATATCCTGTAGGGGAAGTCCATGATGAACATCCCTATGAGGAAGGCTGGCAGCGCGATGGCGACCGAGCCTATCAGAAGGCGCCTCAGTTCGACTATCTCCCGCTTCTTCTCCAGCTCCTCGAGGCCCTTGTCGGCTTCGGTCGAGACGGTGGCGCCGTAGCCTTTCTTCTTCACTGCCTCGATCAGCTTCGGCACGTCGAGCTTCGATTCGTCGTATTCCACGTGGGCCTTCTCCGTGGAGAGGTTCACGTTCGCGGAAACGACGCCGTCAGTCTTCTGAAGCCCCCGTGTCACAAGCGCCGAGCAGCTTGCGCAGTGCATACCCGAAATCTTGAGGTTGATCTTCTTAGCCATATCAGATCATCACATCATCCCGCAGCCGCAGCCGCTGGACGGCTTAGCCTGTGCGCCGGAGCCTAATCCCCCGCCGCCCATCATCCCGCATCCTCCGGTGCCTCCGCAGCCGCAACTTCCGCCGCTTGGGGCGGCAGGCGCCTCAGCCAGGGCATTTTTCACCTGCGCTGCGTCGGTCAAGTCCACATTCTCCTTGACGATGAAATTGCCCTTGATCATACCCATCCAGCAGCTCCATGGGACCGTTCCAGCCTTATCTGGCGTGAACTCCACAGTCTGCTGCCCCTTCTTTATGTCGAACTGGAGGCCGAGACTCGGGACCTTTATCCCGCTGTTGCATCCCGTTAACTGTTGCCCGTCGATGACCCATTTCACCGGGACTCCGGCCTTGAGGACGAACGTGTTAGGCTGCCAGCCGGATGCGGTCACGTTCATATGGATCGTCTGGTATCCTTCGGAGCCGGCATTCTTCTGCCCGACCGCGGTTGTGGTCGACGGACTGCCTGATGCAGTGGTCGTCGGAGCAGGCGCGGACCATGCAGCCTGAGACTGGGCCACGGGCCCCCCCTTCGCAGCCACGTCGTCCCTTACGATAAATGTGCCGGGGATCATGCCCATCCAACAGCTCCACGGGACCGTCCCCGCCTCCGCCGGCGTGAACGTTATCGTCTGCATGCCTTTTTTTATGTCGAATTTCAGGCCGTACTTAGGCACCTGTATCGCGCTATTGCAGCTTGTGATCTGCTGGCCGTCGATTATCCATTTCACGGGCACCCCCGTCTTCAGGATGAACCGGTCAGGCTGCCACCCATAGGCGGTCACGTTCATCCGTATCACCTGGCTGCCTTCTGCGTCCATTTCCACGGCGTCGCCTGAGGGCGACTGCATCACCGTGGGCGCAGCATTCGCGACGACGGTGTTGACGTCGTAGCCCGTGCCGGTCAGCGCTATTCCCCTGTTTATCATCACCAGTCCAAGGAGCAGCACAACCGCCCCGGAATATTTCAATATCTTTTTTGTCATCTTGATACTGAGAAAGGAGGTTATGACCCCGAACCCGAGCAGGAGGGGGAGTGTCCCGAGGCCGAATGAGACCAGATATATCGCCCCATAGTATGGGCTGCCGGACGCCGCAGCCAGCAGGTAAATCGCCTGCAGCGGACCGCACGCTATCATGAGGCCGTTCAGTAGGCCGATCGACGTCGGACTGTTGGTGGACTGTATCCTGGATGAGACGAATGTGGGGGTGCTGAGCCTAAGGCTGCGTAGGAGGTTCACACCCAGCATGTTCAAGCCGAACAAAATCAGGAAAAGACCGGCGATGACGGCTGCGACCCCCCGAAGAAGGGGAGTGAATGTGAAGAACGAGCCTAAGAGGCCGAATACCGCCCCGAAGAATCCGTACGACAGCGTCTTTGCTAGGCCGTATTTCACGTGTGATATGTAGCTTGATCCCTTCCGGGCGGCGTAGCTTACGACGAATCCGCCGCACATCGCTATGCAGTGGAAGCCGGTGAACGCTCCGACAACGAAGAGGAGCGGGATGGAGATATCCTTCCCTATTGAGGGCGCGTAGGATTCCATGAACGGGGCGATGGCCAGGTAGGCCCCGGCCACCAAGGCAAGGACTCCGATGATCGGCAGAGCGTCCGATACGCCGGACGATGAGCCGTCCTTGCAGGCGTATCCCTTCTCCTCGATAGCGGATCTTATCCGGTCATATGTCTCCGTCTGTCCATCATAGGTCACCTCGCATATGCCTTTCCCGTAGTGTGCCGCGACGTGTACGACGCCCGGCACCTTCTGGACATGCCTCGCGATTATCTTCTCGCAGCCTGTGCAGACCATCCCGTCTATTCCGATGCTGTCCGTCTTCTGGCCGCTAGCGTGTGTTTTTTTCAATCTTTCACCGTGTATCCGAGGGCTGTTATCGCATTCTTGACTTTTTCAGCGTCCAGTTTCCCCTCGTATTTGACGATGACCGTTCCGTCTTTGTGGCTTGCATGCACGGACTTGACGCCGTCTATCTCTCCGACGTCCTCCTTCACCAGCGCCTCGCAGCTTCCGCAATGCATCCCGCCGACTTTGATCTTCAGCTCTTCCATTTTTTTACCTCTCGATATCGATACGATGAAACTGACTATAAGCATGTGGGTGAAACTAGTTTCAACACGCCCCTTGCGTGTGCTCGATCTCCGTCCTCTCCCGCCTGATGCGAAGGTGCGCCGCTTCGAGCTCCGGGGGCATCTTGATGCCCTTCTTGGAGTAGTAATCGTAGACCGCCTCCTTCAGGGCGTCCGCAGCCAGCATCGAGCAGTGGAGCTTCACCGGCGGCAGCCCACCGAGCGACGACGCAATGTCCTGGTTGGTGACCGCCAGCGCCTCATCGATCGTCCTGCCCTTGGCAAGCTCCGTGGCCTTGCTGCTTGTCGCTATGGCGGCCGCGCATCCGAGCGTCTTGAACTTGATGTCTTCGACGTAGTCCTTCCCTTCGGGGTTCCTGCCGACGCGGAGGTAGACCCACATCAGGTCTCCGCAGCGCATGTTCCCAGCCTCCCCAACCCCGTCCGCGTCCGCGATCTCGCCAACGTTCCTCGGGTTCTGGAAATGGTCCATTACGTCTTTGCTGTACATGGGTTCACCTCTTGAGCGGGCTTATGCGCCTGAGCCCCTCTACTTCCTGCTTGAGGACTTCGACCGCATAGTCGATGTCTTCTTCCTTCGTCTCGTGCCCTACGGTCATCCTAAGGCTGCCATGCGATTCCTCTGCCGGAAGCCCGATTGCCGTGATTACGTGGCTCGGCTCCAGGCTCTGCGAAGAGCATGCCGAACCGGTTGAACAATATATGCCCTTCGCGTCGAGGCGCAGGAGCAGCGACTCCCCTTCGATCGCCTTGAACGTGAAATTCGCGTTGTTTGCAAGCCTGCGCGTCGGGTGGCCGTTGAGCCTGACGGATCCGATGCCGCCGATCACGCCGCTGATGAGCCTGTCCCGGAGCACTCTCATCCGCTGCACATCCTGCGGGGTCGCAATATCCGCAGCCTTTGCGAAACCAACGATTCCTGCTACGTTCTCGGTGCCCCCCCGCATCTTTGACTCCTGCTGCCCCCCATGCTGTGTTGGGGTCAGCCTAATGCCTCGCTTCACTATAAGGGCGCCGACACCTTTGGGGCCGTTTATCTTGTGGGCGTTTATGCTCACCATGTCCAGGTCCATCTTCTTCAGGTCTATTTCCTCCTTCGTGAACGACTGGCAGGCGTCGGTGTGGAATGGGACGTTTTTTTCCTTTGCGGCCTTTGCGATCCCCGCTATGTCCTGCACCGTCCCGATCTCGTTGTTTGCGTGGCCGACCGTCACCAGTATCGTGTCCTTCCGTATCGCCTGCCGCACCTGCTCTGGGCTCACGGCCCCGTATTCGTCGACTGGGAGGTATGTGACCTCGAATCCCTGGATCTCAAGCCATTTGAGGGGATTGATGACGGAGCTGTGCTCTATGCGGGTCGTTATTATATGGGTCCCCATCTTCCTGTTCAGAAGCGCGATGCCCTTCAGCGCCAGGTTGTTGGATTCGGTCCCTCCCGAGGTGAACACGACCTCGCTGGGGTTTGCACCCACCAGACAGGCCAGCCTTGCCCTGCTTTCCTCGATCGCCTCGTATGCCTGCCTCCCAAGGGCATGCAGCGAGTTCGGGTTGCCATATCTTTCCCGAAAGTACGGCAGCATGGCTTCCAGCACCTCCTTGCGCAATGGCGTCGTAGCCGCGTTGTCCAGGTATATTTGCCTCATCATAACACCGTTAATTAACAATTGTTAATATACTCACATATGTGGGAAAAGACATTTAAGTACCCCCTAGTATCCTTTAGGTCACCTAATTTAAAACGATGATGTTTGTGAGGCCCCTCCTTCTGCGCTCCAAGAGGCGCCTTGACTCGAGTGAGTCGAGCGTCCTCGTCACCCTGACCTTCGACCAGCCCAGCTTGTCCACTATGTCGCGCTGGAACATCGTGCCCGACGATTCGATTATGAGCCGGTAGACCTCCCGTTCCTCTGGGTCTAGCTTGCCTAGGTTCTTGTCCCAAGACGCTCTGCCATCGGCGGGTATGATGTCTTTCCCCTTCAAGGCGAGGACTGCGCCGAAGATGAAGAGGAGGGCGACTATCCCCGCACCGAAGTAAAAATAGTCCGGAATTGAGAACCGCCTCATCGTGCACGTATCCCCGCAGGTGCAGGAATCGTTCGCCGAGCCGGCCAGCCCGTCGAGAAAAAGGAAAAGCACAACAGACATGGACAGCGCCAAAATGACGATTACAAGGCCCAATTCGCGCACACCGAAACTTAATTTCATAACATCATGCCTCGCATTTCACCGCTTTCGACCCGGATAGCATCTTCACCAGCGCGCAGCTCCTGCAGACCTCGTTCGACGAGGGTTCTCCACAAAGCCTGCAAGAGCGGACATTCGCTCCGCTGAAACCCCCCCTCAGGCTCGGCAGAGCCTCGACAAGGCCCCGCACCATAGACTCCTTGGTCCCGGGCATCTTGGCCTCGAAGCCGTTCAGGTAGCCTTTGACCTCGGTCCTGTACGAGTCCAACGAGCAGGGGCATGGCTCGTATTGGACAGGGAACCCGCGTATCTGGGAGTATCTCTTGACTTCCTCTTCGAGGCAGAAGTAGAGGGGCTTGATCCTGGGAACGAACCGCTCGTCCGGGGCTATCCCGGACTTCGGCCCGCTCCGAGCCATTGCAGCTATGTCTCCCCGGACGTAGTTCATCAGAAGGGTCTGGGCCTCGTCGTCCATGTTGTGGCCTGTCGCGATCGACGTCGCCTTAAGCCGCTTAGCCTCCCTGTTGAGGATGTTGCGCCTGATGACCCCGCAGATGGTGCATGAGTTCATGTGTATCCCCTTCCCGTCGAGGACGGACTTCATGTAGCATACGGAGCATCCGTAGAGGTCGCGCATGTGCACTACGTGCAGGACGATCCCGTTTTCTCTGCAGAACGCCTGGATGTTCCCGAGGTTCCGCCTGGAATGCTCGCCGAGAAGCTGGTCGATCGTGAGCCCTTCGACGACGTAGCCGAGCTTCTTTAGGAGATAGAGGGCGGTAGTGGAGTCCTTCCCGCCGGATACTGCGACAAGGACCTTCTCGCGAGGCTTCAGGAGACGATGATTCAGGATAGTCGAGCGGACCTTCGTTTCGAACCGGGAAATGAACTTTTTGTCGTCCACGTCAAACCCTCTCGACGGTCGACGATCCGTCCTTCTGGTCCTTGATCTTCAAACCCCGTTTAAGGAGTTCGTCCCTCAACCGGTCGGATTCTACCCAGTTCTTCGCAGCCCTCTGGAGGTCCCTCTCTTTTATGAGACCTTTATCATCGTCTGTCAAGTCGATGCCCGAGCCAAGGCGTAGGCCCATTACCCCGAAGAGGTCGTCGAATACGGCCTCAGCAGCCGTCAGGGATTCCGGAGAGTCTCCGCCTGCGTCCAAGACCGCGTTTACATGCCGCACGGAGTCGAATAACGCCCCGACAGCCTGGGGCGTGTTGAAGTCATCGTCCATATGGGCATCGAACACCCCCCTGAGCCTCTGCACATCATCTTTCGCAGCCGACCCAGATCCCTTCGCTGACCGGATTGCAAAGGAGATCCTCGTTTTGAAATCCGCAAGCCGCTGCGCGGCCTTTTTCGCGTTTTCCACGTTCTGCGTGGAGTAGTCCACCGGACTTCGATAGTGTGTCTGCAATATGAAAAGCCGGAACGCGTCGGCGCTGTACGTCTTCAGGAACTCCCGGACTGCCAGGATGTTTCCGAGGCTCTTGCTCATCTTCTCCCCCGACGAATTGAGGAATCCGGTATGCATCCAGTACCTGACGAACGGCCTCTTCCCGGTCAACGCTTCGCTCTGTGCGATTTCGTTCTCGTGGTGGGGGAATATCAGGTCGAGGGCGCCGCCGTGGATGTCTATCTGGTCGCCGAGGTGCCTCTGGCTCATGACCGTGCATTCGATGTGCCATCCCGGGCGGCCTACCCCCCAGGGGCTCTCGAATCCGAGCTCGCCCTCCCCGGTCCTCTTCCAAAGCGAGAAATCCAGAGGCGTCCGCTTGTCTGGATCGGGCTCGACACGGTGCTGGCCAAGCTGCTTGGTATCCTGGTTGGATAGGAGGCCGTAGCCTTCTGCCTTGGAGACGTCGAAGTAGACGCCCTTTTCAGTCACGTAGGCTATGCCCTTGCGTATGAGCGCTTCTGTTGCGGCTATTATTCCGCCGATGTTCTCCGTGACCTTCGGATATGCGTCGGCTTCGAGGAGGCCGAGGCTTCTCTGGTCTTCGTATGCCCGCCTCGCATATTCCTTCGAAAGTTCGAGCGGCCTGGTATTCCGTTCCTTGGCCCGCTTGATGATCTTGTCGTCGACGTCGGTGACGTTCTGTATGTACCGGACCCTGTAGCCGCGGTACCGCAGGTACCGGAGGATCGAATCGAACGCCACATAGGTCCTTGCATGGCCTATGTGCATGTCGTCGTAGACAGTGAGGCCGCAGATGTAGACCCGGACTTCCCCGTCTGTGAGCGGCTTGAAGTCTTCAGTCTTCCTCGTCAATGTGTTGTATACCCTGAGTGCCATTTAAAAAAATTAGCGAGGGAAGGGATTCGCACCCTTGGTGGTACGGTTTGCCGTGGCGTTTTTGGCCTTTGCAGACCGTTCTGTTGGGCTACTCCAGCACCCTCGCATATGTATCAAATAACGTGTTGTGTTTTAAATGCCGGAGGTAAAAATCACGAAGCGATTTTATTGGACTCCAGCACCCTCGCATGCAGTTTTCTGTTTTCGGTTTTCCGTTTTCCGATGTCTTTATTAGACATTCATTATTTTTTAATGCCCGAAACCGGAGACTGGAAACTGAAAACATCATATGTTCCACTCCGGCGGTTTTTCCCCGGCCTCTTTGGGGTCTTTGTATCTTACGTAGGCCCCTTCGACGATGCGCAGCTGTCCTTTTGAGGTGACTACTGTGGAGTCTTCGGGGATGTCGTCGATTATGACCGTGTGCGCCCCGATTCTGCTGTTTTTCTTCACTATTACGGGGCCGAGTATGGCTGCTCCTACGCCGATGGTGACGTTGTCTTCGATGGTGGGGTGTCTTTTGTTGCCTTTTTTGTCCCTCCACCAGCCGTGTCCTCCCAGTGTGACGCCGTGGTAGAGCATGACGTTGTCTCCTATCTCCGTCGTTTCCCCGATGACTACCCCGGTGGCGTGGTCGATGAAGAACCGTTTCCCTATCTTCGCTGCGGGGTGGATCTCCGCGCCCGTGAGGAAGCGGCCGAGGTAGGATATCGCCCTTGGTATGAACGGGAGGCCTATGCTGTGCAGGGCGTGTGATATCCGGTAGAGGATTATGGCCTGTACGCCGGGGTACAATACCACTTCCAGGAAGTTTATCCCCTTCTTGAGCGCAGGGTCCTTTTCGTATGCCACCTGGAAGACGTCGAACATCCTATTTCCTCTCCTCATACAGCGGTGTCGAAAGGTATCTTTCGCCGGTGTCGGGGACGATGACCAATACGCGTTTTCCTTTTCCGAGCCGTTTAGCGACCGCCAGTGCCGCCCATACGTTCGCTCCGGAGGATATGCCTGCGAGGATTCCCTCCTCCTTCGCCAGCCGCTCCGATGTCTTGTACGCGTCCTCGTTCTTCACCTGTATCACTTCGTCGACCAGCTCCTTCCGGTATATGTCCGGGACGAATCCGGCCCCAATGCCCTGTATCTTGTGGGGGCCTGGTTGTCCTCCCGAGAGGACGGGGGAGTCTGCGGGCTCGACTGCGATGAATCTTGCGTTGATGAATTTCTTCTTGAAGAAGGTCGCTATTCCGGTTATCGTCCCTCCTGTTCCGACTCCGGCGACGAATGCGTCGAATGAGCCGACTTCCGCCATTATCTCCTGCGCCGTTGTCTCGATGTGGGCTTTGATGTTGGCCTTGTTCTTGAACTGCTGGGGGATGAAGATGTGCGGCCCTTCCTTGGCGATCTCCTCGGCCTTGGCTATCGCGCCTTTCATCCCCTTTGCACCCTCAGTCAGGATGAGCTCGGCTCCGAATGCCTTCAGTATCTTCCGTCTCTCCAAGCTCATCGTCTCCGGCATCGTCAGCTTAAGCCGGTATCCTTTGACTGCCGCGACCATGGCAAGCCCTATTCCCGTGTTGCCAGAGGTGGGCTCGACTATGATGCTTTCCTTCTTCAGGACGCCCGCCTTCTCGGCTTCCTCGATCATGTACAATGCTATCCGGTCCTTCACCGAGGAGCCGGGGTTGAAGTATTCCAGCTTGGCTACCACTTCCGCGTCGTTTGGGCCGGGCAGCCTGTTGAGTCTCACGTGGGGTGTTCCGCCTATCGTCTCCAGTATGTTGTTTTTGATCGTCATTTGATTCACCTCTTTGTTATGCGTGTGGATATAAAAATCAAAGTTCGTATTGTGTCCGGGTTTTTGTTTTGTGTCAGGCGTTTATAGCCTACACTGGCAGAAACAACAGCCGCATGAGCGGGCCGTGAATGCAGTTATTCCCAGATCCATTTTGTTAACGATTGTTAATATTATGGTGGTCCCATATAAATACTCACCCAGAGTTAATCTTAAAGTGGACTTCGACTGCATCCTCATTAGATACGGGGAAATAGGCCTGAAAGGCGGGAATCGGGGATTTTTCGAAAGGAAGCTCCAATCCAACATCGTTTGGGCGCTTAAGCGGGAGGGCGCCGTCTACGAAGTCGTGAAGAGGGTCCAGGGAAGGTTTCTCGTCGTATCAAAGGACGCCAAGGCTCTAGAGGCGGTAAGGAACGTCTTCGGGATAGTCTCATACAGTCCGGCCAATATGGTAGGATGTGGGGTTGAGGAGTTGTGTGAGGCAGCCGTGAAGATAGTGGTCGCCTCGAAGCCCGATTCGTTCAGGGTAACGACGCAGAGACTGGACAAGAGGATGGATACGACCTCACAGAAGATCAACGAGGCCGTCGGGGCCGGGATCGTCGCGAGGACCGGTGCCAAAGTCAGCCTAAAGTGCGCCAAATTGGATATCGGATTGGATGTCACCGGCGACTGCGCATACATCTTCACTGAAACGTTCGCAGGGCTCGGAGGCCTTCCAGTCGGCGTCTCGGCAAGGGTGCTGTGCCTCCTTTCCGGGGGTATCGACAGCCCGGTCGCCGCATGGCTGATGATGAAGAGGGGGTGCCAGGTTACGCTGGTCCATTTCATGCACGAGCAGGGGTGCAGGCTGCCTACGAAGATAGAGTGCCTTTATCGGTCCCTTTGCAGGTTTGGCCCCGGCCTCAGGCTGATAGTCGTCCCTGCCGCGGAGCTTGAGCGGGAGATCATCATGAAGGCGCCTTCGAAGGACAGGATAGTCATACTAAGGAATATGTTCCTCAAGGCTGCGGTGAAGCTACTGCGCTCCGAGAGGGCCCACGCCATCGTCACCGGAGACAACGTGGGACAGGTGGCGTCGCAGACGATAGAGAACATGGAGGCTTATCAGGCAGGCATCGACGCCCTCGTCCTGAGGCCGCTGGCATGCTATGACAAGCAGGAGATAATTGATCTGGCCAGGAGGGTCGGGACCTTCGAGGAGTCGACGTCCGCTTACGTCGACTGCTGCAGCTTCCTCGTCCCGAAGCATCCGCAGACGAAGGCCACCGCGGAGGATGTGGATTCGTCGGTCAGGTCCATGGACGAGGGCATATTGGACCTGATTCTCTCGAAGATGATTTTCATCGATTAGTCCGTGAGCCTTTTTTCGCCTTCCAGGAGCCTGATGCCGGTGGCGTCCTGGGCGACTTCGAGCATTCCACGGTATCTTCCGTCACTGCCCCGTAATGCGAAGAAGCGGAGGCATACGAATTTCCCCCGAAGCTGGAGCCAGTACTCGTCCGCGTCTTTCTGCCCGGACTTGAACTCCTCAATGAGCCTGTTGAGCGCCTTGCCGGCCTTGGCCGGATACATGCTCTGGATCCTTGAGCCGATAGAGTCAGGGTTCCTTGCCGTGATCCTTTGTCTGGTCCCCTGGTTGTAGTAGACCACTATGTCGTTCTCGTCGACGAATGTCACGTCCAAGGGGAGGCTCTTGAGCAGGAGATTGACCTGTTCGTGCGTCAGGTTGCCGACATCCATATCGAGGCCTCCTGTGACTTGGACCCTGTCCGATGGCTTCGGCATGAATCCGTCCAGGGGGGACCCGTCTGATTGGGACACATCTGCGGGGCGGATGCTGTCCCATTCATCAGCTGACATCAGGCTCAAAGCGCCGGGCAATAGGCTGTATTCCTCCTTCTTGATCTGGTCGCGCATTGTATGCATGAGGCGCCTAAGGGTCGTGATCGATGCGGGAGCAGACTCGTTCACCTGCTTCTTGGCGAGCCGCAGAAGGGTTCTTGCGTCCTCCTCCCGGGCCCTCAGGCCTTTCATAGGCTCGACGTAGCCCTTCGATTCCAGGATCGGGAAAAGCCGGGCTTCCAGGTTGGCATAATGCTCGACGTTTTCGGATAGCCGCTCGATATGCTTTGCAAGGACGTGCTTGACCGCGGAGAACGTCTTATTGTCCCATGTCCCGACAGCTCCGACGAGGCCGTCTATTTCCGACATGACCTTCTGCGCCTGTGCGTTCTCCGAAAGGTATGTGTCGATTAGGTGGCCTTGCGGGGCTTGAACTTTGACGCCCGCCTTCTCAGCGGCCTGGAAGACGTCCAGCGGCTTTGGGCCCTCTGCATGGGGGGCAATATTCCCAGCGCCTTTGCCCCCTTCGTTCCTTTGTATCTCGCCATTAAGTGCCCGGATGAGGTTTGCGACGTCGACGCCGCCCATACCCGCAAGCTCCTGGAGGGTGGCGATGTTCCCCATGGTCTTCCTCACGAGAGGATTGCGCAGACGGTCGTATTTTGGCGAGACGTTCAGGAGGAAATCAAGGAGGTAGGGATATTTCAGGAACAAGGCCCCCATCTTAGTCTCAGGTGCAAGGTCCACGGACAAGATTATGAACCGAAGATTATAAGCCCTCGGCCATGCTGTCAAGGAGCAGGAAAATGAGCCTTTTGGTCTCGCTGGTCCTCCAGGCATTGGTAAGGATCCCGTAAGGAGTACCTACGTATCTTCCGGGGACCAAGTCATCAGCAGATTCTGTTGCCATGGTCCGGACGTCCTGCATTGAGTATTCCAGGTGAAACTGTAGGCCGACGACTTTCCCGTCCAAGCCTTCGAATGCCTGGTTTGCGCAGGCCTTGCTCGCCGCGGTCCTCGTGCAGCCTTCAGGTATCGTGAATGTGTCTGCGTGCCAGTGCATAGGCCGGAATTTTTCCGGAAATCCCGCGAATGCCCGTGAACGGCGTCCTTCATCGGTGATGGATGTCTCATGCCAGCCGATCTCCCGTTCATTATTGCGGGTGACTTTCCCCCCAAGGATTATTGACAGAAGCTGCGCCCCCAGGCAGACTCCGAGGACGCATTTTTTCGCATCAACGGCCTCCGCCAGGAAAGTCTTCTCTCTGGCAAGCCAGGCGTGCTTCTCATCTGCGTAGGCGTTCATAGGGCCGCCCAAAACAGCAATCAGGTCGAAATCACCCACCAGGGGCAGTGATTCCCCAAGGTATAGGCGCGTGCATGCCGTCTTATGTCCCCTCTCCCTTGCCCAGGCGGCGATGTTAGCCGGCCCTTCGTTGGGGACATGCTGCAGGAGATGTACATTCATTGGCGTATCATTACCAATAGCATCTTGAACCTTTTTATCGCCTTAAGCGCGTGGGTTTTGTTCGCCGGCATGATTATGTATTCGCCTGCCTTCAGCGTATGTGGCGTTCCGGCGATTGAGACCTCGGCCTCTCCGTCAAGGACCTGGACGAATGCGTCGAACGGGGCTGTGTGCTCGGACAGGCCCTGGCCGGCGCCGAATGCGAACGACGTTATCGACCCCGCCTGCTTGTCGATTATTTCCCTGCTGATTATCGAATCGTCCTGGTAGTCGAGTTCCAGACGCCCCGGTTTCCCTGCCTGCATCATACGGCCACCACAGACCGCACCTTAGGCACTACAGCCCTTATGTGCCGCTCTATCCCGTGCTTCAGGGTCATCTGGCTCATCGGGCATCCGCAGCATCCGCCGGTGAGGCGGACTTTCACGACTCCGTCCTCGGACACTTCGACCAGTTCCACTCCTCCGCCGTCGGCCTCCAGCATCGGCCTCACTTCCCCCAACGCCTTCTCAACTTCTTCTTTCATTTTTCCCATTCCTCCGAGAGTATCTCTCCCCTTATGCTCACGATTATCGATTTTATCGGAACCTTCCTCTTCGCCTGCGATGCGGCCCCCTTTACCAGGTGAACCAGTCCTCCGCAGCATGGGACCTCCATCATCACGACAGTGAGGGTGTTGACTTTCGCGTCGTCGATGAGGGATGCTATCTTTTGGGCATAAACGTCCTGGTCTGAGTCCAGTTTCGGGCATGCTATGGCGATGCTCCTGCCGGAGAGTATCCTGCCGTGGAATCCTCCGAGCGCGTATGCGGTGCAGTCCGCGGCGATGACCACGTCCTTCCCTCGGTAGTATGGCGCCTGCGGCGAAACCAGATGCAGTTGGATAGGCCATTGGCGAAGCTGCGACGACGTGTCGCCGGTCTCATCGCCCCCTGTTTTCCGGTCTTCGGTCTTCGGTCCTCCGTCTTCAGTCTCGAAGCTCACCATCCTCGACCCCGGACAGCCTCCGCCGTCTGAGGGGCAGCCTCCACCCGAACCGTGCAGGTCCGGGGCCGGTATCCCCTTGTCCTTCAATGCGGCAAGTGCCTCCTTTAGGTAGCCGAATTCGCCGTGCTCCTTCAGGTGGATGAGATGCGCCTTGATCGTGTTCGGTCCTGCCTTAATGATGTTCTCCATGACCTTCTTCTCCTCGTACGGCTTCGCATCCCGCTCCACAACCTTCATAGCCCCGGTGGGGCAGTGGCCCACGCATGCGCCAAGGCCGTCGCAGAACAGGTCGCTTATGAGCCGCGCCTTCCCATCTATTACCTGGAGCGCACCTTCAGGGCAGTTTGGGATGCATTGCCCGCATCCGTTGCATTTGTCCTCTTCGACCGCTATGATCTTCCGTTTAGCCATTTTTCCCACCCATCCTGACGCATTTTCCCCCTCCGGCGAGTATGCCGCACTGGCAGAGGTCTCCCCCGAATTCTCCCATATAGGAGTCTATGGAAGCCAGTAAAGGTGAGGCGAATCTATCGTCGAGCGAGTAAAGGACATTCTTTCCTTCCCGCCTGGATGCGACAAGGCCCCATGCGTCAAGGAGCGCGAGACTGTGACTTATCCGGCTCTGCTCGAGACCCGTCTTTTTGCATATTTCCGATACATTTTTTGGTCCACCCCTCAGGGATGAGACAACGGAAAGCCGGGTGCGGTTGCCCAACGCCTTGAAGAAGAGTTCATATGAACATTTTTTCATATGAGTATAATGGTTCCGGAAGATATTTATGGAGTGCAGTAACCGTGCGGTAATCGTCCTCAGATCTTCTGGGCCTTGTCTGCGGCTTCGATCACAAGGTTCACTACGTTCACCAGTGTCTTCTTGTCCTTAACAGACCCGTTGTCGACATAGGATATGTCGTGCCTTCCGATGGTGAACCCTATTCCGCACGAGGTTATCTTCCCCTGCATGTCGGCGTCCAGATATCTTTTAACCGTCTCAGGGTCTCCGCCTTTTACCCTGAATCTGCCCATGAACTCCGGGTTGACGCATTCGAATTTCATGAAACCCGGCTTCCTTGCGGCACCGGCCAGGTAGTCGGCCTTCCCGACGGTGAATCCCTCTCCGACGTTCCCGTTGTGGATTACCCGTACCCGAAGAGAAACGCCGACAGTGTCGATGATAACCTCGAATCCTCGGATGTGGCCGTTGGCCCTCGACGCGCCCATGAACTGCGACGAGTAGGCGAGGCCGAGCTCTGATGCGACGGATTTTATGAGGCGGCCGCGGCCGCTTGCGCGAAACGCCTTCAATGCGATGAGAGACGCGACTGCCGCTATCGCAGCCAATGCTATAAGACCGATGTCCATTGCCACGGATAGTACTTCGGAGTGTATATTAAAGTCTTGTATGTTACCGGGTGGAAACCCTTTAATGTAATAATCTTCCCGCCATCATGGTTGACATGGATGGGTCAATCGCCATTTCGCTCGTAATGGCGGTCGCAGCGGCTTCGGGCTGTATCTCATCCGGGGGCGTTTACGATGTTAGCCTGCATGAGGGAAGGAGCATTATAGATGACAACAGGGGAAACCCTGATTTCGTCATCCTGGACGTGCGTACTCCCGAAGAGTACTCGGCTGGCCATATTGAGGGGGCAGTGCTTTTGGACTTTGAGGCCGATGACTTCAAACAGAAGGCCGATGGGCTGCCGAGGCAGAAGACATATATAGTATACTGCAGGAGCGGCCGAAGGAGCGCTGAGGCCGTCAATGCATTGTCCGGGCTGGGTTTCAGGGACCTCCACAACATGAGGGGCGGGATAACGGAGTGGAAGGCAGAGGGGTACCCCACAGTCAGTTAGGCTTTTTATCATCTGGCATGAGTCCGTGCAGGAGCCATCCCTTCGCCCCCGGTTTGCACGGGGCATTTCTTTTCTCGCATCTTCCATCGAGCTCATGTGGGCAGCTCCAGGCCATCTTACCGTTCTAGGGCGTTCTTTTCTAGAAAGTCGACGAGGACGTTGCCGAGGGTGTTGTTGTAGACGAGGAATGCGTCGTGGCCGTATGGGAGGTCCAGTTTCCGGTAGACTGATGGGACTCCCGCCTCCGCGAGCCCTGCGAAAACCTCCTCGACCTGCTGCGGCGGATAAAGCCAGTCCGACGTGAATGAGACCAGCAGCACCTTCGCCTTGACCGTCTTGAACACGTCCTTCAGATCCCTCCTTCCGCCTTCGGTGAGGTCGAACTGGTCTATTGCGTTCGTGATGTAGAGGTAGCTGTTGGCGTCGAACCTGCGCACGAAGCTCTTGCCGTTGTAGTCGAAGTAGCTTTGCAGCTCGTACTCTATCCCGAACTTTTTCTTTCCGTTCTTCCCCTTAACCTTCTCCCTGCCGAACTTCTTAAGGAGGGTCTCCTGGCTGAGGTATGTGACGTGCCCGATCTGCCGCGCCAGCGACAGGCCGCGCTTCGGCTGCCCCCTCGGGTAGTAGTTGCCTCCGTTGTAGTCGGGGTCGGAGAGGATTATCCTCCGGCCTATGTCGTTGAAGACGAACCCTATAGGGTACTGCTTCGCCGACGCTGCGACGACTATGGCGGACTTCACGCTGTCAGGGTAGTCGACGGCCCACTGCAGCGCCTGCATCCCGCCCAGGCTGCCGCCGGTGACGCAATGCAGTTTCTTTATTCCAAGATGGTCGATGAGCTGCTTCTGCGCGCGGACGATGTCGCGGACGGTGATTATCGGGAAGTCGAGGCCATATGGTTTCCGTGTCTTGGGATTTATGGAAGACGGGCCGGTCGAGCCCCTGCATCCGCCTATGACGTTCGAGCAGATGACGAAGTATTTTCTCGTATCGAAGGACTTCCCAGGGCCGACTGCCACATCATACCAGCCGTGCTTACTGGATCCGATCCTGCTCTTTCCGGCGGCGTGGGCGTCTCCCGACAGGGCGTGGCAGAGGAGGATGACATTGGTGCGCTCAGCGTTGGGTTTCCCGTATGTCTCGTACGCTATCCGGACGGGAGCCAGCTTTTCGCCGCTATCGAGCGCGAGCTCCGGGAATTCCCAGTATTTTGTCTTCACGACCCCTACAGATCCGTGCCTTCTTGCCATCTTCTTTCCCCCTAACAGCCGCATGATATGCGGCCTTTTAATTGTGCCCCACAATGCCAGCATCTGCCCGTGGTGACCGCGATGTGCCGGAATATGCATCCATGGCAGTTGTCGCAGACAACCTCCTGAGGCTTCTTTTCCTTCGTTGTCATCTTTCTATACCTCCTTCAAGGCTCCGTCCAAGTCGGCGGTTATGTCGTCGACGTTCTCGAGGCCTATAGACAGCCGGACCAGGTCGGGGGTGATGCCGCCCTCCAGGAGCTGTTTCTCAGATAGCTGGCTGTGTGACGTGCTTGCCGGATGCAACGCAAGGCTCTTCGCGTCGCCGACGTTCGCCAGATGCGAGAACAGCTTCAGACCGTTTATCAGCTTCTCGCCGGCCGGCCTTCCTCCTTTGACGCCAAAGACGATCACTCCGCCGTATCCCTTCTTCAGGTACTTCTTGGCATTGTCATGTGTCGGGTGCGTGTCGAGGCCGGGGTATTTGACCCAGGTCACTTTGTCGTGGGCTTCGAGGTGTTCCGCGACCTTCAGGGCGTTCTGACTGTGCCGCTCTAGCCGCAGGTTCAGGGATTCCAGCCCCTGCAGGAATATCCACGAGTTGTCCGGGCTTATGCAGCCGCCGAGGTTCCGTAAGGGGACCAGCCTCATTCGGAGTATGTATGCCAGGGGGGTCAACGGGCCGAGGTCGAACGCGTATCTGAGGCTGTGGTAGCTCGCGTCCGGTTCCGTAAGGAGCGGGTGTTTCTTCGATTTGCTCCAGTCGAATCTCCCGCTGTCGATGACCGCGCCGCCTATCGCAGTCCCGTGTCCGCCTATCCACTTCGTCAGCGAATGGGCGACTATGTCCGCTCCGTGCTCGATCGGGCGCAGAAGGTACGGCGTCGTGAATGTGCTGTCTATGATGTAGGGTATGCCGTTGTTGTGGGCGATGTCCGCCAGCTCCTTGAAGTCGGGGACGTTCAATGCCGGATTTCCGATTGTTTCCGTGAATAGCGCCTTCGTCTTCGGCGTGATCGCCTTCTTCGCCTTGTCCGGGTCAGTTGGGTCGAAGAAGTTCGTCCTTATCCCAAAGTCGGGGAGGATGTTGTTGAACTGGGTATAGGTCCCCCCGTACAGGTCGTTGGCTGACGCTATCTCGTCGCCGACCCTCGCAAGGTTGATTATGCTGTAGAAAATCGCAGTAGTGCCGGACGATAGCGCCAGCCCTCCGACTCCGCCTTCAAGGGCGGCTAGGCGTTTTTCAAGCACATCGGTGGTCGGGTTCATGAGCCGGGTGTATATGTTCCCGAGCTCCTTCAGCCCGAACAGGTTCGCGGCGTGCGTTGCGTCCTTGAAGACATAGCTCGACGTCCTGTGAACGGGCACCGCCCTCGCCAGAGTCGTGGGGTCTACTTCCTGACCTGCATGAATTGCCTTCGTTTCGAATTTTTTATCCTCTTGCGCCATTTTCGTTTTACCTCCAACAATCCGTGGAGTAACAATCGTTAAGTCTTATATAAATATCTTTCGTTTTTTTTATGCAGATTAGCATAACTTATGCATATTAAATTAACTATTGTTAAGTCTATAGGTGAAACTTCCATGTGAACAGGCATTGTGGTACGTCCTTCCGCAGATACGCGCGGACATAGCAAGGGAACTCATCGAGAGGGGGATGAACCAAAAGCAGGCTGCGAAGAAGCTGGGCGTCACTCCGTCTGCCGTCTCCCAGTACCTGAACAAGAAAAGGGCAGGCAAGCTTAAGCTGCCGGCAGACTACTCCAGCCTGATCAAGGATGCAGTAGAGGACATCATCAAGAACGAAGACGACGAGGTGCTGTCCGTAACGATCTGCAAATGCTGCGCCAAATCCAGAGGCTGAACGAAAGGGTTTTTGGGTATTCTCAAATAGGATGTATGGCTGGCCGCAAGATCGCGAGCGGGATTTAAACGGACAGACACAATAACAATCCCGACAATAATATTCCCGATAAAATACCTGAAGTATGCGGTAAAGGCGACAAGATGAACAGTACCCTAACCAAGGCGTGCATGATCCTCGCGCTCGCGGGATTCGCAGCCGGTGCCGCATCATACGAGGCAGACGGACACTTCGCGAAGGCGGAGGAGGACTACCGGCTCCAGACATACAGGAATGCGCTGATTGAGGTGTTTCTCGCAAGGGACGAATACAACGAGTCCGGCAACATCTGGGGGATGCAAAAGTGCGACCGGCTCGTGACGCAGATCGAGTCCTCGATGAACCCGACACAGATCGCCGACACATACTACGGGATAGCGAGCGACTACTTCACGGATTCGCAGGACGACACGGAGGCCCTCGGAAGGGCCGCCAGGATGGGGGAACGCTGCGTCGCTGTCTGCTTCACGAACATCACATGCGGACTCAGGTGCGCCGACCTGGCCGGCAAGGCGAACGCCAGGATCAACGACATCGTCAACAGGTGCATAAGGGAGGCGCAGGCGCGGCTGCAGAGCGCCAAGGACAACATTGACGACTACCTGAACGCGCGCGAACTTGCGACTAGCGCCAGCGCGAAATTCTCGGAATGCGGATACAGGAAGGGCGTCGAAGAGGCCTCTTCGGTGCTGGCTTCGATCGACGAGAAGATGAGGAATGTCAGGATGAACGCAGCCGCGCTCACCGACCAGGCATACGAGGACTATGCCAGAGGGGACAACGAATCCTGCGTCCAGAACGCCAACAAGTCGCTCAGCCTCTATGGAAGGATAGGGGACCCGGACGGCATGCAGAAGGCGAGGATGATACTCGAAGAATGCGAGGGGACGCTCAGGGACTGGGAGACGCAGCTGAACAAGGATGCGGGGGAGTACATGCAGGACGCATACGACGCATACAAGGTCGACATGCCCCCCGACTGCGACAGCGCCGCGAGGAACGCGACCGCCGCAAAGGGCCTCTACCAGCAACTTTACGACAAATTCAGCGTGCAGGAGAAGGACAAACCCACGAACCTCCAGTTCAAGACCGGAGAATACGCGGTAAAACTGTCGCAGGTCGCAGCTCTCATCGCGGACATCCAGACGGTCAAGTCGCACGTCATAGCATTGGACACCGCCGAAAGCTTCTACATGAGGGCGTTCGACGAATACCTCGTACACAACTACAACGACGCGAGGTCGTACGTCAGGAAGGCCAAGGAGATGTTCCAGGGGAACGAGGACTACCCCAACGCAAGAAAATGCGACTCCCTGGCCGCCAGGATAGAGGAGGACGACGGGAAGATGACGCAGGCCACAGCCCACCTGGAGGAGGCGAAGAGGATGCTGGACGACTTCAGGTTCCAGGAGGCCTTGACCGGATTGTCGAAGGCAAGGGGGCTGTACCTGGCCATAAAGTACGATGAAGGGGCGAAGAAGGCTGACCAGCTGGAGGCCTCGATAACACAGGTCGCGGCAAAACTGGGCAAAGCAAACGACTTCCTGTCCAAGGCCGCAGCCTACAGGCGAGAGGGGAGATACGAGGATGCGATAGCCGCCGCCACCGAGGGGCGCCTGATCTACTCCGAGATAAAGCATGCAAAAGGCGTCGAATCGGCGGACAAGCTCATCACAGAAGGCAGGAGGATAATGGATGAAGAGGCCGGCAGGAGGAGCCTCTACATAGTCTGCGCACTCTTCGTGTTCGTCGTCTCTGCAGCTCTGGCCGTACAATACAGGAGCAGGAAGTCGGCGGTGGAGGAAAAGCTCAGGAGGGGCGAGGTTGAGGCGCAGGAGAAGATGCGCAGGCAGACGGAGGCGATGAGCATAAGGACAGAGGAGGAGACGAAGACTCAGGTGGAGACCGAACTTCGGAGGCTCGTCGACAGCGAGCGGAAGAAGATCGACGACGGCCTCTGACGCGGATATATATTGCATGATTCGCAGTATAATCCATCCAAACGGAAAATCTTTGACATGACAGGGTTGATTTCAAGTGATTGAGCCTAAAAATTTCCTCTTCGTCTCGCTGGATGCGCTGATCGGCGACACCGCATGGCAGGTCGTCAAGGAAGGGCACAACGTAAAGTACTACATCGACGACAAGGAGGAGAAGGACGTGGCCGACGGCTTCGTCCCCAAGGTCGACGACTGGCAGAAGGAGGTCGCCTGGGCGGACGTCGTCGTATTCGATGACGTCCTCGGCCACGGCACCTTCGCTAAGAAACTGAGGGACGAGGGCAAGCTCGTCGTCGGAGGGACCCCGTACACCGACATGCTCGAAGACGACAGGCAGTTCGGCCAGGAGGAGCTGAAAAAGGCGGGAGTCAACATCATCCAGCAGCAGATGTTCACGTCGTTCGAGGATGCGCAGGAATACGTCCGCTCGAACCCCGGAAAATACGTGATAAAGCCGAGCGGCGAGGCGCAGAACATGAAACAGCTCCTGTTCGTCGGCGAGGAAGACACCGGCAGGGACGTCATCCAGGTCCTCGATCACTACAAGATGGTGTGGTCGAAGAAGATCAAGGAGTTCCAGCTTCAGAAGAAGATCGGCGGCGTCGAGGTCGCGGTCGGGGCGTTCTTCAACGGCAACGAGTTCATATACCCCATAAACGTCAACTTCGAGCACAAGAAGCTGTTCCCGGGGAACATCGGCCCCTCCACGGGGGAAATGGGAACGAGCATGTTCTGGAGTCCCCCGAACAACCTGTTCAAGGAGACGCTCGCGAGGATGGAGACTAAACTGAAGGAGGAACACTACGTCGGATACATGGACATTAACTGCATAGTCAACGCCAACGGCGTCTACCCCCTTGAGTTCACGGCGAGGTTCGGCTACCCGTGCCTGTTCATACAGCAGGAGGGGATGCTGATGCCGATGGGGGACTTCTTCCTCCAGCTGGCGAGGGGGGAGAAGTTTCAGCTGAAGACCAGAAGCGGGTTCCAGATAGGAGTGAGGATAATCGTCCCGCCGTACCCGTTCACCGACAACGAGGCCTTTGAGACGCACAGCAAGGAGGCGGTCATAATCTTCAAGAAACCGGAGGACAGGGAGGGATACCACATAGAGGACGTGAAGCTCGTCGACGGAGAATGGGTCGTCGCGGGAACCACCGGCGTCGTCCTCACCGTCTGCGGCTGCGGGCAGACGATGCAGCAGGCCAGGCAGAGGGCATACTACAAAGTCAACAACGTCATACTACCCAACAGGTACTACAGGCTTGACATAGGGGAAAGGTGGGCCGAAGACTCCGACAGGCTGCACAACTGGGGATACCTGAGATAGAATCAGTCCTTTTCTTCAGTGGGCACCGACTGCTTCGGCTGCGGACCCGTTGTCTCTGCTTGAGGCTGCTCATCCATCAGGAATACCGCCGCAGCGAGGGTCGTCGTCCATTTGCCGTCCTTGTCGCCTTCCGCGGATTGAACGATGTTAGAAGTCCGGTATATGTTTCCGCTCGTCTTATAGACCTGCTCCCGCTCCTCCCACGCAGTGGTGGGGTCGAAGTCGATGCCTAAAGTGGTCGCAAGCATCGTCGCTGCCATGTCCTCCGCGTATTCGCCGGCCTTCTTCGCGGTCTCGCCGTATGAGTGATGCTCTGACAGATAACCGTAGCCCTTGTCTGGGGCCGCGAGGCCGATAGCCGAGGAAATGAGCCTGTTGGGCTCGCTGGTCTCGTTCCTGGCCAATACGACGAAGGTGATCGACCCGGGCCTGAGGTTCTTAAGGCCTTCGTTTGCGGAGATGATCTTGCAGTGCGGCGGAAGGATGCTTGAGACGGTGACGAGGTTGCATTTTTCGATGCCCGCCTTTCTGAGGGCGAGTTCGAACGACGCCAGCTTGTCCTTGTGGACCCCGACACCCTTCGTGAAAAAGCACTTCTTTGGTATCATTATCCAGAGGACCTCTTATGGCTCCATCCCGGAGAAAACGCATTTATCCATGTGTTTACTGGCCATATATTCGTTATATTGAAATATAAACGCCCACTTTTCAGCCGGGAAATCAGCCGGATTTTCGACATGAGACGTACCCCATCACCTTGTAGGCGAGTTTTGCGGCCAGGAAATCGGGACTCTTGTTCTTTTCAGGACTCAGTTCCATCAGGTCGAATCCGACGACCTCCCGCTCCCCGATGACCGATTTCAGTATCTTCAAGGAGTCGTACCACCCGAGGCCGCCTGGCTCCGGTGTCCCGGTGGACGGCATGATCGACGGGTCGAATCCGTCTACATCGAATGTTATGAAGACCTTCTCTTTAAGGGCGGATATTATATCCGCGGTCCTGTCCCTTTGCAGGACGTCCGATGCGAAGTATAGCTTGCCTTCAGCCCTTAGCCGCTTCACAAGGTCCGCTTCGTCGTCGCCTAGGCTGCGTATGCCGACATGGACTGTGTCGGCGAACTCCCTGATCCTCGCCATCGCGCACGCGTGGCTGTATCTTGAACCCCCATAGGATTCGCGCAGGTCGCTGTGGGCGTCAAACTGGAGGACTGATACCCCGCAGTGCATATCAGCCACCGCCTTAGCTACGCCGACTGACACTGAGTGCTCGCCGCCGAAGACGACGGGGAACTTCCCGTCAGCCAGCACCCGGCCGACGGAGGCCTCCACTGTCCGGATCATCACCTCGGGCCCGGCCTTGATAGACAACGGCTGCAGGGTGGCGATGCCGCACTCGGCAGGAGTGCAGTCCAGTTCCTCGTCGTAGAGCTCCAGGTACCGGGACGCCTCGAGTATGGCGGCAGGCCCCCTTGCGGCCCCCTTGCCATAGCTTGTGGTTAGCTCATAAGGCACCGGCAGTACGACAAAACGGGCATTAGCGTAGCCGCTGTGGGACGCATCCAAACCGCAGAATACGGGGGACTTAGGTGCCATCTGATTGAAGTATACGGGAAAAGGATAAATATACTTTACATTTGGTTACGGATAGGTTTTTAACGCGGTAACCGAATAGGATACCTGTGGAAGGGGACGCCAATCCGAGATACAGGTGCAAGCTGTGCGGATACGTATACGACCCTGCAAAGGGCGACCCGGACTCCGGCATCAAGCCTGGAACAAAGTTCAAGGACATCCCTGAGGCCTGGAGGTGCCCCATATGCGGGGCGACGAAGGCCGACTTCGAGAAGGTCTGAACGGCCGCACAGTGCTCGCTGTAGTTTGAGGATAAATAAAAGAAGGAGGGTGAACATATGATCGACAAAAAAATCGAGGATGGATTTAACAGCCAGATTAATGCAGAGTTATATTCGGCATACCTGTACCTGTCGATGGCGGCATACTTCGAATCTGAAAACTTCAAAGGATTCGGGAAATGGATGAGGGAGCAGTCGCTTGAGGAGTCAAAGCACGCCATGAAGTTCTATGACCACATAATGGAAAGGGGCGGAAAGGTGACCCTAAAGCCGATAGAAGGCCCTAAGACCGAGTGGAAGAGCCCGCTGGATGCGTTCGAGGATGCCTACAGCCATGAGCAGAAGGTAACGGCCATGATCAACGGCCTAGTCGAATTGACGGCCTCAGAGAAGGACAATCCCGGCAACAGCATGCTGCAATGGTTCGTGGACGAGCAGGTTGAGGAGGAAAGGAACGCCAGGGAGATAGTCGCCTTCCTGAAGAGGATAAAGGATGCGGGGGGAGCCCTCATGATGATCGACCACAGGCTCGGAAAGCGGGGACAGAAGAAGGAATGAGGTAGGGGGATGGCCGACAGGAAGGTATTGGTGTACAGCACGCCTGCGTGCCCGTATTGCAGGATGGCGAAGGACTACCTGAGCAGGAAAAGCATCGCGTTCAAGGATATCGACATCGCAGCCGACAGGGAAAAAGCCAAGGAGATGATAGAACTGAGCGGACAGATGGGAGTCCCGCAGATAGTGATCGGCAAAAACGTCATCGTCGGCTACGACCCCGACGAGATAGAGAATGCGCTTAAGCATGGTGATTCCGATGAACGCTGAAATAAGGAAGGGCATACATTCGATAGGGTCTTTGGACTGGGACAGGAGGCTCTTCGATGAGCTGATACCGCTTCCTGACGGCACATCATACAACTGTTATCTGGTGAGGGGAAGCCAGAAGACGGTACTGATAGACACAGTCGACCCTGCGAAGGAGGGGGAACTGGTCGCGAATCTCGAAATACACGGGCTGAGGGCGATCGACTACGTCGTCGCCCACCACGCAGAACAGGACCACTCTGGCTCGATCCCGAAGGTCCTGGAGATGTATCCGGGGGCGAAGGTCCTATGCACAGAAAAATGCAAGGAGCTTCTGAAAGACCATCTCAAGGTCGCTGAAGACAGGTTCATGACCGTCAAGGACGGCCAGGAAGTCCCGCTCGGAGGCAGGACCCTGACATTTATCCATACACCCTGGGTCCACTGGCCCGAAACCATGGTGACATACCTCAAAGAGGACGAGATCCTATTCAGCTGCGACTTCTTCGGCAGCCACCTTGCGACAAGCAGCTTATATGCCGCAGACAATCCGAAGGTCCTTCAGAGCGCGAAGAGGTACTACGCAGAGATAATGATGCCGTTCCGGGGGATCATAAGGAGCAACCTCGAAAAGCTGAGACCCCACAAGATCGGGCTCATAGCCCCAAGCCACGGACCAATCCACGAAAAGCCGCAGGTGATAATCGACTCATACAGGGAATGGACGTCGGACGCCGTCAAGAACGAGGCCGTCATAGCATACGTCTCGATGCACGGCTCGACGAGGCAGATGGTGGACCACCTGGTCGAAGCCCTCATGGAAAGGGGCGTAACTGTCAAGCCGTACAATCTCCCTAAGACCGACATCGGCGAACTGGCCATGGACCTCGTCGACGCAGCCACCCTTGTGGTCGCGACGCCGACAGTCCTCGTCGGACCACACCCCGCAGCAGTCTACGCCGCATTCCTGACAAACGCGCTTCGGCCCAAGCTCAGGCACGTGGCGGTGATCGGCTCATACGGTTGGGGCGGCAAGGCGGTGGAGACCCTAGCATCGATGATAGGCAACCTCAAGGCCGAAGTCCTCGAGCCGGTACTGGCCAAAGGCCAGCCGAAGGAGAAGGATTTCAAGGCATTGGATAGGCTTGCGGACTCTATAGCCGAAAGGCATAAGAAGCTGTAAAATGCACGACCTGATAATCGTCGGGGCCGGACCAGCAGGCATAACGGCCGCGGTATATGCGGCGAGAAAGACGACGAAGACGCTAGTCCTGTCCAAGGACGTCGGCGGGCAGGCGGCGCAATCCTGGGATATAGAGAATTACACGGGATACCAGTTCATAACCGGGCCCGAGCTTGCCAAAAAGTTAGAGGAACACCTGAAGAACCCTAACATCGAGTCGAAGATCGGAAAAGCCCATGAGGTGGTCTCCATCGTAAAAGCCGGGGATGGATTCAAGGTCAAGACGACGGAGGCAGAACATGATGGCAGGACAGTCATCGTGGCCTCCGGGCGTAAGCCAAGGCGCCTGAACGCCCCAGGGGAGAGCGAGTTCAAGAACCGGGGTGTCACCTACTGTGCCACATGCGACGGACCCCTCTTCGCAGGCAAGGACGTGGCGATAATCGGGGGGGGTAATTCGGCATTGGATGCCGCCATGCAGATGATCCCCCTGGCAAGGAGGATATACATGATAGACATGGCAGACCACATAATAGGCGATACCGTGATACTCGAAAAGGTAAGGGCAGCACCAAATGTCCAGATAATGAGCAGGACGAAGGTGAGGGAGATCGTCGGCAGCAGGTTCGTGCAGGGGATAAAGGTCAGCGAAGTGGGCGGGGATGCCAGAACCATCCCCGTAGAGGGCGTCTTCATAGAGATAGGCTCGATGCCTGCGAACGAACCCGGATGCGATGTGAGCTTCAACGAGAGGGGGGAGATAAAGGTCAACGAAAGGTGCGAGACGAACGTCCCCGGCCTGTTCGCCGCAGGCGACGTGACCAACGTCCCTGAGAAGCAGATAATAGTCGCAGCTGGGCAGGGCTGCATAGCCAGCCTGAGCGCATTCAGATACATATCGAGGCAGAATAACAAAGAGGTGGGACACAATGACGAATGAAAGGGGAGACATATACAGGTGCGGGACATGCGGGAACATAGCCGTTACATTGCACGCAGGCGGGGGGACATTGGTATGCTGCGGAAACGACATGGAACTGATGAAGGAGAAGACGGAAGACCAGGGCAACGAGAAACACGTCCCCGTCATAGAAAAGACACCGAATGGCTACAAGGTCAGGGTAGGCTCGGTCCAGCACCCGATGGAGGAAAAACACCACATAATGTGGATTGAACTCATCGCAGACGGCAAAAGCTACAGGGAATTCCTGAAGCCCGGAATGAAGCCGGAGGCCGAATTCTGCCTGAGCGCGGCGACTGTAGCCGCGAGGGAATACTGCAACATCCACGGACTGTGGAAGTCGAAATGAGGATTTGAGATGAAAGAAAGAACTGCGATGCTGGTTGCGACATTTGTAGCCTTTGTCCTGATATCCGGATGCATGGAAAGCCAGACCCAGGCCACTACGACAACAGGCGGCGGCGACCGGCAGTCGGTTGTGAAGGTGTCATCCGGCTCGCTTGGCAGGATACTGACAGACGCCTCAGGCAGGACGCTGTATGTGTTCACAAAGGACGAAAGCGGAAAAAGCAACTGCGCAGGCCAATGCGCCCAGAACTGGCCGCCTCTTCTAGTCGAAGGACAGCTTCTGAGTGGAGAGGGGGTGACAGGCGACCTTGCCACGATACCCAGATCCGACGGCGCGATGCAGGCGGCCTACGTGGACATGCCGCTATACTACTTCGCGCAGGACGCGAACCCCGGAGACGTCAAAGGCCAGGCAGTCAACGGCGTATGGTACGTCGTCAACCCCGACACCGGCCCGGTGATTCCATCGCCGCAGGCGACAGATGCCCAGGTGACGACGACACAACCACAGGTCACGACTACCGCAGGCGATCCATCGGAGCCCAATGGGCTTCTGATAGCGAAGACCGCGGACGTCGCCCCCGGCGCAAGCGTCGACTTCATTTACGATGGAGGGAAGGCGATACTCGTAAACGTCGGCGGGACATATGTTGCCTACGTGAACTCATGCCCACACAAGGGATGTGCGACCGTATATGAGGGTTCTAAGCTTACATGCCCCTGCCACAACTCCCAATTCGACGCCAAGAGCGGGGGTGTGTTAAAGGGACCGGCGACCACTCCATTGACCACCATCAGCGTCAAAGTCGTCGGAGACGGGATATACGCCCCATAGGCCGAAAAACGGCCAGGCCATGCGCCTGGCCGGATTGTTCGTATGGACCTGTTAACGCTATTTTCCGCATTCGCCTACGGACTGTCCAGCAGCCTGAGCCTCTGCCTCGCATCATGTCTGCCGTTCTATATGCCGATACTGTTCGGCTATGGCCAGGACAGGAGGGGGGGAATCGTCCTCTCGCTCGGGTTCGCGGCCGGCAGGTTCGCGGGATACCTGTCCCTCGGCGCGGTCGCGGCGTGGATGGGGGCGGAGTTCATCGGATTCTTCAGCGGGACGTTCCCCGCCGTCTCGAGCTGGATAGTCTTCGTGTTCGGGATATTGACGGTTTTCTACGGCATACTGATTCTTGCGAAGGCAAAAGTCGGGTTCCTTTCGGAGGGGCGATGCAGGACATACATCGACAAGGCAGGCGGCGCGGGGAATCCTATCCTCGGCACCCTAGCCCTCGGATTCGTCTCGACCATCACCCCCTGCGTCCCGGTATTCACATTCCTGCTGCTGCCTTTCGCGCTCGGAAAGATCTGGGAGACCGCGATGGTCACGGTGGCGTTCGGCCTCGGGGCGAACATGGCATTCGTCGCCATAGGCTTCGCCATAGGATTGGGGATGGAGAACGTCAAGGAAAGGTTCAACAGTGCGAAGAGGCCGCTCGAGGTCTTCAGCGCCGCGGCGCTCATGGTTTTCGGGACGTTCTATGCGCTTTGGGCTTCGGGGCCGCTGCTATTCGGCTGGAGCAACGCCAGTTACACGCTGCCTTCAGTCTACGATTTCACGGATTTCCTGGGATATCTTCTGAGAATTCCCTGAGCTTCTGCGTATAGGACCCGGATTTCACCTCGGACTCGGTCAGCCCTAATGTCGCCGTCGGCTTAAGGCCCGACAGTTCCCCCATGTGTTTCACTGCCCTGTCTCCGCCGGAGCCGCCGTATGTGGCGAAGAACGCCGCCTTCCGCATCTTCCCCTTCATCCGAGTCAGATATGTCCTCACCGCAGGGGACATCGTCATCGCCCAGACCGGCGTGCCTACCACGACGATATCGTACTGGGACGGATCGTATTTTACGGATCCCAAATCCGTGAGCTTCTTCATAGCCGCATCCTTTCCACCCATCATATAGCCGATCGGGCCTTTGCGGCCCTTTTTGTCTGTCAGCTCCTCGACGTCGGAACCGAGGATTTTAGCCAATTCCTCCGAAACCTTCCTCGTCGAACCGTCCCTGGAGTAGTAGACGACTAAGCTTTTCATGTCAGAGGATATGCTCAAGGAGATAAATACTCGAGCCAAAGACGAGGAAGGACTAAGACATCTGCTCGAGCGCCAGGTGGCATTGACCCCTGACCGAAGGATCCGTAATCCTGTCGCAGAGGCGCGGGTCCTTTGTTGCGACTCCGACGCGCCCGTAACAAAGCTCCCTCGTCTGGGCCTTCTTGACCTTGTCGCAGATGGACTCGTCCTTGAGGGTCGACGCCGTGTTGATGTAGCATAGGTCCTTAAGCTTGTCGTCCGTCTTCGAGTCGCACGCATCCTCGCTCGCATACACCGGCGTGTCGTTGCCCGCCCGCTCGTCCCTCGGAAGGACCGTCGAGCTCGTCGACCCAGACTGGACAGCCGACGAATCCTCCAAACAACCCGCACAAAGGACCGACAAGGCCAATAAGGCCATAGGGTAATGCATAGATTTTATTAGCAGACAAACCTTATATTTGCAGGTTAACTATGGAGGTCGGGATAATAGGGGGAGGCATCGGGGGCCTATATTCAGCCTATCGGCTGCAGAAGAGAGGGATAAAGACCACCGTTTTTGAGAAGGGAGAGGATATTGGCGGACTTGCCGCCTGCACCAGGGTAGAGGGGGCGCCTATCGAAAGATACTACCACCATTTCTTCGGATCCAATGATGTTCTGATATCCCTCATCCGTGAATTGGACCTTCAGGACGACATAACCTGGGCGAATACAAAGATGGGATTCTACTGCGACGGGGAGATATATCCATTCGGCTCCCCGGAGGACCTCCTAAGGTTCAAGCCGCTCAAGGTAGCGGACCGGCTGCGGCTCGGTTTCTTCCTAACATGCCTGAAATTTCTAAAAGACGGGTCTGGACTCGACGGGATCAATGCAGATGAATGGCTTGTGAGATGGTGCGGAAGAGAGGCGTACGAAAAGATTTGGGGGCCTCTCCTCAAGGCAAAGTTCGGGAACCGCAAGGGAGACGTGTCCGCAGCATGGATTTGGGGCAGGGTGCATGAGAGGGCTGGAAGCAGGGGGGAAAACGGCCTCAAGGAGGAGCTTGGCTACCTAAATGGAGGCTTTGGGAGGATATTATGCGCTTTGGAGCAGTCCATTATCTCCGATGGGGGGTGGGTTCTGCGCAACTCCGAAGTCGTTAGCCTGGGCCGGGAAGGAGAAAGGGTGTCCTGCACCCCCAAGGACGGGACCAGACACAACTTTGATAGGGTCATATCTACCGTACCGTTGCCTATCTTCATCAGGATCGCTGAAAGGCTCCCCGAAGAATTCCGGAAACGGCTTGCGAAAGTGAAGTATGCAGGGGTGATATGCGCCGTGCTCAGGCTTCGAAGACCCCTGGGGAAATATTACTGGATCAACATATCCGATCCAGCCATCAAGGCATCAGGCGTTCTGGAACACACCAACTTCATCGGACCGGAGAACTACGGAGGCGCATCAATAGCATATGGGTTCAACTATGTCGATGACTGGAAACTGGCTGAGGATAAGACTGACGAGGAGGCCGTGTCAGGGTATGTCGACGACTTCAAGGCTATTTTCCCTGGATTCAGGAAATCCGACGTATTGGGAGCCGAAGTCAGCAGGTACGAGTTCGCGACGCCGGTCTACACGACCGGATTCTCCAGGGCAATGGAAGAACTCGCGAATCCACTACCCGCCGTATACGTCATTAGTACCGTCCAGATCTATCCTCGAGGAAGGACAATCGACAATACGCTAAGGGTATGCGACGATGTTTTGAAGCTGATTAAAAAATGAGAAGAAATAGGGGGATCGGATTAGACAATGCCATGATAGCATTGGTTGCGGTGATATTCGCGACCTCCGTCTTCCTGGCATACAGGCACGAACAGGCATTCAGAATCACGAGCGTGGAATATTCAAGGAACGGTTCCCCGTACAGGGATGCTCCGATGCCGTTTTGGGGAGGCGACGGAACATTCATCATCAACTACACAACAAACAGGGAATCTATCCGGCTGATCTTTTTTGCGAACGACTGCGTGCAGGAGATCGAAATCGAGGGGAAGAGGGTCTACGAGGCCGAATGCACGCACTGCAAGGATTGCTCCGGACTGGGCGCCAGAATGGCCGTAAATCCGAACACGGCCAACACAATTAAGGTAAAGACAAAGAACCTAGACGATCTGCCCGCATTCTTCATTGAAAACGCCGAAAGCAGCCTTGTAGCGAGGGTGTCGGCGATATCGTCTTTTATCTGCCTATTAGGGATGATTTGGATCAGGTCCAGGGGGGAGATGCTCAGGGAGTTCTTACAAAAGGCCTTTAAGGCTCTGTCGACAAACAGGTACATGGCCGCAGTCATCATCCTGTCCTTTGCCGTGCAGCTTACGCTTGCGGTGAGCACGACAAGGTCCCAGGACGTACAGAACTGGGTGGTCTGGACGGAGAGCCTGTTCCATAACGGCAGATTAGACCTGACATCGCTTCATCCCGACTTCAGATACATTGAAAACCTGTACATGAACAAGCCGCCGGGCGCATACCTGTATCCGTTTGCCATCATCCGCGCATTGTTCGGATTCAGCCACGTTTATCTGCTCTATCTGACGAGGCTTCCACCCATTTTGGGGACTTTGATCGCCGGATATGCGATCTGGGATATTTTAAGGCCAATAGGCGGAAAGTCCGCAATTATCGCGGCTTCGGCTTATCTTCTGAATCCCGCAGTCTGGGTGGAGGCTGCGGTACAGGGGAAACACGACGCACTAACGATAGCATTCCTCCTTTTGGCGGTAAAAAACCTCGAAAAGGGGCGGTTCCCGATTTACTTCGGCTTATCCGTCCTAGGCAAACAGTTCGCCCTCTTCTGCCTTCCGTGGATTATCATGGGAAGGAGGATGCTAAAGCCCGCAGTATACGCCGGCACAATATTCATCATCCTAGCCCTGCCTTTCCTGGCCTACAACCCCCTACTTTTCATTAAGAGGATGATCGTCACCCACACAGAGGACATGCCAAACCGGTTGTCGTGGATGTCCACGGTTGGGCTTGATGCGAACAATGAGGGGGTTTTGATTACGAAGGCTTTCCTCGCGTTATATTTCATCATGCTTATGGCAGGGGCCCATTTCATCAAGACTGACGAATACCGCTCAACAGCCATCGTTTACTGCCTATTCATCCTTTTCAGCAAGACCGTGCAGGACCAATATTTCCTCTGGACCCTCCCGTTTCTACTTTTGGCTCACTTCAGCCATCGGAGGCTGATCCTCCCGGCAGCATACGTAGTGGGGAGCCTGTCGATCCTTTTCTCCTTCGAGGGCACGCAGTTCACGTTGGGGCCCGATTACCAGAAAATTTGGAACATGCTTATTGCGGTGGCCTACCTTGCCGCATGCATCGACATGATTCGTTTTCCAAAGGCATTGAACGTCAAAGTTCCGAAGAATCGACAACGTCGGCGTCTTCTGACCCAGAGTAAAACCGCGGATCAATCCGCACCCTCAAAAGATCTGAAAGCGCCCTGATAACCCTGAGAGGGCCGTATTTGCTTGCCCCCCAAGTCCGGGGATTGTGCTTTGTCTCTATTTCGCAAACCCTGAAACCACGGAGGTAGAGGATTGTGGGGATGAATCTGTGAGTCTGGCTTCGTAGGCGTAGCCCCTTAAGGCATCGCCCCCGGTATGCCCGCAGGGAACATCCTTCATCGTGCATTCCATCGTTGACTATCAATGTCCGGGCGAGATTGCCAAAAGATGAGACAAACCGCTTGAGGAGGGGGTCGTTTCTGTCCCGCCTCCAGCCGCATACGCAGTCGTATCCGTCATCCAGCCGTTTGATGAGCTTAGGTATGTCGGAGGGGTCGTTTTGCAGGTCCGCATCCATTTGTACAACCACGTCCCCCCTGCATCGTCTGAAACCCACATCCAAAGCAGCAGTCTGTCCGAGGTTCGTATGCAGTCTTACGACCCTCACCAACCCATCAGAGCCATGTACCGACTTCATCTCCTCGTACGTCCCGTCGGTGCTGCAATCGTCGACGAACACTATCTCGTATCGGAGCCCGCAATGCGCCAACACCTTCGTCAGCTGCAGATAGAGCGGCCGGATATTGCCCCTCTCGTTGTTTGCCGGCACCAGCACACTCAAGTCCACTGATTTTTTCATAGGGGGTAATGAAATTGTTTTCCCCATTAAATGTCAGAAGTCCTCCTGGAAGACCTTCCGCTTGTAGGTGAGGTATTTGAAGACGAACGTGCACGCCGTCACCGAGACGATCGATAGCATGTAGTAGAGGCCCATGTTTTCGGTGATGAACTTCACCAGGGTGATGTTGAGGGCGTAGAACACCGCGATGAGAAGCACGTACCTGATGAATCTCTGTCCCGCCTTCCCCTTTGCTTTGAATATGACCTTCATAGTGAGTACGAAGCTGAGGATTATCGTCAGGGAAAGGGAGACCGCATAGGAGTGAAAGTAGTAGATCCCCGCATATTCGGTCAGGACGTATGTCAATGCCAGCAGGAGGGAATACGTGAATCCGTTGACGCAGACGTATTTCACGAATTTGGAGGACAGGGTCTTTCGAATCATGCCTGAAAAATCCATTTTGTCACTTCGGTGAGGCATCCATAGGGGGGATATGTTTTGCGGTGGGGTTGTCCTGTGTTCACTCCTAGATTGGGAGAGCATCACTTCGCCCAGAGACGAACCTTGTAGGGTTCATGGTTGCGCAGGGGCCGTTTCCACCGCAATGTTGCCTGTACCTCTTGACGCCAGCCGTTCATCAGATCGCGGAGGCCTTCGCAGGCAGGCTAGAATATTAGGGGCGGACTCGCTTATAAGCTGCCGTCAAACACCTTCAAGGCGCAGTATTTGCCGCACATGCTGCATTCCCCGCCTTTCTCGTGTTTCCCGCGCGTCTGCCCGGCCCAAGGATCAATGGCGTTTTTGAACATTGTCTTCCAATCCAGCCGCCTTCTGGCCTTGCTCATCGCATCGTCCCTCTCGGTGCGGCCTAGTTTCACGATGTCGGCTGCATGGGCTGCGATCTTCGACGCTATCACACCCTCCCTCACGTCCTCCACGTCGGGTAGGCCTAGGTGTTCGCTCGGGGTTACGTAGCAGAGGAAGTCTGCGCCATACATGCCTGCGACCGCGCCGCCGATGGCGGACGTTATGTGGTCATGACCCACTCCAATATCGGTCACCAGCGGGCCGAGAACATAGAAGGGGGCGTTGTGGCAGACCGCCTTCTGAAGCCGCATATTGTATTCTATCTGGTCGAGGGGGACGTGGCCCGGGCCTTCGACGATGACCTTCACTCCGTGCTCCCATGCGCGGGAGGTGAGCTCGCCTAACACCTTCAATTCGGAAAGTTGCGCATCGTCTGTGGCGTCGCGGATGCACCCAGGCCTTAGGGCGTCTCCGAGGCTTACGACGACGCCGTATTCAGCTAGGACTTCCATTATCAGGTCGAATCCGATATATAGGGGGTTTTCAGCCCTATTCTTCATCATCCAGGCCGCCAGGAAGCAACCACCCCTGCTTGTGATCGGGATAGTCCTCTTCTTGGCGTACATTATCCCCTGGAGGGTCAATCCTGCGTGGATGGTCATGAAATCCACCCCGTCCCTGCACTGCTCTTCGATCTCCTTCAGGTAGTCCTCTATCGTGAATTGCAGGCGCTTATGGGCATAGACCTGGTAGATGGGTACGGTCCCCAGTGGAACGTCCATTTCCGCCAGAAGCCTCCTCCTGGTCTTCGGAGTATTGCCGTCGACGCTCAAGTCCATCAACGCATCAGCTCCGGCCTCAACCGCCACCCTGGCCTTCCTCAGCTCCCGGACCATGCTGCTGCCGTCCGGCGACGTCCCTATGTTGGCGTTGACCTTAGTGGAGATGCCGGCGCCGACGGCCATCGGCTTGATCCTACGCCGGGGATTCCCGACGACTACGACGCTGCCGTCCCGGACACGCCGGGCCAGCTTTGTCTTCGAAATCCCCTCATCCTTGGCGACCTTATCCAACATTTTCGAAACTATTATACGGCAAACCCTATATACTATGAGCTCAAATAAAATAAGCTGATAACATTCGGGTTAAGCTTTATAATCGGATAATCCATATCAGATAACCCAATCGATCGCCATTAAGCCCACGCGAAGCAGCCGTTTAAGGCTGGCGAAGTTGCCATTGCAGACTCGCGAGGAGGAGTCGCAAGACATACTGCAGGGCAGTATGAAGACCTTCGCCCCCGGGGCTCGAGGCCACAATATTAGACAAAAAAAAATTAAAAAAAAGCCCACGTGTGGTAGCGGATATCCCTGCAGCCTTACTAAGGCTGGCTCATTTATCATCTTCGCCTACGTGGGCTCGATGACACAACAAAAGACAAAAAAAACCAAAACAAAGCCCACGTGGGGTAGCGGATATCCTGGTGGCTTGCGGAGCCGCAGACTCGGGTTCGAATCCCGACGTGGGCGTATCGTATCACGACAAAGGGAATTCTTATCACGAGCACGTCGGGATGTCACAACCTCGAAGGTTGTGCATAATCCCGACGTGGGCGCCAATTCATATCACGATATCACGGGCAGGTCGGGATGACATGGCTCCGCAGAGTCATGGAATCCCGACGTGGGCGCGAAGTAAGGTCACGAACACGTCGGGAGGTCGCAGCATCGCGGGTTGTACAGAGTCCCGGCACGGACGCTTAAGGCCATACAGATTGCGAATCCGCACCATAGGCGGCCGGGATGTAAAAAGCCGAATGTTTTTTAGTAAAATCCCGACGTGGGGGCATCTTCTGTTTTGGGTTTTTATTTGGCTGTGCGTAGTATGTGTCCTATGGGCGAGGATGAGGGGGTTATTTGGGTCAAATCGTCCGCTGACATCCCCAGGAACGATTTTCTCAATTTCAGCCCGCAGGAGCTGAAGGCCAGATATCCGAAGATTCCGTTGGAGGATTTGCTCCTTCAGAGGCATATCTTCTTCCCGAGGAAGTTTTCGCTGCCGCCTCAGGTGGACAAGGCCACGTTGAAGTACAGGCAGAACCTCATCCTTAAGGGGCCTTCTGACCTGAAGGATTCCATTTTCTTGGATATGCCGGTTGAGGATATCAACAGACAGTTCCCCCAGTTCTCCCCTGAGGATATTGCCGGGGAGAAGGCTGTCCGGGAGGTGCGCCAGCTCATGAAGAAGATCACCGGCAGTCTGAAAAGCAGGGACCTGAATACGAAGGATAATGTGCTTGCCGACATCTCGAAGGCGAGGCGCAGCCTCGCGAACGCGTCATCCTCATCGGAGGAGATGGTTAAGGCGATGCAGTGGATCCTTCAGATCGAGGAGAACGTCAACCGCTGGTAGCTGGCTCACACAGCCTTGTCGGGGTAGATTATCCTGTATACGCCGTATATGGAGGACATCAGCGAGGCTATTGAGAATGAGAATACGAAATATACAATCAGCTTTACGGGCCATGCCTCTACGTCGAAGCTGTCCATTGGCAGGAGTATGAGGAGCGAGAAGAATATGGATACGAATAGGAAGAGGAACTGGTTAGATATGATCAGCTTGATCTTTTGCTCCTCCTTCATGAGAGATGATAGGGTGACGATGCTGTATTGGACCGCTCGGTAGTTTGATTCCATCCGCTTGTGCCCCTCCCCCCATCCGCGGAGATAGTCGAGGAATTCGTCGTCGTTGGAGAATATCTTGGAGAAGTCCGGGTCCGCGATCCTGCGGATGAGCTCCTTGCGTATCTGGACGATCTTGTTCTTGATGGTCTCGATGTAGAATATGAGGAATGCTCCGAGGATGCCGACCATCGCCGCGTAGCCTTGGGCGATGCTCGAGAACAGGTACCTGAGCGATTCGAGGCGGAAGTACACGGCAGGATAGGTGAGTAGGTCAAATAGCGCAAGAAGCAGTGTGAAGCTGATCGAGAACAGCAGTATGGATATGTGCTTGTCAGGGTATTTGAGGAATATCAGGGTCGTCGCCAGGGCGAACACTATGGGCAGAATCGAAAGCGGCAGTGCGATGCATATCGGGTCTAATGCCATTTTAGTACTACTATTCTTTGGCCATATTAATACGTTCGAGGGGCTAATATATTGGGGTTATATGAACCATGAGAAATTCAGGGCACAGATGAGGCTGCAGGGCATCCACAGGGGGACATTCGTGGTCTGTCACACGGCAAACAGCATATGCACGGGTTACGTCGAAGGCATCTGCTACCCCACAAAGAGGAGGGGATTCGTCAATCTGGCGGGGACGCGGAAGATCAACCAAGGCCGCGGGGAGGACTGGTATGACCACATATACAGCGTCCGGCTGAGCAGGATTCGGACCGTGAATGCTATGAAGGAGCTTTAGGATGGGCGGGCCCCCTTGCGAGTATTTCGGCGTTTGCGGAGGATGCTCCCTCCAAGGCGTCGAATACGGGGCGCAGGTCGGGCGCAAGAGGAGGATGCTGGCCGACGCACTCGGATTCGAGGATGTGGAGGCCCATTCCCTTGGCGAGTTCTCCTATCGGACCAGGATGGATTTCGCCTTCCACGGAGGAGGGCTTGGTTTCCGTCGCAGGGGCAGCTGGAGGGAGTTCTTCGATGTCGAATCCTGCATGATATCCAATCTGAGGATCAACGATCTGCTTGCGGAGTTGAGGGTGTTTTTCAAGGAGGTGGACGCATTCGATCCATCCTCGCATGGGGGAACATTTCGTTATGCTATCTTGAGGGCTCCGGGGGACGATTCATCGGTCTCGTTCGTCCTCAACAAGGATTCTCCGAGGCTTGCGGGGGCGCTGGACAGGGTTAGATCGTTCGCTTCGTCGACGTCTGCGGAGAATGTCATGGCAGCATACGTCCCGTCCCGGACTGATGCGAGCCTGTCACGCGACTATGAGGTCGTCAAGGGGGGTGATATGCTTTCTGAGTCATTCCTCGGAAAGGCGTTCAAGTACCACATCCAGGGCTTTTTCCAGAACAACCACGGAGTCGCGGAGCTGATGCACTCCTACTGCCGCAGGCTTCTCATGGCGCATGATACGCGAAGCGCTCACCTTTTGGACCTGTACGGCGGGGCTGGTACGTTCGGCATAGTCAACTCCGACCTTTATAGGTCCGTGAAGATCGTGGAATCAGATCCGGGGTGCATCGGTGCCGCGCGCATGAACATCGAAGCCAATGGAGCGGGGAATGCGGAGGCCGTCCTGTCCGACGCCAAATTTTTAGGCCGGCTGGACCTGCCAGTTCCGGTCCATGTCATAACCGATCCGCCCAGGGCTGGGATGCATCCCAAGGCGGTGAAGCGGCTTCTGGAGATGAGGCCGGATGTTGTCGTCTATGTGTCGTGCAACGTCAGGCAGCTGGCCGGGGATATCCGAAAATTTTCAGGCTATGATGTGGTGAATGCCGCATTATTCGATATGTTCCCGCAGACGCCGCACATCGAGGCTGTGGTTGAGCTCAGGCGACAGGCCAGAGAGTGACCCTCTGTGCGACCATGTTCTGGGAGGACTGTATCACGATCATCGTCTTGGGTCCGTTGTTGGGTATGATGCTGATTCGCATGTCCTCGTCTTCGAATAATCCCCGGTCCAACTTCACAATGATGTTGATGACGTCTCCGACGTTGATGTATCCACGTTCGTATAATGACGCCCTTTTCCTGTAGTAGACCATGTATTTCTGGGTTGTCGACGCCAGGCACTCCAAATCGCATGTGTCGTTGTAGGACAGAAGCTGCTCCGTGTTATCTATCTCTACGTGTATGAGGGTGGTGTTCAATGGCAGGGTCAGGGTCCCTGGCAACAAGCGGGTCATCATCTGGATGTCAGTGATCCTGTGAGGAGTTCCTGTAGGGCTGGGGTCCCGGCCTATGATGCTTATGACCTCCACACCTGCGGCTACGTTCTTCCGGGCCTCCGTGCTGTGGCTTATCTCCTTCTGTGTGAGGCTGGAACTTGTGGTGAGTAGGAATATGCCGGCCACCGCGGTCGTTATGGTCAGTGCTATGAATATTATGAGCGAATCAAGGCTGGTCAGTCCGCGTCGGCGTCTGGTCTTCACATTCAGTTATTTGTCTTGGGGAAATATATAAGCCGTATCGGGGCTAATGGGTCCGCAGTGTGGCGTTTCTCGTTGTTGTGAGGCCCCTTGGGACTTCGCATGTCTCCCAGACGCCGAATTTCATGTTCACCTTCGCGGAGGTGTAGCCGCATTCGCTGCCTGGGACCTTGGAGCTGAAGTCGTTGTAATCCGCCACTGCGTTGGTGAGGTTGTAGGTGACTGTCGCGAACTTTTTAGAATCAGCCCAATCGCTCGGTTTCCCGGTCTTGTCCCCGAATGCTGGCTTGCTCTGGCACCGGGTGGTGATGGTGCTGGCCTCGGTGAACGTGTCTTCGCAGACATAGAAGGGGGCTTCGGTGGTCGTGGTAGTGTCGGTCGTAGAGGTGGTGGTCGTCGAGGTTGAGCTCGTCGACGTGGTGGTGGACGTTGTCGTCGACGTTGTGGAAGTCGTCGATGTCGTCGTGGTCGGGAAGAGTGCGGCGGATACGTCGGGGATTTCCAGCTCCGGCTGCATTATCATGTAGGCGCCCACGACCACGACCACCAGTATGGTGGCTGCGACAAGCAACAAAAGCACTCCCCCAAGCAGGTATTCTGGCGCGATTTCCAATGTGTAATCTTAAGGTAGTCGGCCCTTATATTCACGTTTTTTTTGGCTTGCACAGGCCGTCGAAGTAGTCGTCTGCGTCGCACTCGTCCTCTGGGCCGAAGACGCAGACGCCGTATTCCCTCCCGCTCAGGCGTTTTTTGACCCTGTATGCGTGGCCGTTTTCTTCGCAGAACCTGGCGGCCGCATCGTATACGCTGGATTGGAGGGTCGTCGTTGTCGTGGAGCATTCGCCCACCATGAACCCGAGGGTGGAGGTGCTCTTTGTGAATGTGGTGCAGGCTATGCACGGGTTTGTGAAAGTCCGCCAGTCTGTCTTGTTCGATGCCTGGGGCGTGTGCTCTATGAATGCGCAGACTGGGTTATAGTCGATTACGCACGGTTCCCGGCTAACATAGCCCTGGCAGTTCGTGAGGTTTCCGCTGGCCTGATCGCATCTTCCGGAGAAGTACGCCTCCTCCTCGCACATGCCGCCGTCCGGGAACACGCATATGTTGAACGTCGCACCCGTGGGCTGCCGCTTCTGCTTAAGGTGGAAGCCCTTTTCGATGCAGAAACTAGATGCGATGCCTTCGAATTGGCTTACGATGCAGACGCCGTCCACGCAGCTTTTGCGAACGCCTACCGGCTGATCCTCTGTGACGCAGTCCCCCTCGAATATGCACCTTTCGGAGACGGCCTCTGATGCAGTCTTTACGACCCCGTTGTCTATCCGTAGCAGGACTGAATGGGATTTTCTTCCGCAGTCGAAGGTCATCCTGAAAACCCAGCAAGAGGGGCATCCGGCATCGGTGGAGGATGCGAGCTTCAATCCTCCGCAGTCCGACAGGAAGGATGACATGTTCTTCACGTAGGCTTCGGCTGCGATCCTGTTCTCGACCTGCCCCATTGGGATGTAATGCAGCGTCGTCGTCTCGGCCACGGAAGTGGTGGTCGTTTCAGGTTCCGGCTGGCTCATGCAACCCATAACCAGGGCTGAGGCCATCAGGACTGCCATTAGACGCATGATAGGTATTTGTCCCATATGCCTATAAACACAGACGTCGATTATGTGTACCATGACGAAGGCGAACTGGGTGGAGAAGGCGATAATCAACAACTTTATCTGGGCGGCGGTCCAGAGGAAGCATATTGTCCCAGTATGGCGCTCCTCGTTCGAACTCAAACCCGACGCCTTGAGCTCGGAGGTCGGATGCGGCAGGGGGGCGGGGTCCATAATAATCTTTGAGGAGTTTAAGCCTAGCAGTGTCGACGCATTCGACGTGGACGAGAACATGGTGGAGAAGGCGAAGAAGCTCCTGGAGGGCGAATACGACGGGAAGATCGACGTCAGCGTCGGGGACGTGACGAAGATGGCGGCTGCGGACGCCACCTATGACGCCGTGTTCGACTTTTTCAGCATGCACCACGTCGAGGACTGGTATAAGGGCATATCCGAGATCTCCAGGGTCCTGAAGCCCGGAGGATATTTCGCCTATGCGGAGATTTACGCCGAGGAAGTGACGAAAAACATCGTATTGAGGAATATCCTCAGGCATCCGGCGAAAAACAGGTTCGGCAGGAGCGACCTCGTCCGTGCCCTCGCCGAGAACAACCTGAGGATAATGGAGAGGAAGGCGAATCTCGGAAGCTACGGAGTTATCGGAGTAGCAAGGAAGAGCTCCTAATAATCGGCAAGTGTCTTCTGCCCCCCTGATCCGCCCAGGTTGGAGGCGACGACGCCGATCCTTCGGATCCTGGAGGCGTATTCCGAAAGGAACTCGCGAAGAAGCGCCTTCGAAGTCTCTGCGAGAACATCCCTGCTCTGGGTCGGGGCCGGCAACGTCCTTGACCTGGTCCTCATCTGCATGTCTTCCAGGACGAAGACCGATGAAACTGTACGGTACTCCTTGCCGCTTTTCATGATGCGGCCGTGGATATCGCCGCATAACGCGTCGATGATCGCCGCAAGCTCGGATTCGTCCCTCGTATCCGATCTGGCGGAGGCAAGGCGCCCGTACTGCTCCTTCTCACGCTCCGTGACGGGGGATTCGTCCATTCCCCGGCAGCCGTCGTAGAGCATTCGTCCACGTGAGGGGCCGAACTCCGATTCGAGGGCATTGATGCTCATCTTTTGGAGGTCCGACATCGTCGCAATCCCCAAGCCGGTGAGACGCTCCAGGGTCTTTCCCCCAACCCCGTGAAGTTTCGAGACGGGCAATGATGTGACGAATTCGAGCGCATTCTCTGGGGGGATTATCCGGTACCCGTCTGGCTTGTTCACTGAAGCCGCCATCTTCGCGACCAATTTGTTCGGGCCTGCCCCTATGCTGCAGGTCAGCCGCTCCCTCTCCATCACCGCCGCCTTCACGGATATTATGAATTCTTCAATGCCTGTATAGTCCGTCTTCGTGGACACGTCCATGTATGCCTCGTCTATGCTCACCTGCTCCAGCACGTCGCATCTTGTCTTCAGCTCGTCCATTATGCTGTCCGAGACTAGGGAATAGAAGCCCCTCCGGGCAGGCAGATAAACGCCTTCAGGCGCTTTTTTCCTGGCCAGTGAGCAGGGCATTCCCGAGTGGAGGCCGAGCCTTCTGGCAGGATAATTGCAGGCGGCTATTGCTCCGAGGCTGCCTTCCCTCGCTGACACCATGCAGACGATTACCGACTTCCCTTTGAGGTCTGGATTTTCCCGCTCCTCGACCTGGGCGTAGAAGTAGTCCATATCCAGGAGGAGGACGATCCGTTCAGCCATGTCGAGGGATTGATGTCACCCCGTCTTTTTGAAGAAGAGCCAGTTTTTTTCCTTGCCGCCCATCCTGGTCCGGATGAGCTCGTATCCGCCTTGAAGCCGGTCGCCTTTCAGCCCTATGCTGATCTTCCCGTCCTTCGCTTCCTTGAGTTCGTATGTGCCCCGGTCCCAAATCCTCACCTGCCCTGCGCCGTATTCCCCATCCGGTATCCTGCCTTCGAATGTCGCATATGAGAGCGGATGGTCTTCTACGGCTACCGCGAGCCTCTTTACACCCGCCTCCATGGGCGGTTCCTTGGGTAGGGCCCAGCTTCTGAGGACGCCGTCGAATTCCAGGCGCAGGTCCCAGTGGAGATGGCTGGCGTGGTGCTCCTGTATGACGTAGACTGGATGCTTCAGGCCGGCAGATGAATCGAACGGCTCAGTGGTCTTTTTGGGGTCTCTTTTGCCGTTGTACTCCTCCAATGCCATCTCTAATCCCAGAAGATTATCACATGGAATATGTAGTTGATCGCGTCCAAGACCAGCTCCACAGGGCTTTCGAACAGAATCTTGTCCATAAGAGATGCCTCAGCCAACGTCGTAGTCGTCGACGTGGACGAGGTAGTTGTCGTTGACGACGTGGTCGACGTAGTCGTAGGCAGCGTAGTGACAACAGGCCGCGGCTGAGTCGATGTGGTTATCGGCTCTTCACGCCTATGCGTCGTCGTTGTGGGCCTTTCAGTCGTCGTAGTGAAGCTGGTCGTCGTCAGAAAGTAGAGGGTTGTGGTCGTGCCCTTTGTGCATGAGTGTTCGTCTTCGTCGAAGTATTCGTCGTCGCAGTACTCCGTCGACTTGCACTTCTTGTACTCCTCCTCGTCCTCGTCGTCTTTGATGCATTCATGGTCGTCGCAGTCGAATAGGAACGTCCGTTTCCAGACGTTGCCGTCCTTGCAGAAATATTCCGGATCGTCCGAGCAGTCGCTGTCGGAGGAGCATTCCCAGTCCGGGTCGGTCGTGGTTGTCGTGGAGGACGAGGTCGTTGTGGTTGTGGTCGTGGTCGTCGTAGTCACGACACACGCCTGTTGGCCTGATTGGCATACTTCGCCGGTGCCGCAGTCGTCGAACAGGGCCTCGTCTGTGGCGCCGGTCTCGCAGGTGTCATTGACGCATTGATGGGGGATAGTCACCTTATACACGTCCCCATTCTTGCAGGTATATGCGATGGTGTCGGTGCAGTCGTCGGGACTGCATGCCCCCTCCACTAGAGACAATGCGGAGTATAAAAAGACGACGACACAAAACACATTGAAAAAGCGCATTATATGGATTATGCTCATTGACAATTTAAATCGAGCGTATAATGATAATTTCAGGCGTTTACGCCTATTTTAAGGCATATTCCGGCCAATACGCAACCGTTACACATCGGTTTCTTTGCCTGGCAGACTTGTCGGCCGTGGGCTACCAGGAGCTTGTTGATCTTCGGCCACGCGTCCCGGGGGCATTTTCCCATTAGGTCCGCCTCTATCCTCACGGGGTCGTCTGAGGAGGAGAGGCCTATGCGCTGCGATAGGCGCCTCACGTGGGTGTCCACGGCTATGCCTTCGACCTTCCCGAAGGCCGCTGTTAGGACGATGTTGGCCGTCTTCCTGGCGACCCCAGGGAGCCTGAGGAGGTCTTCCATCGTCTCGGGCACGTTTCCTCCGTACTCGTTGACTATCATGCCGGCTGCGGCCTTGATGTTTCGGGCCTTGTTGTGGTAGAAGCCCGTGCTCCTGATGCCGGCTTCGAGAGCCTTTATGTCCGCTTCGGCGTAGTCTTTCGCGGTCTTGTACTTCCGAAACAGCGTCTTGGTGACGATGTTGACGCGCTGGTCGGTGCATTGCGCAGAGAGTACGGTCGCTATAAGAAGCTGCAGGGGCGTCTCATAGTCCAACGCCACCTGCGGTGCTGAAGGATAGGCCTCCTCCAAGAGCCTCAACGCCTCGGAGGGAGGGGCCGCCTTCATCGTTTCCTCAGAAGCCCGGAATATCCGGGATATAGTGGGGAATCGTTATCGTCGGTACCGTGTTTAGGGTCACTCCCGGACTGAGCGTGACCATCGTGGTGCACTGGAGGTTCGTCGTGCATGTGTTTATCCCCGCCCCGGCGACCGAGACGCATTTCGTGCCCTGGCACGCCTTGTGGGTGAGTATAGGGGAGAGGCTCATGCATTGGATGTTGGACGAGCATTGGTCCGCCCCGAAGCCCGCTACTGCTTTGCAGGTCGTGCCCACGCATGCCTTGTGGGTCATGGGCAGGGTAGGCCCGATGAAACAGTTGACGTCGGACGTGCATTGGTCCGCCCCAGGCCCGATGCTTGCCACGCATGCCCCCGCTGAGCAGACGTTATGGACTATTATCGGCCCTAGGCACTGGGCGCTGGATGTGCATTCGTTCGCTCCAGCCCCGAAGGCCCAGCCGCAGGTGGCGCCCAAGCATGCCCTGTGCATCGGAGGCGGCATCACAAGCGTCGGCCCCGACGAACAGTCGGAATCGGAGGAGCATTCGTCGGCTCCCGGCCCTAACGAGGCGATGCAGGCTCCGCCGGAGCAGACGCTGTGTATTTCGATAAGTGCGATATCGCATTCGGCGTTCGAATTGCACGAATCGGCTCCGGCCCCTAGGACGGCGGCGCAGGCGCCGATGCCGACACATGCATTGTGGGTGGGGATTGTCGGGGGTGTTGTCAGCGAGTCTGCCTGGCAGCAGCAGTATCCGTCTGTGCTGCCCGGGCTGCAGGATACGTCGCCGAGGCTTGCTCGGACGTCGCTGCCTGCGCATGACGAGTCGGAGTTGCAGTACCAGTCCGAGTAGGCCTTGTCAGCGCATGCGGAGTCGCATGTTATGAGGTCCTCCAGGACGCATTCGGCGCTTATGCATTTGGTGCCTTCCGGACAGGCCTCGTAGGCATTGGTCTTGGACTTTTTTATGCACTGCGCGGCAGGCTTGCCGGGGTTGGTGCAGATAGGCGTCTCGACGTACATGACCACGTTGCCGTTGTAGCATTTGGTGTAGTTGATGACGTCGCCGCAGTCCTTGTTCATGCTGCATGCGACAGCCGGGACGGTCGTAGTGACGGTCGTAGTGACGGTCGCAGGCATCGTTTGGGTCGTGACAGGGGCGGAAGTCGTCGTCGGGGCTGCTGTAGTGGGGGTCGTGGCCCTTGTCGTCGTGGTTAGCTCGTCGGCGTCGCATATTCCGTTTTTGTTGCGGTCCAGGCAGCATGAGTTGCCGACCTGGATGTACGGCTGGTTGCATACGAGTTTGGCGTCAGGATCGTTCGGCGGGTCGCATATGCATCCGCTTAAGACAGTCAAGGCCGCAATCATAGATAAAACCGAAAAAAATCTTTTAGTAACCATGTTTAGACACCTTTGTTTAATTATCAATGGACTCATTAAAATACGTCAGTCCCAGACGGTAATGTCTAGCGTTCCGCCGTCGGTTGAGAAGCACGCGACATCCCGGATGCTATGGTACGGGTGCCGGAGTATGAGGTGGATGTTGCCTGAGCGGCCGAACTCCATAAGGTCCTGCTTCGAAGGCCGGTTGCTTTGCGAAGGGTGGCTGTGTATGCTGCCGATGATGGACTTGTCCATGGGTACGTGCATCCCGTGAATCTCAGCGAAACCCTCCCCCCAGAGGGTGGCGGGGAGGATTATGATCTCCGCTATCTCGTCGCCTTTGCCGCGAAGTAGCCCCATGAACTCCCGCGGATAAAGCTCCCTGGAGACCCCCAATGCGAACTCCAACGCATTCCTGCTGATGACTGCCATGCCATATTTATACGTTCCCCCGGATATTTTAAGGTGAAGGCACCCCAGAACGGACGCATAATCGCGTTCATCATCGACTCCCTCATCGGCATAATCCTCCCGGCGATATTCGTCCTCCTCGGATTCTACGTCTGGAGCGGCTTCGACACCGCGGCCGGAAGGCTCCTGAGCCTTGCAATAATGCTCGCAGGCATCCTATCCCTCGTCGCATATGTTTTACTGAAGGACGGGCTTCCTGGAGGGATGAGCGTCGGCAAACGCCTCATGAAGCTGAGGGTCGTCAGAAGCGACGGATCGAAATGCGACCCGATGTCGTCCGCCCTGAGGAACGTCACTCTCCTCGTCCCCATCCTAAATCTCATAGAACTGGTCCTCGCGATCGCGGACCGCGAAGGCCGAAGGATAGGGGACAAGATAGCCAGGACGCAGGTCGTCGAATAATCAGATGGACGGCATAACCTTCAGCAAATCGCCCAGTCGCGTGATGATATAATCCGGCTCCTGCTCGCATTTTATGTGTTTGGCCGATGAACTCCCCCCCGCAAGCTGGACAGCCACCATCCCCGCGGCCTTTGCGCCGACGACATCCTTGTCAAGCCTGTCACCGACCATGACGCAATCCTTCGCATCGACGCCCAACTCCTTCGCAGCCTCCTTGAACGGCCGCAGAGACGGCTTCATCCACTCCCTATCCGAAGCCACGACGACCGCGTGGAAGAAATCCATGAGGCCGAGGCGGATGAGCTTCTCCCACTGCTTGACAGGCACCCCGTCCGTCACGACCCCAGTCTTGTAGCCCCTCTCCCGCAAAGCCAGCAAAGTCGAGATCGTGTCGGGGAACGGTATCAGATAGGCCTTCTTCGTCTCATGGTAGGCCACGACGCCTGCGGCTATTATCCGCGGACTGGCCTCCACTCCGAGGATCTTCAGCATCTCATCATAATGCCTCGAAAAATTCGGCCCGGCAGAGGATACTACCCTTTTTAAGGCCTCCTGGGCCTCCTCCTCAGACGCATCCAAACCAGCGGCCACCATGGCCTTCACCGCGCTCTCCCTGGCCAGACGAACCTGCAGGCTCGTATCATAGAGAGTGTCGTCGAGGTCGAAGAGGACCGCCGATGCCATGATATGATATGACCCGATAAAGATAATAGCGGATGAGCCTTGGTTTACCCCTGGTGCTTCGCCAAGTCCTCGACGGATTCGTTCCTGCCTATGCGCATGATGACGATCTCCTTGTTGGAATATTCCACGCTCGAGAATGGATTCAGGTATTCAGGACATATTGCCAAAACAGCATGATCAGGAGGAATAGGACTACGGGTTTTTTATGATCCTTCGCCAGAAAGTAGGCGCCTGCGAATACGAGGGGGATGATGGCGGGGGTATAGACCTTGAAGACATCCTTGAACGCTGGGGGGATGCGCCCGATGTGGGGGGTGTAGAGGGAGAACATGTTTGTTAGGCTGAATTGCGTGGTGTTGACTTCGAACCTCAACAGCCGCACCATCCCCGCCCGGAATATGAAGACATGGTAGGCCAGAAGGAGGAACAATATGACCGGCAACAGCAAGTCCTTTAACCCGACATTGGGCCTTTCAACCAGCACGAAGAAGAATGCGAAGACGAGGACGATGAAGATCGCGGCCTGGGGGCACGCCATGAACGCCAAGCCCAGGGTGGCGGCATATGCGGGAATCAGCTTCTGATTCCTTTTCAGCTCTAATAGGATCAGAAGGGCCATCGGGATGAACACCATGCTGTAGACGTTGGACCATTCGCCGATGTAAAGCGACCAGATCTCCCTGTAGCCGGCCACAAGGAACGCCGCAGAAGCACAAAGCCGGATAAGGCCCGAAAAGCCGTCTTTCGAGAGAGGAGATAGACGAAAAAGACCAAATACGTCGAGACCACGGCGTTGAGGGGGAATATCACGTGCAGTATGTCTATGGCCGTGAATCTGGAGAACAATCCGGGAAGGAAATGAGTGAACGGAGGATACCCGTAAATCCCCAGATAGATGTCGTAATTGATGCAGTTAGGGCATTCCCGCATGTCCAACCCCTCCGACACCATCCTCGCCATCTGATAATGATGCGAAGCATCTTCAGCACCATAAGGAAGGCCGGAAGAGTCAAAAAAAGGCTCGATACGCATGAAAAGGCTGACGGATACGATAACGAAAAGGCAAACCAACTCAACCTCCGAATTAATGCCGGATTTTCTGCGGCCCTTAGACGCCCGAGGCCGACCCACAACAGCCCCACCAGACAGAATCATCATGCCCGCAAGAATAGGATATAGCGCGGCCACCGTATATTTGACGGTCGTAATTTCTATTTCAGGAAAGATAGGGCAGTGATTGAGCTCTGACATATCCAGGTTATCGTTTTTATTTGTGCCCGCCCTTTTTTCTTGTATGGCCGTCGTTTTCGAGAGCACTAATAGGAGGGCGCCGAGGGTCTCTTTTGGGGAGGCTTTGCTTCGGGGGCAGGCCCCCGATCTCGGACTATATTGGCCGGTCGAGGTCCCGGCCCTGGATGCGGGGGAGCGGGAGGGTTTCAGGAAGAAGGAGTACCATGAGATCGCGCATTCTATCGCGATGAAGTACGTCGAAGGCGAAGTCCCCTCGGATGAGATGGCGAGGATCGCCAGGGAGGCCTACGACTTCGACGCCCCCTTGGAGAAGGCTTATGAGGATTGTTATGTGATGCGGCTGGATCGGGGGCCTACTGCGTCGTTCAAGGATTTCGCTGCGAGGATGATGGCGAGGCTGATGGGGTATTTCCTCAGGCAGGAGGGCAGGGGGGTGACCATCCTGACCGCAACGTCCGGAGACACCGGCAGCGCGGTGGCGAACGCGTTCCATGGGATGGAGAACATCAAGGTTGTCGTCCTGTTCCCTAAGGCCGAGGTGACGGAGAGACAGAGGAGGCAGATGACGACTTTAGGGGGGAACGTATCCACGATAGCGTTGGACGGGAAGTTCGACGACTGCCAGGCGCTTGTGAAGAGGGCCTTCGCGGACGGGGATTTGAAGGATTTGAACCTATCGTCTGCGAACAGCATAAACTTCGGGAGGCTGATGCCGCAGTCGGTGTATTATTTTTTTGCCCATTCGAGGCTTTGCAGGCTGGATGATGAGATCGTGTTCAGCGTGCCGTCCGGGAATTTCGGAGACCTCATGGGGGGGATGCTAGCGAAGAGGATGGGGCTGCCTGTGTCTAGGTTCATAGCAGCCACCAACGAGAACGACGAGTTCCCCAGATTCATGCAGACAGGGAGGTATGAGCCGATCCGGCCTTCGAAGGCGTGCATAAGCAACGCCATGAACGTCGGGCACCCCAGCAACCTGGCGAGGCTGTTCCACTTGTTCGGCGGCTGGCTCGACGAATGCGGCACCGTGAAGGAGGAACCTGACAGGGATAGTATGAGGGCCGCAGTGTGGTCGATGAGCGTCTCCGATGAGCAGACGAGGGAGGCTATCAGGGGGGCCTACGCCAGATACGAGCTGGTGTTGGAGCCGCATGGTGCCGTCGGCTGGTATGCGCTGCAAGAATACCTGAAGACCGGGGACCGAATACCGAAGACCTCCGTCTGCCTCGAAACCGCGGACCCTGCGAAGTTCCCTGACGAGATAGTGTCTGCTCTGGGTTTCGAGCCGAAGATGCCGAAGTGCCTGAGGGGTTTGGAGAATCTCCCGGAGAATGTGGTCTCGATGGGCAACGACTACGGGCGGCTGAAGGCCTACCTCAATAGTTGATCATCCTTGCCTTGAGCTTGAATTTGCCGTTTTTTCCGCCTCTGCCCATTTTGTATGATAATCCTGTGATCAAGGCGATTATGAAGACGAGAAACATGATCGCCAGGTACCGCAGGATGTCCACGTCATCCCCTTCCGCAGCCGGGGGCATTGTCGTTGTCGTCGGCCTTTCCTTTGCGGACGACGCAGGCTCCCTGCAGACGGCGGGGTAGAATGTCACAGCCAACGGGCAGCTGTCTGCCTTCTCGCACCACATGTCCTGGACGAACCATGTGCCGGCGGAGGTTATAGTCCTTATGCTCGGAGGCTGGCTTGCACATCCTCCGCCGATCCGGAGCCTGAGGATGTACAGTTCCCCTGCCTTGAGGCGTAATGTTGTGTTCAGTACGCCGTCTTGGCCGGAGTATGCCATCTTCGTCAGGAGGCTGTCCATGACCGTGAGCTCGAGTCCTGTCGCGTTCGGGACCGCCACCTGGGAGACGTCCATGTCCTCCGAGGGTATGAACACCGCATTGTTCAAGGCCGAACCCTCCACGCAGGCCCTGCCCGAGACTCCTGAGAGGAAGCCGGGCTCGCAGTATTCGGGCAATGAGGTGGACGTTGTTGACGACGCGGTTATGTATGCAGTCGACGACGTAGTGGCGGTCGCGGCCGACGAGGAGGTTGATGTGGTCGACGTGGTAATGGAAATGGACGTAGTGGTCGACGAGGAGGTGGTCGACGTGATCGAAGAGGTCGTGGTCGAGGAGGTGGTAGTGGACGTTGTCGACGACGTAGTGGTCGACGAGGAGGTGGTCGAAGAGGTCGTGGTCGACGAGGTGGATGTTGGCGTAGTCGACGTAGTGGATGCGGCCGCCAGGGTCGTCGACGTGGTGGGGACGGCCTGTGTCGTTGACGTGGTTGATGTGGTTGTCGTGGGGGTCCAGGTCGCCGGTCTGGTGCCGTTGTATGCGCCGGGGCTGAGGCCGTAGGCATATATGCTTCCATCCAGGCTTGTTATGATGGTTTCCTGGACTGTGTCGCCGTTTATGTCGGATACTGCTGGGTTGGAGCGGATTGGGCCGTTTGCGGATGCCGTCCACTTGGCTGAACCGTTCATGTCTATGAGGAATATCCTGCCGGTGTCGTCTCCGAAGACTACGCCGTATGTTTTTCCGTCGAGGCTTAGGGCTGATGGCGAGGAGCGGACGTTCCTGTTTGCGCTGTAGCGGATTAGTTTCCTTCCTGTTTCGTCGACTATGTAGAGGCTGCCGTCGTCGGAGCCGAACGAGAGGTATAAGGAGCCGTTCCCATAGGGGTCGAAGACGAGGGGGGAGGATTCGAGCGGTTTGGCGCAGGAGAAGGCCCAGTTGGAGTCCATCCCGGTGAGTGGGATCATGTCGCTGCCGCAGTCCATTCCGATGCATCTGCGCTTCGACAGCTCGTAGGATTTAACAGCATAGTATGCGTCGTAGAATATGCCGTCCTGGCTGGTTAATGCGATCTTTGAGCTGCCGGAGGAGTTGTATACCGCGGGCGTCCCTAGGACGTCGCCGTTGGTCTGGTAGTACCAGTGCTGGTACGGGGGGAGCGAAACGGCGTGCAATTGGTTGTCGTTGGAGCCGAATACGACCTGTGTTGTGCCGTCTCCGACGATGTTGCCCGAGGCCGCCGAGGACTGGATCTTGTCCTGCACTGTGTAGTTCCAAAGGAGGGTCCCGTCCGCTTTGAGAAAGTAGAGTGTGTGGTCGTCTGAGCCGAACACTATGCCTCTCCCGTGTGTCTGCCCGAAATAGAGGGGCAGAGGGGAGGTCATTATTGGCCCGCCGGTCTGATACTCCCATTCCTGCATGCCTTGGCTGTTTAGGGCGTGCATTATGCCGGCGTCGTCTCCGAAGAACACGTCGAATGAACCCTTGCCTTCCAGGTCCGCAAGCGCAGGGGTAGAGTGTATGGTGGAGGGGTTGCCGTATTTCCATAGGACGCTGCCGTCGTAGCGGAGGGCATAGACGGTGCCGTCCAGGGATGCGAACACTGTCTCCAGCATGCCGTCTCCGCTCTGGTCCAGGTCTGCGGTGACGGCTGATGAGTAGACCGGAGAGCCGGCGTTGAAGCTCCAGACAAGTCCGTAGTCCCTGGGTGCGACCTGCAGCAGCGGAGAAGATAGGGTTTTAGCGCCTTTGAGTTTCGAATAGGATTCCATCGAGAATGATGAGCGGACGGCCCCGTTGCAGAACCAGAGTGAACGGGCATCCAAAGAGGAACCCCACCGGTTTCTCAGGCAGTTCCATTGGAAGGTTGCATTGTCGAATGGGAGCCTGTCATTCGACCGTACGGAGCATGCAAGGGTAAGGTTGTAGTCTTCCGGGCTTTCGAACGCGCCGGATGAGAGGTTCCCGATTTTTCGGAGTAGTTCCTGGTTCTCCAGCGCATATTTGCTGGCGTTGGCGACCCTGCAGCTGAGGTTGGCTCTGAGGCCGATGAGGATTTCAGAGTAGCCGTAGCAGGAGAAGATGGGGGTCATGTCGCCGAAGCGGGAGGTTTCACCAAGCAGCTGGGCTGCGAAAACGGGGGAGTACAGCTGCGGATAGGTGTTATTCGCGAACATGCACTGCCATGTGACGTCGTTGGCGGGATTAGCGAAGTCGTCGACGGAGAAGGGAGCCGCCGTCCGCTGCTCCTCGTGCTTCAGGAGCGGCCAGAAGTCCCCGACCCGGAAAACCGCCGATGCGCGATTGTTCCCGGGTTCCGCGTCGTCTATCGTCGCCGGTATCTGCGCCGCGGCTTCGACTATGTGCCTGCCGGGGGGCAGGGATGCGTTGAAGGAGGCGGACTGGCTCGAATGGGGGCTCATGCGGAGGTTCTTTGAGGAGACGACCCTGCCGTCGATCCTGAGGGACACGTTCACAGAGTCGATAATGAGGCCTCCGTCGTTGGTCACAGAGACGTTGTAGCCTGCGTTCTCTCCCATGTAGATGTGGGATTCCGTCACGATCGAGTCGATCCTCACGTCCGAGGAGCCTCCGAAGACCCTGACTTCGCCGTTGAGGTAGCCGACGATCATCCTGCCGGAGCTGAATAATGGGGGGTTATTGAAATGGCTGTCGTAGGAGCGGTTCTCCAAAAGAGACCCGGATTCGGGATCGAGTATCAAAAGGCGGCTCGACCCGTCGGGGGCGAATATCCTGCCCCGGTAGAGTACGGGTTCCGGGTTCGAGAACCTCGTGAGGTTGTGGGTCCATTTGAGTGAGCCGTCGGGGTTGAGGCCCCAGATGACTCCGTTACTAGAGCTGAAGACTATGATGTCCCTCGTCACGAGCGGTTTTGCCGATATCGGGTATCCTGTCTGGAAGCTCCACTTCTTCTCTCCGGTGTTCCTGTCGAGGGCGTAGAGGACGCCCATGTCGGTGCCGAAGTAGACGTTTCCGCGGAAGGCCGTCGGAGAGGAACTCACGGAGCCAGCCTGCGTGAAGTTCCACGCCGCGGAGCCGTCCTTCAGCCGGAATGCCTTCAATCCTGCTCCTGCAGTGGGCACGTACAGCATGTCTTCCGCGGGTTCGGGGGTGGAGTAGATTCCGGCGCCGGCGTTCGCCTTCCAGAGCGTCCTGCCGTTGGCTGATTTGACGGCATAGACCTGGCCGCGCCGGCTGCCAAAGTAGACGAGGCCGCCGGATGAGACTGCATTGGAGGAAAACTCGTCAGGGTAGATTTCGACCCAGGTCCTGTTTCCGGTCGTGCGGTTGATGCCGTATGCCTGCCTGTTCGAGCATCCGTAGACTAGGAGGTCTTCTGACACGACAGGGTCGCCGCACCTTGCCGGCAGCCTGCTGCGCCAGAGGAGGGAGCCTGATGATTCATCCAATGCGAATATGCCTCCGTCGTATGATGAGCCGTATAAGGTCCCGGAATCGGCAGTAAGCCGCCCTGAGAGGCCGCTTGGCCAGCGGTATTTCCAGAGGAGCTGGTCGTCGGCTTGGGAACTTGCCAAAGGCAGCAGGAGAAGCAGCAGGACGGCCGAGAGAGTATTGTTTGACATTTGCCGCATCTGTTACCTTACGGGCTTTGGGGTTAAATCCCTTTGTGCTCGTCCTCGTCGTTTTTCTTGGATCCGATCCTGAATCCCGCGTAGGCCGCTATAACGGCCAGAAGGAACAGTATCAAGAGGCCGAGGAGGCTGCCGATCTCAGGCAGGAACGATATGCTCCGGCCTATGAACCCTGGCTCTTCCAGGTCTCCCGAAGCGAACCCCAGGGTCATGTTGTCATTCTCATCTGACTGCCATTCCACTACCGGACAGATCGCGGAAGCCTCCTGTCTCACCTGCTCCGGAGATGGAATCAACGTAGACGGCGTCGGACACAAGAGAACGGTCGTAGTCGTCGTCGAAGGCATGCGCAACGTCGTAGAAGGCGCAGGCTTCGCAGGATTCAGCGAGTAACCGCTGCCACCGCCTCCGCCGCCGTGACCGCCTTGGGTGGTCGTCGTGGCCGCGAGGGTAGTCGTCGTCGTGGTCGTATCAGTGGGCACGTAGCAGACGTCGACCCTATATAGGAGCCCTGCCGGATTCGTCTCCGATGTGCTGCCGTTGAGCCCGAAGTTGACGACCGTGAACTCAATGCTGTTGGAGCCGTTGGCCAGCCCCGACAGGTTGAATGTCGCGGTCAGGTTGTAATTGTATTCTCCCGCCTTCTCGCCTACGAGGGCGGAGTTCAGGTAAATCGCGAACGCGTTGTCGGCTGCGACTATCGCCCGGGCGGAGAGCACCTGCCCAGGGACGACAATATCCCGCTGGAAGGCGACAATCTCGTTAGCCCCGGGATTCTGGACATAGTGAGTCGTCCAAATCCACGACGCGCCCGGAATATTTGCACTCCAGAAGGGGGCAACATATGCACCCATCGAGGGGTTGAAATTAGCCAAAGTATTGTTGTCGCTAAAGACGGTCATGGACGACGCGGCGCAGGGCAGTGAGGGCAGTGTTGTCGTCGTGGTCGACGACGATGAGGTCGTGGTCGATGACGAGGTCGTCGCGGTCGTAAAGACGTCGATGTAGATGGACTCGTTGATGCCGATCATGTTCTGGGTGTCATTGACGTAGGCCGAGATCTGGTAGAGCCCCAGAAGACCAGACGTGTCCCAAATGAGCGAATTATCCCCCGGAACTGCAGGCCCCATGCTGTCAGGGGTGTCGTTGACGGTGAACCACCACAGGTCCAGGGGATAGGTCCCCTGCACGATAAACGCGGAGATGTTCACGAAAGAGCCCTGCTGCGTGACTGACGCGCTGCTATGGAGGCCGGGAATCGACAGTCCGGCTGTCAGCGTCGTCGTGGTGCTAGTTGAGTTGATAATCGCGGTCGTGGTGCTATTGGAGGTGGTAATCGCGTTCGTGGTGCTATTGGAGGCGGTAATCGTGGTCGTGGTGCTATTCGTGGTGCTATTGGAGGTGGTCGTCGTAGTCGGCGTCCCGCACGATCCGACACAGAGGCCCGTCGCATCGGCGTACATTGCGGGTCCGCTGCAGCATGCTGCTGCTATCCCGTCGCAGCTTCTGTCATTCTGCGGGCCGGAGTAGAACTCGCCGGAGTCGTCTCCGCAGCACATCGTCGCGCCGCCTGGCGGGTACCCGATGCTTTCGCCCGATCCGCCGACGTCCCAGAAGCCATGCCCGTCTCCACAGCAGCCTGTCGCATTGTTGCATGCGTAGCTCTCGCATTCCGACTGGCTCCAGTCGTCGTCTTCGAGCTCCTGGTCGCCCCTGTTGTCCCCGTTGTAGAGAGTCGTTGACGTCGTGGATGACGTCGTTGTCGTTGAAGACATGGACGTCGACGTCGTCGAAGACGACGCGATCGTGGTTGAGGTCGTCACAGTAGAGCTCGTAGTAGACGACGTGGCCGTCGTTGTCGGGGCTGCCGCAGTGCAGGCCTCCAACAGGTACAATAGCCCAGCCGGGTTGCTGTATGCGTCGTCTCCTGGCACTCCGAAGTTTGTGACAGCGACGGCTAGGTTGTTGGCCCCGCTGTGGACTGTGCCGCCCAGGTCGAGGATGACCTCCTTAGAGTAGGTGTCGCCCACGGCGTCTTCGCCGACGATGTTCGAGTTTGAGTACGCCCTGAAGCTATTATCCGCTGCGATCGTCAGGAACGCCCACTGGACGTTGCCAGAGAGGTTGTAGGAGCGGCCGAACACCACGACTTCGTTGTTCTCCGGGTCTTGGGCCAGGTTGCTGTCCCAGATCCATGTGGCTCCGGGTATGTCCGCGGCCCAGGATGGATGGACGTATGTCGCCGCCGACGGCAGGAAGTTCGCGAGAGTGTCCTGGCCGCTTGTTATGACGGCCATGTCCCCGTCGCACGTCGACGGTATCGTGATCGTCGTGGTCGTGGAAGTTGTGCTCACGGTGATCGTTGTCGTCGTGACGCAGACTCCGCCCTCGTCGATCTGGCCGTCGCAGTCGTCGTCGACGCTGTTGCATACCTCGGTCTCGGAGGGGTTGACGCTGGGGTTCGCGTCGTTGCAGTCGGATCCTGGAACCAGGTCGCAGCCGTCGGGTTTGCACTCGAAGCTGTCGCATGGTCCGGTCGGCGCGGCGTTCATGAATGTGTCGTTGTCCGCGTCGCAGAAGTATTCTATCTCCTCGCAGACGCCGCCTTCGTCGGTCTGGCCGTCGCAGTCGTCGTCGACTCCGTTGCAGACTTCAGCAGCGCCGGGGTGTATGCCCGGGCTGTTGTCATTGCAGTCTGATGAGCCGGTGACGTAGCCCTGCGGCTGTGCGCATGCCTGCACGCTGTTGAATGGGTTCCCGTAGCCGTCGGAGTCCGCGTCAATGTAGTGGGTCTGCGGTACGCATCCGAGCGGCTGGCAGAACCCCAGGGTGAGGCTGGAGTATCCGTCCCCGATCCTCGTGGATGACGAGTCAGGAGTCCCCAATGCGCGTGTCACGTAGCCGTTGTTGTCGAGGTATGCTCCAAAGAGGCCTGTGCCGGTCCGTACCCCGCTGACCTTGTCAGAGTACATCTTGGTTCCGTTCGTCAGGAGCAGTTCGACCGCGTCTATGTTGCTGCCGACGCGGTTGTCGGTCATGTTGCCGTCCCTGAAGTGGTCTATCGTTATGTAGCTGCCGAGCGCGTTTACGGCGCCGTCGGGATTGCTGACGTACAGGTCATAGAATTCATGGGCTCCAGTGTAGAAGTCATAGTTGGACGGGCTTTCCTGTATGTCCTCTGAGAGTTTCAGGTCGGCCTTGATGAATTGGTAGGACGTGACTGAGCCGGTCTGCTCATAGATCACGACGGACTGCAGCCCCTCAAGCTGCATGATCGGGATCTGCTGCCAGGGGCATGATCCGGTGCCGCCTGATTCCAGGTTGTCCTGGGGCGAGACGCAATCGAGGTCGTCCGGATAGTCTGCTCTGCCGTCCTGGTCGTTGTCGATCCCGTCGCTGCATTGCATTATCGGCAGCTGGGTCGTCGACGTGGTCGTGGTCGAACTGGTCGAGGTCGAGGTCGTCGACGTAGTCGAGGAAGAGGAGGACGTGGTTGAAGTAGTCGAGGTCGAACTGGTCGAGGTCGAACTGGTCGAGGTCGAACTGGTCGAGGTCGAAGGAATCGTCGTGGTTGTTGTAGTCGTGATGGTTGTGGTTGTTGTAGTCGTGATGGTTGTGGTTGTTGTAGTCGTGATGGTTGTGGTTGTCGTGGTCACGGGGCAATTAACGGATATGCCGGCTCCCGTGTAGGATGCGGGCTCCTGGGATGCGGAAAGCGGGGGCAGGAAAGAGATGAGAAGGAGTGACAGTATCAGGATGTTCAAGTCCGCTTTCGCAGACTTCCGGCTATAGTCGCTGTTTTTGCTCTTCAGCGCGTAATGTTTCGAAATTCCCGCTAGCCCAGATAGACCATCCATTACCCACCCACTATAAACAATGTTTAATATGAGGAGTAACCCGTATATAAACATAGACATTGACCGGGAGAGGTTTTTTACCTGTTTGGAGCCTGAAATCCCATCTTTTATCCGCCCTTGCCGGGCCGATTTTACTTTCTTGATATTTGAGCACATAGATCTGCCGTTTTCGGGAATAGGCGATATTTAACATTTTAATCGTAATAGCCAGACAGATGGATGAAATGACGTTTATCTTATTCGCCGCTGTCGCCATGGTGGGGGTGGGTATCGGAATCTTCATAGTCTACAACATACTGAATAGGAAACCCATAGAGAACCTCCTAATGGAGATTTCGGGGGAGCTGAGGCTTAACTACTACATCGGCTCCGAAGGCAAACAGCCGTTCTCCACAGGCACATACAGCGGCCGCGGAGTCACGCTCGACCTATTGAACGAGAAGGGCTACGTGGACAGGTGGCATCCGCATTCCAGGATTGTGGTGTCGGTGGACAAGAGCGTCAAGGAGACCTACATCGTCGCAGTGAGGGGGAGGTTCTACAGCCGCAAGCTCGCCGAGATAAACGTCGACAACAGGCGCTTCTCCGACAAGTACGTGTTCCTGTCGAGCTCCCCGGTCAAGGCCGAAAAGGTCCTGAGCCCGGAGGTCGCGGAGTGGATAGTCAACCTGGACATGCCGTTCATCCTGGTCGACGGCCACATAGAATTCCACCAAGACAGGCATTTCGACGACAAAAAGAGAATCAAGCACATAATAGACGCCATGATCTACATCGCCCACATGGCCGAGCGGGTCAAGTGAGCTTCCCCTGTATCTCTTCCCATACGGTGACGATCTTTGTGAGTTCGTATTCCTTCAGCTGCAATTCCCTGTCGACTATCATCTTCGCGGCCTTGCGTTTTCTTGATATCAGAAGTAGGCTTGCGATCTCCAGCGTGACGTCGTGCTTCTGGGCTAGTTTGTCAGCGGCGTACTCGTCGGAGGCGGATATACTCACTGCGCAGAGGTGGTGTCTGAGTTCCGGGAGGTTCCTGAAGGTCGCAGGGGTAACTTGGAGGGGGGAGTATTTATCGATGAGCCCGGACACGTTGAGCCTGCGGACCGCCGCCTCTGTTGCGACGTATCCTCTCCGTCTCCTCCTCCAGGACCTGAATAGTGCTAGGGCTATGAGGAGGGGCACGAGTATGGACGACGTGGCCTGTATCGCAACGATGGGGGTCATCTCGGGGATCGCCGCCCAGCCGGTGGTTGCGGACATATACCCTGTCCTTCTGGCCTCTAAGGACCAGAATCCGACGATTGTGGAGTTGACCCTGCCGTGTCCGTTGATGTCCGTCACGGACTTCACGACCGACCCGTTGGGGAGGCTCGATTCCAGGTAGGTCTGTATGCCGAGGCCGCGCTGGTCAACGACCGTGAAGGCGACGTCGGTCCCGACGGTCACGTATGCGGGGATCCCGATTATGTATATCCTGGGCTGTTCGGTGTCGACGTATTCTCTCATCGAGCATGGCAGGCATGAGCCGCCGCAGTCTGTGCCTTCCTCGTCTTCGTCCTTCACGATGTTGAAGCAGTGGCTGCACGGGGGGCATATGCCGCCGCAGTCCTTCTCCAGCTCACCCTGGTCCTTCTGGTCGTTCGTGCACTGGGCGGATATGTTGATTGTCGGGGGAAGCGTGGGAGGCACGAGGCCGTCCAGCTGGCAGCAGCAGTACCGTCTCTGGCCGTTCTGCCTTTCGCAGTCCTTGTCGCCCCTGTCGTCGTGCACGAACATCCACCCGGAAGTCGCTTCCTGGCAGGTTTGGTTGTACGAGCACATGTCCGTCTGCGTGAAGTAGTTCGTCTGGCAGACGGAGCTGCAGGTCTTGTTCATCCACGGAGGCACCGTCGTCGTTGTGAACAGAGTCGTTGTCGACGTGGATGTCGTCGTGGTTAGGGAGCCGTTCAGTATGCAGAGGTCCGGTATGCCGCTCATGCTGAAGTCGGCTTTGGAGCAGTCCCATCCCTGGCCTTTGCTGTCGAAGTCGTTGCATATGTAGAATGTCTTCTTCGTCGATCTTCCGAGGCCGCCGTTTGCGTCGGTGGCCTCGCCCTCAAGGTAGTATACCCCGTTGGCCAGGCCGCCTGTCGAAATTGAGCCCTTGCAGGCTATGGTGTTGGCAGCGGTATTTCCGCCAGCGCTCTCTGTGCGGATGGCGGATTCGGATGCGTCCAATACCTTAATCGTGCAGGGGCCCGGGAAGGCGTTTGTCTGCCCGGTGATGAATGAGATGCCGAATCCGACGGGGTCTCCAGTCTTGGCGAATGCCCGGTCGGTAGTGAAGTTGAGCATGACAGGCGTGACGGATACGTTGACTGGCACGAGGTCCATGTAGGGGCCTAGGTTTCCGCTGCCGTCCTCCACTGCGACCGTCACCGGGAGCGTGAAGTCGTCCAACGCGCTGAAGTAACGGTTTATGCAGTCGCCGCCCGTGACGTACATGTTTCCGCTGAAGTTGAAGTAGCATTGGCTGACCTCTGACGAGTTGGGTATCGCCCTGACGTCGAAGTGCCCGCCGTAGGGGACCCGCACACTGTCGCCGTATTGGGGCTCGATTTCCAGATGCGAAACGGTCGGACGCGACATCCCGTAGACGGCGGATGTGATTGGCAGTTCGGCAGTTTCGGGGTTGCCGTTCTGGAGGTTGGTGATTGTAAGGGGGAACGTGTTGGTCTGGGGCGCGGGCAGGTTGTCGCAGGTCAGCGTCGCGTCGAATGTCCGTAGGGGATTAGTCCTCGAGACGAGGGACGGCTTATGCTGGACCTGTCCGACGTCCTCTTGGGTCGCGGCCCATTTGAGGTAGGGGGACCCAGTCAGGGCGCATGATGTGGCGTTATAGGGGAATCTTGCGCCGGAGTCGGTCGCGTCCCCGACGGTGATGATGACCGCGTCATAGGTCCCGAGGCCTCGGAATCTCAGGACGTAGCTGTCGTTGACGTGCAGGCGCTGCAGGTGGGCGTACTGGACCGTGGTCGGGTCTATCGTGGTTAGGGGGGTCATATACGGCACGTCATATTTCTGCGCGGAAGTCCATGACTTCGGGCTGCATCCCGAGCCTGTCAGCCCCCAGCAGTCGGCGTCTATGCAGTCCATTGCGCCGTCTCCGTCGTTGTCGAAGTTGTCGGTGCAGAGGGAGGCTGTAGACTCCTTCTGGGCGCACTGCGGGCCTTCTGGCCCCGGTCTGCCGAAGCAGCTTGGGTCCATGCAGTCTATGAGTTCTCCCCCGGTGTTGTCAAATCCGTCGCCGCATGAGCTCTGGCTGCTTTCGCATCGCTGGCTGCCTTCGAAGCTGCCGATCTCGCCGAGGCATGTTTGATCCTCGCAGTCCGTCTCTTCGTTTCCGTTGTCGTCATACCGGTTTGCGCAGCTGTTGTACCGGAAGTTCTCGAACATCGGGCACTGGCCGCAGAGGCCGTCGACGTATTCGGTGCAGGTCTTGTTCTCGATGGTGATGTTGGGCAGGGGGCATGTGGAGGTCCCGAGGCAAATCTGCTCCTGGCAGTCCAGGAGGTCGTCCATGTCGTTGTCGAAGCAGTCGTCGCATGTCTCTTCAGATTCGTACTGGCAGTATGCCGCCTTTTTGTCGCAGTCTTTGCCTCCGACCTTTCCGTCGCATGTGCGGTCCGAGCAGTCGACCTTCCCGTTTGCGTCGTTGTCGAAGCAGTCGTCGCAGGTCAGCTCGTTCCCGTATTCGCAGTATGCGGACCCTCCGAGGCAGTTGGATCCGCCGACTCTCCCGTCGCATCCGGGCTCCTGGCAGTCAGTAAGGTAGTTGAGGTCGTTGTCGAGGCTGTCGCTGCAGGGCTCCGTAATGGTCGGGGGCATCTCCAGGGTCTCGTCCCAGTTGGAAGGCGCATTGGAGCCCTTATAGTAGGGGAGGCTGTCGATCAGGAGATCCTGTCCCATGCTGACCATATACAGATTGAATGTGTTCCAGCCCGCCTGCGCATACGGTTGGACGTACATGACGAAGTCCATGTTGCCGCGGTAGCCGCTGGGATCCTCGAGGTTGTAGCTCGTCGGGGTGACGTATTCGTTGACGGGCCTGTGCGCCTGCGGCCCGGCGTATGTGCCGTGGCTTTCAAACCCTTCCATGCCGGTCATCGCGAACGAAAGGGGCTTGCTCGTTGAGAATATCCCGCCCCGTATCCGGACTTTCAGGACGCCGTCCGGGTTCATGTACCGGGTGTAGTAGTATGTGATGTCGTGGCCTCCGAGCCTCTTCGTCTCCCAGCAGAGGCCGTTTCTGCAGGTCCCGTAGAAGGGGTCGCCCGCGTACCTGTGCGCAAGGCAGCTGTAGGGGATGCCCTGGCAGTATATGTCGGAGCAGTCTATGTCGCCGTTTTCGTCGTTGTCCTGTCCGTCGTTGCATTCCCCCTCGATCCCCATCCCCCGGCTCATGGCGACCGAGAACGCGACGTCTCCGGAGTAGTCGCAGTACAGTGTGTTGTTGAAATATCTCTTGGGAATGCCGATGAAGCACTGGGACGCCCTGTATGCGTCGTCGTCGAAGGTGTCGAATCGGGTCCATGTGTTTCCGTGGACGTAGATCATCTTGGAAAGCGGGCTCCCATATGTCGAGTTGGAGGTGAATTTGAGGCGGCTTAAAGAGTCGTATTGGCTGCAGTTTATGACCTGCCAGGGGGTCAGTTTGCTGATCGGGTCCGAGCCTTGCAGGGTGTATGAGAGGATTTGGGCGACGGGGACGGGGTCGGAGGTGGTCTTCGAGATCGTCTTCAGGTTGCCGTCCGATGTCAAGAGAACGCATTCGAGGCGGCTGTCCTGGGTCGACGTATAGTTAAGGAACGTAATGTTGAAGGTGAACAGGTGCGTTCCCGGAAGGCCGCTCGCGATGGGCTCATAGACGCCTTCAGGGTAGGCTATCCCGTTCCAGGAGACCAAGGGGACGACGACCGAGACGTTGACGTTGCTCTGGGCGCCCACGGACGCGGCCAGGAGGAGAATAGCTGCGAAAACGAGAAAACAGACGTGTGAGGTCGGCTTGGCGGGTCGCATCATTAACATTTAATAGAACACGGATAAATAGTAGGGTATGAAAGCGGAGTCTAAGGCGCTCTTGTTCCTGGTTGCGGTCTTGCTGGTCCTGTCGGTCATAACCGTTGCAGCCTTTCTGAAGGCCATCTAGGAGTCCGGCGATTCAGCGAATCCTTGTCTTGGTCCGCCGGACGTGCTTCTTCTTCCGCCGTGCATCCCTGTAGCTCGTCTTGTGATATGTTGGCATACATAGAGGATTATGCCGGAGAGTAATATATATTACGCGGAGGTCACATCATCTTCAGCGCCTTTTCGACCGCCCGGCCGGCCTTGGATTTGACGATTTTCCCGATGTTCGGATCATCGGGGAAGGCCTCCTTTATCCGGTCTGCAACCCCTCCGGACCCCTCCACGACCACCACGGGGCGGTCGTAGTTTAAGGCCATCCCTATCTCGGAAAGTGTCCCGGTCGAGCCGTTGATAGCTATGACCGCGTCCGCAGAGGACACGACAAGGCTGTTCCTCGCATACCCCATCCCGGTCGTTATGCCTATATCGACGTATTTGTTCGCGTCATGGCCGTCCAGTGAGGGCAGTATCCCGACCGTCCTGCCGCCCGCCTTCCTCGCCCCCCTGCATGCGGCCTCCATGATGCCGCTTCTTCCCCCGCAGATGAGTATGCAGTCGTGCCTTGCGATGTCCTCCCCTATCTGCTCCGCCATCTCCTCCACCTCCGGGGGGACCTCCCCGTCGTGGCCGATGACCGCTATCCTTTTTTTCACCTTAATGCGCCACCGATCTTTCTGAGGAACTCCGCGACCCTCGCGTCGTTGGCCTTGACGTCGTCCTTGATGAGCTCCACCGAGAAGCAGACGCTCTTCATGCCCGGGCCGATCTTCTGCCCCGTGTAGACGTCCCTGACGGATGCGCCGACGACGGCTTCCGCATTCCTTGCCAAGAGCTCCGCGATGAACGACTCGTCCGCCGACTCGCTGAGTACCGCGGAATAATCTTTCATGGTCGTCCCGTACTTCTGCCGCTTGTAGGCCGTCCTTTCCCTGTCGCCGAGTACGATGAGGTTGGAGAGCTTGAGCGCAGTCGATTTGCCGCCGTCCCTCAGGACGACTTCCTCTGCGGAAACGGATTCGACGACCCCAAAGTGGACAACGCCGGAGTACATGTGCCTGAGGCATATCTCCCTTCCGACGCTGCCTTTCAGGGCCTTCAGCTCCGCGACGAGGCTGCCGATTGCCTTGTCGCTTCGTCCCATGCTCCGCTCCGTATCGCCGAAGTGCTTCGCCGCCTGAGCCATCATCGTGACGAATTCGGACTCCCTCTTTTCCCGCACCATGGCGCTGATCTCCGAGGCAGCCTTCAAGTATGCCGCGTGGGCGTCCAATACCTTCGGGTTCTGCATCTGTATCTCGGCGTAGAGGTAGGGGTCCTGGCCGATTATCCTGCCGACCATGTCGAGCATAAGGTCGTATATGGGGCTTGAGAACTGCCTGCTTTGCCGCACGTCGAAGCCAATGTCCAGAAGCGTCTTTCCGACGCTGATGTAGGTGAAGTGGGTGAGGCCTTGAACGACGGCCATGACCTCGTCGTGCTCCTTCGGGCTCGATTCGATGACCCTCGCGTCGTGCCTGACCAGGATGTCCCGAAGCCACTGCACCCGCTTCGTCCCCCGGACAGGGGTCAGCACGAAAATCTGGCCTTCCACTGAACCGACCCGCGGCCCGAATACGGGATGCGTCCCGCAGACCTCGACGTCCCTGCCCGCATGCTTGGCCATGAGCTCGCAAGGCCACTCCTTCACCGAAGTAAGGTCCATGAGGAGGCCGCCTGGCTTCACATGCGGAGCGACCTGTAGTATCGTGTCCTTCGTCGCGGCGATCGGGACCGTTATGACAACGACGTCGGCGCCCTTGACGGCCTTGACGTTGTCTTTCACGTACTGCGCACCAAGCTCCAGGGCAGCAGCCCTGCCCTTGGACTCCGTCGGCCCTGCGATTACCACAGAGCATCCCTCGGACTTGAAAAGCAGCGCCAAAATCCGCCCCATGCCGCCGTATCCGCCCACTACCGCAACCTGCACAGCCATCCTTATATTATGCAATATTCAATATAATATCGATTTACGATGTCCTACGACGATTATGGGGAATTGAGCCTAGAGCATGAATACCATAATCTCGCCAACGACTATTATAAGATAGGGGAATTTGACAAGGCCATTGAACACTACAACAAGGCCCTCGAACTGAGACCTGACCTTCTGGAGACGTATTTCAACAGGGGCCTCGCATACACGAGGAAGGGCCTCTATGACAAGGCGATGGAGGACCTCAACAAGGTCATCGAACTGAATCCGAACCTGGCGGAGGCGTTCTATACGAGGGGGCTCGTCCACGAATACAAGCTCGAATACGACCTGGCCATCCTCGACTACAACAAGGCCCTGGAAGTCGACCCCAAATACTCGAAGGCGGAGACGCAGAGGCAGGTAGCATACAACAAGAAGGCCAGCCTCGCGGCGGGGGGAGGGGGCGGGGGGTTCCAGGGAGGCGGAGCAGGGCCTTCCACGCCCGGCGCGCCGGGAGGCGGTGACGGCCTCACGAAGTTCCAGGTGATGGAGAAGCCGAAGATGAGGTTCAAGGATGTCGCAGGCCTGGAGAAGATCAAGAACAAAATATTCGAATACATCGTCTTCCCCCTGAGAAAGCCGGAGCTGTCGAAGAAGTACGGGAAGGAGGCGGGAGGCGGAGTAATCATGTACGGGCCCCCGGGATGCGGTAAGACGTTCATCGCCAAGGCGGCGGCTGGGGAGTGCGAGGCCGCGTTCATCAGCATCAAGATGAGCGACATCGTCGACATGTACGCAGGTAATACGGAGAAGAACCTCCACAACGCCTTCGAGACGGCAAGGAAGCACGTGCCGTGCATCCTCTTCTTCGACGAGATCGACGGCATCGCGGGCAAGCGTGAGGGGATGGACCAGGGCTTCGAGAAGAGGGCAATCAACCAGTTCCTCCTGGAGATGGATGGAGCTGAATACTCCAATGACGGGATACTCGCCATCGGCGCGACCAACGCCCCTTGGGACATTGACGCGGCCCTCAGGAGGGCGGGCCGTTTCAGCAAGATGATCTTCATCGGCGAGCCGGACACGAAGACGAGGAAGGATATCATGGCGCTGCACATGAGGAACAGGCCGTTCGTGAAGGGCCTCAACCTCGGAAGGATCGCGAGGATGACTGAGGGCTACTCCCCTGCGGACCTCGCAGAGCTCGTCGACGCCGCAGCCACGGTGCCGTGGCTTGAGGCCATCAACAACGGCAAGGAGAGGGTCATCACCTTTAAGGACTTCCTGAAGGTCACCTCCGGGGAGGATGCTGTGACGCCGTCGCTGCCGGCATGGTACGGGAGCGTCAAGAAGAAGCTCATTAAGGAGGAGGACAACGAGGACGACCAATACAAGAAGGGGTTCTGGCACGGCGTGTTCATGGAGGCCGTCTCACTCGACAACCCAGACAGCCAGAGCCCGGCCTCCAGGCAGCAGACCGTAAAGCACAAACAGGAGCAGAAGGGCCTCGTCAACGAGGAGGAGCGCAGGCAGTTCAGCTCCATCATCAAGGACATCGAGAAGAGGACGGACGAGACCTACAAGATGATGAAGAAGTTCAGGATAATGTACGCCAGATACGTGATGTGAGCCGGGTCCCCCGGACTATGCTGCGGTCTCGTCCCTTTTTATGCGCCAGACGTAGTATTTGCCGCTTTTTTCCTCCCTTACCTCCAGGGATTTCTGGTTGTCGGGGTCTTGGGCTTCGGAGGCGGTCGCATGCAGCGTCGTGATGAATTTGTCGAGCATATCCCCTACTTTGCCCCTGTCCCCGCTGTCTCGGACAAGTTTCGCGTCGGTGAGCCGCTCAGGCAGGACGATAGCATATCCCTCAAGCGCCAGGAGGACTGCGATCTGCGGCAGGCAGCTGGTGAAGTAGCCGCCGGCCAATGTGACCTCGCCTCCTGGAGCCACCCTCCTTTTGACAGCATCGACGGCTTTTCGGTAGTCGGCCCCTATTCGTACGTACTTGTCGCTGCTTGAGGGCGCGATGTCGGGATGGAACCTCTTCTTCGTGCCTTTTTCTATCTTGTTCTCGGAATGGGTGTAGATGACCGGATCCCCGGACTGGTGATAGCCCTCCCGGGCAGAGCCTATCTCCCGTGCCAATTCCCCGATCTCGGCCATGCGCCTGCCGTGATCGACCTGCAACTCGTGAGGCAGGACGTCCAAAAGCTCGTTCACGAGTGCGGCGTTCATCTTCAGAGGCGCGCCCTCAGGGGACTCACCCCGCTTCACGGCCAGGAGATATTCCCTGAATGCAAGCCACTCGTCACGGCATCCCTTCGCCTTGTCGGGCCTTACCGAATGTAGGCGCCTAAGATCGCCCGCGAGCTCCGGGAGCATCACGTCGAATGGACCGGGCGAGCGGGAACCGACATCCACTGCGACCAGGCATCTGTTCCTTTTGAGCGCGCTCATGCTTGGGATATTGGAAAGATAAAGAAAAAAGGAAGAAGTATCCCTACTTCTTCTTTTTCTTCGCCTTTCGGGATGCAGATTTCGAGGAGGCGGCCCCACATCCAGTCTAGGGGCACATTGAATGCCACCGCACCTTGTTTCCAATCACTTCGATGAGATTGCAGTGTTCGCCGACGGGATATGGGGAGCAGGAACCGCCGCATTGGTCGTTTTTGCACAGGTAATCCGAGCCACCATCATGATAGTAAATATAGTCATTGGTCTTCCTATTATAATGATTCAAAAAATACCGATAGTCCACTTCGCACTTGTCGATGCACTGGGAGGAATCGTTGCACGCCTTTCCGGCGTCGTCAAGACGTCTTAGACAATTATAGGGGCCTATTTGCATCAGGAAGGTATACGGCTCTTCCCAATAACCGCCTTCCCCGAGGCATTTTTCCCCATATGTCGACACGGCTTGCTCCGCTTTGATCCAGCACATCCACCCCATCACTGTATCATGGCAGAAATAGGTCGCGAAAAACATATTATACGCCGAGATCACGACCATGAGAACCATGGAGACTGCTAAAATTTTCCTATTCCTGCCGGAATCGAGCCTTTTTTCAATGGCGGTGGCAAGCATGTGGACAAGCTTGAAATAAATGAGCAACAGGAAAATCCAGACAATCCATGGACCTTGAACGCTAAGGGAGTGATAATCATTTAGGGATTCGGTGGTGAATAGGAGGGGAAAGAGTAGTATATGAAGTGCCCAAGATATGGATAGGGCGATAAGGTCCGTATTAGACGGTGTGAAAAAAAAACCGCAAAACACGGCCGGGATGAAAATCAAAAGGAAAACGAATAGTTTCCACCTCGCCGTAAACTTCACTTTAAAGGTATTTGATGATTCGTATAAATATTGAAAGAAGAGGTGAAATCACTTCTTCTTTTTCTTCTTCGCTTTCGGTTTGGCCTTCTTCTGGACGTTTCCGTGCTGGACCTGGGCTTGTGCGGCCGCGAGCCTCGCTATCGGGACCCTGTAGGGGCTGCAGCTGACGTAGTTTAAGCATACGACCTGGGACATGGTCATAATTAAGCATACGACCTGGGACATGGTCATAAACTGAAAAAGACAGGCTACATCCGGTGACATGCAGACTGTCTGTTGGCGCTAAAGCTTTAGGTCTGCTAATTTTAGCTTTAGAGTCCTTATGAATATCGACCAATCAGGCCGCATTTTCTGGGGGATGTAGTGGTTTGTGGAATTGCCGACATATTTGCTTTTTGTTGCGATTGTTCCCAGTTTTTCTGCTGTCTTTCGGAGGAGTTCATTCGGGGATTCTTTTATCTTGTAGAATTCGGCTTGTATCTTAAGCGCATTTTTGAGCATATTTCTATCGTAATCAGTCTCCAGTCCGTAGAAGACGTCGTAGACGTCTTTGCCTTCCGTGCGCGAGTATAATGCCAGGATTTTTCCGGCCAGCAAGTCTTCGAGGGAGTATGTATTGAAAAATGCCGATTTTGAGGGAGCGTATGCTGAGGATATTAAAGTTTTTTCGGGCTTTTTTGCGCAGGCCAGTTTGTCGTGGCTCAGGTAGAATTCCATTCGTATGAGGTCTTTGACTCCTAGTTCGTTCTGGTAGCTGCAGTCGAATCTGAGAGTCCTGTGCATGAGGCGTGCAGTGCCAATTTCAAATCCGTTTACGCCGTTCATCATCTTTCTCGTCTCTTCGATCTTTTTGTCCAGGGTCTGTGTTGACACGAGGTCCAGGTCTATGTCTTCGGAGAATCTGCCGACGCCTTGTTTTTGGAGATATATCCTATTGAGTGCCGTTCCGCCCTTGAGGACATATTCTTCCGGCAACCTGCCGGACAACTCCGACAGGAGCGCCGAAATCTTTTCCTCCTTGGAGAGGTAATTCATCCCTAGCCCGGTTTTCAGGGAGAGTATCCTTAGTATGTCCTTATCCACTCTGCCACCACGATAGTATCTTGTCCTCGCCTTCGTTGTCCGTCAACATCCACTCTCGGACATATTTGCCGGGGGTCTTGTTGTCCGGTATGAGCCTTGTTTTAGAGTTGATATTTTTCTTCAGGTAATCGATGAGATGAGCGGGGATGCGTTTATCCGTCTTCGTCTTGAGCAGGCCTAGTATGTATCCAGTCCTTTGCATGAGTGAATGTGAAGCGAACAGTTCGAGATACTTTTGAAATTCGTCCCATTCAATTTTATCATCGAGGTATAAGGCATGCGTTAGAGTAGAGTATCCGCCCGCATATTGGGGCTTCATAAAACAGTCGAAGAATGTCTTGGCGCGTGTTGACGTGTAGAATCCTTTGTGAAGGGTTTCTCCAACTGCTTTTTGCCCCATGGCAATGTAGTTGAACTCATATTCTCCGAGTTTGTATGAGGCGGATTTATCTTTTGTGATGACGAAGATGGTGAAGGGTTCGTAATCCAAGAGATCATAAAGCCGCAACGCAGATGAGAACCCCAGGTAGCCGCCATACAGCCGGGATGCTATCGCAAACGGCTCCATTATCTGCGGCTCTTTAGAAGGCTCCTCGTTGACGAGGTATAGTCCCTTTTTCAGGGGGAAAAGATACCCTTTACGGGTCATGGAACTCAGTATCTTGTTGAGTTTAGCAGCTTCAATTTCAGGAAATATGCCCCTTAGCTCGCTATTGCCTAAAGCGCTGCCTGAAGCCTTTTTTATGACCCTGAAGACACCATCCTCAGACTGGGACAAGTTGATATTTTTCATGAGATAATACTAATAATAGGTATTATCTACATATAAATATCAACGAATACACGTATGACTAAAAGCCAGCAAAGAAAAGATAAGGTAGTCAGGCCTCACAAACGAAGAGTTCATGGGCCTGTAAAAAGGGAAAAAATGAAGAAGTATCCCTACTTCTTCTTTTTCTTCTTCGCGGGTTTCGGCTTCTTCGCAGCCTTTTTCTGGGCG
>JAZDMS010000006.1:0-37913 GCA_043800705.1 Candidatus Altarchaeota archaeon
ACTGGTTCGGACAAGGCACCGGAACCCCGAAATGGACTTACGGAGACCTGGGTTCGGTGAAATGTGTGAGTGCAGTCCGTGCATGGGTCTACTCGGGTTATGTGCCGCAGACCATGGATGTGCAGGTCTCAAACGATGGCGCGACATGGACGACAGTCAAACCAAGCTGGATCGTGAATGCAGCAGAACAATGGGTCGAGACGACGTTCGCGGAAACGCAGGCCAGATACGTCCGTCTATACATCACCTCCTGCACCTCACCATACTGCAACCTGAGGGAATACGAGGTCAAAACGAGAGGCGGCTCCTCAGGCTCGACAACCACCAGCATCACATCCTCGACGACCACCTCGACATCCTCCACGACAACCACTCTCCCATGCACTGACTCGGACGGGGGGAACTACAATATTAAAGGGTTCACTAGGGGGCCTGGGTATCCCTCAGGCGTATGGGACAGCTGCGCCTCCTCCAACACACTCTTGGAAGGTTACTGCAGCGGCGGCAATGCGGTGCAGATGTCCTATGTCTGCCCAGGCTCCGGAAGCACATGCACAGACGGCGCATGCATCCTACAGTCCACGACAACGACGACCCTCTCCGGAGGCTGTAGCGGCACCCCCGCTTACCAGATAACAGACACAGATTATTGCAGCGACCAGTACGGCAGCGGATACACCTGCGACCAGGTCTCTAACGGAAACACCTACGACTACTGGTTCGGACAAGCCACCGGAACCCCGAAATGGACCTACGGAGACTTCGGGGCTACCAAATGCGTCAGCGCGGTCAGGGCGTGGATATTCTCAGCCGACGTACCCCAGACCATGGATGTGCAGGTCTCAAACGACGGCGCCACATGGACGACAATCAAATCCGGATGGACCGTATCCGCCTCTGAACAATGGGTCGAGACGACGTTCGCGGAAACGCAGGCCAGATACGTCCGTCTCTACATGACATCCTGCAGCAGACCATACTGCAACCTGAGGGAATACGAAGCCAAGTCTAGGAACAGTGTGTAATAGAGGTCTCTGCAACATTGACTGCCCTGGAGATATAGATTGAGCGAGCAATAGGAGCGGACTTCAGCGATCGGCTTCAGTGAATTATCCCCGAACGTCTGCATAGGTACTAGGTTACTGAGGGAATGGATCTTGGGGGGGGATTTGATGTTTAGCCTCTTACCTGTTTAGTGCACCTGGGGCGAGAACCCCAGCCGCTTTAGCGGCTGGATGAAGTGTGCCTCGTAAATCATTGGGTGAGGGGGTTTGAATCCCCTCTGCGCTTATCCACTAGGTGCAGAAGCGGATGGGCAGGGTGTCTCCCGTGAGGGGGAATCTGAAGAGCCCGGATGCGGCTTCCAGGCTGAAGCGCAAGCGAACTAGTGGTGGGCTGTGCATGCGGCGACCCTTCATTACTGTGGGGAAGCCCAATGTTTCCGCAGGATGTGTGGAGATGAGTGCGGAGGGCATGCATGGTTGATTAGAGTCAGCATGGAAGCGAATAATCCAGTGGTTGACCGGGGGAGATCCCATACATTCTCTCTGGAAAGCCTGACTGAAGGCATTGACGGGGGGTAGTGGAGGTATAACCCAAAGGGGAAGTCCGAAGCGATGGTATACGAGAAGTCCGATGAGCTCATAGTAGCGATGAGGACCGAGCATGTGAACCTTGGCAACAGGTGGGAGGGCAAAACTTGGTCCATGCGAAGGGGCTCTAGTGTGTCGAAACAGAGGAGAGGATGAGCCGGAAGGTGCCGCATGATTGGGGCAGTCCACGACTCGCTGGAAACAGATGGTGGAATTGGTGGCTCCTAAAGACCTCATAGGCGCTCTAGACACGGCAAAGTCGCATGATCCGAGGCCTCTTGCCATACTTGCCGCAGAATTTGCTCTTTCATTTCAAAAAGGGAAAGGCAGGGCAAGAAGGAAGCGTTGATAGTTTGTCCCTGTCTGTATGAATATCGGCTTATCTTCCTGTAGTCGCCATATATCCATATGAAGTTTTTCAATCGTGGCCGTTCCGGCCGGGGCGGAGTAGGTTTCCCCAAGGAGGGGCGCGTTAGGCCGGGCGGCGGGGGAGGATTCGGGAAGGCTGGGCGCATACGCTCCGGGGACGGTGGATCCGGCGGCGATGATGGACGCTACCCCGGTCCGCGGGGATCTGGCAGACCTGAACGGCGCGATTTCCGGGGTTCCGGAAGGAGCGGCCCGGATATGCGGTTTTCAGGCGGTTTCAAAGGCGAGCAAGGCGGGAAACCCAAGCTCCAATTGCACAAGGCTGTCTGCGACAAGTGCAGGCAGAAGTGTGAGGTCCCGTTCAAGCCGGCGCCGGGCAAGCCCGTATTCTGCCTAAGCTGCTACAAAGGCGACGAGAAGAAAAGGCCGTCCAACATCGGCGAAGAGCTGGCCCGGATCAACGAGAAACTCGACCGGATCATGCAGGCGCTGCACCTGGGTTAATGGTAGTACGAGTTCGTCACGTACTGGCTTACCATCCTGTGAGTGTTGAAGAATGAGCCGTTGAGTGCGATGTTTTGGAGCATCATCTCCTCCCACCATTTCCTTTTCCTATAGTATGTGGGAAGGATGTGCTTCTCGAGCTTCTCATACAGGTCCTTCCTATCCGCTTCGGAGTCCTCTGCCGGATTTTGGCCTGCCGTTTTCGAGCCGATGCTCCAGCCGGTGTGGCCCTCTATGTGGCCTTCAATCCACCAGCCGTCGAGTATCGAGAAGTTTATGACTCCGTTGACTGCCGCCTTCATACCCGACGTGCCGGAGGCTTCCATGGGCCTCTGGGGGGTGTTAAGCCAGAGGTCGGTGCCTGAGACCATGAGTTTGGCCGAGAATATCTCGTAGTTTTTCAGGTATGCCACCTGGATTGTGTCCTTTACCTCGGCCATGTGGCTGTGGATCTTTTTTATTATCTCCTTGCCGTCTCCGTCCTGGGGGTGGGCCTTTCCGCCGAATATCAGCTGTATCTTGGACGGTTTCCCCGCAATCTGCTTCAGCCTCTTGATGTCTGAGAATATGAGGTCCGCGCGCTTGTAGGCGGCGGCCCTCCTCGCGAAACCGATGGTAAGGGTCTCATAGTCCATCGATGTCTTGTAGTGGAAGTTCACGAAGTCTATGAGCGTTTTTTTCGCCTCCGCATGAGCCTTACTCACGTCTTCCTGCGGTATCATCAGGGCGTTGCGGAGCGTGTATGGGTCGGTGCGCCAGGAGGGCAAGTGCTTGTCGAAAACGGCGGCCATCGGCTTGCTGACCCAGGTCGGCGTGTGTATGCCGTTGGTTATCGCGGAGACGTTGTAGCCAGGGAACATCTTCTGCGTGATTTCGCCGTGCTTCTTGGCGACTCCGTTGATGTATTTCGAGTGGTAGAGGGCGAGGTATGTCATGTTGAGGCGGCCGTTGGGGTCGATTATATTGTCGTGCCTAAGGGATTCGACGTCCCAGGTGCCTCCAAGCACCTTTTTTGCAGTGTCAAGGTCGAATGAGTCGTGTCCTGCAGCTATGGGCGTATGTGTCGTGAACACGCACAGGTCCCGGACTTTTTCCAAGTCCCCCTCATACCTGTCCATGAGTTCGAGCGTAAGAAGCGCAGAATGTCCCTCGTTCATATGGTACGCCTCAAGCTGGTCGTGGTCGAGAACCTGTAAAAGTCTCACTCCCCCCACCCCCAAGACGACTTCCTGCATGAGCCTGTATCTCCTGTCTCCTCCATACAGATAGCTGGTTATCCTCCTGTCTTCGGCGCTGTTCGCATCGACGTTCGTGTCGAGGAAGATGACGGGGACCGTCCCGCCGGATATCCCCCTGACCTCATAGACCCAGCCTTGGACGATGACGTCGCGGCCCTCAATCCCAACGGAAATCTTCTCGGAAAGAGGCTGCAAAAGTCCCTTGTAGTCCCAGTTCACCGGGGTTTCCAACTGATTCCCTGCGGCATCGATATCCTGGTACAGGAATCCCTTCTCGTTCAGGAGTGTAAGACCGACGGCCGGAACTTTCAGGTCGGCCATGGATTTCAGCGTATCCCCTGCAAGGATCCCAAGTCCCCCGGAATATACCGGTATCTCCGCCTCCAACCCTATCTCCATCGAGAAGTATGCGACCTTCCGCTCCTGCGGGTTGTATTTCCGATACTTCATGTGTGATAGACTATATGCGGCAAACAATATAACATCACTCGATCCGCATCAAGCCAATCGTATTTCCATATCCTCCCACATTATGCCTTGGGGCGTGTTCATGCTCTGGGCCCAGATCTTCAGACTGTAGTCCCTGTGAAGCCGCCATTCGGCGATCTCCTCAAGCCCTGGGCTAGCATAGGCATTTTGGTCGACTTTTCCCGCCGAAACCGAACGACCTCTCATCTCCTCGGTTCAGTTTGATCCGGCGGTGCATCTGATAGAATCGATTGCCTGCAGGTACGAGTCCTTCCGCCCGTTCACGGATTCGTAGGCCATCAGGGACTCCTTTCCGCAGATGTCTCCGGCGAAGGTAATCGTTATCCCCCGCGGCCCTACGGTCACCGTCTCGCATCCCCTGGCGGAATCATAACTCACATAAGCGGATGTCCCGCCGTCTGACGTGTTCTGGCACTGGCCCTCGGGCACAGGGTCCCAGAGGCCGAGTATCGCTTTGTATCGGCGGTCGGACACGGTGAGCTTTTCATTGTCGCCTTTGACGAACGTCTGCATCCAGAAGGCCTCTTTGAAGACGTTGTCCTGCGCCTTCCATCCGTCCCCGAGCGTCATGGTGTAGCCCGACCTGGCGTTGTCGTAGACCAAGGCGCTCGCAGACTCGACGACGTAGTTATCCGGGGAAAAGTATCCCATGCCGATGATGCTCGCTATGAGTACGATGGGGGTTATGAGTGCAAGCATGCCGCGCGTCGCAAGGAAGGGGAGAATCTCGCCGACGTAAGAGATGAGGAGCACTTGCGCCGATTTCAGGGGCGGCAGCCCATGGTATGCCCTAATCAGCATGTATGTCAGATAGATGGAGATGGCGCTGCATCCGAGAAGGAGCAGGTACGCCCATTGCCAAAGCGTGCCAAGGTAGAATATGGCCTGGACAAAGACCTCATAGAGGAGCCCGATCGTGTTCATGCCCCAGAGTATTTCGGCGTATCCCGCATTTCCCCCGAAATGCATGCCCACCCGGTGGACGATGAGGGCGCTGACCAGCAAAAACATGTAAAATGCGAGGAATCTCAGGAAGATCACTATCGTCACCACGGCCGCAGTCCATGAGAGGTCTAACCGTATGAGGTCGCGGGTCTCCGAGAGTATGGGGTAGAGGGTCAATAACGCCCCTATGAAAAGTCCGGTCTTCAAGTCTGCCCAGGGCCTCTGTTCCGTCAAGACAGCCATCGGCCTAAAGAGGACCTCGATGAATCCGACATAGAACCTATTTTCCCTGAATACCTCGAAACCCATGTTTGCTATTGGGCTTTCACCTAATTATACTACCTGTTCTGGGGGCTGGCCCCTGCATCTTGGAATCGGTGTGGCGCTAAGATGATACTGGTGCAAGTGCTCGATTTCCGTAATCGGTAGTTTCTCATTTGCGGCCCGCCTGCGATGGTATCGGTTCTTTCCGCGGCCCTCCTGGAGGTGGGGCTCGGCCAGGAGATGCTCAAGACCGAGAACTTCATCGGATACTGAAAAGGTTTATATGCAATAATCCTCAATAGTCGTACATGAAAGTGGGGGTTCTCGCATACACGGACTTCGTCGGACTGCCTGTTATGGTATGGGGGGGCATCATCACGCTTTCCCTGATGCTGCTGACGTTCGCGATAGGCTTCCTGAACAAGAGGGGAATACGCGTGATACCATTCAAATACCACGGAACGGCGGCGTACATTACCCTGGTCGCTGCCATTCTCCACGGCCTCATGGGCGTACTGTCGAACCTGGGGCTCTGAAAAAGCAGGGGTGCTGTACGCATCCGCTATCGCGTTCGGTTTTGTCTACTGGCGCCTTATGCAGAAACGGCTCGAGGATGGGTTCGCAATCGGGATTGACTGAAACCCCCCTTATATTCCCCTATCGGAAATGATTGACCGATGATTAGAAGCGTCACGATCGTCATCGTCTGCCTTCTTTGCGGTTGCCTTTGCATCCCTGGCGGCGAACCGGATACCTCGGGGGATTCAGGCAATGGATCAGAATCGACCGGCATGCTCGAAGGCCTACTCGACTCGGTCAAGGGAAAAACTGGCGGTGATGTGCCGGAGCATTGCCTCCCCCCTGCCGAAGCTAGGGCCTTGAAGCTCTCTGACTGCGACAAGGCGAAGAATCCATTCGAGAAATATACCTGCATAAGCGCGGTAGCGTTGGTGAAATCGGACGCCTCCATATGCGAAAAGATCCCTGTGGCGGAGTTCATGGGCGGATGCGTAGCACTTATCGCAAGCTGCACCGACGACGAGTCCCTCTGCAGCCCGCTTGGAGAAAATGACATCGGCCTGCAGTATATGTGCGTTTCTGAGGTGGCGGAAGTAAGGGGCGACCCGTCCCTCTGCGATGGCATGGAAAACCCGAACTACAGGGACACATGCCTCGAAAAAGTCGCGGCCGCGACGGCCGACATTTCCATTTGTTCCAGGATCAGCGAAAACAGCGACAAGGACAATTGCATCAAGGCTGTTGCGGTAGCGAAGAAAGACCCCTCGCTTTGCGTAGGGGTTTCTGGGACCATAGACTACTGGCGCCAGGAATGCCTGATGGAGGTGTCGATGGCGGCGGGTGACATGGCGCTTTGCGGCAGCCTCGAAACGGATAGCAGGGCCGGAAAGGACAAGATGATCAAGTGCGTGAAAAACATCACCGCATCCGCCGATGACCCAGCCATATGCGACCCAATAAGCGAGGAGTCCATACGGGACTACCATTGCATAATCCCTCTGGCAGTCGCCGCCAAGGACCCTAAAACGTGCCTGAAGATCACGGACGAGACTAGGAAGATTACCTGTGTCAAGTCCGTTGCCGTCGCAGCGAAGGACGCCTCCGTGTGTGAAAAGGTCGCCCTCCCAGCGGACAAGATGAGTGGCTCGCATGGGAAGAACGACTGCATAATAGCGGTCGTGAAGGAGACCAAGGACAAAGCCCCATGCGGGAGGATAACGGACAACACGAACGCGAAGAAATCCTGCATGGGATAAGTCACCGGGCCTTCAAAGTTCCGTGTCGTTGAGGAGGACGACGTCGCCTCCTGCCCCAGTCAGTTCCAGCACCCTCTCGAGGCTGACGATGCCCGGGTCGTATATCACATAGCTGTTCGGGTTCCTGTATCCCAGGCTCCTGGACTTAACGCCCGGCTCACCGATAACGAGGCTGTTGACGGCTGGAACGCAGCTTGGGCAAAGCCAGCTGACCTTCAGGTCCGCCTTGCGGTAGCCCTTGCCGACGAACCTGTCAAGGTAAGGGTTGTGGTAGATGGTCGAGGTCGTAGCTTCCGCGACTTCCGGCTCACTCTCGAGCAGGTCAAGGCGAACAGTCAGGTTCTCGCAGTCTTTCAGGTCATAGACGGTTCCCGTGCGGCCGCATTTGACCATGAGGCGGTATCTTCCCGAGACATCGGACCCGGGGCCGATCGGGACACCGCCCGCCCTTAGGGCTTCATCGGGCCTTATTCCGCCTGTTTGGTCGCATATGAGTCCGAAACTGTCCACCGGCCTTTCGGTCCACGACGCAGCGGGGATATCATCCGGCGTGTCGACGAGGATTGCGTTCATTTTGCCGTTGACTGTCTCTCTGCACTTCTCCAGTAGGTGGACCCTCAAGGTTGAAGAATCAGGGGATTCCGGCAGAGTCGACGATGTCGTAGAGGTGGAGGTAGGCTCGGGAAGCGTATTATCGGCCTGGAGCGAAGCCGTTGTAGTGGTCGGTTCAGGCAATGTTGTGCTCGTCGTAGTGGCCGAAGCGGTCTGCGGAAGGTTTGCAGTCTCCGGGCCTTCCGCGAAAACCACATATGCCGCAAAGGCCACGATAACCGCTGCGAAAAAAATGAACAGTTTATCCATGGTATAGTCGTATATGGAGGAAACTGCGTATATTAAAACCGGCAGTAGCCAAACGGTAAGGCCCGTACGGCCGTCCGGGTGCTTTAATGTTCTGAGTGCTAATAAGAGAAACTAGCAGGGGTATGCTCCGACCGCCTTTCCTCCGACTGAGACCCCCACCTGATATGTCTTCGCCTGGCTCCAGCAGGACGACGCCCTCGCCCTCGCAGAGGCGATGCATGCGTATTTCATCGGATTATAGCCCGCTTTCGCGTCGCATTCGTTCATGTGCCTGTCGAACGCGTCGTCGCATGCGTCGTACATCGTCTGTTTGAACTCCTGGTCGCATTTGTCCTGCGTCGCCTTGGTCTTTCCGCATTCCGTGTAGCATTTGTCGTGGCCGTAGCAGGCTCGGTTGAAATCTGCGTCGGAGATAAGGGACCCGCGGGGGACGCTGAAAAGGCCTTCGGGGCCGCAGTAGTTCTTATTTGCGTCGTAGGCCGGAAATTCGAAGTCCTCAAGGCATCCTAATGTGAAGAAAACGGTCAGCGTCAATGCGATAAATGTCGGTTTCGCCATGTTTGGTATAAGATAAGCGTATCAGACTATATTAACCTGCCGGCGCATCCGCCGGAAATGGGTTTTCACAGGCAATGTTCTCATGGGATACGGATAAGGATGCCTGCCGCATTTCAATGCCGTCGTTTGCGGGGAATGGTCGTTTCAGGAAAGCATATGTTATTATCCGATAAATCCAATATGTCCATGTGACTAACATATTCGCTCTTTTGGCAGTCATTCTCCTGTGCGGATGCATGTCCTCAAGGACGCAGGAGTCGGGCACATCCACTACCTCGGCCGAGAGGCAGGCAGACGGATGCGGCGGATTCTCAGACGAAGTGGACCGGGACAACTGCTACCTGAATCTGGCGTCAAGCCTTGCGAATTCGACATTCTGCCATAAAATCGGCAACGCCGTACTGAGGGGAACATGCATCGGCAAAGCCGACCTGGAGGCTTCGGCGAGGCAGTCGACGACTACGTCGACGTCTTCGACGGAAACCTCAACATCGACGACCTCCTCTTCGACCACGACGTCATCAACAGTCGCTACTACTACGTCCGCACCGACTACTACGTTGGAGACAACTACTGTCGAAGCGGTCTCGACGACTTCCTCGACCATCCCTTCCGCGGATGACGGGAAGATCTCCACTGGAACCTGCACGAGCACGAATCCCGGCATTGAGTACTTCGTTAAAGGCGTGGTCACCGACAAGAATGGGAGAGTCAGCACCGACTATTGCATCATCTCAGAAAAATACCCCGGTAGGGATGGGGTCCGTAAATACTACTGCAACGCCAACGGATTCGCGGCCTTAATAGATTACCAATGCCCCACGCAGTGCATGGACGGGGCATGCCTCAAGTCCAGGATAGCGGGATCGGACTGATCTCGCAAGGCACGGTTATAAATGCTTGATGGTTTCCGCGCCGTAATCCGGAGTTATTAATGCCGTCCGCATCATTCTTAGGTGAGCTCCACTTAAGGGATGCCTGATGAAAAAGGATGACGTCGATGTAAGGATCGTTAAACGTTGGCCTAAGGGGGAGATAATTAGGCTGTACACTGCAGGCGGCTGGTGGAAAGGCTCGGACGATCCTGCGACCGTCGGAAGGATCATATCCGGCAGCTTCGCATTCGCCGTGGCGGTCGACGGCTCTACAGGGAAGGCTGTCGGGATGGGGCGGGTCATATCAGACGGAGTCTCCGACGCATACATCCAGGATGTCGTCGTCTTACCCCGCAGAAGGGGCATGCAGGTCGGCCAGGATATTATAAAGGCCCTGCGGGACAGGTGCATCCTCAAAGGCATCGGCTGGATCGGCCTCGTCGCAGAGCCGGGAACCGGCAGCTTCTACAGCAGGCTCGGCTTCAGGCCGTTGAAAGGCCATCTGGCAATGAGGCACATGGGATGAGGCTCGAGGATTTCAAACCGGTCACGCTCGCGGAAAAATCCGAATTCTGGGAATTTTACCGGAAATACCCCCCTTCACACAGCGAATACCCCTTCACAACGCTCGTAAGCTGGTCCCACTACACCCCCGCACATTATGCCATCATGGACGGCAGCCTCGTCATGATGCACGTCATGGACGGCAAGCCCCAGTTCCGGCCTCCCATCGGCGAATACACGGACGACACGGTCAGAGAGATCGTCGCATTGGCAAAAGGATCGGGAGGACCGCGGCCGATAGCGGCGATACTGGAGCCTGACAGGGCCCGGTTCGAAAGGCTTTTTCCGGGCACTGCAGTCTGCCCTGACAGGGACTTTTACGATTATGTCTATCTTACAAGGGAGCTGGCGGGATTGTCCGGCAAGCATCATGTGTCGCATCGCAGGCGCCTGAACAAATTCACGAAGTCGTACGACTACTCCGTCGTCGAACTCTCCCCCAAATGGGAAAAGGACGTGGAGGACTTCATCGAAAGATGGTGTCGCCAGTACGGCTGCGAAGACGATCCGCTGTTGGCGGCGGAGGTCGGGGCGATGAAATACTGCCTAGAACATTTCAGGGACCTGGAGCTATCGGGGCTTGCCTTGAGGATCGACGGCGGGATACAGGCGATATCGCTGTTTGAGCGCATGAACGGTTGCACTTGGGCGATACATTTCGAGAAGGCGATGACGGACTATGAAGGCATATACCAGGCTATCAGCAACGAGGCTGCGAAGGCACTCACCGGAGTCTGCGAGTACCTGAACCGGGAATCCGATCTGGGCATAGCCGGGCTTAGGATCGCCAAGGAGAGGCTCCACCCCGACCACATGGTGAAGATATACTACCTATCGAATGAAACTCTGCCTTGCTGAGGCCTTCCCGTTTCCTTTAAAGGGTCGTCTGCCGCTGCATGGCCGCCTCTATGAGATCAGGCCCCTCATTCTCCGCGTCGTTGATCCTCTGGCTTATCTGGACCGCATTCATCCGCTGTCCGGGATACGGTTTCAGCAGGTTAGAAAGGGTGTTCGCATCGCTTCTAGGATCGATCCATAAGTCCTCATGCGCCGCATCCAATATGGCGGGCATCCTGTCGTGGATGACCTTCATCATCTCATTGGATCCTGTTGTGATTATGACAGCAGTCCTATCATCAAATCTGTAGTCGTACAGGCCTGCGAAGGCAAAAAGGCCGCCGTCCGAAAGCGTTATCCGGTAAGGCTGTTTGATTGAGCCCTGCTTTTGCCACTCGTAAAATCCGTCCGCAACAATCAGGCACCGCTGCGCCTCCCTAAAGGTGGGCTTCATCTGGTACGATTCGGCCCTTGCGTTTATCACGCCCTTGGCTCCATCCTTCGCCCAAGCCGGTACAAGCCCCCACGTAGCCTCATCCGCAGTCCTCTCCCCGTCCTCCTCGCGGATGATGAGGATCCGCTGGGTTGGTGCTATATTATACCGTTTCATCCACTCCCTGAAGAGCCTCTTGAGCCTGAACCTGCGTCTGATCTCCTCAGAATTGTGGAACAGGCTGAAACGGCCGCACATAGATGAAAGATGATATTATAGCCTATAAAAGAAGTCTTCGGTTTTCAGTCTTCAGTCTTACTGCTTCAGTCATCCTTTTCGCAGTTGCCGAGATCCGCGAGTACTGCGATCATCTTGCCGGTCTTCACGTCCCTGCAGGGAAAAAACGCGTCGTGGCGGATGATATAGCCATGTCGCTTGGCGGCCGCCATCTGCATGTTTGAGTCCTCCAAGTACTCAGCCATCGCCGCATCGTCACGTTGATCAGAGCGCAAAGAGTCGAATTTCGTCATGAGTACGGATAACCCCTCATCGGATCTTTTCGCCCACCTCCTAAGTTTCAGAAACCATCTCATCGGCGCAGGCATGCCATCAAAGCGGTCCCTCAGCCTGAACGTCGCAGGAAGCCGCAGACCGAGGCCCTCCTTCCGCTCAAGGGCTTTCAGCTCCTGCATATATTCGACCTGCCTCCTCGGATTCTTCCAAAGGAGGGTCATGGGTGTGCTCGTCAGCGGCCGAAAGACCTTCTCAGCCATCCGCAGCCCCCTTACAGCCCCAGACTTCGACGTCACTGTTGTGTTGACTCCGTAAACAACTCCTTCTTTTCCTTCATTGTTGATAATCTCCAAAGGCATCACTCCCTCAAGAACCCTCGCCCCCCGGCCGCCTTTAATCCTCTCCATGCAGGGAAATATAGTATAAGCGGAATTATAACTTCCATACGTTATCTGACTTGTCAGTTATTTGAATGTTGGAAGTCCAACTCATAGCCAACTGGTTGTCTTAATGTCTGCGCGTAACACTTCGACTACCAACATAGTCGCCAGCGTGAAATGCCAAAGCCGCCCTGATTGACCTGTTAGCTAACTGTCTGCGACTGGTTTCCAACTCCTTATCACACGCATATGTCAACTTTTCCCCCGCTCTAGGGTTCCCTGTTTTATAACGGCCGCCTTTGTCTATCTCATGGAATGCTTCGGCGAGGTCTCCTTCGTGGAGGCGGGCGGCGGCAGCCTCCAGGACTGGGCTGCGAGGATGCAAAAAGACAATCTGGTGCTCTACGTGGACTGTTGCAACAGCATAGACCCCTACAGGCTCTATCGGGTCTCCGGCAGCGAGGAATCCCTCAACCGGGTCCTCGTGGCGAGGCCTTTCACGCTCTACCAGCTGCGGGAACTCGTCCTCAACAAGCTGGAGAAGATGGTCCAGGAGACGGGGGCAAGGGTTGTGATGCTCTCCGGCGTCGGGTTCTACGGCCTCGACGACCCCTTCGACAAGGAGGAGTGGTCCGTGATATGGTCGCAGGTTTACGGGCGGCTGAAGGCGCTGGCCAAAGACTACGGCCTACTCGCGCTCGTCTCCGACGGAGGCGGATCATATGGGCAGGACTGTGAAGACGGCTTCGATGCTGATAGCCGATGAGGCGGGCAGGTGGAGCCAGTTCCGCTCCGCGCTGAGGAGGAGGGACAGGGAGGCCTTCGACAACCTGGAGGCCGTCGCAAGGCGGCACTTCAGCGCCATCGGCAACTCGGACATAATCGACCCATTCGAGGCTGTCATGTTGAGCATACTCCTGGAGTACGAGAAGAGATTGGAGGCGCTGGAGGGTGAAGGGCGTATTCCTGGACTGTCAGCCTGCGGGCCGGCGGATCAGGCTCTGGATAAAGGCTGAGGGGAGGGTCGTTGAGGGATACTGCGACTACCGGCCGAGGATATACCTCATATCCGATGTCCTCGGCGAGACTGCGACGGAGCTTTCTAAAAGGGGGATATGCTCGGAGCAGGTCTTGGTCAGGGACCTAATAACGGATGCCTACACGCAGGTATTGGCTGTTTCGGCCCCGGACTGCGAAGGGCTCCCGTCGTTTGTCAGGCGCATCGAGCGTCTTGGAGAATACCGGTGGAGGCTATACAACGCAGACCTCGGCGCAGACCAGATGTTCATCTACGAGCGCAGGCTCCCGCCGCTCTCGTGGGTCGAGTGCGAGATGGATGATGATGCGATACGGAGCATTTCCGTCATTGATGACTGCGCTGATCCCGGCCTGACGGCGTCGTCTGTCCGGGTCTTCCCCGAGTACGACCCCCGCAGGGACTTCGACTGCAAAGTGAGGGGCATCGAATTCGACGGGCGGACGTTCGACGGCTGCGAACAGGACATCCTGCTAGGGTTCAAGTCCGCATACGAGGTGAAGGACCCCGATGTCGTCCTCGTCGAAGACGGCGACAGGTACGCGACCGAATACCTACTCAACAGGTTCAAGGCCAACGGCATACCCTTCTGTCTGGGCAGGCGGAGCCAGGGCTTCAGGGCAAGGGCGGGAAAGAGCTACTTCAGCTACGGTCGTGTCATCAGGCGGGACCCGTCCCACTACCTCGCAGGCAGATACCACATAGATTCGTCGGGGTTCATGTTTCGCGAGGGCGGCCTCGAGGGCATCTTCGAACTGGCGAGGCTCTCGTACCTGCCTGTCCAGAAGGCGGCGAGGCTCTCCCCCGGGGCTGTGATCTCGAACCTCTACGTGGCGACGGCTTATCAGATGGGGTACCCGATACCGTACAAGTGGAACATGGTCGAGGACTTCAAGCCGGTCCGCAGGCTCCTCGAGGCCGACAAAGGCGGGTTCATCTTTGAGCCGAAGGTCGGCTTCCACACCGACGTGGCGGAGCTGGACTTCGTCAGCCTCTACCCCCACATCATGGTCAACCACAACATCAGCCCCGAGACCGTCCTCTGCCGGTGCTGCAGGGGGGAGAATCTAGTCCCCTACGCGGGCTACAACATATGCGGCAAAAGGCGCGGCCTAGTCCCGCAGGTCATCGCACCCCTCATAGGGCTTCGCATCAGGTATAAGGGCCTGTACGGGAAGACGGGCGAGAAGAGGTATAAGGCGATGGCGGACGCCTTGAAGTGGGTGCTGGTGACGAGCTTCGGATACACCGGATACAAGCGCAGCAGGTTCGCAAGGATCGAGGCCCACGAGAGCATAACCTCCTATGCGCGGCACATACTCCAGGCGGCCGCGAAGCTCTCCGAGGACATGGGGTTCGAGGTCCTCCACGGCATAGTCGACTCCATCTGGGTGCAGAAGCCGGGCCTTGGCGCAGGGGGGGTTGACCTCCTGAGAAGGCGAATCGAGGAGAGGTTCCGGATTCCGGTGAAGTCCGAGGGCGTCTACAGGTGGGTCGTATTCCTCCCCTCGGTCAGAAATCCCATGGCTCCGGTGCCGAATCGCTACTACGGCGTGTTCGAAAACGGGGAGATTAAGGCCCGGGGGATAGAGCTCAGGCGTGGCGACAGCCCGAAGGTCGTGAAAGACTTCCAGCAGGAGGTCCTGGCCTATATGGCGGACGCGGCGACGGAGCTGCAGTTCATGGCGAGGATTCCCGGGACGTTGAAGATCTTGGCGGCGTATAATGCGAGGCTATCCGAAGGGGCGGTGTCCCTCGATGAACTCGCTATCGAAAAGCGCATCAGTCGCGGGAAGTACCGGGCCAACAACCCTCAGCGGGTGGTGGTGGATGCACTGGCAGCAAACGGCGTCGACATCCACCCCGGGGAATGCGTACGCTACGTCATCCGCGACAGCGGCGCGGAAAAGGCGGGCCACCGCTACGTCCCCCTGGAGTATCCGCTCGACGGCTGCGTCGACGCATGCAAGTATTCGCAGATGCTGGCAAAATCCCTCGAGAGCCTTTTTCTGCCGTTCGGGTACGGGTATAAGCGGATAATCGGGGAACTGGCGCATGGGGTGCAGACGACGCTGGGGCGGTGGTCGTGAACCGTTCCTCAGGCGGGGATTACATTCTTTACGCTCCTGTGCGGGTCGCCGTCTTCGGGGTTCAGGTACTCCTCCTTGAACATCTCGAACATCAGGAAAAAATACGACAGAAGCAGCGGGCCGACTATGATCCCGATTACGCCGAAGTAGTTTACTCCTATGAAGAATCCTATCAGGGATATGAGCGGATGGATCTGGGAGAATCTGGCCTGCATCAGCGGGCGCAGGATGCTGTCCAGGTTCGTGAGTATGGCGCCCCATATGAGGATTCCGATGCCTGAGTAGACCTGCCCCGACGATATCTGGTATATTCCGGCCGGTATCCAGACCAACGGCGTTCCGAAGGTTGGGAGCATCGAAAGCACCGCGGATAGGAATCCCCAGAAGATCGCGTGGGATATGCCGAAGACGTGGAGGCCGAAGCCAAGGAGGATTCCGTGGAGGATGCCGACCGCCCCCTGGGCGACGATGGTGCCGTATGTGACCCCCGAAACCTCCTGGGCGAGCCTTCTCGTGTTCTTCTCGTTGAATGGGGAAACGGCCAACGCCATCTTGGGCAACTCGCGGTGGTTGACGAGCATGTAATACAGGAGGAAGTACATGATCGTGATGTTGATGAGGGTCAAGGTGAGTCCGAGGACCATCGACAGGATCTGCGCCTTGATGTATTCGCCTGCCTTCGCCATCTGCTCGCCTATCAGGTCGCCAATATTTATCTCTGGAACGAGCCTGTTTGCGGACTCCAGCCAGAGCGGAAGAAGGGAGAATTGTGACGTGATCGAGCTGGCTTCGTCGACGAGCAGGCCCATTATGTAAAGGAAAGGCAGGGTGATGATGAATATGGAGAAGATTATCACTAGAATCGCCGAGGTCCCCTTGCTCATGTTCCACCTCTGGTTGAGGCGGTCATACAGGGGGTGGAATACGGTGTATAGTATTATCGCTCCGAAGAAGGCGTCGACGTAGGGTGTGAGGGCGTAGAGTATGAACGCCGACAAGGCAACAATCAAAATCGTCGCGTATGTTTTTTTCAGGTCCATTTCTCTGGTTCCCCCGGATAAATGATAGGTGCCTGCTTGGTATATGGCCCATCCAAGCCCGTCATTGTATATTGTATCTGTTGGAGCAGGTCGGGTTCCCGCTGTAGGCCTCCGACTTGTAGCAGCATACGGCCACTTGTGTGACGGACACTGAGGGTATCCTCTCATCGATGTTTATCGTGATCGCCGCGCCGGGGCCCGCGGACATGGTCTTCTCTACCGTCTTGATAACCGATTTGCCGCTGTCGCCGCCGCGCATCTCTATAACGCACATCTTGTACGTTGCCTCCCCGCTATTCTGGGCGATGACCCTCCCCCGGTAGCTGTTGCCGTTTTTGGAAACACTTGTCTCAAGGATGGAGATCTCCTCCTTCTGGCCCATACAGCCTGCGGCCAAAAGGCATATCGCCAAAAGGGCAAGGGTTCTGCTCATAGGATAACCATATGTTTTGCCGCTTAAATGCGTTCAATCGCCTGAGCAGTCGTATACTCCGATGATGCCGTAGTATGCGTCTCTGAAGACACCCTTGACCTTGCAGAACCTGTTTATGAAGGCGCCGGTCTCGTTGATGGTCGAAATCCCCCGCTCGGACACTATGAAGAGCTTGAACCTGCCGTCCCCGTGGAGGTCGTCAAGGAGACGGCTTAAATCAGTCACGTTCGAGGTGAACCGCTGCAGGTTCGTGTCTATCTCGTCGTAGGCGATCCTCCTTTGAGAAAGGAGCGCTATCAGCGGGGTCGTCGTCGAATCGCCGAATATCTCGTCCCCGGGATCCGTGTTCGAACGGACGAAGCCGCTTATCCGCTCTGCGGATTCGAAGTATCTGGACTCGCGGTCGATATACCAGCCTACGCTTACGCAGGAATAGAGCACCACGACTACGCCGAATCCTGCGATGACGCGCCTGTCCTTCAGGCGCCCCGACAGGGCATCGACGCCCCTGGCGGAGAGAATCGCAAGGAACGGGAATAATAGGACAAAGTAGTAGTCGAAGACCGTCTTCAGGCTCACGATAAAGAGGGCATAGGATATAACCGCTGAGGCAGCGGCGGTATCGGCATCCTCCGCCTTCCGCCTCCAGAAGAGCAGGGGGGATGCGAGCGCAGGGGCGACGACCAGAAAGTTGGACGACATTACCCTTAAGATGACCGAGGCGTTCTCGACGGATATCTGCCTCTTCATGAGGTGGTAGAGGTAGACCCCCCTGAAATAGCCCTCCCCGGCTGACATGAGGAAGAAGCCGTTTACTGCGACGAAGACCACTGTGAATCCGAACAGCAGCGCCAGAAGGCGCATCCAGCCCGCGCGGGACACGAGCATGCCCGCTGCCAGCGCACCGAGCAGGACCACGGCGTAGACCCCCGCGGACGAGGCGGCGCCAAGGAGGATCCCCGAGGCGAGATATGACTTCCTGACGAAGAGGTAGAATCCCGCGAGCATCAGCATCACGGTCTCGCTGACGTGGGTGCTGTAGGACGTCGAGCTCAGGACAGTGTATGAAAAGAGGAACAATGCAAGGGCGGTCAGGGCCGTGCGGCCGTCGTAGACGACGGAGCAGGCCTTGTAGAGGAAGATCCCGCCAACCAATGTAGCGATCACGGGGACCGCCTTCAATGCGACGAAGCTGAAGCCCAGGAGCTTGAATATGAGGGCGTTTAGGTATATCCCAAGCGGGGGATGGCTGAAGAAGAAATCCCGGTACGGCATCTTCCCCTCCGAGATGAGCTTCCCCATGTAGAAGTGGATGTTCTCGTCCGATGCGCCGTATTTGAATCCTGCGCCCTTCACGGCGATGAAGACCGCGAATAGGGAGAGGACCATGAGGAGCTGCCGCCTGCTGGACATTTCGCGACGTCCTACGGTTGGGGTGCCCTTCCTCATCTTCGTCTTCTTGGCTGGCATTTTGTCGTTCACTATTATGAGAATGCCTTTGATAAATGCTGCGGGATGACCGGCAGGTAACCGGAAGGATTATGTGGGCAGGGGGCATGGAAATGGGGCTTCTTTTTTTTTATCCAAAATCCCATATTATGCGTTATGGCCGGGATTGTGCGTGACATATTGTTCGGCTTCCTCATTTGGCTGGCGGCGGCGATACTGGCCTCGGCGATCTATGTCTCACTCGGAGGGCCGGCCGTGTGCGGGCTATGACTGGCGGTTTCGGGTCGGTTTGACAATGGAAAACGGAAAGAATTATCTGGTGTGGATGGCGGCGACATTAATGCTGTCGGCCGCGGTGTCGGTTGCAGTATCCTCCCTCTTGTGGCATGTTTTGCCTGCGAAGACCATCGTGTACGAGCGGAACATCACCCTGATGCAGCCTATGCCGCCTGAGAAGCCTGCGGCTCTGGGAAACGAAACCGGAGCGCCGGAGTTTGAGAAGAGGCTGAAATCTGCAATCGAAACGACAAAACCATCGGTCGTCCACATAGTATCCGTCTCATATGAGAAATACCCGCTCGCAAGAGCACAGGTGACCGCATCGGGATCGGGATTCATAGCCACAACGGAAGGCGACGTCATCACCAACGCCCATGTTCTCGGAAATTCGAAAAACGTCACGATCCTATTGTCGGACGGGGGAATATACCGCGGGACCGTGGTGGGGACGGACCAGGACACGGACCTGGCCGTCGTCAGGATAGAATCCAACCTCAGTTTCGTGCCTGTCGAATTCGCGAACTCTGACCGGACATATCTGGGGCAGTTCGTGATCGCATTGGGTTCTCCCTACAGGCTCTCCAACAGCGCCGCGTTCGGGATAGTGTCTGGCCTGAACCGGACATTCCAGGCCGAAGGGGACACGCAGGTTCAGAATGTCATACAGACGGACTCCGCGATCAATCCCGGCAACAGCGGCGGACCACTCGTCGACCTGGACGGCAATGTCATAGGCGTGAATTCCGCAGTCGTATCAAAGACCGGAGGATTCGAGGGCATAGGGCTTGCGATCCCGTCAAACCTCGCCAAGGACATAGCCTTCCAGATAATCGCATCCGGTGAAATCATCAGGCCGTGGATGGGGGTAAGCATGCGGACCATCAACAACCAGACCGCAGGCATCCTGGGACTCTTCGTCAGCAAAGGCGTAATGATGCTCGAGGTCGCCGAAGGCAGCCCCGCCGACAGATCCGGACTGCAGGGCACCTTCGTCAAAAAAGACCTCACCGAATACGTCCCGGGGGACATCATCGTCGAGATGGACGGCGTGGAGATAGACGAAGCGGAGGACGTGATACGGATCATAAACTCCCACAAACCCGGAGACACATCCACGATCCGATTCTACCGGGCAGATAAGCTGATGACGACCAGCATAATCGTCGGGAAAAAACCCGCAACACGCCTGTCCGGATGAAAGGCGCCAATGGCGCAAACCTCCGGCTCTGGACCATTACGTATCGGCAGCTTCCCTCGTTGCCCGTGAACCGGGATTAATTAACCGGGTACCATATACTCTCATGGCATTGAACGTCCCGGCCGCAGGCAACGACAGGCTGAAGAGGCTTCTGGACAGGGTCAACTCGGACACCGAGCTTCAGACCCTGTGGGGGGCAAGCAACATAGTAGCCATAGACCGCTGCCACATGTCCGACCACGGGCCGATCCACGTCGCAATCGTCGCGAACGCATCCCTCCTCATACTGCGGAACCTGATCCGTGCGGGCGTAGTGCCGTCGGTGGTGAAGGACCACAAACTGGCCAACGAAGACGCGGAAGTCATCGTCTTCCTGGCGGCATGCCTCCACGACGTCGACCACGTCGTCCACCGCAACTACCACAGCGAATACAGCATCCCGGTCGCGTCACCCGTCCTGAAAAGGCTCCTGGAGGGCATATACGACCTGAAGGAGGCTACTATAATATACTCCGAGGTGCTGCACGCCATAATCGCCCACTCGACCGAAGTCAAGCCGCTGACTATCGAAGCCGGGGTAGTCCGGATATCCGACGCCCTCGACATGGCCGAAGGCAGAAGCAGGATACCCTTCTCGATCGGCGAAAAGAACATACACTCCGTCTCGGCGCAGTCGATCAGAAACGTGAAGATAGAGTCGACGAAGGAGAAGCCCATCACGCTCAAGATCGAGATGACCAACAGCGCCGGCATCTACCAGGTCGACAACCTACTGAAGGAGAAGGTCAAGGATTCGGGGCTGGAGCAGTACGCGAAGATAACCGCGGAGATAAAGCGCCCCACCGAACAGAGGATAATCGACACATACGAAATAGAGCTGTAGATATTTTAAGACTGCCAGAACATATAATTCGACCATGGACTACAAGACAGCCGTCGCCTGGGAGGAAAAATACTTCGCCAACGTGTTCTCCCGACTGCCGGTCCTCCTTGTCAAAGGGAAAGGCAACTATGTCTACGACGACAAAGGACGGAAGTACCTCGACCTCTTCGCAGGCATAGCCGTATCCTCGGTAGGCCACGCGCACCCGAAGGTGGTGAAGGCCATCAGCGAGCAGGCGGCGAAGATAATCCACACCAGCAACTGGGTCTACTCCGAGCCGCAGCTGCATTTGGCCAAGAAGATAACCCAGCTCACGGGGATGGAAAAGGTATTCCTCACAAACGACGGCACCGGGGCCGTGGAAACGGCGTTCAAGCTCGCCCGCAAACACACGAAGAAAAAAGGCCTCATCGCAATGGAACAAGGATTCCACGGCAGGAGCATGGGAGCGCTTTCAGCCACCTGGACCGAGAAGTACCGTAAGCCGTTCGAGCCGCTCGTCCCCGGGACATGCTTCGTCAAGTACGATGACGTCGACGCCGTCCGCGCCGCGATAACGGACGACACCGCGGCGGTCATAGTTGAGCCGATACAGGGCGAGGCTGGCGTCATAGTGCCGGACAAGGACTATCTCCAGGAGGTCCGCGAACTCACTGAGGAGAAGGGTGTCCTGATGATAGTCGATGAAGTCCAGACGGGGTTCGGCAGGACAGGCGAATGGTTCGAATTCCAGCGCTCAGGCATCAAACCCGACATCGTCTGCATGGCCAAGGGGATAGCCGGCGGCTACCCCATGGGGGCGGTCGCATACCGCGGGATGGACTTCGAGAAGGGCCAGCAGGGCGGAACATTCAACGGAAGCCCGCTGGCATGCACCGTCGCGAACACTGTCCTCGGGATCATAGAACAGGAGAAACTCGTCAAAAACGCTGCAAAGACCGGCGCATACATAATGAAGAACCTCCCCCCCGAAGGGATACACGGCCGCGGACTCATCATCGGAGCCGATGTCGACGACGCCCCCAAACGGGCGAAACAGATTATCTCTAATGGGGCGATCGCCATCTACAGCGGGAATACGATGCGCATCCTGCCGCCCCTAACGGTTAAAAAAGGGGAAGCTGATATGATAATACGGCTGATCGAGGCGATTAAAAATGAAAAATGATTACCTTGACGGGAACGTCGTAGCGGACTTATACAAGCTCCTGCCCGGCAGGGACTGCGGAAAGAAGGGGGTAAAATCCCCATGCGGTCACGCCCTATGCGCCGAGTTCGCGGCCGCGCTGTTGAAGGGAAAAAGCAATGTCTTCGAATGCCCTTACCTGGACGACGATAAATCCCAGGCGATAGTCCTGGTAATAGAGGACTTTTTCCAATAGCGGCGATTTTTATATGGCTGCGCATATAATAGCGGGGCGATAAAGCCATGAATTCAAAAAACACAGTGCTCGTAGTTTTCGGCATAATCCTGGTGATACTGAGCCTGACATTGAACGTCCAAGCACTCTTCTGAGGTTTGCCACGGCAGAAGGCCTTATTAACGTCTGCTTCTTATATTAAACCATGAAACTTGACGCCCTGGACAGAGAGCTTCTAAAACACCTGCAAACCAACGCAAGGCTCAGCCTCAGGGAACTTGGGCGCATGCTAAACATGCCCCATACGACCGTATTCACGCGGGTAAACCGGCTCGTGAACAGGGGTATAATAAAGAAATTCTCGGCGATACTTCACCCCCATGAGATCGGCCTAAAGCTTAACTTTCTGCTAATAGACGTCCCGGAATCCGAATCGAAGGATCTGGCTGCAAAGATAGCGGAATGCTCTGAGGTCATGAAGGTGTTCAGGACCGACAAGGGAGGCCTCATAGTCAAGGCGATATCCCAGGACAACGGGCCGACCTGCCTATCCAACATCATGTCGAAGCTTGAGGGGTACGACGTCACCGTCTACCCCATCGATGAAGTCGTAAAATACGACCACAAGATACATGATGACTTCATCAATCAAATGGGGTGAGATAACCGCGCATCTGCTGATCCTATTAAACTCATGCATCGGTTTTTTTCGCCTTAAGCGCCGCAGCGATGAATCCTGAAAATAGCGGTGCCGGACATTCGAGCCTGCTTTTGAACTCCGGATGGAACTGGCAGGAGATGAAATACGGGTGGTCCGGGACCTCAGCTATCTCCATCAGGTTCTTCTCCCTGTAGAGCCCAGAAAAGACGAGGCCTTTCCCCTCCAGCTGCGGAACGTAGGCGTTGTTCACCTCGTACCTGTGCCTGTGCCGCTCCGAGATCGTCTTCTTGCCGTAAAGCCTGTAGGCGAGGGTGTCCTTCTTCAGCTCGCAGTCGTATGCTCCAAGGCGCATCGTCCCCCCCTTCTCGGTTATGCACTTCTGCTCCGGGATGTAGTCGATGACCGGGTACGGCGTGTTCACGTCGACTTCCGTGGTATTGGCGCCCTTCATGCCGCAGACGTTCCTCGCGAACTCGACGACAGCAAGCTGCATGCCGTAGCAGAGGCCCAAGAAGGGCATACCATTCTCCCGGGCATACTCTATGGCGTTGATCTTCCCCTCGACTCCCGAGGAACCGAAGCCGCCGGGTATGATAAGGCCGTCGAAGGCGCACAAAACATCCTTGGCTGCGCCCTCATTCTCCAGCTTCTTCGCATCTATCCAGCTGATCTCGACGCCGGTGTCCAATGCGGCCCCGGCATGGATGAGGGATTCGTTCACCGAGATGTATGAGTCCTTGAGGCAGAAGCTGCCGATGTCGACGTACTTCCCCACCATCGCGACCCTCACCCTGTGCTTTGGATTGACGATCCTCTCGACGAGCTTCTCCCACGTCTTCAAGCAGGGCTTCTTCAGGAGCTTCATCCTGAACTCCGACAGTATCTTATGCCCGAGGTTTTCCCGCTCCAGATCCAGGGGGATCCTGTAGATCGTGTCGGTGTCCGGCTCCGATATGACATAGTCGGAGGGTATGTTGGCATACGTTTCGATCTTCTTTTTCCTAACGTCGTCGACCGGCTCGTTCGCCCTGCAAATGATGAAATCCGGGAAGATGCCGGATTCGGATAGCCTCCCGATCGCCTGCTGCGTGGGTTTCGTCTTCATCTCACCCATATGGGAGGGTACGGGCAGATAGCTGACCAGGATGTAGATGACGTTCTCCTTGCCGATCTCGCGCTCGATGCCCTTCATCGCGAAAAGGAACGGGAGGTTTTCGAAGTCGCCGATGGTGCCGCCGATCTCGATCAGAGCGAAATCGAAGCCCTTCGCAGCATCCTTTACGCGCCGTTTGATCTCGTCAGGTATGTGGGGGATGAACTGCACAGTCTGCCCCAGGAATTCACCCCTTCTTTCCTTGTCTATGACGGTCTTATAGACCTGGCCGGAGGTGATATTGTTCCTCTTCGGGACATCGATCCCAAGGAACCGCTCATAGTTTCCGAGGTCCTGGTCGATCTCTCCCCCGTCGTCGGTCACCCAGACCTCGCCGTGTTCGGTGGGCCTCAGCGTCCCGGCGTCGTAGTTCAGATACGGATCGATCTTGATCGCAGTCACCGTATATCCGTATTCCTGCAGTATCTTGCCTATCGATGCGGTCGTGACACCCTTACCTACGCCTGAAATAACCCCCCCCGTAACCACGATATATCTAGTCATATCCCGCATCTCACTGGAATTGTGCCAATAATGTCAATTTTGCATCCGTCGTGACGTTCATGTTCAACCGGGTCAGTCCGGCCTCGTCGCCCGCCGTCGGCAGGTGCGTTATGTGCATCTCGCAGTCTCTTAGCTCCTTCATCCGCGTCATCGCAGACTTGGCCATGGGGTTGGTCGCAGAGCTGACAGCAAGGGCGATAAGCGTCTCCTCGACATTCAGGCAGGGAGTCTTCTTGTTCAATAGCTCCTTCTTCATGTGGGTGATGGTCCTGAGGACCTCTTTGCTTATAAGGTCAATCCCGTCGGGGACGCCCTCCATATGCTTGATGGCGTTCAGTATCGCAGCCGACTCGGCGTGCAACAGGTCGGAATTCTTACCCGTAATCATCGTCCCCCCAGAAAGCTCGATGGAGGCGCCGCAAAAGACATCATCATAGCCCTTGCCGGACTTCTCTGCGTCCGTTGCAGCCTTCCTTGCCGCCTCGACGACCGCCCTGTCTTCGACACTGACGCCGGCTTTCTTCATGATCCTCCCCATCTGGTCTATGGTATCCTGCGTCTCGATGCCCTCGACTTTCTCCCTCAGATACCGGAAATATCTCCGTATGATCTCCTGCTTCGCTGCCTCCTGGCATAGGGCGTCGTCGATGATACCTGATTTTGCCATGTTCACGCCCATATCCGTCGGCGACTTGTAGCCGAACGGGCTTTTCTCCCCCGTGATCCCCTGCATAAGGCTCTTGAGAATGTTATAGTTCTCCATGTCCCTGTTATAGTTTATCGCAACAATCCCATAGGCGTCCTCATGGAACTTATCCACCATGTTGACGTCCTTCAGGTCTGCGGTTGCGGCCTCATAGGCTATGTTGATAGGGTGATTCAAGGTGAGGTTCCAGATAGGGAAGGTCTCGAACTTGGCGAAACCTGTCTTCTCCCCCTTCTTGCGCTCGTGATATATCTGGCTGAGGCAGAAAGCCATCTTCCCAGAATTCCCGCCGACTCGGTGACTATCACCAGCTTCTTCTTCGTCTCCACATGCGGCTGCTTATCGTACCCTTTGACGACCTTCTCAAGGTCGTTCGGGTAGCCCGGGATCTCGTCGTGGATGTAGACCTTCATACCGAAGTTCTCGAGCCTTTTTCTGAAAATCTGCGCAGCCTCCTGCCGGTCGTACCGCGTAATGACGACGGCGGTCACATTGAGCCCCATATCCCCGATGTCCTGTATGTCCTTCAAAGTCTGATTGTCGTAGGTCAGGCCGAAATCCCGCCTTACACGGCCTTTTGCGATGTCTTTGGCGCTTACGCAGTATACGATGTCTATGTCGCCCAATTTCTTCAAAAGCTCTATCTTCGAGCTCTGCCTGTACCCCGGCAGCACCCTCGCCGCGTGCATGTCATAGCAGAGCTTGCCGCCGAACTCGAGATAGAGCTTCTCGAACTTCCCGACCCTGCCGAGGATCTCGCTGGTCTGGACCTTCAGATACGTGTCCGTGTCGAACCCAGGCTTGACTATCATGACATTACCCGCAGAACCATGACTGGAACAATACCCTCAAGGGAATCCCTTAAAGAAGCAGGAACAATGCGGCATCCGAAGACTGAAAAGACACCGCCAATGCCAACCGTCCGATTCATTACGGAATATGATATGCACCCCGGGGAATAAATACCGCCTGCGAACCTATTTATTTCAACCTGCAAGAATACTAACTGCAATGGTCTCCCCTGTGATGTCGTTCGAGGACTTCATGCAGAAGCTCAGAACCGAAGTCCCGGCAGAGATTGAGCGGGAGAACGAGAAAATAAAGAGGAAGAAGGAGGACGAGCTCCCGCAGCTGTTCGAGATAAGGCCCGACATCCGGCAGCGGTCGCTTCTTCTTAACCCGAAAGAGGCCCAGACACAGCTAAAAGGACTAATAGAGAACCAGGGCCGCGTGGAACGCTTCCTCGACGTCGTATCCGCGGTGCGCGAGGAGAAGGTCGAGATCGCGGAGGTGCAGCAGGGGCACCGCGCCGACAACAGGGACTTCATACTCAAAGGCAGGAACCCGGACACCGGACTGAACGTCCAGGACCTCCGGATACTCCTCGGCATACCCGAGCGCGCTGGAAAAGATGTCCTCAACGAAGCGACCCTCGCAGCACTCTTCTACCCCGCCATTGGCCTACACACCTACAACGTCCGGGCCAACCTGCACCCCGCAGAGGAGACCGGCCTGCCGAAGATAGCCAAAAAAAGGTGACTTATGTTCGACAAACCCTATGTCGTGATGGACCGGCTGCCTGGGACGACCCTAAACGAGCTCGCATACCTGCGACCCGAGATACTCGAAGAGAACAAGGTCACGATAGCATACCAGCTCGGGATGCACACAGCATTTAGCTACGTATTCGGCTCCAAGGACGGATTCCAGACAAACTACCTCTTCAACCCAGTTACGAAGATACTCACGCACATAGACAAGGAAAGCTTCCTCGAACTGCCCAAAGACCCCGCAAAGACCCTGCAGGACAGCGACGGATACTCGCAGGAGATAGCCGCATGCGAGCTGACGAACCTCAAATACCTCCCCAGCTTCAGGTCACCCGAATACCGCTCCAAGCTCATCATAGCCTTCAGGCAGGGGTTCCAAGACAAATACGAAGACATCAAATACAAGAAGGAAGAACTCCTCAAAATGGTATCTGGAGCCAGGACCGCCTGGATGAAGGTAAAACCGGTCGAAGACTATATGGGCTACGAGGAGGAAACCAGACAGATGATGGCTACAGTCGGCCTACTCATAGACCAGAACCCCGATGACGTCTTCGACAGGCTCTTGAAGGCCAAGAAAGAGGCAGACACCGGAAGATACGCAAAAAACTGACCCGTCCTTATATTATCGGATTGCCAAATATCTAACGTGACCGTCATGGAGCGCGAGCGTAAGCAATGAAGCCTTCGAAAAACGCCGGGAAAACGGAAAAAATCCTCATTATCGCAGCGCTGCTTTTCGAATCCATCCTCCTAACAACCGCACAGGGACTGATAGAAAACAACAACTCCCTCGGCTACAACCTAGACCCGGGCGTGAGACGAAACACCCTCGCAGAGCCCGCCGACTACGCCCTCACCTACAACGTCCACCCCCTCACGTATCCCCACATCTATGAGGAGGGGACAGGCCGCCTCGACCTGATGCTCGTGCAGAAGCCACCGAGGATCTCAGACACGCGGACGATATTCAACTACACATATATCCGGGGAGAGGTCGCATGGGCTGCCCTGACACTGAACCTCACCGCAGCCAACGCGACCATACACTTCGACCGGACCATCGACCTCACCAATGTCACCAACCTCACCCTCGACCAGGACATCAACCTCACCTTCAACTACGTCTACGTAAACACCACCACAATGACCGCATTCAACAGGATCGCCACCATAACCCTCAAAAACCTCACATTCAACGCGATAAAGATACTCAAGGACGAGAGTGACTGCACGGACTGCTCCGTATTCAGCTACTCCGGCGGGCAGGCAGTCTTCCAGGTTCAGCCGACGCTGACATCCTACAGGGCGGCAGAACTCAGCGGATGGGTCCAGTGGAATACCCTCGACCTGGTATCCAACTGGGTCGGCAGAATTACCGATAACAAAGGGCTGATACTGGTCGGAGCCGGAGAAGACAACGCCAACAGCATCAGGCAATACCACTCCTCAAACGCGACCGACCAAGCCCTGGCTCCCAAGCTCGAAATCAACTATACATTGCCGCACATCCAGTTCGCAAGCCACCAAAGCCTTACCAACGTGTTCGACCTAGACGACTACTTCCAGGACCTGGACTCCGACACGATGACGTTCCAGACATCGCAGGACCACCCGAACGTGCTCATAACCATCGACCCCGACCACACAGTCGACGTCGCCTCGATAGGCAACTGGTACGGCACGCAATACGCGGTATTCTCGGCATCCGACGGCCGAGGAGGAACCGCAGACAGCAACAACGTGACCATAGAGATAACATATTCGGCCTTGACGACCACAACCACGACGACCACAACAACAAACGCGAAACCCATAGTGCGCGGCATAACAGGCGACATGGACATCACACTCACGGCAGGCGGCAGAAGAGCCGCCAACTACACCGTCAACGTCACAGACTACAACGGATGCAGCCAGATATACGGGAGCGGATGGGTCCACGCAACGCTCTGGGACAACAATTCCGTGAACTACGCTGACCTCGCCAGCAACAGCACGCTCTACCGGAATGACACATGCCCGATAACCTGCGTAGGGATGACCGGCACAGCAAGATGCGGATTCAACCTCTGGTATTACGCCACATCATCCGAAAACTGGGCGGTCAACTTCACCGCATACGACGGTACGGACGCCGGAAGCAACGCGACATACGGCATAGCAGTGCAGGAACTGATCGCAGTAAACGTGAGCCTGCTCCTCAACTTCAGCTCGGCCGCAGGCGGATCCATGAACCTCGGTGAGACGACAGCAAACGACGCGAACATATCGATAACAAACTTCGGGAACGTTCAGCAGGACGTTCTGGTGAGCGGAACCAATATGGCCTGCACATTCGGGCAGATACCCGTCGCCAACATCAAATACCACTCGTCCCCGGGCAGCAACTACGAAACGCAGATGTGCGCCCTCACAGCCTCAAGCGACGACACATGCACGATGCTGCAGACCGACTACAACCTGCAAAAGACGTACACCGGAGTACCGTCGATAAAATACGTCTACTGGAAGCTGAAGGCTCCGACGGGCGGAGTCGGAGGACTATGTAGCGGGAACCTGACAATCGGAGGCCTATACGGATGAAACTGGGCGCTATACTGCTTCTCCTAGCGACAATGTCATGCGTCGCAGAGGCTACGGTGATCGGCGTAAGCCCCGGCACCCTAAGCTTCAAAAACTCGACACGCGGCGGCGAATACGTCGGCTACCTTACGATATCGACATCGGACAAACAGATACACTGCACAGCGACGCCGACCGGAGAGACAGCTAAATGGATCAGCTTCGACCAAAACCCCTTCGATGTAACATCTGAAAATCAATACAGGCTCCCCGTCAGGCTGATTGTGCCGGAAATGGTCCCCAACGGCAGATACGAAGGATCCATAGAACTTAGCTCTACTCCGCCGAAGGATGCCGTTGGAGGGACTGGGATGACGGTCGGCGCCGCGATCTACATAAAAACAGTTGTAGATGTAAGCGGTGTCGAAGGCGCCAATTTCCGCGTGATGAAAGTCACAGCATCCAATGTAAAGGAAGGCGAACCCCTAAAAGCGGAAATCATGACGAAAAACAACGCCCCCAACGCGGTCAAACCCGGCATAACCCTGACAATAATGAGCCCGGACAAAAAGAACACATACAAGACCGCGACATACGACGATGAAACCGTAGACTCACTGACAAAAAAGACCATAACAAAAACCGTCCCGACAAAAGGACTCGCGCCGGGAATCTATATCCTCGACTTCAGCATAACAGTCATGGGTACAGAATCCTGGAAAAGCCAGGAAGTCTTCTACATAGTGTCATCCGACCAAAAAACCGACGACCTCGTTCTGGATGGAAGGCTTGAAAGTGCAATACTATCCAGCGAAAACCTGACCCTCGGAGAGAAACTCACCATAACCGGCACCTTCTCCAACACGGGCGAAGCGCCGCTTGATGTCAAACTCAAGGCAAACGTCATCCAGGACAAAAGGACAATCCAGGTCGCAGAAAGCAACAACACCCTGGTCAATGCCACAAAAAACACGGAACTGACGATAACATATGAGCCCCCGCAGGCAGGAGACTACTCCCTCCAAATCTGGGCCGAATACTCGGGGAAAAAAACATCCATCAGAACATCAACGATACGGGTATGGACCGTAAGCAAACCCCTCCTCGGCCTAGACCAGAACTTCTACCTGATAATAGGCCCCGCGATATTGCTGGCTATCATGTGGCTGATCTTCTACTACCGGGAATATTATCAACGTCGTGAGTGAAGGTATTTAACCCCCAAAACAGAATAAAATCTGATGTCCCCCTCTATTATTAGAACGTATGCCTTAGCCGCATTACTGCTCCTCCTATTTGCCCCGATGGCTTCGGCCGTGAACATCGGCGCAGGCCCCGGCATCATAGATTTCGGGAAGATGATCAAGGGCGGATACGCCGAAAAGGTCATAACCGTTAGCACCAGCGGGGACGAAGACCTCACCTGCTCGATAGAATACGCAGGTGACTTGAAGGACTGGCTCACGATCGACCAAGGCGAGCAATTCCAACTGAAAAAAAACTCCCGGGTCGACCTGAAGATCTACGCCCAACCACCGCTAGACGTGGCAAACGGCAAATACGAGGGTGGAGTGTACATCAAGGCAGCGCCAACATCAAGCATAACGTCCGGCGCAGGCCTTGCGGTCGGCGCCGGAGTGAAGATACTCCTCCTCGTTGAGATATCGGGAAAGGAAGAAGTGTCCATAATGGTGAAAAACCTGATAATCAAGGACACAGAGATCGGATACCCCCTAAAGTTCGCCTCCTTGGTAAAAAACAACGGAAATATACGAGCGAACCCGAAGTTTGAAATAACGATATCCGACCCCGGAGGAAAACAAATACTAACCGGAGAATACGCCGACACCACGATCCTCCCCACAAAAGAGGAGAACATACAATTCACCCTCCCCTCGGACAAACTGGAAACCGGCCAATATAGCGCCAAAATCGACGTACTCGAAAAAAACAACCTGATATACAACAAGATAGCGACATTCAACATCCTCCCCCGCGGAACCTGGAGCGTCTCAGGAACCCTGGACGAGATACTCCTGTCAGCAGACACTACGACGCCCGGGGAACTGATAAAGGTCACTGGCATATTCAAAAACACCGGCGAAGCCAGGACTACAGGGAAATTCAAGGCGGAAGCGTACCTCGACGACAAACTCTCAGACCTGCTTCGGGAAAGCGATGAAATAGGGGTAGACCCGGGAAAAACCGCGCAGCTTGACTCATATTTCACGCCAAAAAAGGAAGGCAACTACATAATTCGCGGATATGTCACCTATAACGGCGAAAAAACAGGTCTAAGATCAACGGTACTCAAGGTTGCGGCACCCCCCCTAAGCGTCGATCCGACCATGATCGCCCTCATACTGGCCATACTGATCGTCATAATAGCGGCATATTTGAAATTCAGAAAAAACACGCAACAGAACGAATACGCGAACTATTATCCCCCGCAACAGGAATATCAGCAGATTCCGCAACAAGAAAACCTGCAGCAAACGCAGCCAGAGCAACAAGAGCAGAATCCTCCGCAACAAACACAATGATGCCTCCAAAACAAACAGGCGCAATCACCCTACTGTTTTCCATATACCTTGCGATAATAGCGACGGACCTATACGACCCCCTCCAGAACGCAGAAGCTGCCATAATGAGCGCAAACGTGACGATCGCGGACATACTCCCCACCGTAGGCTCGGTCACATGCTGCTTCAAAGACTCCGATGCACCGACATACAGCCAAGCCAACTGCATAGCGGAAGGCTCGATCACGGAATACCTCCCCAGCGGGGGAAAATCCTACGACATGCTGTGCAATTTCACGGTTTCAGACTATAACGGATACCAGGACATGGCAGACGGCTGGGTAAACCTCACATGGCACAGAGCCAACGTCTCCTGGAACGGACCCATTAGCAACGACACACTATACATCAACAATTCCTGCAGAAACATGACCTCTACTGCAACCCCCACTGAAGTCAATTACGAATGCTCCATCTGCAACATAAGATACTGGGCGGACGCAGGAAACTGGACCGCCCTGATAAACCTCTCAGACGGACAATCAAGCGGCATACCGCACAGCGGTCACATACAGATAGGCGGCATGAAATCCATATGGCAATCGACTACCATCCCCTTCGGAGAGATGCACATAGGCGAAAACGGGTCTAACGGACATTTGGGGAGGCTTTACATCAATTCGATAACGAACAACACCGGAAACACGATAATAAACCTCCAAGCCAGCGGAGGGAACGAATACATGAACTGCACTGTGGGCGCAATACCCGTTGCGAACATCAATTACGACCTGCAGCAGAATCAATTCATGGATCTGGCATGCGGCAACCTAACCTCGTCGCCTGACTGGAGCTGCTCCGCATTCCAGCTGCCTGACTGCTCGGGGATATGCCCGAACCTGGCAAGCCTCAAGAACACCTACTGGGGCATACGGATACCATCGGCCGGCGTCGGCGGAATATGCAGCAGGGTCATCACGATAATCGCCACATGATAGTCCTGCCTATATTCTCCAAAAAATTAAGATCATATTGCCCCCATCGCTTGCAGAAATATAACTCACTGACGATGTATTTATAAAGAATAGTTCGTATATAATGTCAGTGGTTCGGTTGATCAGAAAAAAATCCCAAGGGGAAATCATGGAAACATCAACTCAAAACGGAAAAAAAATATCTGCGGGCTTTATACTATCGACTATTGTATTATGCGTGCTGGCTGTAATAATAACCTCCAATTTCCTGGTTCCGACAGTCGAGGCAGACACTAAATCGTCGACCTATGAGGTTAATATAAACAACGGAGCACCGACCATGTCGAATATCAACTGCTGCTTCGGCGATACCCAGGAAGCCTTATCGACATGCGGCGGAGCAACAACCGCATATACGATGACCTCGGGAAAGAACTACGACGTGAACTGCACATTCAAAGTTTCAGACCCGAACGGCTACATTGACATGTCGGACGGATGGGTGAACATGACCTGGCACCGCACATCAGTCGCCTGGAATAGCGCAAAAAGCAACGATACGCTATATATCAACGCATCCTGCAGAAACCTCACGGCAACAGCGTCAGGAAACGACATAGACTATGTCTGCTACATCAGGGACCTAAAATATTGGGCGAACTCCGGCGCATGGTACGTACAGATTAACGTCTCGGACGGCGATTTGATTGGGGACATAAACCCGGTCTCATACACGATAAACTCCGTTCCGGCAATATGGCAGTCTCCCTCCATAAACTTCGGGACAATGAACCTCGGAGACACGGGATCGACGGGCCCGACAGGGAACACGGACCAATCATCTACCACCAACAACACGGGCAATACGAGGATCTACATAACAGCGCAGGCGTCAGCAGAGAATCTGTCATGCACCATAGGCAACATACCAGCCTGGAACGTGACATACCACCCCTCTCAAATAGCATATGCGTCCTCATGCGGCAGACTCACCACCGCGGACGCATGGGATACCGACTGCACCAACGTCACAGTTTACGACTGCGCAGGCTCATGCACGACATATTCAATGAACAACAGCTTCTGGGGGATTGGGATACCATCATCGGGAGTGGCAGGATCATGTTCGCTCTCAGTCTCAATAACAGCAGCGGTATTCACCTAAAATGAAAAATAAAAAAAGTATTGCCATATCCATGCTAATACTCTGTGCCGCCCTATCAACGGCGGTGTCCGCAGTCAGCATCGGAGCTGGTCCGGGGATTATAGATTTCGGAAAGATGATTAAGGGCGGATACGCCGAAAAGGTCATAACCGTCAGCACCAGCGGGGACGAAGACCTCATATGCAAGATAGAATACGTGGGTGACCTGAAAGACTGGTTGTCCATAGACAAAGGGACCGAATTCAACCTACCAGCAAACAGCAGGATAGACCTGAAAGCAGTGCTGCAGCCGGATGCCAACGCCGCTAACGGCAAATACGAAGGGGGAGTGTACATAAACGCCGCCCCGACATCGACCATAACCTCCGGTGCGGGATTGACGGTAGGCGCAGGCATAAAAATAAAGTTAATAACTGAAATAACCGATGAAAAAATCACGGCTCATAAGCTCAAGAGGGTGATAGTATCCAACACGGAAATAGGATACCCCATCAAATTCAACACACTAATACAAAACACGGGAAACATCGAAACGAAGCCCGAACTCAAGATTGACATCTACGACCGGGGCGGAAACCTAGTAAAAACATACGCCCAATCAAAGGACGAAATAGCCCCGACAGTCGAAAAAGCGATATCAATCGAGGTGCCATCAGACGACCTGACGGTGGGGCAATACACGGCCAAACTAACCATCGGACAAGACGAACAAACTTTCGGATTCAGCATATTGGACAAAGGAACATTAGCGCTTAAAGGCGTCCTCAGAAGCCTGGAACTAAATAAAATCTGGGTAGAGACCGGCGAAACGGCGAAAATAACAGCAAAGGTCGAAAATACAGGGGAAGTTCCGATAACAGACGCTAAACTAAACCTGGAAATCTACATGATAGACGAGACATACCAGACAGAAAAACTGGTAAAAACTATGGTAGGGGAAGAATCAATGAACATAGCGACCGGACAGACAGCAGAACTCACGGCATACTTCTCCCCAACGGACCCGGGAAGATACACTATTCAGGGGACAGTATCCTACCAGGGCAAAAAAACACTCCCAAAGGCTACAGTACTCAACGTACTGGAACAGCCCAAGAACTACCTGCCGTACATACTTGCGGCAACGATAGTCATCATAGGCGTGATCTACTGGCTGACAAAGAAGGGCGAAGACGGCAAAGTCAGCAGGTTCAAAAAAATATGGGGCAACTATCTGGAGATAAAATAAAAAGAGGAAAAAAATGTCAAATCTTATCAAAACTGGAATACCCGGCGCCGATGAAATGCTTGGCGGAGGCCTGCCTAGTTCAAGCGTGACGATAGTTTCCGGCTCGCCGGGAATAGGCAAGAGCAACTTTGCGATGCAGTACCTATATAACGGGATAACCCAATTCAACGAACCTGGGATATACCTCACAGTAGAAGACACACCCCCGAACGTCAAAGCTTACGCCTTGGCTTTGGGTGGGACCTTGAAAAATGCGAAAAGGACAACATGCTGGCGTTGGTAGCACAACCTATATACGGCGAAGTCAATAAAGGGGGCAAAGAATACACCGCCGGGGAGACATTGGGTGAAGCGATCCGTAGGATAAAGGCGAAAAGAATCGTATTAGACTCGGTAACTCTATTCAAATATCTGTTCAAGGACGACATATCCCGGAGGGTTAACCTGCTGAACTTTATTAAACAGGTCAAAGATGCGGGATGCACGACCATGATGGTCGCCGAACAGCACGAATCATCTAGTGAAATAACCTACCTCGACGAACACTTCCTCGCCGACGGCCTAATCATGCTTTTCTGGAGCAGACACAAGGAAAAGAACGAAAGATGCTTCCGTGTAGTAAAACTGAGGGGGCAGAAGATAAATCCAGACATACGGCCCATGGAGATAACGGACAAAGGAATAATCATCTACCCGACACAAGTGCCTCTATCGCTTGCAGAAAGGTAAGGCGGGGATAGACCTAACATACGCTGCCATCAGATTCATTGAATAAAGGCATGAACCACGCCGGTGCAAATATAAATGGTATGGGCAATCCCGGAAACTTTCTTCTGGGATCTGAGGAGAATCAAATAATAGTACTCATAATGCCCGCGGACGATTATACGGAGCGACTAATGACGGTCCTGAAAGACCTGACGAAAGTACCCGACAAAATATGCTATATATCCCTAAACAGGCCGTATACCTCGTTAGTAAAGACTTTCAAGAAGGGGGGGCTGGACACTGAACGGATCTATTTCATTGATGCCATCACCCGGACAGCCCAGATACCCCAGGAATGCAAGGAATGCGAATTCGTGTCGTCTCCTGGAGCGCTCACCGAGCTTAGCGTAACCATTTCGAAGGTCATGGACGGCGGTCAATACAAGTACATCGTATTCGATTCACTATCGACACTTCTGGTATATGAATCAGATACGACAATTGCCAAATTCGTGCATTTCCTCATGGCAAAGGTGAGGGTCGCCGGATGCAATGCGTTGTTTACCTGCCTGAAACAGGATGCGGAATCGGTCCTTATCAAGGACATAAACATGTTCGCTGACAAGGTCATCCACCTGGATAAATGGCGCCTGGGGATATAAAAAAAGAATGGACCTCGGAAAAGCCCTTAAGACATTAGACGATTCGGATAGTATACTCCTCATGATTGACAGCAAGGACCTGCATGCAGCGATCCCCATACTGGTCAGGGAACTACTCTCCCGCGACAGGTATGGGCTTTACATTAGCTTGAACAAACCGCATACCACGATACGGCACATGCTTCTGCGCGCGGGAGTTAAAGTAAGCAGGTTGTATTTCGTCGATTGCGTCACGGCAATAGCGCATAAAACACTCACAAAGAGGGAGGAACGCGTGATATATTCCTCCGGACCCCATGACGTCGCCGAAGACGGAACCATCCCCCAAGCGGTGAATTCTTTCAATAAATCAGTCCCGGGGGAAAAATTCCTCATTTTGGATGCCTTAAGGACCCTTTTCATATATAATGAGCCGAAGACAGTTTCTCTTTTCATACACTCCCTCCTGGCTCTCACAAAAGAACATGAGCTCAAACTGGTCGTACTGACAAGGATCGAGGACAGTCCCATAATCGGGCTAGTGGCAAAGGCATTTGACGAGGTAGTAGAAGTCTAAATCATGCAGACTATTTTTCTATTGAAGTTTTTAACTCTAACATTTTTTGTGAGTTTTTAAAAATATAACCCCGACTATATTTAGGATGTATTACGATAAACATTATTAAATAGCTATAATTTAATAGTTATATTTTTATATGTATTATATCAATATCATTTTAATTAAAAATTTTTTTCCAAAATATTATAAAAATTTTGAAATTTTTTATTACGACCTATATTTTGTAGCGCATTTTTTATGGAATTTCCTGCCATTTATGATTGTCAGGTCTGCAATTATCAACTCTCTACATACTGCGCATTTAGGCTCTAATATGCCCTTAATTGTCTCAATCGAGGTATTTTTATCAAATGTCGTCGCAGTCCCTTTATTCAAAGATTCCAGGAGCTTTTTCAAACGATCTAAATCCTTTTCGCTTAATTCCATAGTATACTTAGGGATTAATGCCTTAAAATTTTAAAAGATAACATATTTAAGATATATGTTGTGATATATGTTATTGGCAGTGCGACAATACCTATCTAAAAAATAGAAAAACCAGTTGTGTATATCATCATGGTATTGGGTATTGTATGTTGATGGTGGGGGCTACCCCAAACGATACATATATAGTATTCCAAGTGCTCTCAAATAGAGCATATTTGCCAATTTATACTATATACTGCAGAATTTACCATATTTTGGCATTTTAAATGTAACCAGGAGATATAATCGCCAGATATATGTACTCGAGCTAACATATACCCCCATATTGCCCTGGTATATTATCATTAACATAAGCTGATTAAATCAATTTGATCTATCTCTTTTACCACATATTTTTAGAAAATATAATATTTTATATTTTTCAAATTAGATTAGATGTCAAATCCGCCCCAACACCCTTGCCGAGAACCATATGGGTTAATGGATCAATATTATAAAATGTTAAAAATCAACCGTGTATAATAGAATATTAGTTCTAATCATAGAAATTTTATTTTTCAAAAA
>JAZDMS010000019.1:0-35610 GCA_043800705.1 Candidatus Altarchaeota archaeon
GCAGACGTCCATTAGGTTCCGGTTTGTTCTTGAGTCTGGGTCGAAGTATGTTACTGCCGTGTATGTTGTGGTGTTGTTGCCGTCTGGGTCGCTGCAGTAGTTCGTTTGGCATGCTCCATCCAGGCATATCTGTCCTGCGGGACAGTTGATTGGGGCGTATACGGCGTTGTTTCCTTTGCATGTTGCTTCTTCTAGATTGACGAGGTTGTATTGACAATGGTCTGTGATGTTTTTTGGTGTTGTGGTATTTTGGTTTAGGTAGGTTACTGTGGTTTTTGTGTTTGTGTTGTTGCCGTCTGGGTCACGGCAGTAGTATGCCCCCAAAGTCACCAGTTTCCTTCCGAGGATAGTGCCCAAGTCGGAGGATTTATTGATTTTCAGTGCCGGCAGAGTCATCGTTGTGCTGGTCGTTGTCGTCTGGATTTTGAGGATCGGATATTGCTTTAGTTCCCCAATCTGCTGTTGTAAGCCAATATTCATTGTGGCAGCTGAGGCGGAAGTGATTGCCAGGATTAGGACGGCAGCTGCCTGCATCCGATTGAGTAATACCTTCTCCATGTTTAATATTTAATCCCTACCCCTAAAAACTGCATGGTCTGCTTTGGGTCGCAGAGGGGGATTTGCAGTTGCTTGGATATAAAAAAAATAGGGTGATATCAAACCGTCCCCTTTTTCACGCTCTATATATAACCCGGCTTAATTTCGTCGGTTTTGTTGGAAAAATCGGCGTATTTGCTGAGAAGGAATGGCATATCGCTTGCCGTCTAATCTGTTGAATGCATCTTCATCGCGGCCGTTAGTTTCTCCAGGTTGTAGGTGGTTTCGACGCAGCCTGAGCTGTCGAGGATGACGCCGTAGGCCTTGACTTTCATCTTATCCATGAGGATGAGGAATTCTTTTATCTCCATGAGGCAGCCCAGTCCGATAGCGCCCTTCGGCTGGTATTTTTTGGTCATCCGCTTGACGAGTGATGAGCCGGGTGCCACAAAGAACATGTAACCCAATCCTTCAGCCTCTTTTTTCAAGGCTCCGATCGTGCACTGTCCGCATGATATGCAGTGTAGGCCTTCATAGTCGCTTTTTGCAGGGCATGAGGCTGAGCGGATGCACTGGGGCACGAATATGGCCCGCTCACTCATGCGGATCTTCATGAAATCGTTTTTTCCAACGTGGTTTTTCAATGCCACAAGGGTCTGAGTCACCCAATCACCCCCGATGCCAAGGAGCATGAATCCCTTCAGGATCATGTTCTCCCCCACTCGGACGATGGAGAGGGCAAGATTTGGGAATAACGTGACCCGGTACTTCCTGTATAATATAAGCGATATCAGGAGGAACAGGCATGAAAGCAATGCCAAGACTATAAAGAGCAATGCGGCCACACCAACCACCACTGCAACACCCTCAAGCGGTTTAAGAGATACAACCATGAGGAATTATAAATCGTTAGCCTATAATAAATGTTTAAGAGTCTAAACGGCATAGGCCTGGGGCCCTGCTATATGGGATTCATAAGCTTCCTCAACGGCAAGCCCGATGTGTTGAGAAAGGCCGGAGTACCGGAGGGGTATGAGCTGATGGTCCCCTTCAGCAGGGGCATCCCGAAGGCCATGCAGGGAGCAGGCAGGCGCAGCAAACCCGATGTGATCGGGTGGATCTGATCATCTGGGCAGCAGGTCCTTCAAGAGCTGGAAGATCGCGATTATCGTGTCGATGATTATTATGATGATCGATACCAGGGCGAGATATATCGCATGCAGGCCGTCGTATATCGGCAGAAGCTGGGCCGGGACGTAAGGCTGTATGAGGCTCAGCAACAGGCCGAATATTATGAGCCCGATCGCTATTTCGATTATTGTCCAAATCTTCATGTTAGGATTAGGGGATGCTGAGGTTATAATCCAGGTGTCAGTCGGGTTTCCTGAGGATTACGGCGCTCTCCCTGGCAGGCCTCTCCTTGTCGATGCCGTGTACGCCTGCCCATCTTGCGCCCCCCACCCAGATCGACTCGGCCTCGAATCCCGCCTGTTCTCCCATTTCGGCGGACATGAGATCGACGTCGACGGTTGCTCCGGGCAGTGAGGCGTTCCCTACGACGTATACGGCTACGCCGCCCGGGGCCAGCACCCGGTAGGCCTCCCGTATGGACTGCTGCATGTCTGTGAGGTATCCTTCGACGACCTCGGGGGACCTTGTCCTTTCCTTTGTCAATGACCGTCACCCTCGACAGGATCCTTTCCATGTCCTCCGACGGGTTTTCCCGCTCGTATGATGCGCTTATGTGGCTTCGGAGCGATCTCTTCCTCAGGCCTTCCATTTCGTTCGCATTCGACAGGAGGAGGCTTAGCTCGAGGGCGTAGACCTTGGTGTAGTCTACGAAGTTGAGGTATGGGGGTGATGTGATCAGCGCCCCAGCGGATTCGTCTTCCATTGGGAGGGCCCTGGCGTCGCCTATGTCCGCCCGCCAGTCGGTCTTCGGCAGATTCCCCCGGTCCTTGAGGTCTTTGACCATCCGTTTCAGCTTGGTCTTCAATAGGTGGCGGACGGGAGGCACATGGTTCTTGCGGACTATCCTTAGGACGCCCCCGTCCTTCATGACGTTGGACGCCTGGGAGACGATGCTGATGAGCCCGAGCATCAGGAAGTTCCGGGTCCGCTCATCCTGGACGCCCAGGATGTTCTCCCTGAAGAATGCGATGTCGTTTCTGGCATAGGGGTTGTAGACTTTTCTCATGTCGATGAACCGTATGTCGATGAGCCGGGTCTTGGGCTCGGAATACCTCAGGTTCGTGAGCCACCGTACGGCTTCCTCCAGTGAGGGGATGTCGTATCCGTCTTCTAGTTTCACCCTGGAGACGAAGGCGCCAAGGGGCAGGATGTCCACTCCTGCGCAGGGGCGCCCCGATTCCCTTGCTGCAAGAAGCGTCGTCCCGGTCCCGCAGAAGGGGTCGACTACGGTAGATTCCGCGGGAACCTCCAGCTCCGCCAGGGTTTTCGTGACAAAATCCCGGGAATACCCCTCCTTGTAGTAGAACCAGTTGTAGACCGGCGTCACCTTGTTCTCGGAAAACGTATAAAGGTCAGCGTAATCGAACCTGGGGGCAAGAAGCCGCTCATACGGGTTCTCTCCGCTAAGGGACGCCTTAAGCAGCCTCGTCTCATCGGGCATGTGCTTAATTATTGCCCCTCGAAATATAACACCGATGACGCTCTGGCTTTCCAGGTATCAGGCCCAGGAGATCCTGGCAGCCGCTAAAAAAGGCGCGAACGAAGCGGACATATCCGTCGACCTCGGACTGACGGAATCGACCCTGCGGATCGAAGCGGATTCGGTCATCTTCCCCGACGGCCAGATGCTGCCGCTGAGGATCCTGGAAAAGATATCCAAAGGCCCTGTCTGCACGATCGTCGAATGCGGCAGCGCGTACAGGATCCAGTTCTTCAGGAAGGAGACCAACAAGGTCTACCGCCTGGTCGCAACGGGGAAAGACACGCCGCCGACCGCGGAACTGGGAGGCTTTAGGATGCACAGGACCAAAGGGACCGACCCGGCAAAGGACACCGAATCCAAGATAGCCGCGATAAAGCCCGTCAGGGGAAGTAGGGTGCTGGACACCTGCACAGGCCTCGGATACACCGCGATAGCAGCCGTTGACGCGGGCGCGGACGAAGTCCACACATTCGAAGCCGACGAGGGGATGGTGAACCTGAGGGAGGCTAATCCGTGGTCGATGAGGCTCCAAGACGGGAGGATCCGCAAGGTTTTGGGGGACGTGTCAGCCGGTTTGGGGGGATTCGCCGACGGATTCTTCGACTCCGTCATCCACGACCCTCCGAGTATGAACATAGCGGGAGAGCTCTATTCGCTGGAATTCTACTCGCAGCTGCACAGGGTGATGAGAGGGGGCGGCAGGCTGTTCCACTACGTCGGAGCGCCGAGGACGAAATACAGGGGATTGAACCCGGTAGTCGGCGTCATGAGGAGGCTGAGGGATGCGGGATTCTCCAGGATCGCAAGGAAGGCGGACGCCCTCGGAGTCACGGCTCTGCGGTGACGTTCAGCCCCCTCGTGTCGGCGGGAACCCTGATGAAAAGGCTCTTCATGTCCGAGGCCAGATACTGCAGTTCCCACTCCGCAGGCGACATGTCGCCGACGATCCAGCTGAAGGTGATGTTTCCGGGATGCAGATGCGTCAGATTGACTGCGATAACGCCCTGTCTGTCAGTCTGGCCGATGAGCCGCCCTTCGAGGTATAGGAGCCCCTGAAGCGGGACCGACTCCTGGTCTACGAATATGAAGTACCGGTATTCGAAATTCCGTGAATCGTACCTTAGCGCGTATTCGTCGGTGCTGTTCAGCAGTGAGAGGAATTCCGGGTCGATCGTAAGGGGCAGATACAGCACGTAGCCGTCGTGGGGCAGACCCACCGCGCATTCGCCGACCACGATATCGGCCTTGACTATCATCGTCCCAGAAGGCTCGATCCTCGCACCGGACCAGTTCTGGCAAAGGAGTGCGCCCGAGGCGTAATCCCCGAGGTTGTTGTCATACAGCCGGAACAATAGTTTCGGACTGCCCACATAACCCGAAGTGGCGTTGGCTTGTATGTTCCCGGAATCGTTTCCTGAACCGCCTTGCAGTTCCACGCAACCGGCTGCGAACACGAGCATGGCGACGGCCAACAACCTGGAGTCCATCTGGGGGGATATATGGATTTAAGCAATAAGACCGCATAAATCAGTGCATATGTTGTTCGGAAGAAGCGTCTTCGGGCAGAAGAAGCTCGAAAGAAGCGGCGAACCATGCCCGAAATGCGGCTCGACCGCGGGCATGGACGTGCTGATCAGAAGGGTCAGCCCCGTATTCTTCGGAATACCGCTCGGGCAGGAGATAGACTACGTCATGCGCTGCGAAAAGGGGCACATAGCCGAACCGCCGGACCGCGACGAAAAGCTCGGCATACTCCGCCACCTGGCAAAAGCGAAAGACGACCTGAAGCTATTCGATAAGCTGAGGATCGACGAGGGGGGGAATCCCATATTCGACGGCGCCGATACGGGGAGCACGCCGGAAGGAGGCTCAAAACTAGGCGCACATCTCGTATTCGCCGCCGTCCTGATTTTTCTCATCGTATTGGGCATCTTCGCATACGTGTACGCGCGTGGGACGACGAGCGAACCCACAACGACGACACTGCCCCTGGAGGGCGAACCCGTCGCCTGGGAGAGGGAATTCAACTTCAACCTCACCCTCAACGGCATGACGGAAACCGACACGGAAGTCTACCTCAACGGCAAATCCATCGGCACCGCCAAGAGAGGCTACCTCGTGCATAAGGCCGACACCCTGAAACCCGGCAAAGGCTATTTCAAATGGACGCTCGAAGGAGTGGAATACAGGTCAGAATTCGAGATACTGCCCGAAGACCTCAAGCTGTATGGCGGCCTCCTGAGGAGGATAGACGCGGAATCTCTCTGGGAATACCGAAACGACAAAGTGGACGGATACTTCAGGGCCTTCACATACAACGACGCCTTCCTCGGGGAATACGCGGACGCCATGAGCTCATCCTGCCAGCCCAAGACACCGGAATGCAAGGCGGCGGCGATATACTACAACATAACCCACACATTTAGGCACTACCCCGCGGACAGGGTCCCGTTCTACGTCCAAAACGCCAAGAAGACCATTCTCCTCGAGGCAGGAGAGTATGACGACATGAACGCGCTGATCCTGGCCCTGTACGCCAACAGCGGGATCGGAACATATGTCGTATCCACGGAGAATGCGGCATACGTGATGGCATGCGGAATCGACGAGAGGGAATTGAGAAACAGCATAAGCAAGGCGACAAAAAAGGCCAATAAGGACCCACCCACCCAAGATAACTTCGCCCTGCAGCCGGGACTCTTGCAGACCATAAACCTCGGCAGGTCCTATGAGCCGTCGGATGCGCTCACCATCCGCGCCACAATCGACACCACACAGCCGATCAAGGTCTACTTTGCCTCGAGCAAACAGCAGTTGACCCTCATTTTAAGCGGAAGGAGCACATCGGCGAATTGCACATTCTCGGGAAGCGGCCATCTGGAGAACGAATGCCGGATACCCGGCAACGGCTACCTGGTCGTAAAAAACGAGGGATTCAACATCGCCAAGATAGGCTACAAGCTCGCGATCGAGCGGGAGTCCGTCTCCGTGACCCCGGAGCAGCTTAACATCACGGCATACACCGTCGAGGGGGAAAAATGCGTCCCAGCGGACGCCTCCTTCGGCCAGTCAGGATACGTGGGGCTCGAATCGGAGCCTGACGCGGCGAAGATACTGACCGACCCCGCCACCCGCGACAGGTTCAGGCTCTCGACAGGAATGACATGGACACAGACCTGAGCCCCGAACCGGACACCGAATACGGGACCAGGGACCTCCTCAGAGACCTTTGGGGCTACATCAGGCCCTACAGGACAAGATTTCTCCTTTCCGCATGCCTTCGATTCCTCGGCGATCTTGCAGGCCTCTACCCGCCTTGGGCCTTGGGGGCGATGACGACGTTCTTCGTGACATACAAATCCGGGGAACATATGACCTATTTCTGGACGCTCATGGCCTTTTGGCTAGTATTGGGGCTCTTCAGATTCACAAGCCGCGAAGTCTGCAAATACCACGGCTACCAGGTGGCTGAGAAGACGGCCATAGACGCCGAAGTCCAGGCGATAAGGCACCTGTTCCGGCTCGACATAAGATGGCACGAGAGCGAATACGCAGGCAGCAAGATCAGGAGGATGAAGAACGGTTCCGACGGGATAAGAAATCTCATATTCATCTTCTACAATAATATCATCGAATCCACGGTCAGCATAGTCGCCGTCTTCCTGATAATACTCGCACTGGACGTCGAGATGAGCATAATCCTCGCCTTCTTCATAGTCACATACTATGCCCTCTCGTATTCAATGAGCAAAAGAGCCTCCCTCCAGGCACGCATCGTCAGAAAGAGGGAGGAAGGCGCCGACGGAGTCGGATTCGAGGCTGTCAGCAACATTATGACGGTCAAGACCCTCGGAATCGGCGACATAGTCCTCGGGAGGATAAACGCATCGATGGACGCGCTCTTTGCGGAAATCAAAAAGAGGATCTACCTCTTCCGTACAAGGGAGGCCATACTCGGTAACTACGCAACCCTCTTCAGGGTCGCCCTCATGGCATACATAGGGTACGGCATCTACCAGGGCCGCTTCGAAGTCGGCGTCCTCATCATGGTATACACCTACTTCGACAGGATTTGGGCTGCGACTGCGGAGATGTCCGTCGTGACGGACCAGATACTCGTCTATAGGGTGTCTCTCGGACGCCTCAGGATGATGATGGACGTCAAACCCACCATTGAGGTCGAAGGCAAACAGCGGATGCCGGATTGGGGGAAAATCGAGGTCTCAAACGTCTCCTTCGCATATGGACAGGGAAAAGTCCTGCAAAACATCAGCTTCACCGTAAAAAAAGGCGAAAGGATAGGGCTTGTGGGCCCCTCCGGCTCCGGTAAGACGACACTGTTCAGGCTTCTTCTAAAACTGCACGAGGACTACGACGGCAGCATCACGATAGACGACATACCTCTTCGGGAAATCGACCGCAGGGCATATATCGAGAGGATTGCTGTCGTCCTGCAGGACACCGAAGTATTCAACATGACCTTAAAGGAGAATATTGAGGTCACGGGAGGCACTGGAGGCCTGAACGAGGCCCTCAGGGTCGCCAACCTCGAAGAGATACTCCCAAGGCTGACAGAGGGGATCGACACCGTGATCGGGGAAAAGGGAGTAAAGCTCTCCGGAGGGGAGAGGCAACGTTTGGGGATCGCCCGCGCAGTCTACAAACGGCCGGACATACTCTTCCTCGACGAGGCCACATCCCACCTGGATTCAGAGTCTGAGGAGAGGATTAGTGATAGCCTCCGCAAGGTCTTCAAGGAGGTTACCGCAGTGGTCATAGCCCACCGCCTGTCGACCATCAGGGAAATGGACAGGATACTGGTCCTTCAGGAGGGAAAACTCGTCGAAGAAGGGACCTTCGAAGGGCTCTGCGCAAAAAACGGCCTCTTCTGCAGCCTATGGCAGAAACAGAAACTCTAGATATAATCCCCCCCGCCCTAATCCTAAACATGCGCGTCGGAATCAAGGTCATGCACCCCTCAGCCGAAGAATACCTGCACAAGGTCGAGGACTGCCTCGACTTCATCGAGGCGATGGCGATAGACGGCGAAGACTGCGGTTTTTTGCACCAGTTTAGGCTGCCAGTCATCATACACAACATGCACTTTACTTGGGGGGTGAACTTCGCCAACCCGAAGAAGGGAGAGATAAACCGAAGGAGCCTGGAATACGCCATAAAGCTGGCAGACGAATACGACGCCAGACACATAATCGTCCACCCAGAACGCCATGAGGACGACGGATGCTCCGAAGACCAGCTGGTGAAGTTCCTCTCAACATACCGCGACGACCGCATCATCATCGAGTCGATGCCGTACTTCTCTGAAGGCGCCAGATTCTACGGATACGACCGCGACGGCATGAAACGAATCATGGCCCGGACAGGCCGACAGATGTGCCTAGACTTCCCCCACACCAGCGAGGCCGCAGTCGACCTCGGAAAGGACCCCCTCACCCACGTCAAGGACATGATGAGACTGAACCCCGCACACTATCACCTATCGGACACCCACCTGGGCACAGGCAAAGACGAACACACGCACCTCGGAGAAGGAAACCTCCCAATGGCCGAATACAAGAAACTCATACCCAAGACGGCTTGGGTCACATTGGAAACGCCGCACGACGACCCGGAAAAGACCAAAAAAGACATAGAATACCTGAAGAGCTAAAGGCTCGTCAGGAGGCATTGGGGTGGCAAATGGCATCGGGAGGGATTGACCGTTTTTCGTTTCTATTCCAGGACTCCGGCCCATGCTATTTCCGGTCGCTGGCCGCTTTCGCCAGCACTATCGCCACCGAGAGCGCGGTGTAGAGTATGAGCGCGTAGGGTATGCATGAGAAGGGGGAGAATAGCCTCAGCAGCCATCCGGCTATGCTGCACCGGTATGTCTCTCCGAAGTGGTTGACGCATATGCCATCCAATGAGGCGCCATTCATATATAGCCAGTCTGTCGACAAAGAGGCGGCTGCGAAGAGGAGTATCAGGCAGGTGCCTGCGATGAAGGAGACGGCAGCCCTGAAAAGCCAGGGTTCTCCATTTTTTTCGGCCATTGGCAGTTTGCGGAATTTGGGGTATTTCTCTCCGTATTCATTTCGCGATGACTATCTTCTGTGTCGGGTATGCGAATGCTATGCCGGCCTTTTCGAATCGTTCCTTTATTTGCAGGTTTACTCTGCTGCCTGTGTCGTAGTGTTTGAGGTAGTCTTCGACCCAGTATTTCACGTATATTTCGAGGCTTGAGTCGTCGAACTTGTTGAAGACTGCGGTAGGTTGGCGGCTGTGGTCTACGCCGTCGGTTTCGGCCAGTATTTTTTTGACTGTCTCCAACGCCTCCTTCACCTTCTCGCCGGGGGTCTCATAGGTTAGGTTAAGTTTGACGTTCTTTACTATGCTTCTGTCGGGTCGTGAGATGTTTTCCAGCCTGCTTGTGACGATTTTCGAGTTGGGGATGTACAGTTCTGTGTTGTCTAGTGTCAGGATCCGTGTGCTTCTGAGGCCGACTTCTAGGACGTCTCCGGTCACTCCCTCTATTATGATGCGGTCCTTGACCATGAAGGGTTTGTCAAGGAGTATGGCGAATGCGCCGAACATGTTTTCTACGGTGTCTTTGGAGGCGAGGGCGATGGCGAGTCCGCCGATTCCGAGTCCTGCGATTAGTGCGGTTATGTCTATGCCGAATCTGCTGAGGATTATCAGGAGGCCGAGTATGGCTATCATTGCCTTGAAGCCTTTGCTGATGATCGGTATCAGCTGGTCGTCGAGGGTGCTGTTGGTTTTTGAGGTGAGCGGCATTAGTATCTCTTTGATTACTATGTCGATGGTGCGGATGGCGAGCCATACGGCGTCGAGGATGAATATGGCTGTCAGGATGTTGGAGAGTATATCCATCGTTTCCGGGGGGACTGTGAGGGTTTGGAGTGCGATATATATGCCTCCCGCGACTATGGCGACTAGGAGGGGCTCTTCTATGGCGTCGATGAGCATGTCGTCCAGCCTGGTGTTCGTCTTCTCGGTGAGTTTCTTCAGGTATCTGTTGATGATCAGGTACGCCAGTTTTCCGACTATTACGGATAGCAGGATTATCGTCAGTGCTTTTATATACTCCAGGAGGGTGTTTCCGAAGTATGTCGCCAGGAGCGCGTCTTCGAGTATCATCGTTTGTCAAAGCTTATGAGCGGGGGGATATAAAAATCTTTTTTTATCCCTTGTGGGCCTGGCAGAGGTTAAAGAACAGGTTGTCCTGGATCTTGTCGCAGACTGTCTTGTCCTTCGATGAGACGCTCACCTGGAGGTAGCATGCGTCCCTGCGCTTTCCCGGCTCCATCTTGGCGCATAGTCCGGGCTCCGATGTGACGGCTGCGACGTCCCTAAAGCAGGCTTCGCGCCAGTATCGGTTGGATACGAGTTCGCAGGTGGCCGGGCTTTTTGCCTGTGTGCCTGCTTTGGTGATGCACCAGTCCCTTTCGACCGGGTTCTGGATGGCTTTGCATTCGGTGATGTCTGCAGGGGGTGCGCTCACCGTGGTCGACGTCGTGGAGGAAGTCATCGTCTCGCCCTGTTGGATTGTTGTGGTTGTCGTTTCTTGGCTTTGTTGCGTGCTCGAGGTCGTGGTCGTCCAGAGGGCGAAGGTCGTCGTCGGTGGCGGGTTCATCTGGTTGTTTATGTCCTGCACGCATCTGTCCCTCCAGAAGGTGTCGTTTATCTTCTCGCATCCGAGGAGGTCCCTTGAGTAGGTGGAGTAGCACCATAGGGCTTCGTTGTATTGGCCTATGCCGTGGCAGGGGTTCATTGCGGGGTTCTGGCTGCCGGTGTCTCGGAGGCATCCGCTTTTGTAGTTTATGTCCGAGATGTCGCGGCAGTATTCCAGTTTGCCTGTTTTGACTGCGACGTTGTATGCGCATTGGTCCCGCCAGTGCTTGTCTGTGACGTTGCCGCAGAGGGCGAGGTCCCCGCTCAAGGCTGCGATGCATCCGTTTCTTAGGTCGGCTTTCGCGATCTGCAGGCAGACGTCGAGGGTGTTGTTTGATAGCGCGATATTCGTCAGGCAGTAGTCGCGCTGGTCCGGGTCCGTGTATGTGAGGCATCCTGCCGTCTGTGGGGTCTGGGTCAGGCAGCCCGAGAGGATGGCGATCGCCAGGATGATCAATATGCGCATGATAAAATAGGGGGATTGGAGGATAAAACATTTCTTAAGGCGTTCGCATTGTTATACCTGGTTTGGATAGGGGGCAAGCGATCGTCTATGTCGGCGAGTGGACCGGCCTTTGGGAGGATTTGGACAGGGAGATGTGCAGGGGCTCCTTGTGGCCGTTGCGGAGGGGGCGAGGCATAAGGTTTAGGCCGAGCCTTCGGCTATCACGTCGTGGCGGTGTATGGATTCGTGGGAGGTGGCCTTCGAGCGTATCTTCGCGGCTTTGAACTTCTTTTTCGCGTTTTCGAGTATCTCCCTCGCGACGTCTTCGACGAATTTCGGGTTCTCGAACATCTTGTTGACGACGTATTTCTCGTCTTCGGTCTTCAGGAGGGTGTAGACCTCTGAGGAGAATGAGCATTCGACGCAGCCGACCATGTCTTCGAGTTCGACCCTGTTGGCGTACCCGGTCACTATCTCTAGTTCGCCGACTGCCCGCTGTATGTGGGGTTTTCCTGCGGTGACCATCGAGTGGGGGCAGACGGTGTTGCCCAGGACGGTCACCTTCAGCTTCTTGGAGTATCTGCTTCCGTCCTTTATGACGGTGGCCTCTATCCGGTGGGATTCCTGGGTCTTTTTGCCGCTCACGGGGGTCTTCTTCTGGAGCATCATGTCTGTCTCCATCCGTATCTCTCCGCGGCGGAAGGGGTGCCTTTTTTTTAGGCCGTCGAGTATGCGTTTTTCTATCTCTTCGATGGATCCCGCCGGCTTCTGCGTCTCCTCTTCGACGGCTTCTGCGATGGCTTCGATGAGGCGGCTCATGTGGACTCCTTTTCTGTCCTTGTCCAGGTCTATCGCGATCTCGATAGTGGGTGTGAAGTGGTAGTTTTTCCCCTTCCAGATGGTCTGTATCATCGTCCGGAGGTTGGTTATCCCGACCCGCTCGAGGCTCTGCCTCACCTTCGGGCTCCGATCCTGGGTATCCTTCATTTTAACCCCAATATCTTGTGCAGCTGGGGGCAGGACCCTTGCGTCCAGTTTAAGCTTCAGCACGTCCTGCGCCAGCTTCCTCATCTCCTTGCCGTCGACAGGCTGTATTATGAGCTCCGCCTTCGACTTTTTCACTATCCGTTTGGCGTATGCGAGGTCCCGGTCGTCCGCGACGACGACCTTGACCTGGTCCTTTTCCGAGAGTTTCGACAGTATCCGCTCGTCGCTTTTTTCCCCGGAGCTCGGCGGCTTCATGTCCGCCGAGACGCATCCTGCGGCCTGGAAGGCCTCCTTGTCGTAGATGGTCCCGTTCGTTTCCAGGACGGTCTCGCAGCCGGCTGACCGAAGATGCTTCAGAAGCTGCCTCAGCTCCCTGAGCTGGAGCATCGGTTCCCCGCCGGTGACGCAGACGCTTTTTAGCCCGAGCTTTCGGACGGCTTTGACTATCTCCGCGACAGTCAGCTGTTTGCCGCCTGTGCGGGCGTATTTGGTGTCGCACCAGGTGCAGTCGAGGTTGCAGCCTGTGAGGCGTATGAACGCCGTCGGCTTGCCGATGTGCCTGCCTTCGCCCTGTATGCTCGCGAATATCTCAGCGACTTTCATGTTCCAGCGGGTCTTTGAGCCCGGCCTCCCTGAATCCGTTCGTCCTCAGGACGCAGCTTTCGCACCTGCCGCATGGGTTGTGGCCGCCTTCGTAGCAGCTCCAGGTAAGCTCGAATGGGACAGCCAGCTGCCTGCCTTTCTGGATGATGGCCTTTTTGTCCAGCGTGATTATCGGGTAGCGTATCTCGACCGGGTGTCCTTCCACCCCGCATCTGGTTCCGAGTTCGGCGACGCGCTGGAAGGCTTTGAAGTATTCGGGCCTGCAGTCGGGATATCCGCTGTAGTCTATGTGATTTGCGCCGATGAATATAGCCTCTGCGCCGATGACCTCGGCATATGACATGGCGAATGACAGCAGGATGGTGTTGCGGGCCGGTACGTATGTTACGGGTATCTCCTTGGACGCCTTGATCTGCGCCGCGGTCTTCCCTTTCGGGACCGGTATGTCGTCCGTGAGTGCGGAGCCGCCAATCTGTTCCATGCCTATCTTGAGTATCTTGTGTTCCTTTAGCCTGTAATGGGCTGCCACCTTCTTCGCGGACCTTATCTCCCTCCTGTGCCGCTGGCCATAGTCGAACGTGAGGCCGTAGGGTTCGTATCCCTGCTCCCGGGCGATGGCCAGCGTGACTGTCGAGTCTAGGCCGCCGGATATGAGGCATACTGCTTTGCGGGCCATCTCATCTCACCTTCTGCGCCCATTTTCCTTCCCCTTCCCAGAGCTTGACCGAATGCAGGGGGAGCTTCTTCGCGAGCGCCTTCCATATCCATTCGACTATGTGTTCGGCGGTGGGGTTGTCGACGATCTCGTTCAGGTTCCTGTGGTCGAGGACGTCGACGACTTCCCGGTTGACTATGTCCTTCAGGATCGTGAAGTCGAGGACCATCCCGTCCTTCTTAACCTTGTCTTCGATGACTATCTCCAGTTTATAGGTGTGGCCGTGTGGGTTCTCGCATTTGCCGCAGTAGTCGGGGAGGTAGTGCGCGCTGTCGAAGTAGAATATATTGCATAGCCTCATTTTTCTCCCTCCTTGAGCCTGCCGTGCCTGCGGTCTATGTCGTCCATCGAGTCCAGCATCCGCCTGCATGCGGTCCTCACCGCATCGGACAGATTCACGAATTTCTTGTCGTCTCCGATATGCTCCTGCAGGTCGTCCAGTATCTGCTTCGGGACCTCGACACTCACCCGCGGCATGGTATTACCCCAATCATATAGGAATCATACTTAGGTATGACGGCTATATAAGCTTCATTCGCACAATTCTACCTTTTCAGCCCCCTTTAAGGCTTCTATAAGCTGTTTTACAGTCTTTTTTTGCACCGGATGGACTAGGTTCGGGGCCAGTTCCATCAGCGGCTGCAGGACGAACCCCCGCTCATGGAGCTTGGGGTGAGGGATGGTGAATCCTCCGACGTTGAGGACGGAGTCGCCCCAGAAGAGGACGTCGATGTCGATGGTCCTCGGGCCGTTGACGACGGTCTTCTCCCTCTTGAGCCTCTTCTCTATCGCCTGCAGCGCGGCGAACAAGAGGAGCGGCTCGCAGCAGCTTTCGGCCTCTACGACGCAGTTGAGGAACCAGTCCTGCTCCTTGTAACCGACGGGCTCGGTCTTGTAAAGGCGCGAGACCCTGAGGACCTTGCACTTTTGCCCGATCAGCTCTATCGCCTTTCGTATGTTCGCCTCCTTGTCCCCCAAATTCGAACCCAAACCGAGATAGATGAACGACATTTTTATACGCTTGACAGTCCTTTTCTTTTCTTCTGTCTCTTCTTTAATCCCCCGAAAATAAAAAGAGAAGCTACAATGAACGTCACAGCTGCAGCGATCGCTCCGCCTAATGCTGCGACTTTGGGGAATTCTGCAACCGATTCCGCAATCTCAACGGCGGTTTTGAGTTCCGGCGATATTATCCCGGATTCTGGCACAGGAGCCTCTGATCTCTTCTCGGTCTCGTGAGGAGATGAAATGGGCGTCTCTGGTGCTTTTTCGGATTCTGAAAATGCCAAATTAGTAGTCACTGTCGTGACATCGCAGCTTCCGCAGTCTTTCGGGCATTTTTTGCAATCCTCGCCCAAACTGCAAACGCTGTCACCACAGTATCTCCTCCCCCCGCCGCCCAGGCCCTCACTGACAGGCGGGGAGTATTCGGGATAAGATACCTCGAACTCTGCCCGGTAATTGGCGCTTTCATGGCTCCCCTGCCCCAAATATTCTGACTGGAATAACGCCGAATAATTTGGAGACGAGTATCGGCCCCTGAAAAGTGTTGAAGTCGTCGTGCCGGTAGTCGTGGTTGTGGTCGACGTCGTAGTCGGCGGGAAAACATATGCGTAGAAGGACGTCTCACCACAATTCCTTCTTGACTCGTATTCTATCGTATAAATTCCGCTTGTCGGGAGAGATGCTGTTATAATGCCGTTTTCATCGGATGAATAGGAAGAATCAAAAGCCGGAGAATGTCGGCCGATCTTCGCGGACCAATCCACGATTTGCAGATTGGTCTTGTTGTCTCTCAGTAGGATTGAGAAAGGGTGACTCAAAGAGGGCGGATACGGATCGAATACGATTTTACCAGGGGAGGTCATCTCCAAGGGGACTTCATCTTCTGCAAATAATCCGCCAGGCCCGAATATTTTCACCTTGATCAGGTGAGTCCCACATCTGAGCCCGCTCCATTGCGAATGTGCGGGATCATGCAAATAGGCGGTTATGCTTTCGAATCCGCAGCCAAGTCCTCGTTCTCCGAAAAACTGATCATCAAGGTAGAATTCAGCTCTGCCCCCGCACGTATCGCCGTCCAATTCCACGACTATATCAGGCTGCTCATTGAAGTCTATCTTGTTTTTTGACAGGGTTATGCCTTCTATCGACGTGGACGTAGCCGCTGCTGTCAGCAGGTACAGGACCGCTGCGGCCGAGAGGTTGATTCTCATTTTATATGCAGCATCTCGACGGGGCGTCGTTTGATATTCCCCCCGTATGGCTGACATCGCATCCCGGATTGTAGACTATGAGCCTGTCGGCGAGAAGTTCTCGCCCGTTAAGGTCTTCAAGCCCGGACGAGGTCTTGCATGCGACGTAGAACTGCTCCGTCGTGCACATCTTCTTCCCCTTCAGCCTGCACTCCAGGATGTGGTTGTAGTACGTATTCGAAGCCTGCTGACGTTTGTCTATGCAGAAATCACCCATGTCGGCCATATCTTCAGGGCATTGCGGGTCGAGGCGGTCTGCTGATTCGCACCTGAAAGAGTATGGAACAGAGGCAAGCTGCCTTCTGGGAATCATTTCCCCGTCGGATTCGACTTCGATCCCCAGCCAGGTGTCCCCCATAAATGGCGTGTCTATCGGCTTTTTGCTTCCAAGCCGGACATTGAAGCGACCGTCAATAACCGTCACCAAATTCCCGCCATCGTATATCTCGTTCCATGAAGGCTTCGCCGAATTTGCGCTGTCATAGAGCCTGAAAGTAATTTTGTATTCGCCGTTCAATGGATTGCCGAACCTGTCGAAAAGCCTGCCTCCGACCTCCATGATGTGCGGGATCGGCTGCGGCCTTGGTGGCCCTACGATCGTCGTCGATGTAGTGGTCGTTGTTGTCGTTGTGTCGGGGAAATCCAACTCGTGTAGTTCTTCCTTGCCGACGAATATCGTCGGAGAAATCCGCTCAGAAGGAGCGCATATCCTGACGGACTGTATTTCCCTGGCACCCCCGTAGTCTATATTCGCTGAAACTCCGCGTTCGGGGAGCATGACGAGCGTATCTTTCTCGCTGTCCCATCTATGGGAATAATCGCTGTCGCCGGTTCTTGGGACAGTCCATGGATCTGTTGAATCAAGAGGAATCCCCGAAGCCCAGACGCCTTCGCTGTAATATGTGTCGGAGCTGTCGTTGAAAGACTGGTCGAAGAAGTCGATTACCAGATATTCTCCTTCGCTATCCTGGACCTGTATCAGCCGGTCGTCGGCCTCATCGATTTTTCGCTCAGGCACTAGATTTGTCACATCCTCGTTGACCACGGAGAGTTTGAGGTTAGTCCCCTCCGAAAACCTTGAAAATTCTCCGATCGTTTTTTGGTCTACCCCGATAGGCTCCCTTTGAAGAAGGCCGACCGCGTTGGTGTAGTCAAGCGGGACGTCCGACCTGCTGTTGTAGACCAGGAAAATCTGCCCTCCGCTGAATAGGATGCTTCCGGTCGGTCCGTTGCCTATGTAGACGTCGCTGTCCTCCCGGACCGTATCAGGGTGGAATATTATTTCCTGAGTATTGCCGGATGAGTCTTCAAATGGATATGTACGCATCCTCAGAATATCCTCGGACGCAATCGCCTGAAGAGAAAAGGTTTTTTCTCCGCCGTTTAGGAGGTCTTTGAGGGTCACGGAGAGCGATAACGGGTCGTCGGAAGGCTCGTGGGCTTCATCGTATTGGTACAACAGTCCTCCGGCGAGGAACATATCCCCTCTGGAGAAACCGTCGCGGCCTCCTTGGTCGATAAAGACGTCGTCGTATCTTTGCCCATTATCGGCTGTGAAGCCGATCTTCGCCCTATCCTTTCCTTCGCGCCTGATGTAGATGTCGTTCTGGGGAGAACAAACCGCTGGCAGAAAGTTTCCTTTCCGAGCGCCTAGGAAAGATATCTTGTACGAAATCGGGAAATCAAGGGTTCCCCCTTCTACGAGTTCCTTTTGGTGGCGGTATTCAACCGTGATGTTAGCCAGAAGCTCTCCAGTCGCAGCCGAAGAGTATTCCGGAATCGAGGCTTTGACGTCGACGACATTCACATGATTCATTGTGACCTTCCAGTACTGCTTTGTTTCAACCCCTATCACGACATCCTTTCCGTCCTCAAGGACGATCATCGAAGGCAGATAGTAGGCCATAAGGTCCACCCCTCCCCCGCCGGCATCGTGACTATCAACTACCATGAGTTGTACATCGCCGACTATAGCAGGTTCGGAGCCCATCGGTTGTACATATTCGATTGTATTGTCCGGGAGCTCGGCATCGACCGTTATGTTCAGAATCTGCCCGCTATCCGATCTTTCGATGCTGTTCAGGCGGAACCTGTAGCCGTCATAGCTCCTGCTGAACACCGAGGAAGTGACGTTTTCAATGATTTCCCCCCTTGTCAGGAATAGCATGTTGAATCCTTGGATGTTTCTCGCGTAATATTCCTCTCCCATGAAGAGGAATTTTCCCCGATACTCCGTGTCGATCACACCACCCGACGAATCCCGTATTTTTTCCAGGGGAATCAAGCCCACATCAAGGACATATGCCACGGCCTTGCTGGCAATGGTCGAGCCTGAATATTCCGTATCAAAACTGCCAAGTCCGCCCTCATAATATCGGATCTTGTCGTAGTTGACTGAAATCGATTCCTTGAAATCGTGTGAGGAGGCAGCGTATCCTGAAGACTGGGCCGGCAGCAAATGGATGTTCTCATAGGATTTTTCAGATAGCACATCTGACTCCGATCTTTCCACGGCTCCGTCAACGATATTGTAATTGTGGAAATCCCCATTCGTGTAAGCCTTAGTATGTCGCTCGGTGGAGTTGAAATAGAGACCCTTCAGGGGATCGTAGAAATCGAAGCTGCTACCGGGCTCCGTATACGTCCTCACTAATTCCCCGTTTTCCCCGGGGGGGTTGTCCGCCTGCTCGAATGCGCCCAACGCGGAATATCCGACAGATCCTTCAGCATATACAGCAGACAACAGAATCAAACCTATTATTGCCAAAAAATTTCATCAAACCACCCGCTTAAACATTGTTTAATATACCGATTCTTCGCTTTATTAGCTTGGAAAACAGTCGTTAATAAGGTCAAGCACCCTTTATCGCGTCAGCTATCTGCGCCGCCTTCTTGCATTCGGCGACGTCGTGGACGCGTATGATGTTCGCCCCGTTGGCTATCGAGATCGCGACTGCGGCGAGCGTGCCTTCCATCCTGGCGTCGGCGGGCAGGCCGGTGATGTTCCCGATGAAGGATTTCCTCGATGGGCCGACGAGTATCGGGCAGCCGAGGGATCTGAACTCTCCGAGGTTCTTTATGAGCTTGAGGTTGTGTTCAGTGGTCTTGCCGAAGCCGATGCCGGGGTCTACGATGACGTCATCCACGCCGAGGTCGTGGGCCAGCTCGACGCGGCCCTGGAGGAAGAGTTTCACCTCCTGGACGACGTCGGCATAGACCGGATTCGTCTGCATCGTCTGCGGCAGGCCTTTCATGTGCATGATGACGACGGGGACTTTCGCGTCGGAGGCGACCTTTATCATCTTCTTGTCGGTCAGTCCCGTGATGTCGTTTATCATGTTTGCGCCGAGTTTTACGCACTCGGAGGCGACCTGATGCTTGTATGTGTCGATTGATAGGGGGACGCCGGCCTCCTTCGCAAGGCGTTGGATGACGGGCCGCACCCTGTTGAGCTCTTCGCCTGCGGTGACCGACGGAGCCCCCGGCCTCGTGCTCTCTCCACCTATGTCGATTATGTCGGCGCCGTCCCTGACCATCCGCAGCGCGTGTTCGACTGCGAGGTCGGTGTTGACGTAGAGGCCCCCGTCCGAGAACGAGTCCGGCGTCACGTTCAATACGCCCATGATGAGCGTTCGATCGAACCTGAGGGTGTGAGCCCCCGCACGGATGTCTTTGAGTGCCATGTCATTCCCTCGGCTTCATGCCGAAATATAGCGTCACCTTCGAACCCTGCGGCGAAGAGTCTATCGCAACGTCGCCGCCGTTGACGGCGCGTATCCTACGCCTGATGAGGTCTAGCCCCTGCGAAGGCTCGCCCGTGCCGCCCCGTCTGACGGTTTTATGGCCTCTCCAGGCCTCCAACACGCCTTCGGGGAATCCGGGGCCGTTGTCCGAGACTTCGACGAAGCCGATCTCATCCTCGTCAGAGTATCCTTTGGCGATGAAGTGTTTACGGATATCGGGGTGGTCGATGTCCAAGACCCTCCTTCTTCCAAGGCCCAGCCGCACAACCCCCTCATCTTCGCGGGCTACCGCTTTGCATGCGTTGTCTATGGCCAACTGCATGGACTCGGTCAGAGCCTGGCGGTTACCTTCGACTTTCAGAGGCTTAGAGTCCGCATTTTTTAGGAAATCCAGTTTCCCTTTTTTTCCGGCCCGCCCCATAAGTTCGGCGGCCATCGTGTCGACGGTCATGTCCTCTGCATGAGACAGATCGATCATCCTGCCGGAAACGGAATAGAACCGCTCCTTGAAGCGTTCCATCGCCGGTCCGAACTCCTCATCGATGAGAACGCGGACAGGCGCATCCTTATCGTATTTATCGTCAAAGCACGTGCATACCCCCATCAGATCGTTCAAGTATCTTTGCATCCCCCTCGAACCCATTATCCCGTGAGCCCAATGCTCGATATCCATCCGTCTGACGACCAATGAATCCCGGATCTCAGGGTATGTGTGATCCCAAGTCGATGTGAACTGATTTTTTATCCCCCACTCTCCCCCGCCGCCGTCCATCAAATCCTTGAGTTCCTGCTCCTTTCCAGGCAGCGGCTTCTCCTCGGAGACCGCCTTCCTCAGCTTCTCCTGGAATGCCCTGTTAGCGGAGACGAAAGCAAGGATCTCATCGGACGCCATCACGATGAGAGGGTCCAGCTTGCCTTCGGGGATGTTCAGAGCGGAGGCCGTCTCGATGGTGGTCGCCATCTCCAGCAGCTTCGGCTCCCACCTGGCGCCCATCGTTTGCGCCCTGAGCATCGAGTCTAGGCCATTCACCAGGCGCTCGGGATGCAAGACAACATCCTCCTTCGGGACGTAGCCCAACGGATACCTTCCCGTCCGGCTCAATGCCTCGCCTGCTGCCTCGTCCAGGTCAGCCATCGAATGCGCCCCAGTCAGTTTGGCGTTGAATTCAGCCCACTTGCCATGGCCTTGTCCTCCGGATACGACGACGATAGGGACTCTGACGCCCTTTAGGTTGGATAACCTGAGGGCAAGGTCGCCGCCCGATAGGCCGGGCATCTGCATGTCAAGGACGAGCAGATGAAGTTCCCCCTTCTTCGCAAGCTCCGCGGCCTCAGCCAATGCCTTGACAGGGTCGGTGCAGTATCTCACCCTTTCTTTATAGGGGCCGTCGAGGATCCGTTTTTCCGCAAGACACATAGACTCGGAATCGTCGACTATGTACACCCATTTGCCTGCTCTTAGCGATTCCCTTGAAAGCGGCTTAGGCTCGACCCTTACGGTTTCGGGCAGCTGTCCCATTTCAGGGGGTTTAATCGTCAGCCTGCGACGAGGGGTAATGGTGGCGGTAGCCATAAGGATAATCTAGAGGGGATTGAATAAATATCTCTCCAAAAAGCGGTTACCTGCGCGAAACGAGAGGGTTTTTACTTACCTCGACGCTATGTGTATTATGGATAAGACGTTTGATGTCACCGATGCGAGTTTCGACAAGGACTTAGCCAAGAACGACCTATTGGTCGTCGACTGCTGGGCGCCGTGGTGCGGCCCATGCCGGATGATAGCGCCGATACTCGACAGTATGGCGAAGGACTACGCCGGCAAGATAGCCTTTGGGAAGCTGAACGTCGACGACAACCAGGGCGTCGCCGCCAAGCACGGGATAATGAGCATTCCGACGCTGCTCGTGTTCAAGGGCGGGAAGCTCGTGGACAGGATAACCGGCGCCATGCCCAGGCAGATGCTCGAGCCCAAGATTATCAAGCATCTGAAATAGGCGCCAGACAGCGCACTGAATGGCCGGTATGCCATTTTGGGATAATCCAACCCAGACACCCTTAGGAGCCGGTTAAAAAGCGGCCATGCGGCGACAAGGTCTTATACTCGGTTGCATATCACTAAACCATGAGAATCGCCCAGACGTTGATTTTGGCTGTGATCTTGGCGTCTGCATGCCTGGACCAGGCGCAGACCGGCCCCGTCTGCAACAGGCCGTACATACTCGTCGGCTCGGGCTGCTGCCTGGACGATAACTCGGACGGTGTCTGCGACAAGGACAAGCCCATATGCCAGAAGCCACATATCCTCGTCGGCGGCCAATGCTGCCCCGACGCGAACGAGAACAGCGTCTGCGACAAGGACGAGCAGCCCACCACGACCGCCTCGGCCACCACATTGACTGTCACGACGGTGACGACCGCGACCACCACATCGGCGACGACCAGCACCATCGTGTCCGACAGGGCATGCAACAGGGTGGAGGACTGCCCCTCATACGAGCAGATAAAATGCGACGACGACAAGAGGGTCGTCAACGACAGCTACGGGCCGATAATGTGCTCGAAGGGCGTCTGCATATACAAGGCTACACGCGACATAGGCGCCGTCCACTGCTATGACTGGGAAGTCTGCGTCAACAACGTCGGCTGCGTAAGGAAGGAGGACACGACCACGACGACTACGTCGTCAACGGTCACATCTTCCACCGAGACCACGATACCGAAGCTTATCCAGGAGATCTTTGACAGGATAGCCAAGAGGGAAAGGGAATCCGCAGCCTCTGTCGTGACGTCTACCACACTTCCAGCGACATGCTTCGACGCCGACGGGGGGATGAAGGAGTTCATCTGGAGCGGCAACGTCACCGGCCGATTCGAATACAACGGCACCTTCCTATACGACTCGAGGGAGTACTGCCAGAGCGGCCAGAACCTCTTGGAGTTCTACTGCCTATCCGGGCTCGTCCAAGGCAAGGTCATAACCTGCGAGAACAGCTGCATCGGCGGCAAGTGCTGCGTCCCGGAGGGCAGGCTATGCGAGGGGGACAAGGACTGCTGCCGCGGCTCATGCCAGAGCGTAGGCCTGGAACAACACTGCGTAGGATAAACTTTTCTGCCGCACTAGGGGCTCGTGTTTATAGGCGCACCGATAATCCTCTTACAACCACCGGGTTACACCTCCGGGCGGGCGCGCATTGGTTCCTCATGCCCGTCCGGAAAAACCCCAATTGCAGTTCTTTTGAAAATATCTCCTCGCTTGTTGGCCGAAGCAATGACAGTGTAAGCAGATCGTATTCACAGAAGTTTCTTTTTTATGTGTATTTCTGCCACTCCTATTGCTTCTTCTCCTGCGCCGCAGTAGAAGAGGTATGTTTTCCCGTCTGAGTCCTTGAATATGTAGGGATCCCTCAGCTGGTTCACGTGTTCTGGGGCTGAACCCTCAGTTGACTTCTGGGGTGCGATGTCTGAGCCCTCCCAGGGCATCTCGGCCCTGAGGATTTCCACTGGCGGGTGCGTTAGGGTCCAGTTGTTGTAGTCTCCCGTGCTAAGGTCCATTGTAGACATCAGTATTCGCTCGGGTGAATCGCCTATGCGGCTGTAGAAGACGTACAGGGTGCTTCCAGCCGCGATTACGGCGGCGTGCCGCAGAGTCACGTTGGAGAGTCCCGCAGCGTCCAAACTCGTTTGGAACGGATTGTCCTGGCGCGTAGCCCATAAGCTTTCGGGGAAGCCCAATCCTGCGGGCGCTTTATGCAATTGCCCGCCGCGGGATACTGCGTATGTGCTGCCGTTGTTTTGAAAAACCCTGAAGTAGGAGGATCCAATGATTACCGGCCGTATTCTGCCGTTGAAGTCAAGGCCGTCATCGGATGAGGCGGCAAAGGTCTTCTGTCCAACGTCCACACCATCGACCGTCGCCGGAGCGTGGAAGTACATGACAATGCTTTTGTTGGCGTTGTCCACTGTCACGTCAGGTGAGGCGACGTGGCCTTTCAAGAGGATTCCGTTGCCGATGCGAGTATTGCGGTCGAGGGCGAGGACGCCGCCGCCGTTATTATAGATGTGCCAAGGCCCCTGGATATCCTGCGCCCACGCCATCCTGATGTGCGTGCCGATGTGGCTTGCGAAGTACATGTAATATATCGCTTGGGGGTCGGGTCTGGATGCGGGCGATATCCAATCCGGAACGCGGATGACTGACGGGCCGTTGATGTTGCCGCCGAATGCCCCATCTATGATAGGCTGACCGCTGTTGAGCCGTGTAACATCAACATGAACGCTTTCCGTGCTGATGCATCCGCCCAAAAGGATTAACATCAGGCAGATTAAATGCGGGCGCATATGATGCTATTGAGCGGACTGCGATTTTAATGCATGGCCTAGTTGATATACCCGAGCGCCTTCAGCCCCTCCAATGTTTTTTGGTCTAAGTCCACCCTCGACTCTTCCAGGTGAGTGCCTGTGTTGTTCACTTTAGCGATGAAATCCTCCAGCTCCTGAACTAACACATCCGCTGAAGGATTCCTAGACATCACATTGTTTTTCTCTCCCTCACCCTCATCTATCCTGTACAAGGCGTAAGTCGTGTTTTGGCAATTCGTCAGGCACTTGATGACCTTATACCTGCCGGTGATCAGGGATATGCTGGGGTTAGGCAATATAAGCCTCAGGTGCTGGCTCATAATCGGCCTGTCCGGCCTGTCTATTATTGTTTGGATCGGGTCGCCCATCATCCTGCTTGTTGTTGTGATGTTGAGCGCGTCTAGTATTGTCGGCATCACGTCTATTGTCTGGACTCTGGTTTTGGAGGTTGTGTTCGTCCGGTAGCCGGGTATCTTGACTATGAGGGGCACCTCAATGACTTCGCCGTAGAGTCCGTTTGAGTGCTCTAATTGGCCGTGTTCAAGGAACATCTCCCCATGGTCTGCCATGAGTATGATGATTGAGCTGTTGTATATGCCTTCCGCTTTCAACCTGCCTATGAATTCCCCTATTTTGGAGTCGACGAAGACTATCTCGTTGTCGTAGAAGGTCTTCAACTGCTCCAGCTCCTGCGGGTTATTTGTGAAGTATTTTCTATTATACGTCCCAGTATACGGCCTATCCCCTGTCACACTGCCGTTGTAATCTTTGTTAAAATATTTGTAATACTCGCCTGGGGCCGTGTATGGTGCATGGGGGTCTAGGTAGTGCACATAAAGGAAAAAAGGCATTGGATAGTTCCTCATCTGCCCGAACACTATCCTGTTTATGTCTGCGGCGTCCGTCCTATTAGTGTCATTCCAGTCAATAAACCCTTGATTAAGGTTGAAATTCGCCCATATTGCCGCGTTCGAATTCACTGCATAGGTGCCGTAGCCATTTTCCTTCAATATCTCCGCCAACGTCGTGAAGTTCCCATTCAGGCCCTGTTCGTTATCTATCGCATTGTGCTGGCTGGGGTATAGTGACGTGAAAAGCGAGGCAATGGACGGCTTTGTCGAGGGGGAGTTCGCGAGCATCTCCCTGAAGAGAACCCCATCCTCTGCGAACTTGCAGATGTTTGGTGTGGTGTTGCGTCCGTATCCGAGGCAGGATACGTGATCCGCGCGCAAGGCGTCGACTACAATAATGACCACGTTACAGTCTATGCATCTTGGATTAGCCTCCAGCATAGCCGCTTGTGGAGCCTCCCTGGCAGCAGGCAATAACATCAGCGCCATAACTGCCGCAGCAAACGCGGCCAAAGTAATAATCCAAATTTGCCTGCCCATTAAGGTCCCTATATTGGCTGGCCGGTTAAAAAACGGTGCCGGACATGCTCAATAACCATTCCGCAGGGTTACCAAAGGGAGCCCGGCACTTTTTTAAGTTCGCATTCGAATCCTATTGCATGGCTGACCAGGCCCCCAGACGCCTCTTTCGAAGCGGACAGAACAGGATGATCGGCGGAGTCCTCGGAGGCATCGGGGAATACCTCGACGTCGACCCCGCTGCGGTGAGGGCCGCTTATGTGATAGTCGCTGTCCTGACTGGGATCATGCCGATGATACTGGCCTATATCCTGCTCCTTTTTATCATCCCGAAGAAGCCGTGAGTCAACCCTGTCGGGCTGCCTTGACCCATTCCTTCCCCTGCCGCACCAGAATGTCGAGTGCCGCCTTCGTCTTCCCCTCGGCGGTTATCCGCACGTAGTCCTCGGTGCCTGAGGGGCGAAGCAGTATCCATCCGTCGTCTTCCGTGATGCGGATGCCGTCGACGTCGGAGTAGGTTCTGCCTTTGAGGAGCTTCCTGAGCCCGTCCATTATCGTCTCCTTCTCCTGGGGCTGGCAGGGTATCTTGACCCTCTCCATCGGATATGATGGGATCTCCTTCACGAGCTTGTAGAACGTCCCGTCCGCGACGAGCTTCGTCGCCTTCGCGACCGCGGCCACGCCGTCGGGGAATATGTGGACGTCCGGGAATATGTATGTGCCGCTGGGCTCCCCGCCGAAGCCTGCCTTGTGCTTCCTGATGCCTTCCGCGACCGCGACGTCGCCCACCGCCACGCGATAGACTTTGTCGCAGAATTCCTCGATCCGCATCGACGCGTCCACGGTGGTGACGACCTTCTTCGACCCTGATGCGAGGACTGTGAGGAACGTGTCCCATTCGATGAGCCTCCCGTCGCGGCCTATGGCGCATGTCCTGTCTGCGTCGCCGTCGTGTGCGAATCCGATGTCCACACCCGCCTTCTCTACGAGCCTGCAGGTGTCTTTGAGGTTGTCGGCCGTCGGCTCAAGGGGGTGGGGGAATGTGCCGTCGCGGTTGACGTTGACCGCCTCCACCTCGCAGCCCATCCTTCCCAGTAGCATCGGCGTGATGACGCTGCCTGCGCCGCCGGCGCAGTCCAGGAGGACCTTGAGCCCGTCGGCTTCGCCGACCCTGGCCAGGATGAGGCGGATGTGCGCACCGACGTAGTCGGCTTCCTTTACGGACCCCCTGCCCGTCTTGAACCTCTTCGATCTGAAGAGCTCCTCTACCTCGTCTTCCGCTTCGGGGCCGTATGCGCCCCTTTTGTCGAAGAACTTGAATCCGTTGTATTCGGGGGGATTATGGGATGCGGTGACTACCACGCCGCAGCCGAGCTCTGCCGTGGCGACACCGACCGTGGGGGTGGGCACGAGACCGACCTTCACGACGTTCCGACCGGCAGAGGTGAGCCCGCCTATGAACGCCTTCTCCAATCTCGGCCCGCTCTGGCGGCAGTCGCGGCCGACGGCGACCTTGGATTCGATACAGGAGCCGAGGGCTTTCCCGAGGTCTGAGGCGAATTCATCAGTGAGATCTTCGACCCTCTTCCTAACACCTGAGGTGCCAAAAAGACGAGACATATCCATAAATTAGCCTTGACCCTAAATAAGGGATTTTTACTATGATATAATATCAATTATATGGCTAAGCTGACCGCAGATGACAGGGCCCTAATAGGAAAGGCGAAGGCGCTTGTCAGGAAGAGGAATGTGACGGGGGGTATTATTGGAGAGGTCGGCTCCTGCCTCCGGGCAGATGACGGCAGCCTATATTCCGGAGTCAGTCTGGACTTGTGGTGCGGCGTCGGATTCTGTGCGGAGCATTCCGCCATTGCCGCCATGGTCTCAAACAGCAAGGCGACGGGGTTAGATACAATCGTTGCCTGCACCGATAAGGGAGTCATTCCACCGTGCGGCAGGTGCAGGGAGATGATGCACCTCATCGACGGAAGAAATAGAAAAAACACTTGGGTGATAGTCTCAAAGTCGGAGAAGAAGAGACTCATGGAGCTTCTGCCAAGACACTTCTGGATAAGGGACTAAACCACATTTCAGCATCGCGAGCCTTGCTAGAATAATCTTATGCTGCGTCGCTTCTTCACCCCTTTATCCGGCAGGCAGGTATGTATTTTGAGGGCTATTTATGACACAGAATTCGCTTCCGGTAACCGTGTTCTAATTCTCGGGTGTCCTTCCTGGCTGTGCTTATCCTCTGATCAGTGAGCAACATGCCGCCTGGCTTTAGGCTACTAAGAAGCTTGTCGACAACGGCCACCTTCTCCTTGCCGAGGATCTTCCTTTGGCCGAGGAAGCAGACTATCACATCATAGGATGATTGTTTGGAGGGGTAGTCTTTGATGTCTCCGACTATGACGTCCACCTTCTTGAGGTATTTCTTCGGAACATCTACGACGAATACGGAGTCGTAAAGTGGGTGCAGTTTAGTTTTTCCTGTCCTGTCCTCGCTTATGCCCTGCTTTATTGCCGCCGCCTCGATGTCCGCCCGCATCCGCCGCGGATACGTCTGAGCGTCGACCTTGACCCTCTTCGCCCCCGGCAGAAAATCGAGGACATATCTTCTGAGGCCTTCCTTCTCGGAATCCTGCGAATAGAGGGGGAATACTGTGACGATTTTTTGAGCCTTGAAGGCTTCCGCGACCCGGGGGTCGATCTCCACGGCGGTGACATGATATTCGAACTTGAAGCGGCGCTTCATCGATTCCAGCTTCGAAACCAGCTCAAGAGCCTCCCAGCTCATCCGCCGATCCAGGTGGGCTGGCAGTTCTGCCTTGCAGGGGATGGGATTCGGCCTGCTGAGGCCGAGCCCAACTAAAAGGACGGAGATATCCCGGCCGGGACTGACTTTGACCAGCGATTCAAGCTCGTCGAACGCCCTCCATCTGCGGCCGAAATACGTCTTATGGACGTGATCCCACACCTGAGGAGCCATGACTTCCGACGTGTCGTCAAAGGATTCTGTCAGCATTTCAGCATCGCGAGCCTTGCGAGGAGGGCTTCCAGCTGTATCCGCTCGTTGGCCCCCTCCACGAGCGTGAAGTTGGCTTCGCCGACGAGGTCGATTATCCTTACCTTGACTTTGTCGTCGGCTTGGATGTTGAACGCCTCCCTGTTCATCTGCAGGAGTATGTCCTCTCCGCAGAGGCCGACATTGAGCATGAGCTTGTCCAGGAGGCTCCTTGCCTCGAGGAACTTGCCCGAGAGGGCGAGGTTGAGGAGGTTCTTGATGTCCTCCGGCTTCGCCCGCGTCGTTATGGAGTAGACGTTGTCTTCGTTGACGGCTCCGAGGGCTGCGGCGCTCTGGAGTATGTTGACCGCCCGCCTCATGTCGCCTTCGCTGACGTAGAGTATCGCCTCGAAACCCTTCTCGTCGCATTTGCCGCCTTCGGCCTTCATTATCCGCTCCAGGTATCTCTTGACGTCGTCCTTGGCGACCCTCGTGAACCTGAAGACCGCGCACCTGCTCTGGATCGGCTCGATTATCTTTGAGCTGTAGTTGCACGAGAGTATGAACCTGCACGTGGCAGTGTACTGCTCCATCGTCCTCCTCATCGCGTTCTGGGCGTCGTTGGTGAGGGAGTCGGACTCGTCTAGGAATATTATCTTGAAGTCGCCGTTGATGGGCCTCGTCCTGGCGAAGTCCTTGATCTTGACGCGGACTACGTCGATGCCGCGCTCGTCGGACGCGTTCAGTTCGAGGAAGTCGTGGGTGATGTCGCCGAAGAGCTCCCGGGCCATGCACATCGCCGCCGTCGTCTTCCCGACGCCCGCGGGGCCGGCGAACAGGAGGTGCGGCATGCTCCTGGCCTTCACGTACGCCTCGAGCCTGCCGACTATCGGGTCCTGGCCTATGATGTCTTTGAGCATCTTCGGCCGGTATTTCTCCGTCCAGGGAAGTTCCATATGGATAGATATTGGATACGGCAATAAAAGGTGTTGGGGTCCGAAGGCATGTCATCATCCATGTGCCGGTCGGATGCTACTTTTTCCGCCTAGCCTGGACCAGGATCAATGCCCCCGCACCCATGATGACAGCGACCAAAGCCATTATCGGCAGGGACAGGAGGCCGAATCCCATAAGGCACCATAAGCCTCCGTCGTCCGTCTTCCCTTCTTGGCCATAGCATCGGCCTTCCAGCGGGGTCTGGCCTACAGGGCATTCCGTCCGGGGGGCACAACCAGTCTGGGCGCCGTCCCATTCGTATCCCGGCTTGCAGGCGTATGATTTGCCCAGCAGGAGGGCGTTCTCTGGCACGCCTTCTTCTACGCAGCCTTTGGGGTCCGCCTTGGAATCGCCAACCTTGCAGTACTGGCCTTCTGCGCAGTCGCATTCGGGGTTTTTCCCGCACGCCATGCCCTTCGGCGGATCGCAGTCCGCCTTGAGAAGGACAGGCCCGCGGGTGGCTGGCTTGGCGCTGATACGGTCGAGGAAGACATCCTCTGCTATCGTCTTGTCGATGTATGCCTGCGCTTCCCGCCTGCTTGCGTTCACCTCGAGGACTTCGCCGTCGTCGAAGACGACCATGATATGCGCCCAGCCGTCGATTCCAGAATTCTTCACGATCTCCTTGGCCAAGGCTGTGGACGAGCCTTCGCCGTGCATCACGACCTGTGTTTGGGCGGAGGCAGACGCAGCAGAGAGCACCATCATCAGGAATAAAAACTTGGCTTTCATGGACCACCCTGCTTCTTGTATTCCGTCAACGTCTCCGCGGGATTCAGCTTACCCTTATGGCCCCAGTAGGTGCCCCCGGGCGTCAGGAGGGAGTCGGCCATGGTTTGGTCGTCGAGGGAGTAGCACGAGTGCATGTAGACGTAGTCCATGTTGAACGACTGCCCCTTGAACTTCTCATCCACCATCTGGTCCGCCTTCTCGTTGGACGCTCCGAGGGCGACATACTTGTCCTTCATCGCCTGCTTCCCGAAGGATACGAAGTCCTTGCCGCCGTTCAGGTTCTCGATGGTCGGGGTCACCTTCTCCCTGCCGGCTTCGTAGTCCGCCTCGGAGTCCGGGCCGTCGCCGTGGCCGAAGTATGCCATCGCCTTGACTTCAGGGTCCGTCATCCGCTTCAGCATGTCGTCCCTGCCGTTGACGGTTATCGTGCTGACGTCGTAGCCCTGCCTCATATAGAAGTTCTTTATGTGGCGGATCTTGTTCTGGGAGAATAGCTTGTGCCTCCAGCTCATGTCGTTGCTGATGAATATGTATGCCGTTTTTTTCATCTGCCGGCATGTGGTGTAGTCGTCCGTCCATTCGAAGCCGAGGTCGCATTCGCAGTCGCATTTGTTCTCCGGCGTCATCCTGGTGAAAATCGCCTTGTCCCCGAACCTACCGGCACAGTATGCGTCGCAGTCGGGGCATGCGCCGCAGTCGAGCTTGCAGTTGACGCAGTTTTCTGCGCGTGAGGATTCGCAGATCGTGTTCTTGTTGCATCCGCCCTGGTCCTTCATGCACTGCGCATCCTGGCACGAGAGGCCCTGCTTGCCACACGCCTGGACGGTCTGCCTCTGACACCCGAGCGACGACGAGAAGCACATGTACTGGTAGACAGTGTCGCCGTCGCAGTACTTCGCGCCCTTGCCGGGGCAGTCCGTCAATATCTTGCACGAGGCCGAACCGGTCTTCTTCGCGCATTCGGTCCTGCCTGCATTCCACGCATACCCTTCCTTGCACACGCACTCTGTCCCGTATGGGACCGCATTCAGCGGGCATTTGATGGCGTCATAGGGCGATACGCAACCGCTGGGGAGGGCCTTCGGATTCCCGGGGTCGCATGTCTGGCCTCCGAGGCACGAGCACTCGCCGGAGGTCCGGCAGTTCTCCCCCACCTGCGGGTCGCATTTGCTGTTGCCGGGGCCTGCAGGAAGCGTGTCCTCAGTAGTAGGAGGCGAGCCCGTCGGTGTCGGCTTGTTAGGCTGCGTCGTAGCCGGCGCACTCGGTGCGACAGCGATGCACCACCGATAGTGCGCGGGGTCTGTGGGGTCGTCGTAGCAGCGGTAGGTGAGCCCGTTCTCCGTCTCCGTCCACTCCTTCGCGGACGCGCCCGCGGCGATAATGATTAAAAACAGAAGCGACGCAACTGCTGCGAGGTGACGTGGCATCGGATATATTTTGCATTCCAGTCAAAAAAACGGATATATACGACCCGGAAGCAAATCCATATCAATGAAGAAGCGCTCCCGTGGTCTCGCAGGCCTCGACGCCCTAATCCTGTTCATCGCACTGCTACTTGTCGCCGCCGTCACCGGGATGGTGCTCATGAGCGCGCACGCCAACCTCATAAACAGGGGGCAGACCATCCAGAAAGAGAAGGTGAAGGAGATCCAGAAGCCGATAATCGTCGAGTCGCTCAGGGGTGTGGACACCGACGACGACGGCAGCCTGAACCAGCTCGTCTTTGCAGCCCACCTGAGGGACGGAGACGAACCCATCAACTTCAACTCCACGATAATCATCGTCAACACGAAGGCCCTGAACTGCACGACGCTGCAGTACGGCCCCGACGCCGACGAGAACTGCTCGTATACCCTCTCGTATGCGAAGCGAAGCAGGGACTTCGAGTATGACTACCTCAACAGAGGCGACTTCATCGAGGTCTCATATAGCGGGCCGAACGTCATCGCAAGGGTCGAGGACACGCGGGCAAGGTTCACATTCGTCCCGTCCCACGGCTCCACCACCGACATAAAGGCCAGCATACCAGAGAGGATAACGCCGAATAACATGCAGATATGGCCTCTCAACGGCTGAATCCGCTTTTATCCTCTTTTTCTGTATATTTCTAAACCATGGTCAACGCCGTCGGAGACTATAAGCCCAGGGAATTGGAGGAGATGATCCTCGACCACTGGAGAAGGCACCATGTGATGGAGGAAACCCTGAAGCGGAGGAAGGGGGACTCGTTCAACTTCCTCGAGGGGCCGCCGACCGCCAACGCGCCGCCCGCCCTCCACCACGTCGAGGTGAGGACCTTCAAGGACGCGGTCAACAGGTTCCAGTACATGCAGGGCAGGAGCGTCCCGAGGAAGGCCGGCTGGGACTGCCACGGCCTGCCCGTCGAGGTGCAGGTCGAGAAGGAGCTGAAGCTCGCCAACAAGAAGGACATCGTCGAGTACGGCGTGGACAAGTTCGTCGAGAAGTGCAGGACAAGCGTCTTCAGCCACATCAGGGAGTGGGACACCCTCACCGAGAGGATGGGCTACTGGGTCGACCTCAAGGACCCGTACGTCACCATGGACAACGGCTACATAGAGAGCGTCTGGTGGAGCCTGAAGAAGCTCTGGGACCTCGAGATGCTCTACGAAGGATACCGCGTCGTGCCCTTCTGCCCCCGCTGCGGGACGCCCCTCTCGTCGCACGAGGTCGCGCTCGGCTATCAGACCGTCAAGGACGAGACGGTCATAGTCGCGTTCAGGTCCAGGAAGGAGGACTACAGCCTCCTCGCATGGACGACGACACCCTGGACACTCCTGAGCAACGTCGCCCTCGCCGTGCATCCCGGGATCACGTACGCCAAGATCAAATACAAGGGGGAAAGATACGTCCTCGCGAAGGACCTCGCAATGAAGAGGTTCCCGGAGGCCGACATCGAAGCCGAGTTCAAAGGCAAGGAACTCATAGGCGTCGAATATCACCCCATTTTCAGCCACTTCAACGGCAAGCTCCACAAGCCCGCCTGGAGGGTGATCGCGGGAGACTTCGTCTCGACCGAGGAGGGGACCGGCATCGTCCATATCGCCCCTGCTTTCGGCGAAGACGACTACAACGCCGGCGCAGCAAACAATCTCCCGGTCGTGAACCCCGTCAACCAGGAAGGCGAATTCACGGAAGACATCCCGGAGCTGAAGGGCACCTTCGTCAAGGACGCGGACCCGAAGATAATCGACTGGCTCGACGAGATGGGGGTATTGATCGCGAAATACCCGTACGAGCACGAGTACCCGTTCTGCTGGAGGTGCAAGAAGCCCCTCATCTACTACGCGATGAAGTCCTGGTTCATCAAGGTCAGCGACGTAAGGCAGAAGCTCCTTGAGAAGAACGGCGAGATAAGATGGTTCCCGGAATCCATAGGCGCCGGAAGGTTCGGCAACTGGCTCGAGAACGCCAAAGACTGGAGCCTGTCCAGGAACCGGTTTTGGGGCACTCCGCTGCCCATCTGGAGATGCGAATGCGGCAGGATGAAGGCCATAGGGTCGAGGAAGGAGCTCGAGGATAATGCTGTCTGCAAGGTAGACCCGAAACTCGACCTCCACAGGCCGTACGTCGACGAAGTCAAACTCAAATGCGTCTGCGGGAAGGAGATGAACAGGGTCGAATACGTCATTGACTGCTGGTACGACTCCGGCGCAGCCGCGTTCGCCCAGTACCATTACCCCTTCGAGAACAAGGAACTGTTCGAAGAGAGCTTCCCATACGACTTCATATGCGAAGCCACTGACCAGACCCGCGGATGGTTCTACACCCTCCTCGTGCTCGGAGCGCTCCTCTTCGACAAGCCAGCCTACTGGAACTGCGTAGTCGGAGGCCTCCTCCTCGACGACAAGGGGGAGAAGATGAGCAAGAGCAAGAACAACATAGTCGACCCCTGGGAGCTGTTCAACACCGTGGGCGCAGACGCGGTACGCCTGCAGATGTGCTCCACGGCGCCGTGGAACGTGAAAAGATTCGGCAAGGACAGCATGAACGAAGCCGTCATACCGATGCTTAGGACCTTGTGGAACTGCTACTCATTCACTGTCAGATACATGCTCTTGGACAAATACGACCCCTCGGACAGGACCGTCGACAAAAAACATTTCACCGAAGAGGACTGGTGGATAACATCCGCCGCGAACCAGATGGGCTCCTCGGTCCACAAGGCGATGGAAGGCAACGAATACCACCACGTCGTCGCCGCCCTGAACGAGTTCATAGTCGAGGACCTCTCGAGATGGTACATCAAGCTCATAAGGGACAGACTATGGCTCGAAGACAGGGACGGAAGGATCAACCCCTCCAAGAAGGCCGCATACGTCACCCTCACCGAAGTGTTCGAGAAGGTCTGCCTCGCGCTCGCGCCGATGGCGCCGTTCATCACCGAGGAGATATACCTCAACCTCCTCAAAGGCGACGCAAAGAGCATCCACCACATGGGATGGCCTTCAGCATGCGAAGACGTCGACGAGGAGCTCATCAGGGACATGACGATCGCCAGGGCGATATTCGAGTCAGGAAGCAAATGCCGCCAGGACGCGAAGATAAAGCTCAGGCACCCCATCACGAAGGTGACGATATCCGGGAACGGGCAGGTCGAGGCCGCGGTGAAGCGGCTGACATCCGTCATCGCGAAGCAGCTGAACTGCAAGGGCGTCGAATACGTCCCTGCCCTGAAGAACGTGACGTACCAGGCTTCCCCCAACTTCAAGGAGATCGGGCCGAGATACGGCAAGGAGGCGGGGAAGGTCGCGCAGGCGATAAAGTCCAAGCCTCAGGAGGCGAAGAGGATAAAGGAGTCGGGCAAGGCCGGGAAGATCGACGGCCATGAGATAACGCCCGAGATGATTGCAGACATCAGGATGATCATACCCGAGACCCACGCGGCCGCCGACTTCGCATGCGGGAGCTCGTCGGGCCTCGTCATGATCGAGACGAAAAGGGACCAGTCCCTAATGAACGAAGCCCTCGCCAGGGACCTCATAAGGCACGTTCAGGAGCTGAGGAAGAAGGCCGACCTGCCGGAGCTGAAGAGGATAATGATAGAAGTCACCAAAGACGAAGACATAGGGAAGATGCTGAAAGAGCAGGAAACCGCCATCCTCTACGAGACCCGCGCGGACCAGATAACCCTCAAGGAAGGCCTCGAATCTAAGGACCGCCTCGAATACGAAGGCAAGGAGATAAAATACAGGATAACGCACTGAGCTTCGGTTTTTATATGCTAAGTGGCTATATTATATTCCGTTTTTGACTAGAATATACCTTGTAAAATGAAAGGATCGAAGGGCTACAGGAGGAGGACAAGGCGTCTGAGCGTGAAGCCAAGGGACAAGGGCAAGCTCAGCATACGCTCCATGCTCCAGAAGTTCGAGGATGACCAGAGGGTCGCCATCAGGATCAACGCGGCATACCAGAACATACCGCACCCAAGGTTCAACGGAAAGACCGGCACGGTCGTCGGCAAGCAGGGTAGGGCG
>JAZDMS010000032.1:0-10812 GCA_043800705.1 Candidatus Altarchaeota archaeon
CGGGGTCTTCCTGAGCCTGTCGGCCAGTTCGTGGTCGAAGCGCTCAAGCTCCTCGAAATCCAGGATCACGCTCTTCTTATCGGGGTACTTCTCCCCAAGCACCCGAAGCTGCTCCTTCTGCCGTCCGATGAAGGACTCAATCTTGTTCAAACAAACACCCCGAAACCCAAAAAGAGGAATAAGCTATAGGTAATGGATTTAAAAAACGCAGACGGATTATCACGGGCCTGCAAAAAAGGGAAAATCCCACGAAGACACTGACTTCGTCGATCGTCTATCATTTATTCGACACTTTTTAAAGGAGTCCTACATAATATTCTGGCAATGCTCACCGAAAGCGAGGCCGCAGCCAAGAACATCGCGGGCGAGATAACCATCGCAGCCAAGTCCTCGGACTCCATGAGGAAGTGGAGGGAGGTCTTCGGCGTGAAGCAGACCGAACTGGCTAAAAGGCTGAGGGTTTCCCCTTCGGTCATATCCGACTACGAATCCGGCCGCAGGCAGTCCCCCGGAACCCACTTCGTCAAGAGGTTCGTCGAGACCCTCATAGAGATGGACGGGGAGAAGGGCGGCCAGGTGATCGGGAAGTTCATGGTCGGGCCGCAGCCCGATGCGATCCTGGCCATCAGGGAGTTCGAGGCGCCGATAAAGGCAAGTAGGCTCCTTAAGGCCATCGACGCGGAGGTGCTCGTGAACAAGCGCCTCCTGGCCACGAGAGAGCTTCGAGGGTATACGATCATAGACAGCATCCAGGCGATACTTAACCTCACGGACCGGGATTTTAGGGCTATATATGGCTCGAGCAGCGAAAGGGCGCTCATCTTCACTAAGGTGAAGCTGGGGCGTTCGCCGATGATCGCGGTCAAGGTGACGCAGCCGAAGCCGGTGATGATCGTGCTTCACGGCCTGGCGCCGGAGAAAGTCGACAAGCTCGCAAAACACATAGCGGAGAAGGAGAACATACCGCTCGCGGTCTCGAGGCTGAAGACGGAGCGGGAGCTCATAGAGAAGCTAGGGAGGGAGATGATATGACAGGCATAGTCGGATACGGCGCATACGTGCCGAAATACAGGATCAAGACGGAAGAGATAACCAAGGTCTGGGGCGGCGACGGGCCGCGGACCGCGAAAGGCCTCAACGTGTACGAGAAGAGCGTCCCGGGACTGGACGAAGACACGATAACGATATCGGTCGAGGCGGCGAGGAACGCCCTCGCCCACGCGAAAATCGACCCGAGGGACATCGAAGCCGTTTTCGTCGGCTCCGAATCCCATCCGTATGCGGTCAAACCCAGCGCCACGATAGTGGCCGAGGCGATTGAGGCGACGCCGGACCTTACTGCAGCCGACTTAGAGTTCGCCTGCAAGGCGGGGACCGCGGCGATACAGATCTGCATGGGCCTGGTCAAGTCCAAGATGATAAAGTACGGCCTCGCCATAGGCGCGGACACAAGCCAGGGAAGGCCCGGCGACGTCCTGGAAAACACCGCATCAGCCGGAGGGGCGGCCTACATCATCGGCGAACTCGACACCGTCGCCGACATCAGGGACACATACTCGTTCACGACCGATACGCCCGACTTCTGGAGGAGGGAGGGGCAGGACTTCCCGGAGCACGGCTCCAGGTTCACAGGCGAGCCGGCATACTTCAAGCACGTCATCTCGGCGTCGAAGAAGATCATGGAACGCAACAAGCTCAAGCCGGAAGACTTCAAATACGCGGTATTCCACCAGCCCAACGGGAAATTCCCGCTGCAGGCGGCATCAATGCTCGGCTTCAAGAAGGAGCAGGTCGAAACAGGGCTTCTGACCCCCATCATCGGGAACACGTACTCCGGGGCCACGCCGCTCGGACTCAGCGCCGTACTCGACGTCGCACTTCCCGGGGACCTGATACTCGCGACTTCCTACGGCTCGGGCGCAGGCAGCGACTCATTCATAATAGAGGCCACGGACATGATAGCCAAAAACAGGAACCCCAAACCCATAAGGGACCAGATCAAGGACAAGGAATACATAGACTACAGCATATACGCAAAAAACAAGGGAAAGATCAAGGGCGTATACCTGCAGACAGGGTGATGATGATGACGAACGTTGCAATAATCGGGATAGGACTTACGCAGTTCGGAGAATTCTGGGAAAGAAGCTACAGGGACCTGATAACCGAAGCCGGCGTGAAGGCCATTCAGGACGCCAAAATAGACGGCATCGAGATACAGTCCCTATACGTCGGCTCCATGACGCCTGGGCTGTTCATCCAACAGGAGCACATCGGCGCCCTCGTCGCTGACAACGCAGGACTATGCGGCATACCCGCGACAAGGGTCGAGGCCGCATGCGCCTCGGGAGGGCTTGCATTAAGGCAGGCTTTCCTTGCCATAAAGGCCGGCGCAGCCGACGTAGTGGTGGCCGGAGGCGTCGAGAAGATGACCGACGCCAGCACCGAACACGCGACGGTCGCCCTTGCAGGGGCGGCGGACCAGGAATGGGAGGCATTCCACGGAGTCACGTTCCCCGCGCTGTATGCGATGATGGCCAGAAGGCACATGCTCGAATTCGGCACCACAGAGGAGCAGATGGCGCAGGTCGCGGTCAAGAACCACCACAACGGCGCACTCAACCCCAACGCACAATACCGAAAACCAGTAACCTTGGAGGAGGTAATGAACTCGTCGCTCGTCGCCGACCCGCTGAAGCTCCTTGACTGCTCACCCATCACGGACGGAGCAGCGGCCGTCATCCTAGCCAGCGAAAAGAAAGCGAGGGAACTGTGCGAAAACCCCATATGGATAACCGGCTCCGGCCAGGCGTCAGACACGCTCGCAATCCACGACAGGAAGAGCCTCTGCCGCATGGAAGCGGCTGTGAAGGCCGCGAACACCGCCTACAAGATGGCAGGCGTCACCTCAGAGGACATAGACCTCGCAGAAGTCCACGACTGCTTCACGATAGCGGAGCTGATGGCCATAGAGAGCCTCGGATTCTGCCAAATCGGCGCAGGCGGAAAGTTCACCGAAGACGGAGAAACGTCCCTGAAGGGTAGCATGCCGGTGAACACGTCGGGCGGCCTGAAGGCTAAAGGACACCCCGTGGGTGCGACCGGCATCGCACAGGCTATCGAAGTCGTAATGCAACTTAGGGGAGACGCGGGCAAGAGGCAGATCGAAGGTGCAAAGGTCGGGCTGACCCACAACGTCGGAGGCAGCGGAGCGACATGCGCAGTCCATATACTCCGGAAGGAGGTGGACTGAAATGGCTGAAGGATTGGCGCTGCACTGGAGGCTCTCAGGGGCGAGATACAACCTGGTGGGCTCAAGGTGCAAGACCTGCGATAGGAAGTTCTTCCCGCCGAGGAACATATGCCCAGACTGCAGGAGGAAGAGCAAGATGGAGAAGTTCAAGTTCTCCGGAGACGGAGAGGTCTTCAGCTACACCGTGGTCAGGGCGGCGCCCACAGGCTTCGAGTACCAGAAACCCTACGTCGTCGCAATCGTCGCCCTGAAGGAGGGTGCGAAGTGCACGGCCCAGATCGTGGACTGCAAGCCGGAGGAGGTCAGGATAGGGGCGTCCGTCGAGCGGGTCTTCAGGAAGATCATGGCGGACGACGAACACGGGATAATCAGGTACGGATACAAGTTCAAGCTGAAGAAGTGATTCGGCTTGGCCTTTTTTAGGATTCTATCCCGATTAGTTCCTTCTTGAACGTGCCCTTTGCGACCTTCACCACGTGGCCTCTGGCGAGTATTATCATCGTCGCCAGGGTTATCATGGTGGAAAGGACAAAGTAGCCGAGTCCGACTGCGATTCCGATGCCTGCCGCAACCCATATGGCTGCGGCGGTGGTGATTCCATGGATGGCCTCCTCCTTCTGCCTCCAGATGACTCCCGCACCTATGAAGCCGATGCCTGTTACGATGCTCGCAGCCAGGCGCATCGGATCGTTAGCCGCAGGAAACGACTCAACGGACAATACCGTGAACAATGTTGAACCCATCGTGATCAGGGAAAACGTCCTCAGCCCGGCTCCTGTCGCCCCGCCTTGCCGCTCCAAGCCTATCAGCATCCCGAAGAATCCGGCAATGACCACCTTGACTGTCATGTCAAGCTCCAGGGGGGATACGACCAACTGCATGGTAAATGATTGTAGGGGATAAATATAAAGAATAAGCCGCCAAAAGGCGGCCTATTGTTCAGAACGTTTCTGCCTTGCCGCTGACGCAGGATTTGGTCATATCCTCGATGTGCTCAAGCCAGTAGTCCGTTATCTGCACGGCCTTGCTCTTCATCTTCTCGGGGCCTATTACCTGGACGTCCGCGCACAGCGGCTGGTCGATGGGATGCCCGATCTGGCTCAGGAGACGGACATATACCTGTTCCGCGCCCTCCTTTGCGATCTCGTTCGCTATCTCCTTCGACAGCAGGTTGTACAGCTTGCCGACGTGATTTACGGGATTCTTGCCCGACGTCGCCTCCATACTCATCGGCCGGTACGGGGTGATGAGTCCGTTAGCGCGGTTTCCGCGGCCGACGGATCCGTCGTCCCCCTGCTCGGCGCTCGTCCCGCTGACTGTGAGGAAGACGCTCTCGTTGTCGAGGTCATCGCCGGTGTTTATCTCCACCTGAACTGGCTGGTCCGTGATCGAAGCAACGAAATCCCTTACCAGGTCTGTCTCCTCTTCGATGATGTTGGCGTAATCCTTTATGTTCTTTATGTGCTTGGATATCATGGCGTTGCAGATGGTAAGGATGATCTTGTCCTTGGTCCTCTCCCCCATGACCTTGATGTCCTGCCCCGACGCCTTGACCTTCTTCTTCATCTTGCCATTCATGTACTTCTCGACGTCTAGGGTCAGCCTCTCCGTCAGGGTCAGCGGCGCAAAGCTGACACCAAAGGACGTGTCGTTGGCTTTCGGTATACCCTTCCTGCCGAAGACCGAGCGCAGGTCGGATGAGCCCATCCCGATCCTCTGGTCTACAGTCACAGTGTCATCGACGTCCATGTAGGGGAACGTGTTTCTCAGGTACTCCCTTGCTGCCTTTACCGCGATCTCCCCGACAGGGACCAGCTCGCCGCCTATATCGGTCGTTGCCCTTCCGGAAAGGAGGATGTAAGTCGGCGATATGATCTCGCCGGCACCCCATACGGGGTGGCTTCTGCCGCCCACAAGCTCGACCTGGTCCGTGTTGTGGTGCATTATGCAGCCGTACCTCTTCAGGTATTCGTTGGAGAGCGCCCGGCTGACCGCCTCTGCTAGTCCGTCACATATGCTGTCTGGGTGTCCGATCCCCTTACGTTCGACCAACTCCACATCCTGCTTCTGAAGCGGCTTCTCGTCGGGGAACTCAACGTAGATGTTCCTCATTTCAATCACAGTATATCAAAAGGCTGAATTTGCCCTTATGAGAAAATACAAATAGAAGGTATGGATTATTAAATAAAGATGGAAAAAGGGGCTTACGCCCCTATTTGGACAATGTTTGGGTTCGCGGCGGTTTTTCACGGACCCCAGGAAGCGTTATTTCTCCTTCTCCTTGTCCTTGTCCTTCGACACCCTGGATTCCTTCACATCCTCTATGCCGTCGGTGTCTATCTCGAAGACGCACTCTCCATCCGGCATGTTGGGGGAGTCGATGAGGTCCGCTATCCGCTTGGTTCCCTTGCTCTTCTTCAGGTAGATCCTGAATGTGCTGTGGTGTCCGACGATGTGGCCGCCAATGGGTGCCGTCGGGTCGCCGAAGAGTATGTCCGGGCGCGCCATCACCTGGTTTGTCACCATGACAGCGACGTTGTTCATGTCCGAGATCTTTCTCTGCAGGGTGTGCATGTGCCTGTTCAGTTTCTGCTGGCGGTTCGCCAGCGTCCCCCTCCCCGTGTATTCGGCCCTGAAGTGGGCTGTTAGGGAGTCGACTATGACGAGCCTTACATTCCTCTCCTTGAGCATCTCGGCTGCCTTTTCTGCAAGGAGCATCTGGTGGTCGGAGTTGTACGCCCTAGCGACGAGGATGTTCGCAAGCGCCTCCTCCGGCTTGATTTTGACGGCCTTGGCCATCTGCTGTATCCTGTCCGGCCTGAAGGTGTTCTCGGTGTCGATGTATAGGGCCGTGCCTTCCAGTCCGCCTTTGCTTACCGGGAGCTGGACGTTGACTGCGAGCTGGTGCGCTGCCTGGGTCTTCCCTGAGCCGAATTTGCCAAACATCTCGGTTATGGCCTGGGTCTCGACTCCGCCACCGAGGAGTTTGTCAAATTCCTTGCTCCCAGTGGTTATCTTGCCGACGGTCTCCCTCTTGGCGAGGACTTCGAGCCCCGTCTCGAATCCCATGTGGAGGTTTTCGCGGGCCGCCTGGACTATCTTGACAGCGGAGGCCTCTCCGATGCCCAGGTCCTTCAGTTCTCCTGTGGTCGCGCAGGCGATCGCCTCGATGCTGTTGTATCCTGCTTCTTTGAGTTTTTCGGCTATTGATTCGCCGACGCCGGGTAGTTCCTCTAGTTCCATATCATATCAAGCCTATACACTAAATGAGGAACGGGTTTATTAAACGCCGACATAAGAGAGCGGCGGAAAAGTATTGCATAATACCTCCAAATTGGCGGAATGAATTATTATCGTCGCGGTTAGGTTCCCCTCCTATGAGCACAGGCCCGCGAACGCGAAGCTCTAAGGCTTCGGCAATACTTCCTCGTCAAGGTGCTTGAATATCCCGGAACATTTATACAGGAAGAATCCGATATAGCCGATCACGGAGGGGACGGAAACCGAAATAACGAATCGGAAGAACCTTACGTCGGCGGGGCTATCGCCAAATAGCAAAGAGATCGATAGGATGGACGCATTGACTACCGCCGCTGTAAAAAAGACCCTCGATACGATCCCTTCCTCCAGCTTCTCCAAGTCGACACCATATATCTTCGAAATCGTCCAAATCACAACCGGAAAAACGAAAACGACTATAACGGCAAGCTCAGGGATCCAATTATATTTATAATCCATCACGATCTCATCGAAATAAGACCCAAAAAAGAGATCCGTGATAGAGTTGTCCATGGCTCCGGTCATCTGATTCTTCCCCCATATGATAACCGCAGCGAGGACAATGAAAGGTAATAAAGACATGAACAGAAGGACGAATGATGAAAGCGAAAGCAGCAGAGAACATAGGTATTCCCTTAATTGGCGGTACGCAAAAATGGCAAATTTTCCCCCTCTGCTTATGGCATATCCTCTGATCGCGTAGATTATGGCTGCGAAAACTAGAATGAGCAGCAGAGTGGTCGAATCGTAACCGTTGTTTCTGATTATGAGCACCCACAAGATGATGAGCATGAACGCTAGGGTCCGTACGTAATCTTTGGATTCCATCAGTATCTATTCGGTCCTGGATAATATATTCATTGAAGGCTGAAAATCACCGTTCCCACGATCTTGGGACACATTCCGGCGACCGGTTGTCTTCCGACCCGTCTGTGTCCGTCGACAAGGGGCCTGATAGGGATTTGAGGAAGGCGATGGCTTCCCCGCAGATCGAGGGATACGGCGACTATTTTTTGTCGAATGCCTCCGTGGGCGGCCGCGACTTGCCGGTGCTTTTTAGAATCGGATTGCTTTTATCCCAGGAATCATCCAAGATGATATAACCCGATTCTGACAGTTTCATCGCGTGCTGGGCAAGTTTGACCCTGCTGACCTTCAGCCTTTCAGCGGCTTCATCGAAATGTATCGGATTATTGGATGTTAAGGTTAAGAGACCGTCTATTATGGCAGGTTCTATGTCCTTCACCTCTGAGAGTAAAAGGTTCTCCCAGGCCTTGTCGATAGCCCTCCCCTTATGCTGATGTTTGACGGAATCTTCTTTGGGTAGAGGTTTAATTTTCAGATTGATGATGAAAAAGGACGCAAACAACAGGATAACCACGAACAAAATCAAAAAACCCCTTTTCGCCGTTTCGATGGCGCTCTTGTCCTTTTTTCCCGTGCTATTCTCTTTTTCGTCGGTGTCGCCTTGGTCCTTCGTTTTAGCGTCAATTTTCGCTTTTTTGATCGCCTCCGGGTAGTAATCATTGGATGTGGTAAAGACCGATATTTTGCCGTTCGGCTGGGCCATCACAACCTCCAGCAGCCCATCCCGGTTGAGGTCTGCGGCAATTACCCCCACACACTTTGGCTTTGCCACCCCCAATACCGTGATTTTTCCGGAGCCGACATTCAGGAAATCCAAAGTGTCGTCGTCTGAGCAGAATAAAATTTCCCTTAATCCGTCCCGGTCCAGGTCCGCAGCTATCGGGGGCGACCTGACGATAATCGATGGCGAAATATTTACCTGCGAAGCACCCATACCCGGAACATCAGGCATGCGGGTGGATTTATTGGATCCGAACCGTACGATATAAGGGTTCCCGTCCACTTCGCTTATTGCCGGTACCTCGGGATAAACCCCTTTGTAAACGCGATAATTCCCCATTCCCTCCAGATCGGCCACGACATCGAACCCGAGGGCGACACCCATCACCCTAAGCTCTTCCTCGCCGTATTTTCTAGGTATTCCATCCAAGTTAACCGCCACCGAGTCAAATAGTATTTCAGGTGATTCGTCACCGCGAATGTTTACCACGGATATGGAAGTCGAGTATACATTATTCAATGAATTAAAGGCCATTTTAAGGTCGCCGTTTGAATCAAGAACGCTTAGTTTCCCATCGGCTGTGACGAATGTTATGAAACTTTTCCCGCTTAACCACCGGCCTATTGCAGCCGGGGAGGATATGACGTTTCCGGCATTATAGGACCACATTTCGTCTCCGTTGAAACTCAATGCCTTCACAACACCATCCAAGGTCGTATAAACAACCTCAAGCTTGCCGTCGTCGTTTATGTCGGCTGCTACGGGGGGGTATTGGATTTTATAGGGCGAATAGTAGACCCATTCGACGTGGGGGGAGGTGCTATTGAGGTCCATGACTCCTTTTGTGCTGCCCGAATGGGCCGGATCATGCTGGTACATCGGCCAGTCCTGGGCGGACGCCAGCAATGAGAGTAACAGCAAGGCTGATAAGACCGGTGTAAATCGCATAATACCACTTGAAAATATAGATTAAAATAAAGGGTTCTTCTTAGATTTTGGTGGGGTTTTCCCCTTCAAATCGCGCTAATCCCTGATTTGAGGCATCACCACCCTGGATTTACCCGCGGGCTTAGACCCTCCCGAAAACAAAGTTAACTTCATAGTGTTTTCAGGGCATATCCCTAATTTCAGGTAATTATGGCCTGATTAGTGGGCCTAGGACTTGCCTAAAATCTAAGATGTGCCAAATAAAGTGAAACTTGAGCCGTTTGAGAGGTGGTTGTGCTGTTTAATCCATCAATTCATGGTTAACAGGCCCGGTTTTTCGGGACGATGGGATTTGCTACGAAACCGTCAAGGTCCCCGATGATTCGAACTTTACAGGCTTGTCTGAGTTGTTGAGCCTGTCTAGCTGATTCACTAGATTCTTTTTGAATTCTATCTGCTGGTTTTTCGAAAGACCGTTGATCGGCAACGGCCCCGTCGAGGAGGATTCCGCCAGGGCCTTCGATTTGAGGGAGGTAACGGCCGAAATGTTCACAGTAATGCGCGTCATCCTTTTTTCACCCATCTGTCCGCATCCGGCGGCTGTCACGCTGAATTTTTCTCCTGAAGCCACCGTAAGTGGCAATTTCGTGGTAAGTAGGCATTTGTTTCCACCAATTTTTTCGACCTCAATGCCCGTTATTTTGACCTCGCTATTTGCGCTGTTTATGAACCTCAACGTCGCTTCGCCGGCTGCAGGATTCAATGTCGATCCAATATCGGGGACTAGAATGATGAAGTTCGTGGGTAGGGGCTTCGGCTGGGGGCTCATGAGGTTCAGGTTGATGAACGAGCGGGCCGTGTCGAAGAGTCCGAGTTGCCAGACAACCAATAGGAGAAGGACAAGTGTTATGATAAGATTCGTGATGTTTGATCTCTTTCGTTCCTCTCTCCCAGGCGGGGTTTTCATTTGAGGCTCCGCCTTCCCAAGCGGGTCTGCTTCTTTCCGGACGGAATCGGCTGCCAGGTCAGTCATTAAGACATCCTCGGGATTTTATTTATTGGGTTGATCATTTTTCCGGTTTATTGGCATTTTGGTCGTTTACGGGTATCCGTTGCATATCCCGGCGGTGCAGGGAACCTCATCCCCCAGATATGCATTGCCTGGCCCATATGGGGGGACGGCAGTCGGATCTCCGTTGGCGCATAAGTACTGCGTTACGTACTTGCACACATGCGGGGGGAAGGAACCTTTTATACAACAGGCCCCGTTGGGGGGGATTATCGTCGTAGTGGTTGTAGTGGTGGTCGTAGTTGTGGTCGTAGTGGTCGTAGTCGTAGTAGTCGTCGTAGTAGTCGTAGTCGTAGTCGTAGTCGTAGTCGTTGTTGTAGTAGTCGTAGTCGTAGCAGTCGTAGTAGTCGTTGTGGTCGTAGTCGTAGTAGTAGTAGTCGTAGTAGCAGTCGTAGTAGTCGTAGTCGTTGTTGTAGTCGTCGTAGTCATAGTCGTAGTAGTAGTCGTCGTAGTAGTAGTCGTCGTAGTAGCAGTCGTAGTAGTCGTAGTAGTAGTAGTCGTAGTAGTAGTAGCAGTCGTAGTAGTCGTTGTAGTCGTTGTAGTCATAGTCGTAGTAGTAGTAGTCGTAGTAGTAGTAGTCGTAGTAGCAGTCGTAGTCGTTGTTGTAGTCGTTGTGGTCATAGTCGTAGTAGTCGTAGTCGTAGTAGTCGTTGTAGCAGTCGTAGTAGTCGTAGTCGTTGTTGTAGTCGTTGTGGT
>JAZDMS010000001.1:0-121825 GCA_043800705.1 Candidatus Altarchaeota archaeon
CGACTACTACTACGACTACTACTACTACGACGACTACTACTACGACTACTACTACTACTACTACTACTACTACGACTACTACGACTACTACTACTACGACTACGAGGACTACGACTACTACGACTACTACTACTACTACGACTACGACGACTACTACTACGACTACTAGGACTACTACGACTACGACTACTACGACGACGACTACTACTACGACGACTACTACTACGACGACTACTACTACGACTACTACTACGACTACTACTACGACTACGAGGACTACGACTACTACGACTACTACTACGACTACTAGGACTACGACTACTACGACTACTACTACGACTACTACTACTACGACTACTACTACGACTACGAGGACTACGACTACTACGACTACGACTACTACGACTACTACGACTACTACGACTACTACGACTACTACGACTACTACGACTACTACGACTACGACTACAACTCTCGATCCCCAGGCCGAATGTGAAGCCTATTGTACTGCGGCATGCCAGGAAATTGGGCATGAATTTGCAGAAGGTTGTGACTGTGATAAAGACGCCTGCATGTGTGTTTGATCCTAATAAGTCTCCCTGTCCCTCAACATTATATGCCTATGGGGAAGCGCTCAAACCACATTAAACTGCAATATCTGCCTTATTCAGCTTTTGAACATCCTCCTAATAGCAATTCATTCTACTATGAGACTGCTGTCGTTTTTTTTCAGAAAGTTAAAATCCCCCATCTAGCCCGTAAAACCCCCCAATAATTCGTTTTTATGTTTATTCTCCCAAAAAAATACCAATATCCACCACAAACTCATGATGTCGTTAATTGATGATAGAAACCCCCGATCATGGTCAGTGTATCCTCTAATTATGGGTCTTATTTTCCCCCCTATGGATGATCTGTTTTTTGTTAAGGAGGGTAGTGAATGCTAATATTTACCCCCTATGTGGGAAAAAAACCTGATTTAGCACTAAATTGGCTTATCGTGTCATTACTCCTTATCTACCTATTTGTTGGTACTGTCGATTCTCAGGGTTGTACAGTCTGTACTGGTAATGTCTTAGGTGAATGTGATTCGAGCATTCCTCCCGATTGTAACTCTGGAACCTGTAATACTGTTGTGTCTCCCCATTGCTGTGTCTACTATGGCTGTGTCTGTTTAGATACATCAAGTTCTAGTAGCAGTGCTAGTAGTGGGTCTTCGAGTTCGTCTGGTTCGTCTAGTGGGTCTAGTAGTTCGTCTGGTAGTTCTAGTGGTTCTAGTAGTAGTTTGAGTTCGAGTAGTGTTAGTAGTAGTAGTTCTTCGGGTACTAGTGGTACGTCTTCGGGTAGTAGTGGTTCGTCGAGTAGTGGTAGTTCGTCGAGTGGTAGTAGTGGTAGTTCTAGTTCGAGTAGTGGTACTTCTTCTGGTAGTAGTGGTTCGTCGAGTAGTCGTAGTTCGTCGAGTGGTAGTAGTGGTTTGTCGAGTAGTGGTAGTTCGAGTAGTAGTGGTAGTAGTTTGTGTGGTTGTGTTGGTGCTGAGGTTGCTTTGTGTGAGGGTGGGGGTGGTGTGGTTTCTTGTGATTTGTTGTGTGTTGGTGGGGTTAGTAATGATTTCTGTTATTATGGGGGTAATGGGTTTGATGCGTGTGTGGATGGCAGTTTATGTTGTTGTATGCCTGCTTTGAGCAGTAGTTCAAGTTCAAGCGGCACCTCCAGCGGCTCAAGCGGCACTTCCAGCTTGTCCAGCGGCACTTCCAGCGGTTCCAGCGGCACGTCCACCGGAACCTCAAGCGGCTCCAGCAGCTCATCCGCGAGCAGCTCAAAGACTTCAAGCAGCCGAAGCAGCTCAAGCAGAAGCTCAAGCTCTTCCAGCAGTGGAACATCCGTGTCAAGCTCGTCAAAGACCAGCTCAAGCGTATCATCCTCTGTGATGTCTAGTGGCACTTCAAGCAGCAGCTCCTCAAGCAGTGGCACGAGCATGATATGCGAATGCGATCCGTTGTCAGTGTCCGTTGCAGAGGCGATAGGCAAATGCGTTTCCAACACGGCAGAATGCACAAACAACCTGTATTCCGATCATTTCCTCGTGGCATTGTGTGAAAATGTGGTCACAGAGACGACATGTCTGGATCCGAACCATTGGCTCTGCACTTGCGATATGCCCCTGGGCAGTTCCAGTTCGTCATCGTCGTCGATGACCAGCGTTCCCACTTCATCTAGTTCAAGTGTAACGAGTTCCGCAACGAGCGGCACCTCATCAAGCTCTAGCGGTACAAGCTCCGGCATTAGCGGGACCTCATCGAGCAGCCGTACAAGCTCCGGCACGAGCGGGACCTCAACGAGCAGCGCGACCAGCTCCGTCACCAGCGGCACGTCATCGAGTTCCAGCGGCACGAGCTCCGCCACAAGCGCCACCTCTTCCGGCTCAAGTGGGACCAGTTCGGGGACCAGCGGCACTTCGTCGGGCACGAGCGGATCTAGCTCCTCGTCTTCGAGCAGCTTTACAAGCTCTAGCTGGAGTTCGGCCTCCTCGTCTTCCTCAAGCAGCGGCCCGTTCCCGTGTGAATATTGCTTGGTTAACAACGTAACCTGCCCGAGTCTGCCGCAGGTGCTGGATGCCAGATTCAACCTCACCTACAATATGCGGACTACGACTGCCGAGTATCCGTTCGAGGTTAGGGGCTTTTTTGTCGGTTCAGAGTTGGATGAGTGTATTTTCAACGAGAGCGTCACTCCCTACTGCATGTCGGTCGAGAAATCGTGGGAGACCCAGTGTCCAACAGGTGCGGCAAGCTTCTGGTATGGCAACGTGCCTGCCACGAATGTGACCTATACGGTGGGTTGCATAGGGTCCAGCACTGCCGACGAGGGTTTGTGCGTTGAACAGGATTCAGTACAGTCTTGCCGGGTAACCTGTCTGTACTGCAACGGACCACAGGATCTCGTCTTCAATGTGACGCTCTCGGAGCCTTATGACATAGCCCGGTGCGGGTTGTCGTTGGCATATAACAGCAGCCTCGTACAGGGCAGCACGAATTGGGCCAATCTGTTCAGTAAGGGCTCGGACGTGTGTGCGGGCCTGGACCCATACTGCGACATCAGTGAGCAGAGCGGCCTGCCGCTGATAAACTTCAACGTGAGCGATTTGGGGACGTATCACATGGAGAATATGATCGGCCAGACCGTGTATAAATGGACTGTCGAGTGTACTGCACCTCTGGGTCTTGCGGAAGCCACTCCGGAATGGATGTTCCGGTATGGTTGCTGACGTATATTGTGTGTTGAACGCCGAATGCGGTGTAATGCACTATATGACCAGCGTGAGCAATCCCAATATGAGTGCGTATTTTATTATCCTCGCCGCGGTTACAGTGATGATGAATTCTCTGAGGTTCATTTTGGCGGCTCCGCAAAGGACGGTAAGAGGATCTCCTGGAAGGGGGAGTATAAGCGCCCCGAACAGCCCTATCCAGCCGTATCTGTTCATGATTTTCCTTGCTTTGTCGATTTCTTTCACGTTGATGTAGTTATGTGCGAGCTTAAGCCCCCCCATTCCGATGTAATAGTTCATGAGGGAGCCGAATGAGGCTCCTGCGGTCGCCACGAGGACGATTACGACCTTGTCGACTCTTGCCATGACCAGGACAGGAAACGTTATCTCCACCGACACCGGAACGAAGATCGAGGCGCTGGCGAGGGAGAAGAAAAAAAGGCCTATAAGTCCGTAGTCCAAGACGATTTGCGCACCGAGGGGGCCCATCATTTCGAGCATATAATAGTAACCGCTTCCAACTATTAAAGATGCCTTATAAACGCCTGAAGATGGTGAAGAGGCGTATTGATTTTTTGATCGGTCCGCTCCTGAGGCGTCTGTTCGTCATGGGTTTGAGGCCCGTCCATTTGACTGTCCTTTCCCTTCCCTGCGGCCTTTTAGGTGTCTGGTTCCTGTTCACGAAGCCTTTTTTAAGTCCATTTTTTGTCTTCTCGTATCTTGTCCTTGATGTGTTGGATGGGACGTTGGCCCGCGCTTCGGGGACGGTGTCCGAGACGGGCAATAGGTTGGACTTTCTTGTGGACAAGGTCGTGGCCTCTTTTTTCCTCGTCATGCTTTATCTTTGGACTGGCGAGGTATTGCTTCCCGCGGTCGGTTTGTCTGCGGTGGTCCTCTTCACTCTGGAGGATTTTGGCTTAATTAAACGGTAGTTTGTAATATTCTCTGATGGTTGATCAATCAAGGCTTTATCATTGGGGCGGGCATTTCATCTCAGGCAACGGCGGGTCCTGCGTGGCGGCGGTGACTTTGAGCGAGGAGTTAGAGCTTCCCGCAGAAAAAGTCGCCCTTTATGGGAGTATGAAGACGGAGAATCTAGGCGTTGAAAAGGTCGTCGCCAACGTGATCTCGAACCCTAACATCCGTTTTCTGATAGTGTGCGGTACGGATGTGAGGGGGCATTGCAGCGGCGATTCTCTCGTCTGCCTGCACCGGAACGGGCTGGATTCGAACAACAAGGTCATAGGCGCGAAAAGCGCTATCCCATTTATCGAAAATCTGCCCCTGAAGGCGGTCGGCCGTTTCAGGAAGCAGGTGGAGATAATAGATCTGATAGATGTCACAGACATGGATATGATCCTGAAGTCTATTAATTCATGCCTTGCCAGGAATCCGGGCTCGTTCGGGGAGCCTATGGTCGTCGAGCCTCTGCCCAAAGACAAGATCGTCGAGACGTTCCATTCGGAATTTGCCTTGCATTCGCGCCTGGATATGGACCTTTATGGTTTCGTGTCCTCGGCTCCGGAGGCCGGATGATGTACTCATTCATGCGTGAGCAGTCGATCCTTGAGGTCGGTGGCGTGAGGTTCGGGGGGCAGCCGGGGGAGAATCCGACGGTCCTCATCGGGACAGTGTTCTACGGAAAGGACTATAAGGTCATGGATGATGCAGCCTTTGCAAAGGCGAAAGAATATACTCTCATGCAGGATGCGATCTCGGCTGAGACGGGAATCCCCGGCATTTTGGACATATACATAAAGGATGAGAAGTACATAGAGACGGAGATAGATGTCGTGATCGGCTCCACCGACGGGCCCTTTAGCATCGACAGTTCGGACGCACACACGAGGGTGAAGACCCTCGAATACCTGGCGAAGGTAGGGGCGCTTCAGCGAACCATCTATAATTCCATAAATCTCGGCCTGACCGAGGAGGAGATCGGCGCCCTCGGAAGGTATACTCCCGAGGCTGTTTTGGTCCTCGCATACAATCCCCGTGACATGGGCGTTGACGGGAGGCTGGATATGCTAAAGACCGGCTCTGGGATGATCTGCGTCGCAGGAAAAGGCCTGCTAGGCGTGGCGTCCGATGCTGGCATCGAAAAGGTCCTTCTTGACACCGGGGCGACGCCGTTCGGGAGCATGAGTGCCGAGACCCTACGGGCGATACCCGTATTCAAGAACGAGTTCGGCCTCCCTGTTGGCTGTTCCATCCACAACACCCTTGAGAGTTGGGGTTGGATGAAGGACAGGCGGAAGACGGACCCGGAAGCATACAATTGCGCCGACGCGGCTGCTAACGCGATGGTCCCGCTTTCCGGCGGGGACTTCATCGTCTATGGGCCTGTAAGCTCATGCGGGAGGATTTTCCCCTCTGTGGCATTCGCGGACAAGCTTTTGGCGGAGGGCGGAGTCGACTATTTCGGGCTGGTTGTCGGAAAGGAGCATCCCTACTTTAAGCTGAAATGATACCCACGACTGTCATCGGGAGCTACCCAGTCCGGCTTGACGGGGCAAAATACGCGAAGTCATATTTCTTCGGCGAGGGATTCGACGCATCTTCCGAGTCCTTGGGGCAGGCGGTCGAGGCCCAGGTGGATGCGGGGATAGAAATAGTGTCCGATGGGCAGACCAGCGGTGACTTCATAAAGATCTTCGCAAAGAGGTTCCGGGGAGTCGTCATACAGTCCAGGCCAGTTGTCGTCGGTAGCGTCGAGTATGCCGGTTTTGCATCCGTCGATGCGCAGAAGGCGGTCCGGCAACTTCTACCTGGGGGAAGGCAACTGAAGGGCATAATAACCGGTCCGTATACCCTGGCCAAAGGCAGCGAGAACAGGCATTACAGGGGCGTCGAGGACCTGGCTTACGCTTATGCGGAAGGGCTGGCCAAGGAGGCCTCGGCATTGGATGATGTCGTGGATTTTGTGCAGATCGATGAGCCGTTTTTCTCCGTTGATTATCCGGAGTACGGCAGAAAGCTTATCGAGCAGGTTCTACGCGGCGTGTCGAAGCCCAGGATGCTCCACGTCTGCGGGGATGTGTCAACTATATTCGGGAAACTGGTAGAGTATAAGGTTGAATACTTGGAGCATGAGTTTGCTGCGAATCCTGGCCTTTGGGAGACCGTCAAAGACGTGGACTTCGATCAGACTCTGGGGGTGGGCGTCGTCAGAAGCGACATCAACAAAGCCGAAACTGTCGATGTCATACTGGCGCGTATGAATGTCGCATTAGCCTTTCGGGAGCCGAACAGACTGATGTTCAACCCCGACTGCGGGATGAGGAACTTGGACCCGCAGGTGGCGAAAACCAAGCTGAAGAACATGGTGAAGGCCAGGGACAAGGCCGGTTATTAACTTCGTGTTCGCATGCCCGGCATTTTTTAAGCTATCCTTCTCTTTAGTTGATTGCATGTCCCATACCGCGACATTAATGTCGCGGACGGTATGGGTATGTAAGTACATACTTTGGCCTTTTGGCTGCAGTATGTTTGATTGCATGGAAAAGAGGTATGTCGGTTTCGCAGAGGACCCTGCAGGTTTCTTTTACATATACTTGGACGGGACCCGGCGCAACATCGTCGTCGAGCATTATGAGGGTGTAGTCAAGGACGTCATAGGCGGCCGCAGGACGGTTTCCGGCAAGATGAGCCGCATATTCAAGGGTGCGAATGCCGAGGGCCTGTATCGCACAATCGTAGGCAACGGTCTTGTCACATTGCTGGACCATTCCGCCTACCTCGGCTATGAGCTCGGCAAGGCTGAGACTGCGCTGAAGAACAACGTCAAGTACGAGCAGGACAAGCCGTTGAAGGTATGATGGGCTGCATATAAGCGTTAAATGCCCCCTCATTTTAGAATCGGCAAATAATCCATTATTCGGCTGAAAATGCATTTTAATTGTATTTTTAGCTATTCCATGCTTTTTATCTGGGTTCACCTCATATCCTACCAATGGTCTCCACGTTGGAAAAAGCAATCCATGCCAAGTCTGCATCGGTCGAGATGGCGAAGGCCTCCACCGACCTGAAGGACAGGGCCCTTGAGCGCATAGCGGAGGTCCTCCTTGAGCGCAAGGAGGAGATACTTGAAGCCAATGCGCAGGATTGCAGGGAGTCAAAGGATAAGATCGGCGATTCCCTCTATAAGCGGCTGGAATTGGATGAGGCCAAGATCGATTCGATCGTCGAAGGCGTCAAGAGCGTCGTAAGGCTCAAGGACCCGGTCGGTGAAACCCTCTATGCGATGGAGCTGGAGAAGGACCTCGAAGTCTACAAGGTGACGGTGCCGATAGGCGTTATTGGTGTCGTATTCGAGTCGAGGCCCGATGCCCTCGTACAGATAAGCTGTCTCTGCCTGAAGAGCGGCAATGCCGCGATACTGAAGGGCGGCAGCGAGGCGAAACACACGAACCGGATGCTGTATGCGCTTATCAAAACCGTCACGGACGACGAAGGCGTTCCGGACGGCTGGGTGCAGCTTATCGAAAGCAGGGAGGAAGTCGCGCAGATGCTGAAGCTCGAAGACCAGATAAGCCTCATAATCCCCCGGGGTTCGAACGAATTCGTGAAACATATACGGGATAATACGAAGATCCCGGTCCTCGGCCACGCCGCTGGAATATGCCACGTATACGTAGACCGCGAGGCGGACCTGGAGAAGGCGCTCAGGATAGCGTACGATTCGAAATGCCAGTATCCTGCGGTCTGCAACGCCATGGAGACCCTCCTTATCGACAGGAAGATCGCCAAAAAGTTCCTCCCCGTGGTATGGGGGGCCTACAAGGCAGCGGGCGTGTCTGCCAAAGGGGACGAGGAAGCCTGCAGGATAGTCGGAGACATTTCCGCGGCCTGCGAGTCGGACTGGGGGACGGAATATAACGATTTGATTCTGAACGTGAAAATCGTGGACGGTATCAAGGAGGCCGTCACCTGGATCAACAGATACGGCTCAGGCCACACCGACGCGATAGTCACCGAGGATGAGAAGACGGCGAAGTACTTCATAGGGACTGTTGACAGCTCGTCGGTCATGTGGAATGCGTCGACCAGGTTCGCAGACGGCTTCAGGTACGGCCTGGGAGCAGAAGTCGGGATCAGCACGAACAAGATTCACGCGAGGGGACCGGTGGGTGTGGATGGCCTAGTCTCGCACAAATGGGTGCTCAAGGGCAAAGGCCACGTTGTGGGGGACTTCGTGAAGCGGAAATATACTCATAAGCGGCTGAACAGGAAATGGTCATAATCGCAAGTTTTTATCCTGTGCGTATATGTTTTATCCTAAGATGGTGCGCGTAGGTTTCATCGGCGTCGGCAGGATGGGTTCAGCCCTGCTGTCCGGCTTCATTGGAAAGGGGCTCATCAGCGCCTCGGATGTCCGCGCATACGACAAGAACCTGTCATCCGTCAAGCGGATGAATGTAGGGTACGAGTACTCCTCCTTCGAGGTGGTCGAAAAGTCGGAGGTCGTGTTCCTGTGCGTCAAGCCCAAGGACATGGACGACGTCCTGGACGAGATAAGGGACATCGCGGGAAGCAGGCTCATCGTTTCCATTGCAGCAGGCATATCCCTCAAGAGGATCGAATCGAAGCTCAAGGAGGCAAGGGTGATACGGGTGATGCCCAACACTCCGGCGATGATACAAGAGACGGCCGCTGCATACAGCCTCGGCACCCTCGCCAGGGAGGAGGATGCGATGTTCGTAGGTAGCCTCCTCAACTCGATAGGTGTCGCATACCGGGTCGAAGAGAAGGACCTGGACGCTGTCACCGGGCTGTCCGGTTCGGGGCCTGCATACGTGTATCTCATGATCGATGCTCTTATGGAAGCGGGGATAAAGGAAGGCTTGGACGAGGAAGTCGCCCTGAACCTAACATTACAGACAGTCCGCGGCGCGGCGGACATGGTTGCGGCGACGAATAAAAGCCCGATGGAGCTTATAGCTGAGGTCAAGAGCCCGAAAGGAACGACCGTCGAGGGGCTGAAGGTCCTGGAAAAATGCCGTGTTCGGAAGGCGTTCCAGGATGCCGTGAAAGCGGCGGCAAAGAGGTCTAGGGAGCTCGGGAAATAGCACGATGTTCGTCAGAAAGAAGGTCATCAACGGAAGAGGTTACTTCTACCTTGTCAGGAGCGTGAGAAAAGGCGACCGCATACGCCAGGAATGCCTGGAATACCTGGGTCCGAATCTGCCTGCGAAACGGAAGGTCGAAGAGCTCAAACGGAAGCACTCCAAGTGACCTATTTCCTCATCTGGTCTTCCCGCATGGCCTTCATCTCCTGAAGCAGGGCAGCCAGGTTCCTGTTGATGTCTTTCAGGACCTCGTGCATGCCCTGGATCTCGTTGTGTATGTAATTGGCCGTGTTGTACAGTTCACTGTCGTAGTCGCCCATGTCATGTTATTCGAATATTCGCTAAAAAGCTCGTCTTAGGGCTGGTCCTGGGGGCCCTTGTCGCCGCCTAGGGGGTCGGGAATATTGGGCTCCCGTTTTTTTTACGTGATGAAGAGTCCGTATGCCCCCCTTTGCCCTCCTTTCTGTATTTAAATACCCTAATTTATATAATTAATCATGTTAAATGTCAAAGGTTTTATCTGCGTATCTATGGTAATGCTGTTGTCTCTTGGATGTATTAACGCTTCCGAGCCTGTTACGCCCACAACAACGGTCAAACAGATAATCGTCCCGCAACCCACCACGACGCTCCTTCCGAAGGAGGTGGTCGAAGACCGTCAAACAGCCGCAAATGCACAAAAGACCGGGACCGACGAGTCCGCATGCGACGTCGTAAAAGACCAGCGGATGAGGGACATCTGCATAAAGAACATAGCTGTCAAAGAGAATAACATCGGGCTTTGCACCAAGATATCCACTCCCGACCTCGTAGACAACTGCTATTATAGGATTGCGACGGCCACGAAAGACTTGGCCCTCTGTGATCGCATATCCAATGCCCAGGTAAAATCAATATGCCAAAAGGGCACGTAAGTGCCCAGGCCTTATTTCTGGGATCGGTGACGTCATGGGCCAAATGGCCCATGCAAGCTTTTATCCAGATCTTGTATAATGGTGGCTGAACCTAACCCCAACACGGGGGTCGATCCCTGTTAGGCGGCGCATCATAGCATATGCCTTTTTTAATGCATATATGCATAAGTAACATGTAGGGGTTTGGTGGCTGTGAGGTCACCTGAATGAGAGACAATCGCTCAAAATACAGCTGGAAAACAAGCGACCCGAGAGATATTTCAGACGGACTGAAATCCAGGAAATTATACAATGAGACCCGCGGAACGAAGTTCCAAACTGAGACCAAGATAGTGAGGAATGATTCATCCGGCGGCGACTGCGGCTGCCTCCCGTCATCGAACGATAGCCTGGGTAAAGCAATGTCCTCCGGCGATGGGAAACGGAACGCCCAGAGCACCATGGGCCTTTTCGGAAGCTCTTCGTCGAAAGGCAGCCGGGCGTTCGGCGGATCCGGGATATTCGAGAAGCTCATGCGCGAGGCCCAGACGGATCCTGGAAGCCAGGCAACAAAAAGTAGCAATCCGGCCTCCTGGATGCGGGGAGTCAACAGCAACGTATCTGACGATAAGCGCGGAGCTCTGGAGCGTCAATTGAAGCGTGTTGCCCAGTTGGAGGCCGCCTCTAAGCAATCACATCTTTCTGCGATACCTCCGGCGCCGATGGTTTCTTCGGCGCCGGTTTCGCAGGAATCCAATCAGGCACCTGCCCAACCGATGTATCCGGCTCCCCCGTCCCCGGCGCCGATGCACCTGATACAGCTTGCGCAGTCTTCTGCAAATCCGCCCCAGCTCTTGCAGCCTATGGGTGAGATAGCGGCCTCGCTGGCGTCTGGCCTGCAACCGGCCTCCTCAGGGTTTAATCCCGTGGGTTCTATGCTATCCAAGGTGGAAAACAGGGAAATCTTCATGTCTATGAGGACGAGCCTTGGTGAAATCCTCCTTGCGCATGAGTTGCCTGGGGATGTGGCTGAAAAGCTGAGGAAGATGGCTAGAGACCTGTCCGAACTCGACCGGCAGCTTGCTCCTTGAGTTATCTATGGATTACCTTGAGTAGGTCGGCCTTCGTTATGATGCCGACTGGCTTCCCATGCTCCTGCACGAGCACGGCGGAGTTGTGTTCAAGAAGGACCGATAGGACGGTCAGCGGCGTCTCAGGTTTAACGGTGGGGAACGCGTCTTCCATGTGCTCTGCAATCTCCTCCTTTGAAAGAGCCTTTGCGTCGAAGCCTTTGGTTATCAGCCCCATTATGGTCTTTTCCGTGAAGGAGCCGAGGATCTTGTCCCCGTCGAATACCGGCATCTGAGAAACATTGTGCTTTTTCATCTTCCCCGCCGCGTATTCGATGGAGGCAGTGTGTTGGATCCCCGTCACCTCCCTTGTCATTATCTCCTTGGCCTGGATCTCCTTGCTCCTCATCTCATCGAGGGCGGAGAATATCTGCGCGACCTTGCTGTATCTGGGGTCGACGGTGCCGGCCTCCAGCCTGGCGATGAGGCTCTGACTGACCTGTGATCTTTGTGCGAGATCGGTCTGGGTTAAACCAAGCCTCTTTCGAAGCTTGCCAATCTCCGTTATCGGCGGCAGCTGCATCCAATCACCCCTAATTCTTTGTGGAATATGTGAGGTTGCATATTCTATGTAGCATATCCATATTCTATCCAGTATATAAACATTAATGTACATTGGCGATATGTGGGAATCATCGAGAATATGCATTATGGCATAATTTTATTGTAAAGTATTTATATATGACTACAGAATGTCTATTTATGGCAAAAACCCTAGCTGAAATCAACGAGAAGATAAGGAAAGGGGATGCCGTCGTAGTACGGGCCGACCAGATGCCTCGGATAGTCGCCGATAATGGCCCCAAGAAGGCTGCCCAAGAAGTAGACGTCGTCACCACGGGCACTTTCGGGGCTATGTGCAGCTCCGGTGCGATCCTTAACTTCGGCCACAGCAACCCGCCCATCAAGATGCAAAAAGTCTGGCTTAACGAAGTCGAAGCCTACGGCGGCCTTGCCGCCGTGGACGCATACATAGGGGCCACCGAACTGAGCTTGGATCGCGGGATGGAATACGGCGGAGGCCACGTAGTCGAGGACCTGATTGCCGGCAGGCTGATTAGCCTGCGCACGAGCTCATATGGGACCGACTGTTATCCGACCCGGAAGATGGAGACGACCTTCACCCTCGAGGACCTCAACCAGGCCTACATGTTCAATCCCCGCAACGCCTATCAGCGATATAACGCTGCTGTAAACACAACCGACCGCAAGCTGCGGACCTATATGGGGACCCTTTTGCCCAGGGCAGGAAACATCAACTTCGCAGGAACGGGGGAGATCAGCCCCCTTTTGAACGACCCGAAGTACAGGAGCATAGGATTCGGGACGAAGATATTCCTTGGCGGGGCTGAGGGGAGGATAATAGGAGAAGGCACGCAGCATTCCCCCCAGACCGGTTTCGGAAACATCGCAGTCAAAGGCGAACTTAGGCAGATGGACACCCAATACGTCAAGGGCGTGACGATACCGGACTATGGGACGAGCCTTATGCTCGGAATAGGCGTCCCTATCCCGATACTAGACGAGGAGATGGCGCAAAGCACCGCGATCACCAACGACCAGATCGAAACCAACCTTTTGGACTACGGCGTGGCAAGGACGGACCGGCCCACATTGAGGAAAGTCAGCTATAGCGAGCTGATTTCCGGACGCGTTGAATTGATGGACAGAAGCGTAAAGTGCGCTCCGCTTTCGAGCTTCAAGATTGCGTATGAGATAATGGGCGAGCTTGCGCGCTGGATAGATGAGAAACGGTTCTACTTCGCGGAGGGGGTCGAAAACCTGCCGGGTCAGAGGGTGTTCAAGCCGATGAAGGTGAAGAAGAAGATGCCTAACGTGGCTGAGGTGATGACTGCCAATGTGTTCACCGCCCGGGTTGACGATTCCCTCGAGGACGTGTCTTCGCTGATGGTGGGTAAGGGCGTGGACCAGATACCAGTCGTCGACGACCAGGGCATGGTTGCAGGCATCGTGACCTCCCTTGATTTCACAAAGGCAGTGGCCTCCAAGAAAAAGAGACTATCTGAGGTCATGACCCCCAAGGTCGTGACATCAAAGCCTTCAGAGCACATAGACGAGGTCTCTAGGCGGCTTGAGCGATATGGGTTCAATTCAACGCCGGTTGTCGACTCTGAGGGGAGGATCATCGGCATAATCACGGTCTCGGACATAAACAAGGCCTGGGGGAGGCTGGCAAAATGAGGAAATACGTCATAAAATACCCTCCCGAGGCTGCGAATAAGCCCGTCTTGGCGGAGGCGATCCTCAAGACCGGAGTACTAGTCAACATCCTGATAACCGAGCCGGAGTACAAGACCGAAACACTCGTCATCTCCGTTGTCGGGGATGCGAAAGCCGAACGGAGATTCCTCGAACATCTCAGCAAGGAAGGCTTGGAGTCCGTGGAGCTGAAGGCCGAGGTATTGAGGGACAACGACCGGTGCGTCGACTGCTGCGCCTGCTTCGGCGTCTGCCCGACGAAGGCGATTTCTATAGTCGAGCGGAAGATGGTGCTCGACAACGACGAATGCATCAGATGCGGCGCCTGCGTCGAAGCGTGCCCGACCCGCGCCCTAAAACTGAAGGGTGGATAAATGTGGCCCGTGTCGGCGGTTTAAAATTCAGGCTGGAGTACGGGCATACCCATTTGAACGTTAGCTCCGGCGTCGAATGCCGCGGATTGGCTTTGGAGGAACTCATCAAGCATTATTCCAGCCTCGTCGGGTACATTAACCTTGAACCCGTATTCAAGGCCAGCTACGAGCCTGTGGCGGTATCAGAAGACGCTCCGGAGATTGTGCGGCTGATGGCGGGATGTGCGAAGGCCTGCGGGGTTGGGCCGATGGCCGCGGTTGCCGGCGCCTTCTCGGAGCTGGTTGGGGCGAGGATCGTCTCCGTCGGCGGGAAAGACGTCATAGTCGATAACGGGGGGGACATTTTCCTGAAGGCTGCGAAGAAGAAGGTCGTTGGCATACACTCCGGCCCGTCGGCGCTTTCGGACGAATTCGCCCTGGTCTTCGAGCCTAATGAAACCCCCTGTGGTGTCTGCACGAGTTCGGCGTCTGTCGGTCCTTCGATAAGCCTCGGAAAAGCCGATTCGGTGACCTGTGTCGCGGATTCCGCTGCGCTGGCCGATGCCGCAGCGTCTGCCGTGGGTAATCTTGTGTCCTCCGATGACCTAAAACCGGCATTCAAAAAGGCTGCAGTGATTCCCGGCCTACGCGGCGTCGTCGTAATAATGGGCGAGACTTTAGGCGCATGGGGGCGGCTTCCGAAGATCGTCCGCATTTGAGTGTTAATGGTCATTTTTAGCCTATTTAATTGATCAACTGCAAATAATTATCGTATGAGTCGCATCTTGTCAAAGAGTCTGTTCTTGCTATCTGTGGCTATTCTGGTACTGCTATTTTCCTCTGCTCTTTTCGTCTCCCCCGCGGATTCTCCGAAGATTTTTCCGACAGAGGATAAGGACAAGTATGCCGTGAACTTTTCAAGTTCATACGGCCAGAAACTGGTTAAAAACGTGGCTTCCGTTGATCTGGCGATGACCAACACAGTCAACCAGAACTTCGCCCAGTTCAGCGGGATTTTCATGTATTTTCTCCGATCAAGAGACCTTGACACCCACCACTACCTGATCCAGCTGATTGCACCCATCATATTCGAGGTCCTTCTCCCCCTCTATCTGCTTCTCATCATCCTGACTGCGATATACCTCACCTGGGGGGCCATCTCCCCGAATATGCGCGCCCAAACGAAGGGTCAGCTCGAGAAGCTGATACTTGGAATGATCCTCTGCAGCATATCGCTGCCTATCTACGACATACTCATAGAGACGAACAACTTCGTGGTCGATTCGGTCCTCAGCACGACGACGTCTGCCAGCGGCCCGCACTGGGAGGATCTGGTAGTTCCGGACTCGATCGTTGTAGCCCCCGCCCCTGATGAATGCCGTGAAAGCGCCTGGGAGGAACACGTACTCCATGATCCTTCTACGTGCGGTTTGTTGACGACTTGGGTCACGATGAATTCCGATCCATCCACCGGCCCAAAAAACAGGGACAACTACGGGGACACCTGGTCCCTTGCCATATTGAGCGACTCGAACGATATGTCTGTCAATAGACTCATATTCAAGCAGGTAGTGGACGGGCCCTATCCCTCCTTGCTCGTGCCCGCGAACTACGATCCGATAACAGGCCTCTTCTATTATCACAAGACCGGAGTCGCCCTGGGTGCGGGCATAATGGGGGCCTTTATGCTCCTTACAGGCGGGAAATTATCAGCCATCGCAGCACCCCTGTTTTGCATGCTGTTCACGATGATGATCATGCCCTATCTGGTGCTGGCGATTAGGTACGTCGTCGTCATAGCGTTCGGGATACTCTTCCCGTTCACGCTCTTCTGTATGTCTTTCGAGTTCACCAAATCGCTTGGCGACAAGCTGCTCAAACAGACGCTCATGTGGATGTTCTTCCCAGCGGCAATGGCTTTGTTTACGGTCCTGTCCGTGGGGATCGCAAATGCCCCGGCGGGGGACTATATGGTGAACGCGATAGCCGCCATAGCCGCATATTTCCTCATCGGCGCAGCACCGATGATGATAACCGGCATGATGGGGGTCGCCGGCGGCGTCATGCTGTATGCCGGACAGACGATGGCCAACCCCCGCCTTGTGTTCATGGCCAACATCCTCCAGGGCAACAGCGCGCAGTCCTTCACTCAGGCGGCCTATATGTCAAACCTCGCTCGCTCGAGGCTTGGCACGTCCGCCGATACAGCCAAGAAGTATCAGGACGGCATCTCCGATGGCATGCCTGCAAGCGCGGATGTGCAGCAGCCCCCTCCACCATATTCCGCAGCATACAAGGAGGCAATGGAATCAAGGAGCGGCGGCGGGGGGCAGTCCGGCTCAGGCGCATCACCCAGGGTCTATGGCGGGGAAACAAGGACTGTCGGCGAGTTGGGGGACGGGATCGGTTTCCTGGAGACTGCTAAGAGGGCTGCGTTTAGGGCGCCGGTCGCTGAAGGTACGACAAAAGACCAGATGACAGCCCAACAATGGTCTGGCGTCAGGTTCGCGGCTGCGGGAGGCTTCAAAAGCTTCGCAGGTGTGGGTTGGTACGCATACGGCATAGCAGGGAATCTATCGCCGAAGAAGCTGATGGCCCCGGCAGGATACATGCTCAGGGGACTGCTCAGGCAGAGCATAAGTGACTGGCCCATCGGAAAGACACTGTCAGGGATCGCAAACAAGATGACCGGGTACTGGCAAACAGATTCTGCAACCGGTGAAAATGTGTTTAACTATGGGTGGCAGAGCCAGGCGGGAATCATAAGGGACCTGTCAAAGAGCGCTGCAGACCTTTACAAGGGTAAAGAAGGCGGCGGCGCTCCCGGGTGGGCCAAGGCTGCGGCAACCGGCATAGGCCTGACGATGCCCCTGGCAGTCCTCGCCGCACCCGCGGCTCCCCTCTTAGGCTTGGCGATAGCCGGAGGCGCAGGTCTCGCGTTCTTGGGAGGCTCATTGGTGCTGAAGCCTGTCGGGGAGTGGCTGGCATCGACCAATGAGAAGGCGGCTGACGACAAGGCGGTCTCCGGCAGGATCCGTTCAGCTTCCAGGCTAAGGGGTGGAATAAGGTCGAAGCTTTCGAAGGAGGACGGATTGGACAAGGAAGGCGTATGGGGCAAGCTCAATGACGCCGAGAAGAAAACGTTCGGAGATGACGAGCCGACTGCGATGGACCGGGCAAAGGCATTCTACGACGCCAAGACATCGCCCCTTCTGGACAAGGAAGACATATTCGGGATAGTGTCCTCTAATGACCCCGATGACGCGCGGAAGACGTCGTTCGGCTGGAGCGAAGGCATGGATCCGGCGGGACTGGAAGGCGTGAAGGACAAGGCAGGCAGGTACTACGCATCTGCAGTCACTGGGAGCCCCACAGAACTAAATGCGGACCTCTATACGCGGGATCCTGTTACTGGGCAGATCGGCCAGTCCGGCAGCAGGCAGGCCTACGACGAACGGCTCGGCGAGGCTGTGACGAAACTGCAGGCTGCTAGAGCGAACCCTGCCGATACGGCCGCGATCGAAGCCGCAGAACAGGGCGTTGAGGCCTCGAAGACGGAGCGCAGTACAGCGTTCCAGGAGTCGGCAGGAAGGGAGTCGTCTGCTCGAAACAACTGGGACTATCTGGATTCAACAGGCAGGAAACGGCACAGGGACACCGCAAAGACAGAGCTTATGGCTGCGGGGCAACCGGTGACTGAAGCCAGCATCCAGGCACAGGCAAGGTATAATGCGTTCACCGAAGGCAAAGAGAACGTGTGGACGGCGGCCGGATCGGATGAACAGGTCAGAAAAGACGCGGTATGGGATTCGCTGACTCCTCAACAGAGGGATAGATATCTTTCCAGCGCGACCGGAACGGATGCGACTGTGAAGGAGGCTGCAGCAAAGGATTCCGCATACTCAGATGTCAAAAATGATCCTTCAAAGCTTGATGGCGCAAAACAGATGCTTCTGGATGAACAGACGAAGGGCAAGTCAGAAGCCTTCGCCGCAGGTTTCTTCGGGACAAGGAGGGCGGGGAAAGCCAAGGAATTCTGGCAAGGTCCACAGTCAAGGCTGTCCAAGGAGAATAAGAACGATATGATCATCGCGGAATCGGAGGGGAAACACGATCTCGCCTCCCTGGCGTCGGCGCCCGCCGCGGAGCGGGAACCCCTTGAAAGGAGAGCGATGGAGAGGGCCTACCGCGAAGGACACGGCGTATGGGCGAGAATGAAAGGCAGCCCTGTAGGCAGGTTGATCAACTCAGCCAGGCCGAGTACCTACGGCGAAAGGGATGCCGGGGCGGGTAAGGGCATTACAGAGTCAAGGGCTGGCAAGGTCGTCATGGCAGGCGGGATTGTGGGTTCCCTGATAGCCGGTCCGGCAGCCTTGTTGGTACCTCTCTCATATGACCGGGGGCGGGACAAGTATGAGCAGAAGGCACAGACGAGGGGGACTGTCGAATACGGCCGGGCGAGGAGGGCCGTCCGCCAGGAGCTGGACGGAGGATTCAAGATCAGCGCCGAACCGTCGGTCACCGGCGCCACTGAGATACGGAATAATGACGGCAAAACATATTCCCTCGAAGAGGATGGCATATACGTCTCAAATTCTCCCTGGGGCGGCGTAGGCAGAAGGAAGGCTACGGTGGCCGAAGGTGCTGCGGTCGGTCAGTGGTATCGCGAGAACAGGGGCTCGGGCGAGGCTATCGACTCGTTTGCCAGGGGCGATATAGGCATCGACGCAGCCAAAGAAGGCGGCATCCTTTCAGAGTTCGAAGGGGCCGGACTCGATGGATCTGGCTCTCCGACCGGTATGGTCGGCCTCAGGGCAGTCGATGAGCTGAGGGGGATCGTCCATGGGGGTAAGGCCCCGGACAAGCGTGCCGAAAAATTGCTTTTCTCTAATGGAACGGCATTGGGCAAACGGATATTGGGCAGGCTCGGTTCGGCTGACCGCAAGAAATTCGGTTATTCCAAAGGTTCATCCGCAGCGGAGAAGGATCGCGCACGGCTTAGGGCGGTTGAATACTTCATCAGAAAGATGAAGGGGGGCGGGACTCCATGAGCTGCAAAAAGGCAAGAAATCTGAGGCTCGCATTTGCAGCGGTCGCGCTCTATCTAGCAATGACCGTCCTGCTTGCAGCCGTATCCGCCGACTCCAATGAGAATTGGATGATCGAGTGGACCGCCTGGCTACTTGAAGACGTCCTCCTCGCAGGCATCTTCCAGGCGATATATGAAAAAATGAGCATGGTCGTAATCTCGCCCATAATAGTGCTTACCATGGCAAATCCGTGCGTATGGGCCCCCTCCGGTGCATGCGACTCATACGTGATCCATATCCCCTACGGGGACGTCACCTGGTCACAGCCCCTTGACCAGACCATATCTATATTCAACGCCCGCCTGATAATGCTCTTGCAGATGATCTATGTTCTTGCGATCACCCTCGTCGGAATGTACCTGATCTTCATGGCGGGCTCTCCGCAGGGGAGAAATGTCGCAAAGGAGACGTTCATCCGCCTCATGATGGGGATGATACTGGTCTCTATGTCCCCTCTACTATTCCAGCTGTTCGGTGTAGATATCGTTCGGGGCGTCACAACAACCATCCTAAACGAAGCCTCGAGCAGGCCTGCGGGAATGGGGTTCATGGGGACCTTCTTCTCAGGCGTGAAATACCTCTGCACTACGGCATGCTTCCTTTCCATCGGATTTTTCGTAGCCATCATCGTCGCATTCCGGTACTTCCTCGTATTCGTCGCGGCATGTTTCTTCCCCCTTACAATGTTCTTTTATTTCACTGACATACCCAATCCCCTGTTCTCGACAAGAGGCCTTGGGACCAGGATGCTCAGGGCCACGATACTGCTTTTCGTCGTCCAGCTCATACAGGTAATGTTCCTGGCAATGGGGTTGGGCATAGCATCCCACAGCGGCGGCAACATATTCGGCGAGTTCCTCCTTATGATTGCATGTTACGCCGGAATTCTGGCATCGCCGTTGGTCGGCATGCAGCTCCTCGCCTGGGTAGGGACCGTCATCCACGTAGCCTCCGGAAGGCCAGGATCGCCTATGTCCCGGTTCATATCGACCTGGATGCGGACCGGCAGGATCTCATCCGCGCTTACGACGGCAAGCGGACAATACATGATCGGGCACAACCTGAACGTCGGCGGAGGAAGCCCGGGCTCGACTGCGAGCGAGGGATGGGGCACGTCATCGAGGGGTATTTTTTCGATGGGCGAAAGCGTCGACCAAAGATATCCGCACACAGGCCGCGTCGGGCCGGCAGGCATCAGGGACTCCAGCATGCTGTTCGGAGCTGCGGGAACGGCAGGCCAAGCATCGGCAGGTAAGCAACCGTCCGGGGGCGTACAAACACCTTCGGGACCGGCAACAGGCGCCGGATTTGCCGCGGCCAGGGCGCAAAGGCCATCAGGCGCTTTCGCATCAGGCGGCCGCACGGGGTCCGCAGTCGCCGGACCGTCGGCATCGATGTCTCCCCAAGGTCCTGGGGAAGCTCATGGGCCGATGTCGCCGGGTACGAATGTGGTCCGTCAAGCGCCAAGATCCGGCACCCAAGTAATGGGAGACGATGGGATGGGAGGATCGAACCTGTCAATCTCGTCGAGTCAATCGTCCAGGGATGCGTCGAAGTCATCGACTACCCAGGGCGGCGGGCTCAGGAAGACTAAGGAACAAGGCAGGGCCGGGGCGCCGCTCTCGCCGCTTCGCACTGGTGCTGGGCCCCAGGCAATGGCAGGATCGAATGTTCCGGGAACTGCGTCTTCCGGGAAACCGTCCGCATCCGGTGTCAAGATGCAGACCCAGGGGTCAGGGAACTTGGGAGCTCCAAAACTGCCTCAAATGGGTCCAGGCGCCCCTGGCGGCAGGACCCCACAAGGGTCGGGAGTAATGGGGGGCCACGAACCGTCGCAGGCCTACTCCCAAACCGCCACACCCGCACAAACTCAGCAAGGCCAAGAAGACAGTATGGAGAAGCCGGAACAACCGAGTGCCTCTCCCCAGAAACAACAAGGCCAAGGAGGCAGTTTGGCTAGGCGGGAACAACCGAGCACCCCTCCCCAGACACTACAAGGCCAGGGAAGCATTTTGACCCGACAGGAACGCGAAGCTAAGAGGTTCGGACAAGAACAGGCGCAGGCAGCGCAGCGTCAAGTCCAAAAAGAAGCGAGAGAGGACCAATTCCTGGAACAGAAGAGACAGAGATACGACCAGCTGCTTGAAGCCGATAACAAAACCGCAGCGGCTTCGGCCGCACGGAGCCTGGATAAACAGCTGGATTCCGCGAAGCAGACATTCGAAAAGAGAGGAATAAAATTCGACAAGGATGCCGCGAGGGACAGCCTTCTCAGCATGGCGCCGCCCGGAAAAGTCGACGAGTTCCTGAAGACAGGCGCGGCGGAAGGACTAATAGACGGTGCGCTGTCGTCGAAGAATTTGATGACCAATGAAAGCAACGAGGACCCCAATGGATACATCCTTGAGCAGGCGCAGAAAAGAGGCTACAAACCTCCTACTGCCGCCCAAGGCGGTCCGGATGCTGCTGGTGGACGGTACTCGTCTGCAGAAGCGAGGTTTGCCGCTGCGGGCGGTGCGAAGTATGCGCAGACCAGGAAGGCCGGCCAACTCACTCGCGCAGCCTCGATACGCGAACAGTCACCCGGCGCCGGTCGGGGCGGCGGCATCGGCCAGGGAGGACCAACGGAAGGCGCAGCAGCAACAGGGCCGTCATCGCATACTAACAGAGGCGACCTTGCGGAATGGCAGACGAAAAATAAGGCACTCACCGAAGACGGAGCCAAAAAAGTAATAGACGACCTCAAAGACAAAGGATACGCCAGCGGCGATCAGATCAAGGGCCTAGCCCTCGGCATACTCGGCGGCACCCTCGATCCCGAAACCTCCGAGGAAGGCCTCAAGGCGCTCAAGAAAGGCCTCGACGATCCCCACACAAGGGACGCCTCATCCATCGCATTAAGCTGGCTCGGACAAAACTCAACAGACCCTGAAATACAAAAGGCCGCAAGGCAGGCGATTTCAGGGGTAATGGTCGCTCCCTCGAGAACGACATTGGCTGAAGAAGCTGCCTGGGCCAGGCGAGGGGCAGATGCCGAAAGAACAACCGCTCCAGCAGCTAGCAGGGCACAGTATGCGGGTCCCGGACAGGTCGGACAGCTCACCCGCGCGGGTGAGATGCGGGAACAACGGCCAGGCACAGCATATGGAGGTGAAACGCGCGCCGCAAGAGGAAGAGGATTAAAAGGGATAGGTTCACGGGTCACTGGAGCGTTCCTCCGCATCGGACGGGGCATAAGGAGCGCATACCTGCAGAGTACGAACATGTACTCCTGGTCAGACAGCGTCACCGCCCAATGGAATTCGCAATATCAGACACCCCGCCATGTAATAAAAGCCGATGATGTGATACTCAGATTGGACTCTCAAATGGACGTCCCTGAGAGCCAAATTAGCGCCTTCTCAGGCCTGATAGTGAACGGCCAATTGGATGACTTCGATACTGCAATGGGTATAAGGGCGTTGACACGCAACACCAGCGGTTATTCTCCGGTTTGGCCAAACCATATTCCCTCCGCTCTTGCACTCGGTCGGATAGCCCTTGAAGCAAACAATCCGGACGTAAAAAGAAATGCAATGAGCGTGCTCCTGGAAAAACCATACCTTCTCGATCAGATTGTGCAACATGGGTCGCCTCAACTGCGGGATGCGGCTATGGGGATAATACGGGATAATATCGGTCAAATGATGCAGACTGATGTGAGAAAATCAGGTTATCTGGACAAGGACTCGATATCCCTGGTCAAGGACCTGGCAATTTACGGCAAATCCCCGGAAGAAAAGGCATCCGCCATCGGAAAACTCGTGGAAGGGATGTACGACACCGCCCATGCTGACTCATATAAATCAAATTTTTATTCTTCCCATGCATTGGGCAAGGTAATCCTAAAGGGAGACGACAGCGTACGCAACGTGGCGTTAACCCACCTGTTAGATGCATCCAAGGACCATTCGCTCATCAAAATAGGGGATGACGCCTACGCCTCCAGGAGCAGGTATGCATTCAACAGTCTGGCCGAAACCTACCTCGAAAGCCCGGAGGACGTCAAGGCTTTGATTCGTCCCGCCATTTCGGCGGTTATAACCCAATCCGGCTTGGACGTATCCGACACCCTCCTCGCATGGGATAAGAATGTCGGAATGGAAAGGAACGAGGATGGAAGCTTTAAAACCGCAGATTTGGGATATGGCTCCTGTCTTAACGTCCTGTCCTCATTGAATGCCGAAAGGCCTGGGGCGGCGAAATATCTCCATGAGAAATACGGGCTCACGGTATTCGGCCGCTACACGTCCAAAACCCTCATGCACATCTACGATCAGGACCAGCGGATAGCAGCCGGCCAGGAAGCGCCTAAAAATTTGGGTCTTATCGTTTTGCCCCAATCGGACTGGAACGGAGCCTTTTTATCAGATGCCCACACCTTGGAAAAACTGGTGCTGGACGGGGGTGCAAGGATCGTGGAGGCGGAGACAGCGATGGATCTGGGCAGGGCTTTGATAACCCACACGAAGAAATTCGGGCCGATGCCTTTCTTCGTGGGGGGCGGCCATGGGACCCCCAACGGCGTGCAAATCGGCGAAAACACGGTTCTTGACATACTCAACATCGAGAATAGCCACAGCCTAGCAAGACCCGAAAAGCAGAGGCGTCTGTTCACGGACAATCCAACGATCATACTCGCATCATGCTCAACCGGGGCAGATGTGAAAACATCATCCGAAACCAGGCCTGGATTCGGGCAGACTCTATCTCAGAAACTCGAAGGAATAAACGCAAAGGTCATAGCTCCGGACAGGCCGACCGGTCTCCAGGATATCTCCTTTAGAAGAGAGGGCGATAGGCTCGAATTTGAGGTTAAGTACTCAACTGATGCTCGGAAGGAATTCGTCGGCGGAAAGGCCCTCCCCTCGAGCCCGGATGCCATCAAGAAATACCTGCTTTCGAATCCGAACGTCTCCGACTCGGCGCGGATAGGTCTAGGGGAACGTCTCCTCGGGAGGCGGCTTAACGAGAACGAGCGCACCGCCGTCCTCGAAGCGCACGAGTTGCCAGGAGCTATCGGCGAAATCCATGCAGGCGACGCCGAAGTCTACGGCAAAGGCCGGCGCCTTTTAAGTACGTTCAGGGAAGTGAACCTGGGGGCGGGTATGAGCCAAGAGGATGCCAGGGCTAAGGCCAGGCGGGAGGCTCAGCTGATTTTGGATGCGGGAATAGCTGGGAAGGCGGCAGCCGAGGGCATGCCACGGGCTATTGTGGACATTAACCAAAAGCTAGAACATCTACGGAATTGGGACGATAAAAAAGCAACAGAAGCGGAAAAAGATTCAATCGGCTTTGGGAAAGGCTATTCCCCATTTATCGACGCCATGAGGGAAATCCACGGGGACAAAGCCGCTGGCCGGATCATCGAAATAGCGGAAAAAATTAGGGCTGAGGGAAGAAGGCTACAGGATATGGATGGGGAAGCAGGCCAAGGCGGTAATTTTAACGGTTATCTGAATTTGGCGATGAATACCGGTATAGATAAGTTTGACTTCAATGCAATAAGCGAAATAAAGGACCGACAGGAGAGGTCAAGGTATATCATCGAAAAGTCAAAAAACGTGAAAGACAATATACTAAGGCGTGACGAATGGGCTTCCATATTGATAAATGCAGGCGATGATATGCACCGGCAAATTGAATTCTCCGAAAAATTGAATAGACAAGACCCGACGAAGAATGTGTTTATCTCTCGCGTTGATGCCATGGGCTCATCGTCTATCGTCCTGGAACACCTTTTCGGATACCAGCTGGAGCGTATCCCGAAAGTTGAGTCCCCGGACGGTAAGGCACGAACCACTTCACAGCCCGAACCAAAACCTGGGACTTATACCCCCCCTAACGGCGGCAGTCCCGGAAGGCCGTTTACTCAGGATATGCAGCCGGCACAAGTCTCAACCGGCGAAAGAAGACCTTCCGGGGCAGTTCTGCCAGGGCATTTGGCAGATATACAGTTGACTCCGGCTGATTATCCGGAAAGGGGGGGAATGGACGATCAAACGTACCGGCGGGCTGTGGAGAAAGATACTACTATAAAATTGTTGCGAATGGACATCGGCGCAAAATATGACCGCGAATTCAGGGAAAACTGGAATGCGTTCATGGACCAGTCGACGGTCGAAGACCTTTTGAAGGCCAGAAAAACCCTTATCCAAATTGCCGGGGAAAAATATCCCAACCCGGAAAAACTTGCGATTCTGAAGAGAATAATACCTGCGGCAAATAAAACCGCTGCGGCGCCAGTCCAGACCCGGCCAGTTTCCGTTTCGGAAACGATTGGCAAGCAGTCAGCGGAAACAGGGCCAATCGGAGCGAAGACTCCACCTATTCCAGCCTCTGAGCCTTCTCCGAACGCTGAAATCAAGCCCGCCGGACCAGTTCCTCTAATCGAAGAGCTGCCCGTGCGAGATGTATTAGCCTCAGCCAAGCCAGCCGCCTCCGACTCGTCAGTCTTCGCATCCCGCAGGCAGGAGGCCGCGAAAGACCTGATAGGCGCGGCAACTGTCAAGGGGACAATATCAGCCGTCCTGGAAGGCGGAAAGGTTGAACTGACAGACGAGAAAGGCTCAAAGAGGCTGGAAAGTGCAGACGGCCTCCGGCTGCTTAAAAGGGTACTCAGACCCGGCTCCGCAATGGATGAGCCTGATGAGGAACTCGTCGAGGCGGAGATTGTCACATGCAAGCGTTGCGGCAGATTGTTCAAAAAAACAGGGGTCTTGGCTGACGCGAAGAAGAGACTCGACAGGAAGAGGAAGCACGCCCAGAAGTTGGAGGCAAAGGGGGACTTGAAGGGCGATTCGATCAAGGACAAGGGCTCAGCAGGCAAGGGGGAAGGAACCGGAGGTTCAGCGGCCTCTAAAGGCGACGGCCTCAAGGATGTGGGTGGTCCTTCGAAGGGAGTCGACGGATTGAAGGGCGCTGGAGGTAAGAAGGATGAGCGATGACCTGTGTCCGGAATGCGTGGAAGAGCTGAAGCAGATGGCCCTAGCCAAGGCGGCTGCAGCGGGCGGGGACAAGAACGCCCAGAAGGAGGTCGAGGCATTGTCTTCGGCGGGGGTCCCCGAGGACGTCGACGATGAGGTCAGATCCATGCTCAACTCTCTCATAAGTAAGAGGAACGATATCGCCGCCACCGGCAGATACAGGGACCTCTCCTACATAGACTCGATAATCGGGACTGCAAGGTCCCACTACCTTGGGAAGGAATACGACCTCGCCCTGGACAACATAAGCTCGGGAGTGCCAGAAGTCAACCACGCCTACAACGTCGCCATCTACCAGGTTCAGGCGGAGTCAAAGCTGAAGGAGGTCGAGGACCTCGCCCAGACGATGCGGGCGCAGCCGGCGGCAAAGACAGGGATGGGTGAGGGTGCCGAAGTAAAAAACGTGGAATCCCTTGTCGAGGACGCGAAGAAGCTCATCTCAGACGGCAAGTTCAAGGAAGCGTCGGAGAAACTCTCGTCAGCCGACACGCAGAAGACGGAAAAGAAGAAATGACGCCTTTTCAGGTCACTTCTTCAAGTATCAGCCCGCCTACCCTCATCGGGGCAAGCTGCCCCGCGAGCTTGATGGCCTCTTCGAGCTTGCCGGCATTCTGGGCGTATATGGTGTATAGCTTCCCGCCCTTCTGGACTGTGTCGCCGACGCATGATTCGAGGTAGACCCCCGCGCCCAGGTCCCTCGGGGCTCCTGCGGCCCTAGCTACCTTAGATATGACTTTGCTGTCTATGCTGTTGACCTTTCCTGCCCGGTCCGACAGGATGTCGAAGGTCTTGTCCCCCAATGGGATGGTCTCAGGCTTGATCTTGGCGTTGCCTCCCTGGGCCTCGATTATCTCCATCATCTTCTGCCTCGCCTTCCCGGAACTGAGCATCTTCTCAGCCAAAGCCCTGCCTTCGCCGGCCCTTGTCTTGCCGGAGAGCTCGAACAGCGCCGCCGCCAAGTCTATGCTCTTGTTGGTGAGGTCCAGCGGCCCCCTGCATTCGAGGCAGAGGAGGACGTCCCTGGCTTCAAGGGCCGGGCCTATCCCTCTTCCGATGGGCGCGCTGCCGTCGGAGAGTACGCACTTCGTCTTGATCTCCAAACGGTTTCCGAGCTGTATGAACTTGCGGGCGAGGTCCTGTGCGGCGTTCATGTCTTCTATCTTGGCACCCTTTCCCACGGGTATGTCGATTACGAGGTATTTGGAGCCTACGCTCTTCTTCTTCGCCATGACGGAAGCCAGGACCTGGCCTTCCGGATCTATGGAGAGCGGGTATTCGACCCTGATGATCTTGTCGTCGGCGGGAGCCAGGTTCACCGACCCCCCCCAGACTATGAATCCGCCGGTCTTCTTCACGATTTCCTTCAGCTCGGGAATGGTAAATTCGACCTTCGCAAGCACCTGCATCGTGTCCGCGGTGCCTGCGGGTGACGTGATCGCCCTGGAACTGGTCTTGGGCATCGTCATCCCTGCAGCGGCTACTATGGGCACGACGATCATCGTCGTCCTGTTGCCTGCGACGCCTCCTATGCAGTGCTTGTCGACGGTGTTGGGGCCGAAGTTTATCTGCTCCCCAGTTTCGACCATCGCCTGGGTCAGTGCCACCGTCTCGTCCATGTCGTATCCCTTGATGTAGGCTGCGACTATGAGTGCGGTCACTTCTATGTCGGAAAGGTTGTTCTCGACTATGTCCTGGACTATCGTCGTTATCTCATGCCCGTGCAGGTGCTGCCCCTGAAGCTTCTTCTTGATGAATTCCGCGGATTTTGGCTTCGATGCCGGCTTGATGTCGACATCGTCTCCGCCGTTCAGATCGAGGGCTTCCTTAACGTCCTTGAATATGCCCATCTCCCCCGGCGGCACGAGGGATGTGGTGGCGTCGATTATGGCCGTGACTGCCATCTTGTCGCCCTTGGAGATCCTGATTCTGTCTCCGATGTGGACGCCCAGCTCCTTCATGTCCTCCTCGTTCAGGACGACTATCGGCTTCCCTGTCTCAATCTCGTAATAGTGGACTTTGACGTTCATGTTGGAATGAAATTAGCCTTAGCGGAATAAATAGCCGCGACCTGAAGGTCGCGGTATTGCGGCTGAGGCATTCGCCTCAGACACACGCCCGAGCCAAAAGGCTCGGCTGTGTTATCCATTAAGCGCGGCATTGTCCTCATTCATCCCACACCAAAAAACCGGGTTTCTTGCGTTTAATCGGATAAATACGCTCAGCCCTCCCTGAGCTCCCTGTGCTTGAGCGCCAGGCCGCGGACCCCGACGACCTCGTCCAGTATCCCCCCGGCCTTTATTTTTCGTGTCAGATAGTCCGCGATCCTCAGGGGATAAAGCTGCGGGTGCAGGACGTCGTCCTCCCGGAGCCACATGCAGGCCAGGCGGCGTAGGTCGTCCTCGAATCCGCCATAGTTGAACTCCCACCTCACGGTGAGGGGCCTGCTTGTCCCCGCGGGCAGATGCGGAAGGGGTTTGCCTGGCAACTTCATGTGACAGATGTTTATGCCCTCTCTCCCGTCAACGAGGTATTCTCCGGGTTCCAGTGCGACATCGAAGAGTAGCATGTTCGTGTAGTCGTATCCGAGCTCTCTTGAGAGGTCCGTGGCGTGGCTGTCCTCGACCATCCCCACGACCTTCCCAATGTCCAGGACACCCTTGTAGGCGGATATGGCGTCGGCGTTCTCCGGATATATGGGGTCAATCTTCCTTAGATTCATGAGGTTCGTATAGAGGCTGCCGTCTACCAGGACGATGTCCGGTCTCTTCCCCTCGGAAACGGATTCGCGGTGTGCATTCAGCGTGGAAGAGGATTCGAACGCGACCCTGGCGCTGTTTCCGCGGACGTCGAGGTCCGCATATGGGATGAACTCCCCGGCCCCCACGTAACTCGAATGCTCCAAGTCGCCATAGGGGAGGGCCCCGTTGCCTACGAGGGTGTCAGGGTGCGGTTTCCCGTCGAATGTGCACGCTATCGCGACCGCATGCGCCGCCCAGATGGCGTGGTATCTCAGCTCCCTGTATGCTATGGCGCAATCCGCTGCGAGTATCCTGGCATTGGCCCCCTCTGGCTTCAGGGTCCTGAACCCATAGCCCCTATCTGACAGCCTACCCCTGATCTCGTCCTTCGAGACCGACTCATGCTCCCGGAACCTGAAACCGCCGATGATCGCATCAACCGCATCCGTGCTGAGGGCGGCCCCTGCGGAAAGGGGTTTCATTGTATCGTCTGGTTGAATTCCGTCAGCTCCCTGGAAAGAAGATGGTACTGCTGCTCCGTGATCGCAGACTGGTCGATGGTAACGATGAGCCTGGACTTGTTCTGGACGACGACGTCGTCAATTCCCTGGACGAACCTCAACGCCTCGTCGAAGCTGTTATGCAGGATAAGGTACTCCAGGCCCTCCAACAGCACCACGGTGTCTCCTCCCTTGTTGATGAAAGCCTTTATTATATGGCTCAGCTCCGCTAGGTCCCCCGGCTGCACCGACTCGTTGAATCCCTTCTCCTGGGTAAGCCAGACCATCGGGGTCTTCATCAGTCCAGTCGCATCCCTGACCTTGGGCGGATACCTCCTCGTGGCCGCGAAACCCATCAGCCCGTGGGTGACAAGGTCCGTGAACAAGTCCGCTCCGGTGACAATGTGCCTGTCGGCGTGCATGTAATAGTCCTTCATCGAGTTCGGCTGACCCTCCTTGACGAGGTAGCTGAGGCCCGGCTTCAGGGCGTATTTGGGCTCGGAATCGCTCGGGGACTCGGCCTGCGGCAGGACTGGGGTGCGGACGAACCTGGCGTCGCCGCCTGCCTTGATGGACTCTAAAAGCAGATACGCGCCTGCTGCAAGGGTCACCGCGAGTATCGTCCGGGTGGCTGTGGTGATGAAATCCAGGGCGTTGACGTCGACCAACATCACAGTATCCAATCCTGATGTGACCCTCTCGTTGGCGAGGACGAGCAGCATCGTTGAGACGTTCAGAAGGAGCGTCATGAGCACCGCGCCAAAGACCCACAGCCAGCCGCTGTCCTGCTTCCCTGCGAGCTGGATGTGCTTGAAGAGCCTGATCCAGAACACTACCGCGGCGAAGGAGACCATGATGGTCAGGACGTTCAAGGGCAGCTGGAGGCTGCCGTACCAGAGCATCGTCAAATCCATTGGGATCATATTAATAGTGGCGGCGCATATTAAAGGGCATGCTGAAGGCTGTAATCTTCGACTTCGACGGGACGCTGGTCGATACGATCGGCAGCATCTGGGCCGAGTACAGGCGGGTAATCTCCGTCATGGGGCTGCCTGCGGTCTCACACCGCGATTTCACCCGCAACATAGGCCGAGCATGGGACGAGATAATCGTGGGATTCTGGCCCGGGATCGATGCGAAGGATTTCACGCGACACTACCGCGTCGAGGCGGAGTCTGTTAAGCCGATACCGGGCGTCGAAGAGGCATTGGAAAGGCTTTCTGGGGACTATGGCCTTGCGATAATGACCTCAAGGGGTGAAAAGACGTTTATACCGCATATGAGGAAGGCCGGGATCGACCCGAAGCTTTTTAAGGCGGTCTTCCATAGGAACGACCTCGAATACAACAAGCCTGATCCGAGGGCGCTGTCCCCGGTCTTCAAGGCATTGAAGCTGAAGCCTTCCGAATCAATATACGTCGGCGACAGCATAATCGACGCGCAGTGCGCGCTGAAGGCTGGGGCCGGATTCGTCGCGGTCCTCACCGGAGGCGCCTATCCGGAAGATTTTAAGGATATGGGTGTAAAGGACATAATACCCTCGGTCAAAGAGCTGCCGAAACTGCTGGAACGAGTGTGAACCATCGATGGAAAAGGCCAAACCAAAGTCTTTGGGGAAAAAAGCGGAAGGCTGGATGTTCTGGGTCCCTGAGGAACGGCTTGCCCAAATGCCCAACCGCGCAGAATACTTGGTTGGCGGCAAAACCGTGGCGATAGAGCTCAGCGGCGTCGATCCGGGAGCAGGGAGGATATTCAAAGGGGTCCTAGAGGGAGGCGACGGATATTCGCCATCAAGCAACTATGGCGTGCATGTGTGCCATGGGGCTCCATCCAGATGCAAGATGCAAATACGCAGAAGGGGGCCCATTTTCCTGAAACTTGAGGTCCCAGCCACGCCAATAGGTGACCCGGATCTTGACCCAGCTTATGTCTTTGGTTCCGACAGCAAAAAACATGCCGCACGTATCCTGGACAAGGACATGCGCGGTCGTCTCGTAGAATTCAAAGACGTCATCACCTCATGTTCCATAGACGCGAAGGAGGTGTGCATTTGGACCTCCGGCACCCTCAGCAGGACAAACATGGCCCACATGCAAAAGCTCGCCGACATTGTGACTCTCGCATGCGATCTGGCTGACAGGGTATCTACTTCAAAATCCTGACGAGCTCGTCGTGCGGCATGTCCGTCCTGAATCCGACGTCTTTGAAGTGGGTCCTTGCGAACCTGTAACCAGCGGACGATACCGCCTCAGCCAGCTTCTCGGTCCTCGGGATGTCCGAACCGGAACTGCTGCACAGCTTGTGCAGGTCATAATACGGCAAGGTCACCTCCTGCTCCTTAATTAGGAGGCCAAGCAGTTTGGCGGACTTCGCCTTCTCCTGGAATTCCCCCCCGAGGATCTCGTCATAGACGGCCTTGCAGATCTGCTCGTCTGCGAACCTGCCTGTCCACAGGGGCCCGGCGGTCTGGAATTTTCCGCCGCAGCTGCATTCCTCCTTTAGCTGACAGAGGCTCATGTATTCCCTCCGCAGGCAGCTGAAGCAATACTGCATGTAACCCACGGACTTCATCGTCTCCTGGTGCCTGCTCCCGAGGCGAAACTGCACGCGCATGTAATGCCTCGTCGAATGGCACAGGAGCGGCTCGATTCCGCACTCGTGCCTCAAGGCGATCCTAGCCATGAAGCCGATGAGTACCCTAAGCCCGACTTCGTTGTAGCAGTCGCAGCGCAGGGGGACAGCATCGTATTTTCGCATGCACGCCTTCGGATACGAACCGCACAAGGCGCTCGTATCGGTCGCGCAAAGCCCGATATAGTTTCCCCACCTAGCCTGGGATACGACTGCCTCGGCGTATGGCACCGGCGGGCCGAACGGATCCAGGTCGAAAAAATCGTATTTCCTCCCGGCGAGGATCGCCCTCGCATCCTGGCGCTCGAGACTGACTTGGACGCCATTCAAGGCGGCGTTCTCGCCGATGAGTTCTAGGGCCTTCGGGTTCAGGTCGTTGAGTGTGACGTCGACCCCCGCCTCCTTGGCGACCCTGACCCCCCGCGCCCCGCTGCCTGCCATCAGGTCAATGAACGTCTTCGGCTTCAGGACCCGGCATAAGGCCACCGTGATGTCCCTGTTTAGGCGCATATGGGGGTTGTAGAACACCTCCTCCCCCTTGGATATGCCTCCACCGACGGGGACTTTCAGCCTCGTGGAGCCTTCGACGATGTCCTCGTAATCCATGGAAGAATATGGCTGCTTCGGATAAAATACGGTTTGATCATCCGTATTTTAAGCCTCACTCCGAATTACTGTCTAGAGGTGGTTTTAATGATTTTGGAGATTATCGGAATAGTGTGCGTACTGCTCGTTCTGATGAGTATAAAGATAATAAACCCGACCGAAAGGGGTCTGGTCGAGCGCTTCGGGAAATACAACCGCTTCGCCGAACCCGGCCTCAGCATAGTGATCCCAATGGTCGAAGGCATACGGAGGATCAACATAACGGAACAGATGATCGACGCGGAGCCGCAGGAGGTCATCACCAAGGACAACCTCAACGCGCAGGTCGACGCGCAGATATACTTCAAGGTCTTAAACGACGAAGGCAGCGTCAAAAAATCCCAGTATAACGTATACAACTACGAGGAGCAGATAGTCGCACTCGCAAGGACCACCCTACGTAACATCATCGGGCAGATGAACTTCGTCGAAGTCAACAGCCAACGGGACACGCTCAACAACGAGCTCGCGAAGGGCCTGAGGGGGCAGATACAGGCTTGGGGCATCGAGATCGTGCGCTCAGAGCTGAAGGAGATCCAGCCGCCACAGGACGTCCAGGAGACGATGAACAAGGTCCTCAAGGCCCAGAACGAGAAGACCGCCGCCATCGACTACGCGACCGCGACGGAGACCCAGGCAGACGGGAAGAGGAGGGCCCTCATAAAGGAGGCCGAAGGGTACAAGCAGTCCTCGATACTGAAGGCCGAGGGTGAGGCGAAGGCGATCGAGCTCGTCAACATGGCGGCGAGGGAGTACTTCAAGGACGAGGCCCAGCTGATGAGAAAGCTGGAGGTCACGGAGAACTCACTCAGGAACAACACTAAGATAATCGTGCCCTCGTCGAGCAGCCTGGTGAACGTGATCGGGGAACTGGGCGGCATGCCTCTGGTCCTGCCGCAGAAGGCCGATCCGCCGAAGCAGGCCTACGATATGTCCCCCAAAAAACAGGGCAAACCCCAGGATTAGGCGAAAACTAACAGGGGATGTCTCTTTTAAACCCCCTGCGCTTATTATCCTACCGTGAAAATCGTCGTAGCCATCACTGGAGCATCGGGTGTGGTCCTCGGAAAGCGCCTAATAGAGGAACTGCGGGGGCATGAGGTCCACGCCATAGTCAGCTCCTCGGCGAAGGAGGTAGCCAGGCATGAGAAGGTCGACCTCGAGCCCATGCAAAAGCTGGCGACCGTCCACGAAGAGGCGAACATGTGCTCGCCGCTGGCGTCAAGCTCTAACCTCGTCGATGCGATGGTCGTGGTCCCCTGCAGCATGAAGACCCTGTCCGCCATCGCCAACGGATACGACGACAATCTGATAACCCGCGCAGCGGAGAACATCCTGAAGATGGGTGGTAAACTCGTCGTCGTCCCGAGGGACACGCCTATCACGCTGGCCGCCATCGATAACATGCGCAACCTCAAGCTGGCGGGAGCGATCATACTCCCTCCGAACGTCGCCTATTACGGCGAGCCGAAGACCGTCGACGACGTCACGGACTTCCTCGTCGGGAAAATATTCGACTCCCTAAGGATCGATCATAGGCTGTATAAGCGCTGGCGCGGCCACTGACTAGGTCTTTATGGGTAGTATGACGAACGGTATCCCGTGCCTGTTAAGCCTCCCCTGCAGGGCGAAGATCGTGTAGTTGTCCAAGAGCCTCGACATGAGGGAGTATTTTGGCGGTATTACCTGGCCTCCGAAGAATACGGAGTCCGGGAACCTCTCCCTGATCTGGGGGAGGATCTTCGTCTCGATCTCCTCCGTCACGTCGGTTCCCAGGGTGTATATGCCCTCCGCATAGTACCCCTGGTGCCTAATCAGGCTGACATACTTGTCTACTTCGCCTTTGGTGTGTTCCTTGAGCCTGTCGATCTCGGACATCCCCTTGAAGTTGCCGGAATCCATTATCCCTATGTGGACAAACACGAAATTCCTGAAATTGCCGGGAAAAAGGCTTAGAATGCTGGCGACCATGTGCAAGCCCATGCCGTTGAAGTCCTTCACGAGCAGGATCGCCGTCTTTTTATCGGCTTCGAATTCCCTGCTCATGTCAAGTTTTTTTATCGCCTCATCGGGCTGTTCGGGAGCCTTGGGATCCAGCTGACTGATCTGGGTGTCCAGGCGCTCAAGAAGCCTGGCGATGTAGTCGTAGTGCCGCCTTATCATCAGGCACACCGCAACCATGAATCCGGTTATGATGATCGTCATCCAGCCGCCCTCCTCGAACTTCAAAATAGTGACCGATAAAAGGAAGAAGCTCGTCACAAAGAGCCCGAGAAGGCAGACGCAGAACTTCCTAAGCCACTTCTCCATCTTCGAGCGCCTCATATGCCAGAAATATATCTGGGTGCCTAGCATCGAGAGCGTGAATGTGATGAATACGTTGATGCTGTATAACACGACGAGGAACTGTACGGAGCCTTCCGCCAGGATCATCATCGCAAGCGCGGCGCCTCCGACTATGATGATACCGTTCTGGTTGACGAAACGGTCGCTAAGGAGGGAAAACCTCTTCGGCACCCAGCCGTCCAAGGCCATATTGGAAAGGATACGCGGCCCGTCGATGAATCCGGCCTGGGCTCCGACGAACAGCAAAGCTGCCTCGGATATCAGCGTCACGACGAGGAAATAGTGGCCCATGGCCCCCCAGCCCTCAGTAATCCCCCCCAGGAGGATGGCGTTGAACGTTTTATCCCCCTGTGAGCCGACGTTGTAGAATATGTATGCGAGCATGAGGCCGCCGGCTGTGAAGGCAAGGGAAAACATCATATACTCCATGGTCTTCTTGGCAGTCTTCACCTTCGGTTCCCTTAGGATCGGTATGCCGTTGCTGACCGCCTCAAGGCCCGTATACGTCCCAGCCCCCATGCTGAACGCCTTCAGCACCAGGATCACGGCTCCGAGGATGCCTATATCAGCTGAAGCCTTATGCATATCAGCCTCCACAGCCGCCGCAAATGCCGACGGGCTGACAGGATTCGCATATACTGCATAGAAGATGACTATAAGATGGGTTATCAAGAAGAGGATAAATATGGGGGCCAGTATGAGGACCGATTCCTTGACGCCCCTGAGGTTCAGGAGAATCATAATTAGGACCCCGGCGATCGCGAACTCAAGCCTGTACGGCGACCATGCCGCCGGGAGGAAGCTGAATATGGCTGCGGCACCGGCTGCTATGGATACTGTGATTGTAAGGATGTAGTCTATGAATAGGGCGCAGCCGGATACCATCCCCCCCTTCGGAGACAGGAACTTGCTGGCGACGATGTATCCCCCGCTGCCCGTACTCGACGGGAAGAGCTCGATGATCTGCGAATAATTCGCGCCGATTATGAATACGGTCGCTGCCGTCGCCAAAGCCACGAAGATCCCGAGGTAGGGGTGGCCTTGGAGGACCCTGAACGCCTCCTCAGGGCCGTAGGACGACGAGGACAGTCCGTCGGCGCCCAACCCTATCCAGGCAAAAAACGCTATCAGAGAGATCTTATGGAACACCTTGGAGTCGACGATTATCGGGGGCCCGATGAAGATATCCTTGACCTGCCTCATCAACGAGCTTTTCTTCTCTGTGTCCATACCTACCTGCGCCTAGAGGGCGTTCTTGGAGAGTACTCTACTGATAAACGTATTCGCCGCCTTCTGGAACTTTTCCGACGGCTCGTACTCCATCTCCCCCTTGAATACCTCGACTGCGGGGCCTGTAAGCAGCATCCTCCCTACCTTTCCGGAGGCTGATTCCAGTTTCACGTTCAGGTCCCCGCCCCTTGCATGGAACACGAACGTCCGGTCCATGTCGCTTCGGCCGTTCAGCACCGCGGCGACGGCACAGGCGCATGCTCCTGTCCCGCATGCCAATGTCTCGTTCTCGACCCCCCGCTCGTACGACCTTATCTTGTACTCCGAGCCGCCGGCCTTCTCTACGAAGTGGACGTTGATGCCTCTCGTGAACTCTTTCTTCATGTTCATTATCGCCTTTCCAATGCGCAAGACGTCGACCTTCTCCACGTCTTCGACGAACAGGACCGCGTGAGGATTGCCTGTGCCGACGCAGGTGACCTTGTATGTCTGCCCCAAGACCGTCAATTCCACTCCTATGTAGGTGTCGCCTGGCTTGCCTGCGATGCCTATCTGTTCCCGGCTCAGTTGCGGCGATCCCATGTCCACCCGGACCATCTCGACCTTGTCGTTGAAGAGGGTAAGGACGAGAGACTTCACTCCCGCAGCGGTCTCCACGCTAATGTTCGTCCTGTCCACGTGTCCGTTGTCGTAGAGGTATTTTGCGAAGCAGCGTATGCCGTTGCCATCCATCTCGGCTACCGTCCCGTCGGGGTTGTAGAACACGAACTTGGCGTCGACGTTGTCGGACTTCTGGACGAAAATGACCCCCTCCGAGCCGATCCCGGTGTGCCTGTCCGCGGCAAAGACCGCGAAACCCGGCTTCTTGTCGCTTGGGACGATCTCCTGCTCCAATTCGTCCACCAGGATGAAGTCGTTCGACACGCCTTGCATCTTCGTAAAAGGGACTTTCATGGGATTGTTTTCGGTTTTAGCGAAAAACCGGCTGTCCTATAAACATACGCCCGCAAGGTTATAAAACTTATCGGAGAACCGCGGCATTCGCGGTTTTACGCCTTCCTCCAGCGGTGGTTTGCGCTATCTAATTGGTTGTTCGCTGTTTATGTCAATGGAGCCTGTCAATCCCCTTCAGGTGCTGCGGGATGCCATGCACATAGAGAAGGAAGGGATCAGGTTCTACCGGCTAGCCTCGAAGGCATCCAAAGATCGGAAGACCCAGGAACTCTTCATGCGCCTGGCCGGCGAGGAACATAACCCTCTTGAGAAGCTGGAACTAGTATACGACAATCTGGCGGAAAACAACGAGTGGCTCGTCGACAAAGACCTCCTGGAGGGGAAGAAAAAAGTTTTGAAGGATCTGGACATATTCAATCGCGACATCGGGCAAGAAGGGGACATGGATGCACTGGATCGAGGCATAAAGGTGGAGGATGACTCGATCATCCTATATCAGCGTGCGTTCGATGGTTTCAAGGAATCGTCCAACGGGAGGCAGTCCGTCTTTTCCTGGCTCCTTGGCTTCGAAAAGGAGCATTTGAAGGCGCTCAAGGAAAGGCGCAGGGAAATCGTCGGCTCCTGAGCGTTCAGATCAGCCTGTGCACGAGCTGGAGCCTGTCGTGGTTGATTCTGTAGAGTATCCTTTTGCCGTCCCGGCGCCAGGTGACTAGGCCGTGGTGTTCGAGCTTCTTCAGCTGAAGCGAAATGGTCGACTGGGCCCTCTTGCAGTGGATGGTGATCTCATGCACCGGCTTCTCGCCGGTCAAGAGATGCTCCATAATCCTGTACCTGGTCTCGTCTGCGAAGGCCTTGTAGATGTGCAGCTTCTCGACGTTCATGATAACCTATTGTCATTTACGTTTATAAATTATTACCCTGTCTTTTTAACCCTTTCCGTCAAATAATGGGTATGGCCAAAGCACTTTTCGAATCTGCAGGATCGAGAAAGGCGAGAAGAGGGGACGGACGGACGACCATGGACTCCGAGATGATGAAAGATCTTGCAGGATCTGGTGCCAATCAGCTTGAAAGAAATCCCTGGGAGAGGAAGTCTAAAACGGAACAGAGGAAATACTGACTCAGACGCCCTTTTCACACACGATGTAGCCGTTTTCAAACCTGGGTGCCAATTTCCCGAATTTTTCCCTGAACCCTCCGGTATTTGCCGGCTCTCCGTCGGTCCTCCAGACATTCTTCATGTCTATGACGTAGTGGGTCTCCCCTGTCTCGGGAACGTCCTTCAGCTTTTGGCTGAACTCCTCCAACAGTTTGACCCCCTCATTCTGGATGTTTTCCGCGTCGACCATTGTAATCTAAATGTCGTCCCATGTTAATTAATCAAGGAGGGTCTCTGAGAGTGCCAGGTCCCTGCCGCCCGTCAATTCCAGTGTGGGTTTGGCCTTGGCCAGGGGCGTATCCTTCACTATGGAACCTCATGCGCTCGTCAGCTCCTTGGCGTCTGCTAAAAGGAAACTATCATCTTTCACCCTCAATCCCCTGACACCCCTTCCAGAGCTACTTCCCGCTTCCGCCTCGACCTTCATAAGGGGGCTCTCTGGGGCCTTTAATCCGTGAATAATGGGTTTCTTACTTTGCCGTACTATTCTTTATCTCATGGTTCAAGGTTTTTAAGCAAATACCTCCCGATATAGCATATGAGGGCTGAATATGTCATTATTGGCATATTGACTGTTTTTTGGTCCTCCCAGACGGTATGTGCTGATACCGTCACCATGGAGGTCTATATCCCGATGCCGTCATCTAATTCGACCACTACAACTTCATCTACCACCCTGGAGGAGCCGTCTTTCATTGGCGACGCCGTGGCGTCGGGTCCGTCTACGACCCTTCCGCTGCTCATCGTCAGATCCGTCGATGGTTCCCCTACTACGCTCCCGAAGGGGCGGGTTGTCGAAGTAGTCGATTCACCCATCGTGGTATCCCAGGAGGAAATCCCCAAGATAGTTGCCTCTGCGGTCCAGGACACATCCCCAGAACCCGCCCTGTCCATAATTGAGGGCGGAGAACTGTCTGTCGAAACGGAGCCCGAAGGATTATACGATTGGATTGTCGGTCTTTTCACAGGATGGTTTTAATGCGCTCAGCAAACTTCGGTTAGATGGCGTGTGTAGAGCGGCGACCACTCGTCCATGTCGGAAACTCTACTGTTAGCTCAGCCGCTCTTCACATCCTTGCGCTGTGACAGCCTGTATCCTATCACCACGCTGCGATAGCCTGAAAGCTCCCTGTCGAGGTCGCGGTCCGATGTATCGACCAGGAGTTGAGGTGTGGTGTTGAGCTTCACGGGCGTCGCCACGTAGATGACATTCTTTGCCCCGACCATCCTTATCACATGCGGGCTTATCTGCTGGGTGCCGCGGCCGAAGACGAATCCCTGCGCCCCAATGGGGGAGACGATGATCTTGGCCTTGGACTCCTTCTTCAGGAGCTCAACCAGCTCCCTCTCGCTTGCGTCCTTTACCAGCAGTCTGCCTTTCTTCACAACGTCTACTCCAAGGAGGGTCTTTTCGATTCCAAGCTGTTTGGCTATCGCCGCCGTCGTGGAGCCGGCACCAAGGATGTATGCAGAACCGTCCCTCATGAACTCCGAGGCGAAGACTGCGATTGAATACTTGGACTCCTCGTCGTCGACGGATGAAAATACCCTCTTCCCTGCCTGGATCAGCTCCTGCCTGAAGGGAGTCTTCACGTATCCGAACAGCCTCGTCCGAAGCTCGCCTGCCCTGTAGGCCTCCTCGTCCACGTCGATGACTTCGGCATCCCTTAGGGGCGCGCTGCCGTTAGCGTAGTCCAATACCAATTTTCCGCTCGCATGGGGGTTGACTGCGAACGCTCCGGAGTGCATCTTCACACCGGCGGGGATCCCGACGACTGGCACCTTATCTCCGACTGCCGAAAACACGTCTCTCAGGGTGCCGTCTCCTCCGGCAAAAAGTATGAGTTCAACACCCCTTTCTATGAACCTGACGCAGGCGTTTTTCGTGTCCTTAGAGGAGGTTGACTGCCCGGTATCCAAGACGACCTCATACCTGAATCCTTCGAGAAGACCAGAACCCATGCTTCCGGAGCATGTCAGAAAATCTAACGAATCACCCGCATCCCTCAACCCTTCAAGGCATTCGGCCGCCCTTATTGGGGATACCGGCTCTGCACCCCTCAGTTTCGCCTCATTTGCCTTCCCGTCGGTGCCTTTGAGGCCGACTCTGCCGCCGAGGCCTGCTATGGGATTGACGAGGAATCCGATTTTCATGGCTAATTAATCGCATCCGACGGTAAAAACTATCAAGGATTTTGGTTCGCTCGGCATTTCACCTGTTATTCCTATGGTCCCCTGATTCTGCCTTTTTCGGTGTATTGTGTGGTGAGTCCATCTATTGTGACGTTATAGGGGATTGTCAACTTCAAAATGTATGTGTCCCCCGCGTTCGCTGAATCGGATCCGCTGGCGTCTATTCTGAAGTTGTCTCCCTGCGCCACCTTGGTTGGGGGTTCGACTATGGCGGTAGAGCAGTTTTTACCCTCGTTTGGGCCATTAATATTCTCGACGGCTATGTCTTCGCCTATGGGGGTTTATCAAAACCACTATCCCTTCACCAGGGATACGCCATCGTTTTCAGAAATCCGTATCGCCATGGGCTTCAGGGTGTGCCTTGTGCCGCGCATCTTCGCAATCCTTATTATCCTCAAGTCCAGGGACTCGTTGACGCTGAGGGATATTATCCCGTCAACGGAGAAATTGACGAATCCGTAGGGGTCGGGGACCTCATCGGAGTCTTCGCTGAGGAAATAGGTCGTGAAGCCGTTCTTTTTCAGGATGACGAGTATGTTCGAAAGCGCCCTCCTCAGTGCGTCGGTGTCCTTCTTGTCCGAGAGCTCCGACAGGTCGAAGAATTCCGAGCTGAACGTCTGCAGTCCGTCCAATACCAGGCGCTTGATGCCCTGCGATTTGAACTCGGGGATCATCTTCTCGATGTAGGATGTAGAATTCGCCCTCTCCTCCGACTTCCCCCGTGTATTGTGGGGGCTGAAGTCTATCACCTGGATCGTCCCCCCGTTGACGAAGGAATCGAGGTCAGGGAAGAATATCTTCCCGAAGAAGACCAGTTGGCCGCTTGACTCCTCAAAAGTTAGGAATGCGCCCTTCTCCCCCATGCGTGCGCCTTCCACGAGGAACTGGAGGGCTACCGTCGTCTTCCCCGTCCCGGCCTTGCCTTTGACGAGGACGTTGGTCCCCTCATAGAGGCCGCCGCCGAGCATGGCGTCGAAATCCCTGATCCCAGTGGAAACCTTCGGGTCCGCCATCGTCTAATGTATTTGTGCGACAGGTATAAAAGAGAAAGTGAGGCGTTGTCTCTACCTCACCTTTGGCAGCTTTTGCAGGCTCTGTCTCACAAGTTCAGCGGGATACTCGAAGTCGACGAGCTTGCCTTGTAGGTACTGGTCGTAGGCTGCCATGTCGAAGTTGCCGTGCCCGCTCAGGTTGAAGGCTATGACCTTCTCTTCCCCGGATTTCACGCACTTCCTCGCCTCGTCGATCGCGGCCTTCACCGCGTGCGATGATTCGGGGGCTACGATTATCCCCTCCGTCTCTGCGAACATCATGGCTGCGACGAATACCTCCCTCTGGTGGTATGCCCTGGCTTCTATGACCTTCTCGTTAGCGAGGAGGCTGACCTGCGGCGCCATGCCGTGGTACCTCAGTCCGCCGGCGTGTATGGCCTCGGGTATGAAGTCGTGGCCCAGCGTGTACATCCTCACGACCGGGGCCATCTTCGCAGTGTCTCCGAAGTCGTACTCGTACATGCCCTTCGTCAGGCTCGGGCACGCCATCGGCTCGACGGCTATCGCCCTCAGGTCCTTGTTCTTTCCGGTGAGCTTGTCCTGCAGGAACGGGAACGACATCCCCGCGAAGTTGCTGCCGCCGCCGACGCATCCGATGATTATGTCGGCCTTCTTCTCGCCCGCCTTCTTCAGCTGCTCCTTCGCTTCGATGCCTATCACGCTCTGGTGGAGGCAGACGTGGTTCAAGACGCTTCCAAGGCTGTAGTGCGTGTTCTCATGCTTCATCGCATCCTCGACGGCCTCGCTTATTGCGATTCCGAGGCTTCCCGAGCATTTCGGGTCCCTCTTCAATATGGTCTTTCCCGCGTCGGTTAGGGTGCTCGGGCTCGGCACAACCTTCGCTCCCCAGGTCTCCATCATGATCCTCCTGTAAGGCTTTGCTTCGAAGCTGCATTTGACCATATACACCATGCATTCCAGGTCGAAGAGCTTGCATGCGAAAGATAACGCAGAACCCCACTGGCCGGCTCCGGTTTCCGTCGCCAGCCGCTCGATGCCCTCCTTCATGTTGTAGTATGCTTGTGCTACGGCCGTGTTCGGCTTGTGGCTGCCTGCCGGGGAAACTCCTTCGTATTTGTAGTAGATGTGTGCCGGGGTCTTGAGCTTCTCCTCGAGCCTCCTTGCGCGATAAAGGGGGCTTGGCCTCCATAGCCTGTATATGTCCCTGACCTCGGAGGGTATGTCGATGTATCGGTCTGCGCTGACCTCCTGCTTGATGAGCTCCATCGGGAACAAGGGCGCAAGGTCCTGCGGCCCGAGAGGCTTCATCGTGAGCGGGTGCAGCGGCGGGTCGAGGGGTCTTGGCAGGTCTGCGTTGATGTTGTACCACTTCTTCGGTATCTCGTTCTCGTCCAGCAGGAATTTGACTTGGTCCATGAGTACAAAAATGGGAAAAACACAATAAAAATGCAAAAATGCACAAAAATATACATTGCGTTGCGGGGCTTTATTCTCCATCGTTTTAATTATTTTAATGCTCTATTCCCATTCACGGATCGGCTGCTTCGAGGATTGTCCGCGCTGCTTCAGATACCGTTACATAGACAAGATCCCTATCGAGTACTTCGAGACCGTCGAGCAGTTCATGGGCTCCCGCGTGCACGAGTCGCTGGAGAAACTCTACAAGGATGTGATGTCCGGCGGGCAGCCGAAGAGGGACGAGCTCATAGGCCACTATACCGATCTCTGGTCCGCGCAGATGAATGACGGGGTCTTCGTAAACTCGGAGGATCTCGTGCACCTGGACTATCAGCTGATCGGCCAACAGTGCCTCACCGGTTACTTCGAACGGCACCATCCGTTCGATGCCGCGAAAGTCCTCGCATGCGAGCTGAGGGTCGAAGTCGACCTCAGGGACGACGGGAACTACCGGCTCATCGGCTACATCGACAGGGTCGACCGCCGCGACGGGACCTATGAGATACACGACTACAAGACCTCTTCGCGGCTCCCCGGCCAGGCGAGCGCCGACAGGGACAGGCAGCTTGCAATCTACGAGATGGGCCTCAGGCAGAAGTGCCCCTCTGCCTCCGGTTTCGAGTACTGCTGGCATTACCTGCGCCACGGAAAGGAGCTCCGATCAAAGAGGACCGAGGCCGACCTCGAGCGGCACAAGAAGGACATAATCAAGTCGATCCACAGGATAGAGGAGGCCATAGTCGAAGACTGGTTCCCCGCAGTCAGGACGCCGAAGTGCGCCTGGTGCGAATACCAGAATGTCTGCCCTGAGAAAGCCGCGACCAGGCAGACGAAGCTCCAGGGCTGACAGGCAACCGCTACCGTGTCGCATCCTTCAGAGCCCCGATGTACTCGGACACGCACCGGCCCTCTCCGACGAGCCTTACGATCCCGCTGCCGACGATCGCGGCATCCGCGCCGAACGAGATGACCTGTCTGACATGTTCCGGTGTGCTGATTCCGAAGCCGACCCCTAGCGGCAGTTTCGTCTTCTTCCTTACTCTTGCGATGAGGCCCTTCAGCTTCGGGGAAAGCTCGTCCCTCGCCCCGGTAGTGCCTAAAAGCGCTACGATGTAGATGAATCCCGACGCGGCCTTCATGATGCGGGTGAGCCTCTTGTCGGGCGTCGTCTCGGCTACGAGGAAAATGAGGTCCACATCGTTCCTCCTCAGATGGGTCAATAGCGGCTTCGCCTCCTCTAGGGGTAAGTCTGGGATTATGAGGCCGTCTATTCCCGATTCTGCGCATGCCTTTGCGAACCTCTCGAGGCCGTACTGAAGGGCCAGGTTGTAATATGTGAGGCAGACGAGGGGGGTATCGTACCTCTCATCCACCCTCTTCGCCAGTTCGAAATACCTGTCTGTGTTCATCCCCGCATTCAGGGCCCTCATCCCCGCCTCCTGTATGGTCTTCCCGTCCGCGACCGGGTCGCTGAACGGGAGGCCCAGCTCCAGGACGTCGGCTCCAGCCTCTATGGCTTCGCAGGCGGTCTCGAACGACTCATCGAGTGTCGGGTCCCCTGCGACGATGAATGCGATCAGCTTTTTTCCGCCCGTCAGCCTTTTCTCAAGGGTGTTCACAATTTCACCCCCAGGTAGTCTCCGATGGTGTGGACGTCCTTGTCCCCCCTGCCGGATATCGTGACTACGATAATTCCCTTCCGCATACCCTTCGCCATCTTCAGAGCGTGTGCGACCGCATGCGCGCTCTCAAGCGCGGGAAGTATCCCCTCGGATTCGCACAGCTTCCTCACCGCATCCACCGCCTCCTTGTCCGTGGCGGACACGTTCTGAAGCCTTCCGGTCTCCTTCAGGTGCGCAAGCTGCGGACCGACTCCTGGATAGTCCAGCCCAGCGGATATGCTGTGGGAGACCTGTATCTGGCCGTATCTGTCCTGTAGGAGCTTCGTATGCATTCCGTGCAGTACGCCGTCGGAGCCCTTAGCCAAGGTGGCGCCGTGCTTCGGAGTGGACAAGCCCTCTCCAGCCGCCTCGACGCCCACAAGCATCGTCTTCGTCCCTATGAAGTCGTAGAATGAACCCATAGCGTTCGAGCCTCCCCCGACGCATGCGACGATCGCGTCCGGCAGCCTCCCCTCGTTTGCCATGATCTGCCTCTTCGTCTCCATGCCGATCACCCTCTGAAAATCCCTGACGATCGTAGGATACGGGTGAGGCCCTACGACGGAACCTATGCAGTAGTATGTGTCTTCGACGTTCGTGAGCCAGTCCCTCATCGCCTCGTTCGTGGCGTCCTTCAGCGTCTTCGAACCCGACTCCGATGGTATGACTTTTGCGCCCATAAGCTCCATCCTGAAGACGTTGAGCCTCTGCCTCCTCATGTCCTCAGTCCCCATGTGGACCTCGCACTTGAGTCCCAAAGCCGCGCATGCGATCGCGGTGGCGACGCCGTGCTGGCCCGCTCCCGTCTCGGCGATGACCCTCCCCTTTCCCATCCTCTTCGCCAGGAGGACCTGGCCGAGGGTGTTGTTCAATTTATGCGCCCCGCCGTGGACGAGGTCTTCCCTCTTCAGGTAGAATTTCACGCCGTATTCCCTGCCGAGGTTGGCTGCAAGATAGAGGGGGGTCGGCCGGCCTGCGAACTCCCGAAGCAGGTATCGGAGCTCCTTCTTGAACTTCAGGTCTTTTCCGTATTTTCTGTAGGCCGCATCCAACTCCTCCAAGGCGGGCATGAGCGTCTCGGGCGAGAACTGCCCCCCGTACCTTCCGAACCTTCCTATAGGCATCGTGTCACCTCGATTAATTCTTTGACCTTCCGGGAGTCCTTCACGCCAGGGCTTGATTCCACACCTGATGAGACATCGACCGCATATGGGCGCACGAGCTTAGCCGCAGCCATTACATTGCCAGGATTGAGCCCTCCTGAGAGCATGATCCTCTTGCCTGTCCTGGCCTTTATCTCCAGGTCCGATTCGCGGTCGTGTGTCCTGCCAGTCCCTCCGACATTGGCTCCGACCTTGGTGTCCAGAAGTAGGATATCCGCGTACTCGGCAACGGACTCAACATATCCCATGTCGGTGCATCCGTCGATGTGTATCGCCTTTATTATCTGGCAGTCGACATTGTCCCTGAGTTCCGAGAGGAACTCCGGCGACTCGAAGCCGTGCAGCTGGATCCCGTCCGGCTCTAGCCTCCTGCAGATGTCCACGGCTTCGTCGACAGTCTTCGGCATCGTCACGGCGATGAATTCTCGGCCGAAACCGGCAATGGAGGCCTTGATATGCAGGGCCTTCTCGGCAGTTATTTTCCTCGGGCTCTCCACTGGAACGTCCACTATGACGCCTATTGAGTGCGCTCCTGATACCAGGCACAATATCGCATCCTTCGCGGATGTTATCCCGCAGATCTTTACTTTCATCGCATAAGCTCCCCCAGCTTTTCGGCGATATTGTGCGACCTCATCAGCGACGATCCGATGAGCACCGCATCAGCCCCCGCATCCTCCATCCTCCTGACGTCATGCCTCGTCTTAATCCCGCTTTCCGCGACAAGGAGCATGTCTTTTGGGACCTTCGGCGCAATGGCCTCGAAAGTCCCGAGGTCGACATTAAGCGTCTTCAGGTCCCTGTTGTTGACGCCTAACAGGTTCGATCCCGACTCGAGGGCGTATTCCAGCTCCGAGCCGTCGTGAACCTCCACGAGGCACTCTAGGCCTAGATTCCTGGCGAAATCGACGAATTCCGGGGTCTTCTCCTTCAGGAGGGCGACTATCAGGAGGATCGCATCGGCGCCAAAGAAAATAGCCTCCTCGATTTGTCGTACGCTGACTATGAAATCCTTCCTCAGGACAGGTATGCCTGCAACGTCCTTCACAGCGGACAGATCCTCCAGGCTGCCTCCGAAATGAGGCCCCTCCGTGAGGACGGAGATTGCAGAAGCGCCGGCAGCCTCGTATTCCCTGGCGACACTGACGGAGTCGGCTTCGCTGAGGACACCCTCGGCGGGGCTCTTCCTCTTGAACTCGCATATGAACGACATTCCCGGCTTTCCGAGAGCCTCGGCAAGGCTCAATCTCCTCCTGAAAACCATGGGTGATCCCCCGGCGCTCGAGGCTCGCGCGAACGAAGCCTCACGCGCCCCCGAAGATGCGATCTCTTGCAGGAAATCCATGTCAACCCCTCGTATATGCTATGAATTCGTCTAATTTGTCCGATGCACCACCCGAGTCTATCACCTTGCCCGCGATCTCGCAGGCGGATTGCAGGTCGTCGACCACGCCGCCGACGGCCAAGCCGGCAGCCGCATTCAAGACGACAATATCTCTCTTCGCCCCCTTGATCTCACCGCTGAAGACCCCCCTGATGATTTTCGCATTATCCCCCGCGTCGCCGCCTTTCAGGTCCTCGAGCCGTGCCTTGTCGAATCCGAGGGTCGCGGAGCCGAAGACATAATTCCTGACGGTGCCGCCGTTCAGTTCGCTGACTTTGGTGGGGCCGATCGTGGAGAACTCGTCGAGGCCTGGGTGTCCGTTGACGACGAACGCCCTCCTGAGCCCGAGGAGCCTGAAGACTTCCGCCAGCCTCTCCGTCAGCGACGGGTCATAGACCCCCATTATCTGCGCCTTCGCGCCTGCGGGATTCGTCAACGGGCCGAGGATGTTGAAGACAGTCCTGATGCCAAGCTGCTTCCTGACGGGCATCACATGCTTCATCGCAGGATGATGCGCCGGCGCGAACATGAAACCGATGCCGACCTCTTCGATGCATGATTCGATCCTCTCCGGCCTCAGGTCTATCCTGGCGCCGAGCGCCTCCAGGACATCCGCGCTCCCGCACTTTGAAGTGAAGCTCCTGTTGCCGTGTTTTGCCACCGGGACGCCTCCGGCCGCGACCACGAAGGATGCTGCAGTGGAGATGTTGAACGTCCCGCTCCCGTCCCCTCCCGTCCCGCACATGTCGACGAGTATCCCGCTGACCTTCGGGCGGATCTTGACGGCGTACTCCCTCATGACCTTCGCCATCGCGGCGATCTCCCCCGGGCTTTCGCCCTTCATCTTCAATGCGACCAGGAACGCTGCGACGTCCACTTCCGCAGCCGTACCGCTCATCATCGCCTTCATCGCATCTTCGGCCTCATTCGGGCTCAGGTCGATCATCTCGGTAAGTTTCTGCAATCCGTCCATCATTTTTTCCCCTCCAGAAAATTTCCTATTATCCTCATCCCATCCCTCGTCAGAATGGATTCGGGATGGAACTGCACCCCGAACACCGGGTATTTCACATGCTCCAAGGCCATGATCTCCCTGTCGTCGTCCTGAGTCCTGGCAGTCACCCTGAGCTCATTCGGCAGCCCCTCGTCGAATACCGCAAGCGAATGGTATCGTGTGGCCTCAAAGGGATTTGGAAGACCCCTTAGGACTCCGGCCCCGTCATGTTCGATCCTGCTTGTCTTCCCGTGCATCTGCCTCTTCGCATGGCCGACCCTACCCCCGAAGACATACGCTATGCACTGGTGGCCGAGGCAGACGCCCAGTGTCGGGATGGACGGACCATATTCCCTGATCGCGTAATTGCTGACTCCTGCGTCCTGCGGCCTCTTCGGGCCCGGGGATATTATCATCCTGTCGGCGTCTGACGCCGCCCTGTCCAAATCGTCCTCCGATGCGGAGTTCATTATAACGGACGGATTGCCGCCCAAAATCCCCACATACTGGACGAGGTTGTATGTGAAACTGTCGATGTTATCTACGACCAAAGTCCTCATTTCCCCGCCTCCAAAGCCTTCAGCAGCGCCTTCCCCTTGTTCATGGTCTCCTTGTATTCAAGCTCCGGCTTCGAGTCTGCGACTATCCCGGCCCCGACCTGGACGTATCCCTCGTCTTTCTCGAAGACGACAGTCCTGATGGCGATAGCGGTGTCCATCGACCTGTTGAAGCTGAAATACCCTATTGCGCCGGCGTATATCCCCCTGCGCGTCGGCTCCAGTTCGTCGATTATCTCCATCGCCCTGATCTTGGGGGCGCCGGACACCGTACCAGCGGGGAAGATGCTTTTTAGCGCGTTAAATTCGGTGAGGCCCTCCTTCAGAGTGCCTGTCACCTCGGAGCTCAGGTGCATGACGTGGCTGTACCTTTCTACTTCCATGAACTTCGGCACCTTGACGCTGCCGTACTCCGCCACTTTGCCGACGTCGTTGCGGCCGAGGTCTATGAGCATCAGGTGCTCGGCCTTCTCCTTCTCGTCCGCAAGGAGTTCCTTCTCCATTGCATCGTCCTCTTCCGAATCCTTCCCCCTCTTCCTCGTCCCGGCGATGGGATACGTCGATACTGTCCTCCCTTCGACGCGGGCCAGGGTCTCCGGGCTTGATCCGACAACCTCCCTTTCGCCGAAGTCGAGGAAGTACATGTACGGGCTCGGGTTTATCTGTCTAAGGCGCTGATAGACCCTGAATTTGTCCCCCTCGTACTTCCTAGTGAGCCTCTGCGAAAGCACGATTTGGAAGGCGTCCCCCTCCCTTATGTAGTCCTTCGCATCCGAGACCGCGGATTCGAACTCCTGCCTGCTCATGTTTGCAATCGGCTCGATCCTCTCCGTCGCATCCTCCGCCTCGGCGTCTTGATGCGAGACGATCCTGTGGGAGATGTCCTCCAGCCTTCGAAGCGATGCTTCCACGTCCACCTCACTGCCGCCGAGAAAATGGTTCTCGACGAGGTACGTCTCCCTCGTCTTGTGGTCGAAGATAATGTTGTTCTTCGTGAGGACGAACTCGCAGTCCGGCTGTTTCAGGTCGTCGACTGCGTGCCCCATGCTGACATAGCCTCTGACGACGTCGTATCCCATGTAGCCGACGAATCCTCCGCTGAACCTTGACAGCGACGGCCCTCTCGACGGATACGGGCTAATCAGCGATTCCAGGACATCGAAGGCGTTCTCGCCCTTCGGCTCCGCTTTGAATTCAGGATCGAACGTCTCTAAATTTATCGACCCGTCCTTCATGGATAATTTTGCGGCAGGGTTGAATCCTATAAAACTGTACCTGGCCTTCTTCAGACTCCCCCCAATCGACTCCAACAGGTACGTGTTGGGGCCGCGGACCGCAGAATACGTGTATTCCGGGTCTGATTCGCGGACCTTGATGAACGTCTGATTGACTTCCATGATCCAATAATATGTAAAAAGCATATAAATATACAAAAATGTACTGTTAAGGGCATTGTTGCAAAGACGGGGGAAGGTCAAAAGCGTTGCAACGCGGGGGATGAAGGCGGAAACAGAAATAGAGACGGTATTCTATTGAAATCTAGCGTATAGTTTACCCTCTATCCTGCCGCTTACTTTGTCCCTAGAGCAGATGCACGAGTACAGCTAACACGTTCAAGCCAAGCCACCCTGCTAATAGCAGGATACCTAGTTTTATGGCTGCTTCAGCCATTCTTGACAAGACATCTGCCATTCGCATGAACAGATATCCGCCAATGAACAGTGCTAGGATTCCTCCTACACCGTTGCCTAAGAGAAGTAAGCTCCAAAAAGAGCTTGCTTCCATGTTGTTGCAATTTTTATACTGGTAATCGGAGAATATAAAGACTCATGTTGTTGCAAACTGGGTTAATTGGGGGGTATTGTTCTACACAATACCTATACCCCCCTAATTTTATCCTATTACAGACTGTCTTAGTAGGCCCATCCATTTGTTCTGTCCGAGATTGAGAATTATTCCTGCTTTCTGTGCTGGTGTTTGTCCTTCTAGTGCTTGGTGTTCTCGTATGTAGTTGTAGTAGTCATTAAACCCGTCTACTAGGACTTGGGCTGTTTTGTTGTTCTTGTAGCTCCGTATTACCTTATCCCGTTCTCGTACTGTGTTATGGTATCGTTCTATCGCATTGTTGTTTTCCCTGTGGCTTCTTATGGTCGGGCATCGGAAATGTTTTGTAATACCTAACTGGCTCTTACTGGCTTTATTGTAGGCTTGTAAGCCGTCCGTAAACAGGTATTCGGGTGTGGTTCCTGCCTGTTTCCTTGCCTTACTTAGGTGCTTGCTGGCATCCTCAATGTATCGTTGGTCTGTGATGTGTGAGCCTAGTAGGAAACGGCTGTCTTTGTCCATGACATTCCATTGCCACTTCTTCTTGCCTGCTATGTTCACCATCATCTCGTCAGAGTGCCGCTAAATTCAGGCAGGAAATAGCAAAACGCCTTGGCATGAAAAAAGGGAACATATAAACGGCTATAGAAGAGGCTATAACAGACTGGATTACAAAAAAATGACTATATTAACCTATTTTTCCAGTAATAAGCAAGAGAAAAGCAACAAGTATTTAAATACATATACGTACTGTGCTGTGAGGTGAAAAAATGTCAAAGGTTGTGAAGGTTTTATACAAACCAGTTTCATCCATACCTGATGAAATAAGAGAAGCAAACAATATCCCTAGCCGTGGCTATGTAGAACTAAAATGGACAAACTCACAACCGTCATTTACGATAACCCCCATAGGATTACCGGGTAGTAGGGTAAAAGATGTTTTAAAAGAAGAGGGGATAAAATTTAATCTTTAATTTTTTGGTGATATTTTTTGGATTCTACTCCTGAGAGTAATCCTTTTCGAGGGGCTACTCTAATACTCACAAAAGAACATATTCGACCATTGTTGAATGATAGTACTGACGATTACCAAATCCAATATCTCCTAGCATATGCAAGTGACTATGGATGTGATGTCTATATAACGGGGAAAGTGTTTAAAGAAATTAAGGAAGTTGTAGGAGAAAATAATACTGCTCTTCAAGCGATTAAGGGTTGTTTCAAAGATGGTAGTGACGATGTTGGAGAAACAGATTTCGGCAGCGAAGAACAGGATATGACTTACCTCTATTGTTCCCTATATACACAGGATAAGAATAAAAAAATATGGCTGGTTTATGATGATTATGATAAGATTAAATGCACTAATCACGACCATATAAAGCCTTTGCAAGCTCAACTAAAATTATGTGGGATAGATAAGATTAACATAAAAGTAATAAGTTTAGAAAAATTCGTTACAGCAACCGGAGTTTTCGATGAGGAATTTAAGAAGAAAATAGACTCCTATTCTACAGGAACTTACTAAAACCCCTACTTTAACATCCCCCGCCCTACAACACCTTGTTTTATCCCCCGCATACGCAATAGTGTCCTTATATGTTCATTATAGTGTTGAATGTGTCGGTTAGGAAGTCATCGGTAAATGGCAGACTGACCCTCCTCAGATCCCAAGTTTCACGTTTTAGGCTTCCCTTTTCCGAGTATGGCGGCCTCGTACCTGGGTTTTAGGTTAAGTATCCGTTCGACCGTCTCGATCCTTATTATCCCGAGTTCGATCATGGACCTGAGGAAAACCAGCACCGCCACCGACTCGTCGAGGTTGCCGATGAAGGGTATGTTGTCCGGGAGGAACTCTATTATACCCATCCCCGGATTGACGAGGTACAGCCCCGAACCCGCCAATAACGCCAACCACCACAGCCTCCGTCCAGCCATCAGTTTATACATGACGTCCGAGAATAAAATACCAAAAAGCTGGCGTGTCGTCGACCGTCCTACTTTGCTCAATGATTTATCTGCGATAAACGGATATATTCTAACGATGTTTGTCTGCGGGTTTTTCCGTGTTATCGCTTCATCGGCCGTAATCCTGTCTCTGTTTTTCCCCTCGGTATCTGCCGACGCCGTCGACCCGAATTCGGTCTTCGGAAGGTGCATGACTAAGTATTGTTGGCCTGGGGGCGAAAGCTGCGACAAGATACTCTGCCCAACAGTAGTCTATGGGTGCTCCATCCCCTGCAGCCCAATCTACACCAACTACGGCTCCTCCTGCGTCTCGATGTGCGGCGAGATAGGCGACATGAGCGACCCGTGCCTCGTCCAGTACGCGGACAAGGCCTTCGCATGCTTCAGCGGATGCGTAAAGGACAAGAATCCGGGCGGCTGCTCAGGCCAATGCAAGACCGAAGCCTACAAGGGCGTTGCGGCATGCAAGGAGAAATCGAAACCGACGACGACCCTGAAGCCGAAGCCGACAACTACCACCACCCTGAAGCTCTGCGACGACGATGGCAGCTGCGAAACGGGGGAGAACTGCCGCATGTGCGAGCGGACCAATGACTGTCCGTGCGGTGGGCTAAGGTGCGCTCCGGGCGCTGCCGGTGCAAACGCCAACGGATGCGTCGACCCATGCGCGACGATAAAGCATTCCCAATATGACCTCGCATCCGACTCCTGCCTATGCGAAAAAGGATACGTGATGAATGGCGGAAAGAACCGCTGCGACCCGATAGTCACGTTCAAGGGGAGGGTCACGGACGGCCACGGCCACCCGATGAGGTACATGGTCATCAGCCTTGAAATCGACGCGAAGGAATATGACGGGGTGACGAACGACAACGGAGAATACGAGTTCAAGGACGTGAAAGGGCTAGAACCCGACGCGAAGAATCCGCCCACGGCCGTATTGAAGGCGGAGCTCTCCTACGTCCGTGGGGGAAAGAACTACATAGTACTGCCCGCCGGATCGGCTCCCATGGAACTTGACCTCAAGTTCAACCTGCGGTCGGCCGCGGACATGTCGAAGGACATGGACTTCAGGGTAATCACCCTCGGAAAGGCTGTGCAGAAAGCCAAGGTCGGAGACGACGAATACAGCTCCCCCAATTATTATGTGGACCAGATAGACCACTTCTCGGGGATATACTACTACCTCTCCGATTCCGTGGAGTTCGCGCTGACAAAGCTCAAAGCCAACATAGACTATAAGCTCCCCGTAGAGGTGCTGATCGAGGGGAATTCCACCTTCTATGCGCCGGTCGATTCGCGCATCCAGATCGGCCTCCGGGACGCCTCGTACGATTCGGGGAACAGGCCGAAGAACCGCGAATACCACGAGTTCGCCCACCACATCATGTACGCCCAGTATGGCGCCTGGCCGCCGGACAGGTTGATGCCGGGCACGAACAACCACGACGGATTCATCAATCCGTCCACCGCAGACTCGTACATGGAGGGTTTCGCGGAATTCATGGCAGTTGCGATGGCGGAGGGCTCCAAAGACCCGGACATAGCCCAACCTCCACAACAGTATATGTGGCTGTACAACCTCGACAACAAGTACAAGCCTTGGATGATCAAGGGCACGGTCGAGGAGTTGGCTGTAGCGGGGATTCTATGGGACCTGCACAAGAGCGGCGAGACGTCCTTTAGCATCGAGGAGATGTGGGGGATATTGAAGGTGAAAAGGAGGAACTTCTACGATTATTATGACGCATTCAAGCGGTCGTATCCGAAGAAGGCGGACGCAATAGACCGGATATTCACCGCCCACGGGTTCTTCGCGGACAAGAACAAGGGTAACGGGGTCCGCGACTTCAACGAGCCCTACAGGGACGCAGACGGGAACAGGGCATACGACAAGGGCGAATATTTCATCGACTACGGTTTGAATCTGACGACAACTGCGGATAAAGCCTCTGCGGTCCTCCTTGGCGAGAAGATAGAGTACGAGAAAGGCGAGAAGATAGGGGCCGCATCCAACTACGAGCGCCCGAACAGGACACAGGCTGTAGAGATACCGAACGCCTTTATCAAGGTACCGGACGGGAGAGTCAGGTTCTACACGGTATCGATCCGCTTCAACGATCCCTCGCAGGGCAAAGACTACGACTATACGACCGAGGCTAGGCAGGGACTCATCTGCCTCGCACCGCTTCCGGAGGACGTCGATGCGACATACGCCGTTTCGCCTAAGTCCCAGGATTACTCATCGGAGCGGCCCTACACGATAACCAGCCGGGAATACCTCGTAAAATACTATTCAGCACCGGAGAGTCAGGGATTCTTCGATCAGCATTCATTCGACCTAAAGGCTACGGGCCAGCACAAGGACCCCGAATACCGGGCCTTGGATGGGGTTCAGCCAAGCTGGGGGACCGACGGAGGCCCAGACGTCCAGGACCCGACGGCTGTCAAAATCAAGCCAAGGACGCCGGGGACGAAGCCTTTCTCGGACGATAATGGAGGTTCGCAGGGCTGCTCATGCGTGCCTGCCCTCACGGCCATAATCGCCTTGATGGCCACGTCGGTAACCAAATGGATAACCGAACCTTTTTAACGGCAAACTCTAATAAGAGCATCGGGTGGTTTATTGTGGCTAATCTGAATCCCTCACACGGCAGGAAAAACGCGAGTCATCAATCTGAGAAACCCGACCTCATCCACGAGTGCAAGGGCAAGGCGGAGTGGTCGAAGGTCCCCGGTTGTCTCGTGGACATGCCAAACTGGCGGGATCTTTTACCGAAGAAGGAGCGTCACCATCACGCCAAATGAAGTTTGAGGACGACGGACGACTCGATCTGCCTGTCGGAGATTGTCCAATACTTCCTCAGGAGGATGTCCTTCTCTTCAGGGCCCACCAGCATGAAGCCGTTCTTCTCGTAGAACCCTATCGCCCAGGTGGCGGCAGCCCATGTGCCTACGAGGACCGTATCTGCATGTGCCTCTTTTAGAAGATGCCTTATCAGACCACTGCCTATACCTTTCCCCTGGCTTTCAGTCAGCACATACGAGTGCCGTATGAGCGAAACATCGCCGACCTCCTGCAAACCCATGACTCCGACGAGCTTGAGGTCTCCAGCCTTCGGTCTTCCGTCTTCGGCAGGACCGTGGACAGCAGACTGTTTTCGGTCTTCGGTCCTCTGTCTTCGGTCTTGGGTCTTCAGTCTGCGGTCTTCGGATGCCTTAAGTTTTCCGTCTTCAGTCTCCATGACCGTAGACTGGAAACTGCAATAAAAAACTACTCCCGACTCGATATCTCTCGCCAAAGCCTCTTTTGACATGTACGGCTCATGCCAGCAGTCGTCGGGTATACGGCTGCGGTAGGCTTCTGCGGCATCGTTGACCACCGCATATATGCCGCAGAAATCCTCCGGACCGCATTCCCTGATGGCCATGCCCTCAATAGTTCTCGGCTAAAACCTCGAAGTAAGCATGCGGGTGTTTGCAAGCGGGGCATTGGCTCGGCGCCTCCGTGCCTTCATGGACGAAGCCGCAGTTTCTGCAGTGCCACCTCGTCTTCTCCTTCTTCCTGAAGACCTCGGCCTTCGTTAGGTTCTCTATGAGCTTCCTGTACCTAGCCTCATGGAACCTCTCCACCTTCGCGATCTGGTCGAACGTGTTCGCAACATCTGGGAAGCCCTCCTTCCTGGCAACCTTCGCGAAATCGGAATACAGCATGGTCCACTCCATCTTTTCGCCTTCCGCCGCCGCCTCGAGGTTAGATCTGGCGTCCTTGATCTGGCCTGCCGGATATGCGGCGACTATCTCAACTTCCCCTCCCTCCAGGTGCTTGAAGAACAGCTTCGCGTGCTCCTTCTCGTTTTCGGCGGTCTCGGTGAATAGCGCCGAGATATGCTCAAAGCCTTCCTTCTTCGCAGCCGAAGCGAAATACGTGTACCTGTTCCTAGCCTGTGACTCGCCGGCGAAAGCAGCCAGCAAGTTCTTCTCCGTCCTTGTTCCCTTTATGGATTTAGCCATACTATGCCTCTTTTAGAGTAAATCAAATGAACCTTGAAAACCTATCCTTCTTCGCCTTGCATATCGGGCATTCGCCCGGCGGCCCGTCCCTGGCGCACAGGTAGCCGCATACGTCGCATCTCCACACCGGGTACGAAAGCGACTTCCCCGAGCCCTGGAATCCCTGCCTGAGCCGGTCCTCCCCCCTCGGAGGCCTTCTCTCCGGGATCGGCTGGGCACTTTCCCGCCCGTCCTTGATATCCTTGGATACGTATAGTGCGCAGTAGCATGAGCCGTATTCGGAGAGGTCGGGGTCGCGGTAGTCGCAGGGGCAGATGATGTCCCGGTCATGATCCTTCCTCCCGGATGCTAGCCTGCAGGGGCATGCCATGTAGCCGTAGCGGCCCTCGTTCACGAGGAGGCCTTTGACCAGGCTCCGCGTGAATCCCGGATCCGGGTTCAGGTGGTATCCGAATCCTTCAGCCTCCCTGTCGAGCCTCTTTCGCACCCTGTCTATCTCCTCTCCGGGGATTTCAACATTCATCTTTTCAGTGCTTTCTTGATATCGTCCTCTTTGAACCCGACAATTATCTTACCATCTATCTTTATCGTTGGGAATGAACTGGAAGGGTTTATCCTTTCTACTTCCTTGCATATCTCGTCAGCCTCCTTGTCGGACGCAAGGTCGGCGTATACGTAATAGTATTCGACGCCAAGGGTGTCCAGAAGCTCCCTCGTCATCCTGCACCATCCGCATGTGCTCAAAGCGTAAAGCGTCACCTTCCCTGCCTTCTTCCCGGAGACGTGCTTCAATTTTATCGCCATGCTATGCCTCGATACGATATGGTCAACATTGGGCGGGCCTCTTTATATCCGCAACAGTAACCTGTTACTCATCGCATCTTTTAATAATGCCGGGTAATTCATCAATCGTGAAAAGACCGGATTGGCGCGTCTATGCGGCAGCCGCCGCCTTGTTGTTCATCGGCCTCGTCCTCCTGGCAGGCTGCATAAAAGGGCCCACGTACTCCTACGATATGTCCCTGTCAGACCCGTATAACGTCTCCGGCGTGGTGGAACTGAGGGTGAACGCTACCGCTAACGTACTCATAAACAACAGCGGACGCGACGAGCTCAGGTTCAAGGTCGAGCAGTCCGTATTGTCCGCCGCCTACCCGGACGGGAGGGTCGAAAAGGTGTATGGGAACGCCCCCGAAGGCAGTGTCCCCAAAGACGGCACATACCTCCTCAAACTCGAATTCGGGAATATCCCTGTCAAGTACGCCCTCGTCGACAATCCTCCGCGATTCCACCCCCTCATCGAATACTACGACGTCAACGTGACGTCATCGGGGTGGCAGAAGATTCTCTTCGTCTGGTCCCCTTCGCAGCGGTCGACGAAAAGCATCAGGATCCCGCTGAAGGACATGCCGCTTCAGGATTACCTCAAAGATGTCAAAGAATCTTTGAGCCTGGAAGAGAACACCTAATGGTTTAATCGCATTTTCTGACCTGCTTCAGGTAGACTGGCGAGAAAACCCCCGGCTTCGGCTGACCCCTGTCTCCGACCTTGAACCTGGTGAAGAAGACCTTCGAGGCGCCCGCCTTGAGCGCTCCGTCGACCGACGCGTCCACCTGGCTGTCCGACGAATACTCCGCCTCCGTCACCCATATCGTCTTGTTCAGTCCGTTTACTTCCAGAAGCTCCCTGTATTTGCCGACGTTGAGGTTCTGCAGGTCTCCGTAGTCTATGTAGTGGATGTTCCCTATGTCGAAGTACTGCCCTCCGCCGGCCTTGAATACCTGGTCCCAGTACGATGCGAACCGGGGGTCTATCCCCTCCATCCCTCCCTGGACTACCATGCAATCCGGGCAAGCGGCCTTTACCGATATATACGAGGCTTTGAGGATCTGCGCATATTCCTGCGGGCTGCCTTTGAAGAACGTAAGCTCATCGCTCCTTAGCACAGGCTCGTTTCCGATCTCCCAGTGGGTTATCGGTTGCGTCAAACCCGGCATGTCGTCGATACCGTCGCCGTCATACCGTTCCACGAGCCTCTGCACGAATGACGAATAGGCCTCCATGTCGCACGGCATGCACCTGGACCTCGGTATTCCCTCAAGCGCTCCACCTCTGGTCCTCGGGTAGAATATGTCCGTCTCGTCCACGCCGCAGCCGTCGTCGTGGCACATCCTCTGATCCCAGTCCGCGTAAGGCCAGATAGTGGCCAGAATCGCAACGTCCCTGGATTGCGCAGCCTTCGCCCATCCGTCTGACTGTGAGAAGTCATATGAGCCTTCGGATCTCTCGATCCATCCCCACGCGAAAGGGCCGGGGTGGGGTCTCGCCCATCCCGCACCTATCATCCTTATCTCGAATATCTCCCTCCAGTCCCCGGGGACGAATCCGACGCAGTTGGTGAGCGTCTCCGGCTTGATCTGGACCCCCCTGGGGGCCGTCGTGGTCGACGTCGTCGATGACGTGACTGTGCTAGATGACGGGGTGGTCGACGTTTCAGGGGGGGATGTCGCGGTCGTCGACGTCTCTTCGGCGGAGACGATGGCATCTGACGTGGTCGTGGATTCCAAATCGACGGGTCCTATAACCCCCGCCTGTTCGAAGCATCCTGCCGCAAGAAGGGTTGCCAACAAGGCGGTAAAAACCACCCCCATCGTCTTATCCACTTTTTTTATATCCCCAAAACTGCCCCTCTATCGGGCATTCAGCAGTTTTGTCCATCAAAAACCATCGGCCTCAGCTGACCGTTTTTTATATTGGCCGTATCGAATATATACCCATGGCATTGATCAAGCATTTTATGACTGCCGACCCGGTCGCGATACAAAAGGACAAGAGCGTCTTCGAAGCGGTGAAACTGATGAACGAGAAGGACATCGACTGCCTCATCGTGACAGACGACCACAAGCCTGTCGCCATTTTCACCACGACGGACCTGCGGGTCAGGGTCGTCGGCGAAGGGAAGGACCCCAAGAAGACGGGCGTCTTGACCGCGGCGACGAAGGACATCAAGGTCCTCAAGGAGTCTGACGAGGCGATGCTTGCGAGGAACATCATGTCAAAATATCAAGTCAAGCACCTGCCGATAGTCGACGACGGAGACCTGCTTGTGGGGATGCTTTCCATCACTGACCTAATCGGCGAACACTAGGGATATATCCTCACCTCTGATAGGTAACTTGATGCTGCCACGTCTTTTGACCGTCGCGAAATACGAGCTCTACCAGTACCGGCGGAGCTATTTCGAGCAGTTCTTCATAGCATGCGCCATCGTGCTGGTCTTCCTGATGGTGTCCGGGACGCGAGAGGGCGTGACCCTGGACACGCCAAGCTCATACGGCCTCTATAGGGTCGGATATGTCTCAGGGGGGGGGCCTGTCAAATGTAAGCCACTATTCGCTAAGAATGGCCCCGTTCGCCTCACGGCAGGAGGCCATGGACGCTGTTGGATCCGGGCGGATCGACGTTTTCGCGGACGTCTCGGACGGTCTGGTCACATTTCAAGGCTCCAGCTCGATACGGTCCCTCGCATCGGTGAAGCGGCTGCGCCAGGTCCTGCTCGGCCAAAAGAGGGACCAGATATACCTGCTCGCCGAAGCGAACGCGAGCATGGACGGGATCCTACTCCCGATCAAGGTTCGGACGGCCAGTTACTCGGTCGACTACTCGAAGGCCACGGACCCTTCGGTCCTGACGAGGCGGATCCGCCTTCTGAACCGCGATTCCATGGACAATGGGATGGTCCTTTCGGGGGTGAACATACTCGACGCGGATGCCGTCCGACGGATGGATCTGGCCCTGTACCTGAACGAGTCTGACTCTCTCGCATCGAACGAAACACTGGACCTTGCGGGTTTCACGCTCCCCGAGGAATGGGAGGTCCCGTTCGTCTTCAAGAGCCTGTATAATAACATGGCAGTCGTATCCGTCTCGATCCTCCTTTCGATAATGCTCACACTCTCCTTCGCCAGGGAAAAGGTGAACCGGACGATGGAAGTCCTTTTCATGTCCCCGACGACGCGCCTTGACATACTCGCGGGAAAGTCCCTCCCCTACGTGGCCCTCATGCTGGCTGTCAACATGGGCTACTGCCTGTCGACTTCTTCGGGGATGAATTCGCTGAAGATGTTCTACATCTTTTCAGTCCTGTCTTTCACTCTGGCGGCTTTTGCGACGTTCACGGTCCTTGCCTCGAGGAATTACAGGGAGGTGACCTTCATGAGCTCGCTCTGCCTTCTTTCCTTCCTCATATTCATCGTCTTCCCAAACGTGTTCTCCGGCGTCAACCTCCTCGCCTTCGTTTCTCCGCTTGACACCGTCACCAGCATACAGAACCAGGCAGGTGTCGGATTTGGCGACGTCTTCCTGTCACTGCTTCCCTACAAGTTCCTTTTCATGTTCTTCCTGTCGGCATCGATTGTCTGCTTCAGCCCCGAGACGTTCCAGAACACGCCCGGCCTGGCGGGTCTCATGAGAATGTTCTACCATAATCTCAGGAAATCCTTCAGAAGCGACATATTATTTGTAATAACTGGCATCTCTCTGCTAGTTCCATTCGTCTACATAGTGCAGACGCTCATAGCATATCTCATCATACCGCTCGGACTCTTTGCACCATATGCTGCAATAGTCCTCCTCGCCTTGGTCGAAGAACTCACCAAAATTATCCCCTTTTACTATACCCGCAGGAATATGGTCTCCGGCGCATTGGTAAAGACGGGGATAATGCTCTTTTCCGTGGGCATATTGTTTGGGGGGCTTCTTACCCCCGACAGGATATTTATTGTAGCTGGGGTCGCATTGTTGGCATTAATCCTTGTTTCGATGGTCTTAAAACCTTCGTTTTGGCCCCCTCTATCATATGGCATACTCTCAGGATGTACGTTTTTTCTTACAGAGAAGGCATTCAATATATACCTGATATCGAAGGTTTATTCATATCTGCCGGCACCATATACCCTCTTCATCGTCAAGGGCTTGGCGTATACGCTTCTTTTGCATATACTCGCAACAACTACGCTGGCATTCGTTATCAGCGGAAGTTCAGGGAAATATCGGCTATATTCCGGCCTGGTATTGACTACTGCGATCCATTACGGATACAACGTCTACATGATGGGCGGAGGCCTGATACGGTGAGACGGACCTTCGCGATAGCTCGCCGGGAATTCAGGACGATGATGCGGGAAAAGAGCTTCATCCTCGTTTTGATATTCGAGATCCTGCTCGTCTCATCGTCCGCCTTCCTCAGCACAGGATACGGCGTGATGACCTCGCCGGAGTCGTCGGACCTGCTGAAAGGCTCGAGGAACATAATCTCAGTCGGCCTCGTGACGGACTCGAAACGTGAATTCGCGCAGCCCCTGCAGAAGGCCGGGATCGCCTACTACAACTACCTCAGCCTTTCGGCTGCGGAGGGGGACTTCCAAAGCGGCCTGTTGGATGCTATAATAATCGGCAGCGTAGACCTCAGGAAGGACCCGTCGGTGATAACCGTCTACCTGCCGGATAACACCCCAAAGATCGGCCTCATCCGTCTGTCCCTGAAGCGGTTCTTCCTCGACGTGGAGGAGCGGCTTCGGAACGTGAAGCTCCTCGTATACGCCCCGGACCTCAAGATCCTCGGCACCAGCGATTTTTCCGACTCCTCCCCGGCCCAGAACTTCGAGGTCTTCATGGTCTTCACCATACCTCTCCTGTTCTTCATGCCTGTCATAATGGGTGGCAGCCTGATAATCGACGGCCTCACGGAGGAATTGGAGTCGGGCAGGATACTCAATCTTCTTGCGGCCCCGCTCAGCGATGCATCCATAGTCGCTGGAAAATGCATCGGATGCCTCGCGGTCACGCTCCCCCACTGCCTGATATGGATTATCGTCCTTGCATTTACGCCATACGGCATACTGAATCCGCTAGGCATGTTCTTGGCATATTCGCTCTACTGCTCACTTTTCATACTTCTTGGCGCCGCCATCTCCATCTGGGTGAAGAGGAACAGGCCTGCGCAGATGGCATATACCCTCATTGCGGTCGTGGCTATTTCCCTGATGTCCCCTTCGGCGAACGGCAGCCAGCTTTTGATCACGTCGTCTCCGTCGTACGTCTACACGAGCCTGGCGCTCGGTGCAGGCGTGGCGGAACACTGGATGCAATTGCTCCTGGCCGCCCTGGCGGAAGCCGGGCTCGCCATCCTGATAATGCGGCAGGCAAGGAGGATATCGGCGCCTTGAGGGATTCCTCATGCCGTCCTGTAATGGTCGATGCATCTGACGGCAGGAAGGCTCTCCGAAACCCGAAGACCTTTTAACCGTCGCTTGGAATAATGTAACATGCGTACACTGGCCGTATTGCTCCTGGTCTCATTCGTCTGCGGCTGCTTCTGCTGCACGCCGGGCGGCGGGCCTGGCGGCCTGAAGACCACGTCGACAAACGGTGGCTCCACAGTGTCGATCCCCTCCGACCGGAACTTTTGCGAATCGCAAGGGGGAAGGTGGGGTGCAATCGGCCGCTTTCCGAAGGAAGTCTGCAATCTGCCGACTTCAGACGGCGGGAATGCATGTTCCGGTCAGGACGACTGCGTAGGCGCATGCCTCGCAGACCTCGACCAGAAAGAAATGGAGGCGGCAAGGAATGGGCAGACGATATCCGCAAGCGGAAGATGCACCCCCTGGAGGATGACCGTAGGCTGCCAGGCGAGGGTCGAAGACGGCAAGGTCCGAGGCATCCTGTGCATGGACTGACAGCTCATGCCTTGTACTGGTTCACGAGCCTGATGGCGGGATTGATGAAGTTCAATGCTGCAAACAGATCGTCAATCCTCTTCACATAATATGTCTTCTCACCCTCGCGAGTCCTTATCACCACCATTTTCCTGCCGACCCAGAATACCTTGGTCACGAGCCAGTCCATCTTCAACACTGCTACCTCGGTGACGTCGCCGATCTTTATAACGTCCTGCCTCCTGTCGGGAGCGTCCTTCCGAGACCTGTTGTATTGGAAGATGAAGCCGGTTTGGTAGAGGATCAGCGTCCCCCATTTCAGGGTCCACGCCCCCCCGTCGCAGACGTTTTCCTCCAAGAAAACGACGGTGTTCTGGTCCACGATAATATATTGGGCCGGATAAATATACATGACTACGGCCGGAAATCCCCTCAATCCCATGGACACGACGGGATATATGCGCTAAAAGTGGCAAATAAGCTGTCTTTCGCGTTTCTTTGGACTATGTACGGCGCTAATCCGTCAGCTCCTTCGACCATATCCTGCCGTCCGAATCGTCGAATAACATTTCCGCGACATATCCCGCCCTGAAGCCGTTTTTTTCCAGAAAGCCATCTTCCCGCCTCCAACTGCCGGGAATCACGGTCCAAAGTCTTTTTCTGCCGGCTTTGGCTGCGATTTCCTGCGCAGCGGAAATGAGCGCGTCAGCCTGCCGCATGTCATCGACTCCTGTGAAAGGCCCATGGACGTATGCACCGTCCTTCCCGTCGAGGATGACGCCCCCGTACCCCCTCAATGCCCCATCGGAAAAGGCCCCGAATGCGATTCCGACAAACGCCATTGATTTCACGAAATAGATGGTCGACGGCGGACTGAAGGCCTCTCCTTCGAGTTTCAGCGCATCGCGGAACTCCATGGTCGTCGTGATGGGCCGGATGCCATCGCCGCTGTCGGACGGCATATGAATCCCGCTCACCCCCTTCGCGTACGGATGTTCAGCCCTGCGGAATCCGAGCATCGGGCCACCCTCGCACCGTATCAGCTGATAAGCCTCGAAGCCGTCCCTGAACGCCCCCTCGAGGGCTTCCGTGTCCCTGACATCCACGCTCAGCTCCGGCCTTTGCCCTCGGCGGCCGTCTTCGGCCTTCAGGTCCTTCCTTATCAGCAACCTGTGGGAGCCGAGTCCGTAATCCGCTTCGCCAAAGTAGTCCGTGAAAATCGCGGCCGCCACGAAATCCAGCTTGTTCAGGTAGCTGTTCAGCTGCGGGCCGTTGAGGGGGCTGACATGCGAATAGACGACGCCAGAGCCGGCGACTCTCGCCCTTTTAATGGACTCGGCAGCCATCAATGTGCCGAGGCCGCGGCTCTGTAGGACGGTCGAAACCCCTGTCGTCATGGAGTAGATCCCCCCGCATGCGTCGAATAGCAGCGCCTTTTCAGCGACAACTTTCCCCCCGGATTTGACGCCTATCAGGAATCCCGCCCTTGAGGCGACGAAGAGCTCATGCAATGGCATGCCAGTGTCCCGAAAAGCCTCCCTGTCGACGGCAGCCGCCTCCCGCATGTCTGCCATTCGGGTGAGGTCCTCGACCGCATCCTCCTTAAGGGGAGCTATCGGCCCATCCCTGGGAGTGATCCTCTCCCTGCTCACCGGACTAATCATCTGCCTTTCCTCAACACGAATATGGCCCTATCATGCGGATTCTCCCCTGGCCTGTCGAATTCCTCCGGCCTAATCACATACACCACCCGAAAGCCCTTGTCTGTGAGGCTCTTTATGAGGCCATAGTTCGTCGAATGCGTGAGCACACCGTCCGGGTCATGGATTTTCGCGTATCCGGTGAAGCTTTCGGCCAGCGGCATATCCCCCCACGCAGGCCTCTTCGAAGCCGCCTTCTCGCTGACGTCATTCTCGCCGACGGCTTTTTCGACGACCATCCTGTGCCTTCCGTTCCCGTAGTAGTCCAGCAGGACCTTAGACCCGACATGCCCTCTCCTGTTTATGTTGGCCTCCATCACGGGAAAATCGACGGTGTCTGCGGTCGTCCAGACCCTGTTTCGGCCGTGTCTTCTGGCCATCTTTTCGGCGACGCCGACCATGCCGTATCGAAGCTCCATTTCGTCAAAGCCCCTGGCGACGGTGACTCCGTGGCAGAACAGGCCGCCGTCCACGTCGAAGACCGCTGGCAGCTCCGCCGCTATCGAGCCCCTGGCATCCTTCGCTAATAGGAGGTATCCTGTTCTGGCTATCCTTATGAGCATCTGCGGCGACTCCGCTGACGCCTCCCCATGCGTCGATTTCTCGATTTCGTTCGCCGCGAACGCGTCCTCCACGTCCTCGGAGACGTGGACCTCGATTCCCGTGGGCGGCAGCGGAAAGGCTTCCTGCTGAACGGGCCTTTTCCAGTGTCTTCTGCCAGCCTTCCGCAGCCTCAGGACCATCCCCCCCTCGAAGTCCTCCAAGCCTTCGATACTGAAGGCGTCGTCGTTCAGGATACCCTCGTAGTCGATGCCTGTCGAATAGCGTATACTCTGCGATTCCCTCCCGGGGTCGAATGCCTCGACCAACGGCGGAACGTCCCGTGCCGGAGGCGCGGATTCCGTCCTCTCCAGAAGCAGCTGGCTGACGTTGTCTCCGAAGTAGTTCATGAGGTAGTGTACCATCCTGAAGCCGCATTCGAAGTATGTCCTGGCGGCGTTCGGATTGTTAATCCCCACCGTCGTCCAGAACCTCCTCCCCGGCTGAAGGCTGATGGCCTTCCTGATGAGGCTCCTCCTGACCCCGTACCCCTCCCACCCCATCGCCACGCACAGGCTGTAGACGTAGAAGCTTTCATCGCGGTCGAAGATGAATTCCCCGACCCCTATGAGGTTCCCCAGAGAGTTCCTCACACCCAAGAGAATCCCCGTAGTTGCGACCATCGATACCGAGTATATGTTGTCGGAGGACCCGCCGAGGACGCTCTGGTTGAACCTCAACGCCTCCAAGAACCTGTCGGGTCTGACTATAGGGTCGCACCTGTATTCCATCCTCCCCGAAAGCATCAGCTCCTCGACGGGCACCTTCAGTGCACTGGCAGCGTATGCCAGGGCATGGCTGACGGAGCCGGACTCGCGGACCATCTTGTTCAGCACATCAAGGGCGTAGGCGGATTTGACGAGCGAATCCAAGGCCTCGCTGTCGAGGGCCATCCCATACCTATCTCTCATCATTGACTCGATGCCTTTGAATATCCCGCGGTGCCCCCCGTCCTCCAGCATCGCATCGACGACCTTGCCCGGCTCTATCCCGATGCTGCCCGCAAGCCGGTCAAGCTCGAGCGACACGGAAGTGTACAGCTGTTTGCCCTCCAGCCTCCCAGACACTATCTGCCCCAGCGTCAGGTTCAGGTCCTCCACAGCGTCCAATTCCCCCAGCTCCTTCGGCCTTAGGCTGATGAGCTCGTCTGGCACAGTTACTTCTGGGAAAAGCCGATAATAACTGAAACACAGGCCGATTGGCCGGCGCAAAAACTGGAAGAATCCGGCGCAGCCCCGTTTATTACTGTCAAATCGCATATTTCACCCATCATGTCCCAGGATAAATCGCTTGAGGCCAAATGGCTCGCCAGATGGCGCCGGGAGAGGGTTTTCGAATCTGACCCCGATTCATCGAAACCGAAATACTACCTCACCGTGCCCTACCCCTATGCGTCCGGGGCTTTGCACGTCGGACACGCCAGAAGCTACACCCTTGGCGACGTTACGGCCAGGTACAAGCGGATGAGCGGCTTCAACGTCCTCTTCCCTATGGCATCACACATCACGGGAACGCCCATACTCGCAATATCCAGGAAGATCGAGCAGGGCGACGAGAAGGCACTCAAGGGCCACAAGGAATACGTCTCATTCTACGAGCCCGACACCGGCAAAATCGACGGAATAGTCTCTGGATTCAAGGACCCCGAGAACGTGGCTAAATTCTACGCCAACGCCATCCGCCAGGACTTCGAGGACATGGGCTACGCCATCGACTGGCGGAGATTCTTCACCACCGGCGACAGGATATACAACGCATTCGTCCGCTGGCAGTACCTCAAGCTCAAGGAGAAGGGATACATCGGCAAAGGCAAGCATGCAGTGTATTTCTGCACCGGATGCTCTAATCCTGTCACAACCGACGACATAAAATCCGGAGACGAATACGAGATCGGGATGAGCGAATACTACCTCATCAAGATGAAATTCGAGGACGGCTGGATAGTCGCCGCCACCCTTCGCCCTGAGACCGTCTTCGGGATAGTCAACACATGGATTAACCCGGACGAGACATATGTGAAGGCTACTGTGGACGGCGAAACCTGGTACGTCGCCGAGAGGTTCGGCAGGAAGTTCGGCGACCAGCAGCACGAAGTCAAGGTCGTGAAATCGATGAAGGGTTCGGAGTTAGTCGGAAAGAAGCTGACCGTCCCCCTGGTGAACCGCGTAGTCCCCCTCCTAGCCGCCGAATTCGTGGACGCCGACATCGCGACCGGCGTCGTCAACAGCGTCCCCGCCCACGCACCCTACGACTACATAGCCGGCCTCGAGGCTGAAAAGAGGCTCAACATCAAGCTGACTCCGATACCCCTCATCAGCGTCGACGGCTATTCCGCAGTCCCAGCCAAGGACCTTGTCGAAAAGGGGGGAATAACGTCCCAGACCGAAGTCGACATGCTGGACAAGGTGACTGCTGAACTCTACAAGGACGAATTCTACCGCGGAACGATGAACGACAACTGCGGAGACTACGCCGGGATGAGGGTCCAGGAGGCCAAGGACCAGGTCATCGACCGCCTCCGGGGCATGGGGCAGCTTTCGACGATGTACGATATGGCTATCAAGGACCGCGCCGGCGCCCTCGTCAAGAACCCGCAATGCAGGTGTGGAACCAGCCTCACAATAAAGATCCTATCGGACCAGTGGTTCCTGAACTACGGCGACCGCGGATGGAAGGAGCTGGCGAAAGAACTCCTTCTCAAGCTGGACATCGAGCCGCAGATGTACCGCCGCGGCTTCGAACACACCATCGACTGGCTGCACGAATGGCCGTGCACGAGGAACAGGGGCCTCGGGACAAAGCTCCCATTCGACGAGAAATGGATGATCGAATCCCTCTCGGACAGCACGGTCTACATGGCGTTCTACACGATATCGGGCCGGATAAAGGCGGGCAAGATCGCGGAATCCCAGCTTCAGCCCGAATTCTTCGACCACGTCTTCCTCGGAGCCGGCGAGCCCGGATCGGTCGCGAAGAAGTGCGGCATCGATGCCGAAACCCTCTCCCAGATGCGAAAAGAATTCCTCTACTGGTATCCGATGGACGAGCGCAGGACCGCGACGGCGCACATATCCAACCACCTCACGTTCATGATGTTCCACCACGCCGCGATCTTCGAAAGCCAGCACTGGCCGAAGAAGATAAGCCTAAACGAGATGCTCATAGCCGAAGGCCGGAAGATGAGCAAGAGCCTCGGCAACGTCATACCCATCCACACGAGCATCGGCAAATACGGCGCCGACGTCGTCAGGCTGTATCTCGTGTATGCCGCGGACCCGGAGACGACCCTCGACTGGAGGGAGAGCCAGGCCGAGAACACGAGAAAACGGCTGAGACAATTCCAGGAGATGGTGGAGAAGGCTGCGGCGATGCCTGATGCGAAACAGGCCGAGAACGACGTTGACAAGTGGCTCAGAAACAGGATGACGGAACGCGTATGCGCCGCTAGGGCATCCCTGGACGACTCAAACGCCCGCAAGGCGATACAGTCGACCCTATACGACCTCCTGGCGGACATAAACTGGTACGTCAGACGGCAGGATAAGCCGAACCCCGGCCTCATGCGGGAGCTGGCCGACAAATGGATACGGCTCATGAGCCCGTTCACGCCGTTCACCTGCGAGGAACTGTGGGAGAAGACCGGCCACAAGAGCCTCGTCACCACTGAGAAATACCCGGCCGCAGACGAAAAGACCATCGACCCGATAGTCGACGCCAAGGAGGAATACATCCGGAACATCCTCTCCGACACCCAGAACATATTCCAGGTCCTAAAGAAACCCGCAAAATCCATACACCTCTACGTCTCTTCCCCTTGGAAATACGGGGTGTACTCCTCCATCAAAGAAGGCAAATCCATGAAAGACCTGATGGCGGACCCCGCCCTGAGGCAGTACGGAAAGGAAATCGCGAAACTGGCGCAGATGAGAAAGGAGCAGCTGCCTGCAGTGATCCTGGATCGCCCGGCCGAACACAAGACTCTCCAAGACGCCCAGCCATTCCTGTCGAAAGAACTGGGAATACCGGCGACGGTATACGACGAGGCCACCTACGACCCAGAACAGAAGAGCAGACACGCAGCCCCGATGAAGCCCGGAATATACGCCGAATGCTAACGGAACGCTCTCCGCTGGCCCTGGGGGCGCCTGTGCATCATCTTCTTCGACGGATACTTCCCCGGCCTGCCTCCATGCTGCTGCGGCCTCTGCATATTCCTCGGAGGCCTCCTCGCCGCACGGCCCATGGCATACATCGCCTCATGGCTGTGGTACGGGTGGTCTTCGACGGTCTTAATCGGCTTCTTGACGAACTTTTCAATATCCCTCAGGCAGTCCCTCTCCGAAGCCTCGCAGAACGAGATCGCGATCCCGGCCGCGCCGGCCCTGGCGGTCCTGCCTATCCTGTGGACATAGCTCTCCGGCTCGTCGGGCAGCTCGTAGTTGATGACATGCGTGATGTCGTCGACGTCGATTCCCCTCGCCGCAATATCCGTGGCCACGAGCACCGGCGTCTTCCCGCTCTTGAACGCATGCAACGCCTGCATCCTCGCGGACTGGCTCTTGTTGCCGTGGATCGCCTGCGCGGGAATGTTCTCCTTCGCAAGATTCAACGCCACCCTGTTCGCAGAATGCTTCGTCCTCGTGAACACGAGCGTCCTCACCGTCCCCTGCTGCCTCAGAATCCTCGAAAGCAGCGGCCTCTTGTTATCCTTATCTACGAACATGACCTGCTGGTCGACGAGGTCGACGGTCGGAGACTCCGGCGTCACGGAAACTTTCACCGGGTCAGTGAGAATATTATGGGACAGCGACACTATCTCCTGCGGCATCGTAGCGGAGAAGAAAAGCGACTGCCTCTTGTGCGGAAGCCTGGCGATGATCTTCCTGATGTCTTGTATGAACCCCATGTCGAGCATCCGGTCCGCCTCGTCCAAGACAAATATTTCGACACCATCCAGCCTGATATGCCCCTGGTTCATCAGGTCCAGAAGCCTCCCCGGAGTAGCGATGAGGACGTCGACGCCCCTGTACATCGAATGCACCTGCGGATTCTGGCCGACCCCGCCGAAAACCACAGCCTGCGACTGATGCATATAGCGACCGTACGTCCTGAAGCTGTCCCCTATCTGCGCAGCCAACTCCCTCGTCGGCGTAAGAATCAACACCCTCGTAGTCCTGCTGGCTGCCTGCCTCCTGTTCGCAGCCAGACGCTGCATGATCGGCAAAGCAAAGGCCGCAGTCTTCCCCGTCCCCGTCTGCGCGACCCCGATGATGTCCCTCCCCCTCAATACATGCGGAATGGACTGTATCTGGATGTCGGTAGGCCTCTCATAGCCCTCATCCCTTAAGGCCCGCCTCAGCGGCTCGACCAACAACAGATCCTCAAACGTCGCATCAACCATGGTCAAGTGTTAATGTTTAATCGAATAAATACTGCGACCATACTTGACGGCAACCGACACGGGAACGATCTCACATATCCGCCATCCATATGCCAGCCGGATATTACCCCCGATTTGGACTAATCCGCCGCCTGATCGTCGGCTACCTCAGGTATTTCACGTTCAAGGCCGACCTCCCTCCATTGGAGTAAATCGACGAATTACTCGCCTGACCTCCCCCTCCCCTCCTTTTGAATACGAAGTAGAGAATCAATGCCGCTGTCACGATCATTGCAAGGAAGAGAAGCCCCAGAACGGCGAACACGACGGCCCAGACGAGGTTCGACGGCGCGCTCTGGGACGGAACAGCATCCGCTTTGTTCACGGATTGAACCGTAGACGTCGTCGTAATCATGGATGTTGAGGGCGTCGGCAAAGGCTGCATGGGACTTGTATCCCCCCTCAGAGTCGTAGACGTCGTCGTCACGACCTCAGCGACAGCATCCGGCGGCATTTGCGACCCATCGGCGAGGCATCTGCCACCCTGGCACCGCTGACCGCTACCACATTCGGCCACGACCGTCACATTCGTCTTCGAGACGCACCTGGCCGCCTCAGTCCCGCCGTTCTCGCACGTGCCATACTTCACGTCCCGCACAGCAACGCCGTTTTGGCAATATGGCGGCCCGCGCAGCGGCATCATGCAACCCGCATCCGTGAAACACCTCACATTATTGTAGTCTATGGCCTCGGTCGTAGTCGTCGAAGAAGACGACGCAGTCGACGAATCAGCGCCCAAGACAGAGGCCGACACCACAGCCAAAGCTGCAATCACCCCCAAACATAAGCGGAACTGGCGGGCATATGACCGCATCAACCTAAAACATGTACTAACAAATAAATAACCCGGCGAAACCCCCCAACAGCCCCCCTGAGCGGCCAACCTTACCCTTTTTTGTTCAAAACGCTTTTAGATTCCTTTTCCCATCGTGCGCTCCGTATCGTGCTGCTTTCAGCGGCCACTTCGGAGGCGGTCATCCTGATCTGTAGTTCTAAACGTTTTATCTCCTGTTCCAAACGTTTCATCTCCTGCAGACGATCCCCAATATTCTTCTCGTACGCCTCATATTCCATTTTCCTGTCATCATCCGCCTTTTTCTGGCGCTCCAACTCCCTGCGGGCGTCTTCCAACCCTTTCTTCAGCTCCGCAAATTCCAGTTTCCTGTCGTCATCCAGCTTTTTCTGGCGCTCAAGCTCCGCCATACGGGCCACGGCCGACCTTTTTTCCAGCTCCGCAAATTGCTGATTCCTCTGATCATCCGACTTTTTCTGGCGCTCCGCATCCGACTTGCGCGCTTCTTCCACCCGTTCTTCCAACGCAGCAAATTCCTGTTTCCGCCCATCATCCGACTGTTTCAGACGCTCCAAATAAGCCTTACGGGCATCTTCCCCCTCCTTGCGAGCCCTCTCAAGCTTTTTTTCCAGATCCATTATGGCGACGTGCCTTTCACGAACAGCATCCAACTCCCGGTACAGGGAAAACTCATCCGGCCTGATCCACTCATCCGCATACTGGCTTTTGAAGCGGACCAACCCTTTAGCATTCGGCTCTTGCGTAACCTCCTCGTCAGCGTTTTTCCCGCCCGCCAAAGGCCTCCCCTCAGCAGAATAACCGTCCTTCATTGTAAAGTTATTGTCATCTCAGGGTTTAAATTCGGGGGAAAAAGCCGACTAGAAGGTATCGTGGTGCTGCTGCCTAACACGTACCCCTACTGGGCTTTCGCTGCGGCTTCAGTCCCTCTGTCCGTGACCTGATTTCTCTTAAACCCATACTTCATATCAATATCCGTATAATGGGCCTGTGGGGTAGCGGATATCCTACGGGGCTTCGGAGAACCAAAAAAACCAGGTTCAAAGACACCCCGGGACGAGGGTTCGAATCCCTCCAGGCTCGTCAGTAACTTTTCATTGGCCAGATTGTCGCGAACTGGAGGGATGTAAAAAGTGCGAAGCACTTTTTCGAAGAATCCCTCCGGGCTCGAAGGCCCCACGGGTGCGAATCCCCCCATTATATGCCCTTTTGCGCCTGTAGGATAACGCTCTTGGGGTTCAAACTCCCAGTGAGAGATGTGCCCTAAACGCTCCATAATTGGAGGGCATTTATACCCCTAACTCATATTAGGTGCTGTGGCGATTGAAGCGGACTTATCCAGGGCTGAGATAATCAAACTGGATGAGGCTAACTTCTCATGTACTCGAGGTTTTGACTGCGGCGACAAAGACCTGAACGAGTTCCTGCACGAGGATGCACTAGACCACGCCAAGAATATGATTGCGGTCACCTACGCGTTCATGCACGCGGGCAGGATGCTGGGTTACTTCTCCTTGAGTACGTTTGCGATTGAGCCGAGGAAGAGGGCGCTGCGGATACTTCACCGGCGCGGGAAGAAGTACAAGCTCTTCCCGGCTGTGCTGATTGGCCGGTTATGCGTCAGTGAAAGCAGACAGGGTGTGGGTGTGGGGTCGAAGATAATATCCGCAATCATAGCCACGGTCATGAAGTTGTCTGAGGACATCGGATGCAGGTTCGTGGTGGTGGAGTCCTACCCCGATGAGCGTGTCCTGAAGTTCTACCAGAGCAACAACTTTATAGACCTCCAAGCGACCAGGGGGGATGGCGAGAACGTCAGGATGTATATCGACTTGCTGGGCGAGTTCTAGTTCAGCCACTTGATTGTGCTTGCGATACGTTTGCAGTCGTTGAGGAACTTCCTGCGCTGAACCATCTCGGGGCTGTCCTTCGGTAAAGAGTCCACCCTAATGAGTTCATTCACAAAACGGATGCTATCTCTCTCATTCAACTCGGTTGAAAGGTCGATTGGACGTGCCACTGCATTCACCTCATAACTATTGCGCTGCTATTCTACAAAGATAGAGAACTATCCGATTATAAGTTAACCTAGGGTACCCCCGCTGCAAGCGCCTTAAAACCTACCCTACTGTCTTCTACGAGCTGTAAACCGTTTCAGGTGCTCGCGAGATAACATGCCCCTATCCGCTTTGGTGTGTACCTGGCAGACTGTTTAGGGCATTCCCGGGCTGTTCTAATATTTTTATCCACGAGCCTACAATGATTTATCCGAAAAGTCAGCGAGGAGATGCGAACCTATGGGGGGTTATCCCTCCCGGCTCGTCAAATACATTTCATTGGCCAGATTGTCGCGAACTGGAGGGATGTAAAAAATAAGGACTTTTTCGAGAATCCCCCGGCTCAAATACCCTACGGTCACGAAATAGTGCTGTCATTTTTACAACGCTTATTATCGTGAACGGGATTATAGCTTCCATATCCTCCATAGCTTATACACAAATGAAAAAAGCCCACATTTTCGCCTTCTTGGCCCTCCTACTCATAGCGTATGCTTTGGTTGAGCCGTATCTCCTGAGGGTTTATGACGTCGTAGTTTCCGATTCGAAGGTGCCGGAGTCCTTCCGCGGAAAGAGGATAGCTTTCTTATCGGATATCCACTGCGGCCGGTTCCTCTCCACTGACCGGGTGGGGGGGATTGTGGACCTGACGAACGGTTTGAACCCGGACATGGTGCTCCTTGGAGGGGATTTCATATACGGTGGAGTTGACGACATAGACCCCTGCATAAGTGTTTTGGGGGGTTTAAAGGCGCCGATGGGCGTTTTCGCAGTCCTTGGAAACCACGACAACTGGGCCGGAGCCGGGCAGACGAATAAGGCCCTTGAGGCTGCTGGTATACGGGTCCTAGACAACGAGGCAGTATGGGTCGGCTCAGGCGGCTCCAGGCTCAAAGTCGGCGGCGTCGGCGACATGTGGACCGAATCACAGGACCTGAATCCGACACTGGAGAATACGAGCAAGGACGACTTCGTCTTGCTATTGTCCCATAACCCCCAGTATGCGGATCGTATAGGTGCGGACAGGGTAAGCCTAATGCTCAGCGGCCACACCCACGGGGGGCAGATATTCCCTTTCAGGCTGATTACGCCCTACCTGGCATCGAGGTTCAGCCAGAGGTACCCATCCGGGGTCTACGAACTAAACAACACGAAGCTCATAGTAACCAACGGCATAGGTACGGTGTTCATACCGCTCCGGTTCATGACCCGGCCGGAGATAGTGCTCATAACACTCGAGAGTTGAGGCCCCGGTTAATCGTTCGGTTTTTTGATGGTGGAGGATTGGAGCCTCTGGGGCATACCTCCCGGCTCTCTTGCATTAACTCTCGCATGTATGCCGTTGGCTGTAGACTGTATAAAAATAAAAATATAGAAAAAGTGTTTAGCCTGATATGCCCATGTACTGTTAAGTTAATGCTCAGAAGCGCTTAGGTCTTCTCTTCGCGTAGCATTCTCTGCAGTATACTGGCTTTCCTTCTGTCGGCTTGAAAGGAACCTGGCATGCTGCGCCGCATTCGCTGCATACGGCATCAGTCATTTCCCTTGGTCCCCTGTCAAAACCTCCTCCTCCTCCTCCGAAATCTCTTGGCATATATTCACCTCCTCTACTTTTATTCCCCCCGCGGGGGATTTGGCTCAAATGAGCCGTGAATGTTTTATAGGTCGCACCCAGCCATTATATGGATCCATACGGTCATATTTGTCGTATCCCGGCTATGGTTTTTATCGTTATAATGATTCCTCGAATTTGATAATACTACCTTCCTTTTAGGACTAGACTAAAATGCGGCAGCAACATATTATTCGATTTTTTTTAATAATCCTAGCACTTCTTAGCTAATAAATGAATGATCGACCTTAAACTTAGGATCATGTCCGATGCAATCTCAGTTTCGCCCCTCTTTTTCGTATTTCCGGGCAGATAATGTACGCCCCCTCATCGGTCCTGGACCCTCCTAAGTCGTCAAATGGGAATTCCCTGCAAATATCCGGTTTAGTGTCATTAATCTTGCATTTGTAGGTCCTCTTTTTGGTTTCTTTTATCAGGAAAGGGCAGTTTATCATCTCTTTCTTTGTTCTGGGGCTTATGAACATATTCGCAATAACCCTGTTATCCGATCCGTCCCATTCGTCCCCTCTGATAAATTTAATCCCATTATCGGCGACAATTCCGAGTTCGACGTATTGGAGGATATCCTTCCTGCCTCCAAGCATCCACCTCCGCAGATCATTATCCGTTGCGGATGCCATTCCACCCCAATACCTGCAACAATCCCCGCATCGACTGCAAACAAACTTTTTTATGTTCTCTTTCATTGCCGTTTCTGGCGTCTTTTTTTCAGGTGATGGACGGCCACGACTATCAGCGTAGCAGCGATGATCAGTGCCGCGAACATGAGCAGACCGCTTCCCAAGAGGCCTGCTGCCAATGCGGCCCGGATCATGTTCGTGTTGTCCGGGTTGTCGGCTTTTTTTTGGCCGCAGCGTCCTTCATACGGGTCGAGGGTGAGTCCTGCGTTGCAGTGGCAGTCGGGGCCTGCCGGGTGGGTGCCTGCGGGGCATGAGACCGTGTATTCGGCCTTCAGCCACCATGGGTCGAGTTTGCTCTGGTCGAATGCGGTGAGCGATTTGGGCTGGCCTTTCGTGTCCACGGCCAGTTTATTCCCCTTAGAGATCGTCCTTATGCCGAGGGTCTTGTTCGGTTGCAGGAAGTAGTATGTGAGGCTGCCTGAGAGGAGGTAGATGTCCGTGCCGTCGCTGCGAGGCCTGATCTCGTATTCGCTGTACATGGTCACGGTCCATGGGGCGTTCCTGTCGATTACGTGGGTGGGCCTGTCGCCGTGCACGTTCCCTCCGCCATAGGCGTTTATGAAGTTTAAACCGATCCTCTGCGCGTTTTCCTCGGGCGTTATCGGGTTCCCGCCGGACCATTTGATTCCCGGGCCGCTTGAGGCCACCCAGCCGTTCCTGCTTTTAATGAGGTTGATTGGTTTTCCGATGACTTCGTGGCAGTATTCTGAAAGGCAGTCCGCAGGCTTCACAGCCCTTCTGCCTATTACGAATCCGTCCGGCGTAGGTATGCAGCCGCTTCTCTGCTGCCATTTGCCGACAATCGAGACGTCATCCAGCGTCATCTGACTTGGGATATTGTCTCCCCATATATCCCCCAGGTTCAGCATAACCCATGCGTTCGTGCATTCGGCATAGTCCCTTTCAAGATCCCTCAGGAGCTCCGCGTCCGGGATGCCCTCGAAAACGCAGCCCCTCAGGTCCGCTTTCGGGTTGCCCGGCTCACATCTCATGTGCGCGTTTATGAGGTCGTTATCCTTGCCTTCGAATCTGCAGGGACAGTCGAGGCATGTGCAGTCTTCGCCGTCTTCAGGTTCGCATTTGCCGTCCATGTCGCATATGTCGGCATCCGTAGTCGATGTGGCCTTGACTGAGGCCGTTGTCGTGTCCTCTGCCTCTACCCTAGTCTTCGGCAGGCATCTGGTGTTGTCCGCCGACCAGGAATAGCCGGCGTCGCATTCGCATTTTTCGTGCTCGACATGAGAGTTTTTCGAGCAGTCGACGAGGATGTAGCATCCTGTGTCGTCCGCCTTAGGATTTGCCTTGTCGCAGGAGAGGATCTGCGTCTTCGTCGATGGGCATTTGCAGTCCTGGGGGCAGGTTCCACAGTCTTCGAGCCTGACCTTGTCGCAGACCTTGTTTCCGCACGAGTCTGGGATTTCTCCGGGGCAGTTATCCTCCGGACTTATGCACAGGTAGAGGCAACCTGGGCATGACTCATAGTCCTGTCCCCTGTAGCATCCCTTCTTGAAGTTAAGGTCACCTGAGCACCTGGCCTCGCCGCAGGCGTAACATACACAATCTCCGACATAGCTGTAGAATGCGTGCGCAACCTTGAAGCAGTCCTTCTGCTGGCAGCCGACGCCGGAGTTCCTGTTGAACCAGAAACCTTCCGGGCAGTCGGTCGAGGTCGCGGAGGACAGATTCATCAGCAGGATAAGGGCCAACGCCGAAGACGCAAACGGTTTAATACAAGCCACCCAAACCCTATTGTGCCGGGCCCTTTAAAAAAGGGCAATTTCTGGGAGAATTATAATCGCCACGGCACTATCATTATCATGGATTCGGCAGGCAGGCTGAGGATTTTGCTCGTGATGCCGCCATACTATTCCCTTTTCGAATAGGAACGAAGGCACAACCTGCCGATCGGCCTCCTCTTGTCGCAGCCGTCCTTAAAACGGCAGGTCATTATGTCAGGGTCTACAACGCCGACACATTCACGCAACGGTACAGGACGAAGCCCTTAAGGCATCAGTCGATGTTTGCCTACGGCAGATACGCGGTAAATCTTTCGAATCCCAGGCATCACGTCTGGATGAAATTAAGGGCGATACTGGCAAAAGAGAAGCCAGACCTGGTCGGAGTCTCGGTCCAGGCAAATACGTCCGCTTCGGCTGCGATGGCGGCGACCATCGTGAAGGAATGTGCGCCGGGCGCAGTCCTCGTCGCAGGAGGGCCTGAAGCAACAATTAGGCTGTCGGATATGTTGGATGGCTTCGACTTTGTCGTGCGGGGGGAGGGTGAAAACACGATGGCTGAATTGGCGGATTCGATGGTAGCAGGAACGGGTTTCGACAGGATAAATGGGTTATCATACTTGGACGACGGGGTGCCTATCAATAATCTTCCTCGGGAATTAGCGGCGGACATTGACGCGTTTCCCTTCCCCACCAGGGACCTCATCCTTGAGGGAGAACATTATCTGCCTGAGGACATGGGGAAGATATTGTCCTCAAGAGGCTGCCCCTTCAGGTGCAGGTACTGCGCGACCGGAATCGTATGGGCTGGAAGCCACCGGTAAGGAGCCCAGAAAACGTCATAGACGAGGTGGAGGAGGTGCGAAAAAAAGGGGCACCGACGTATTCGAATTCATGGACGACACCTTCTCTTTCGACGAAATACGCGTCCTCGAAATATGCGGCCTCATTGATTCAAGAAAGATGGACCTGAAGTGGAAGTGCATCAAACGGGGGGACATCCTGTCCGAGGAGACCGCCCGCGTAATGGCAAAGGCTGGGCTTGTCTCTGTCAACATCGGGGTCGAATCCGGCAGCACGAGGATGCTCGAGGCGATGGGCAAGGACTTGGACCTTTCGCGCCTTCGGGAAAACATCAGCATGCTCAGGCGGCTTGGCGTATCTGTGAGCACGAACTATATCTTCGGCTATCCCGGTGAGAGCGCGCAATCGATAGAGGAGACGAAAGGCCTGATAGCGGAACTCGCCGTCCCTTATTCTGTCGAGCTTTTCACCCCCTTTCCCGGGACGGCCGCCAGGCAGATGCTGGAAATGCAGGGAAGGATGTCAAATCCAACCTGATGGACTCAACGATTATCACTTGCGGATGTTCGATTGCGATTCGGTAGACTGTGGCAGGCTCCTTTCAGAATTTGACCGGCTAGTGGGAACTGCATACAGGTTTTACACGGAGAACCCTCCAAAGACCATTGTAAGTGGAAAAAGAGCTCATATATGATGATTTGTCACACGCACCCTGCAATTGAATAGGTTTGAGCGGGGGCTTTACATGGGGGTTAGCTTGGTGGCAAATAAGGGGGTCTGTCGAGTATGTGTTTAGCTGATTTGTGTTTGTATTATTTGGTAGGGGTCTTGGTTTCTCTGTTTCCAGGTGGCTAGCATAGTCATGAGTGTTTCGTGTATTTTGGTGTCTTTTTGGTTTCGTAGCCAGTCATAGTGGTGGATTTTGAAATCAGTCACTATGGGTGGTTGGGGTTCTGGAATTTCTTCTATGATTTGTGTTTCTACTTTGGTTGCTTTGCCTAGTTTGTTTTGGCTGTAGGGGCAAGATTCAGTTTCCGCGGACACTGTTTGTGTGCGGCTTGTGGGCGTGAGACGCCCGCATGTCATGGTGGTCTGCCGGGTTTTCCTTTCTTGAGTGGTTTGTCTTTCGGTTTGTCTTTTTTCTGGCTGGGTGGTGTGTGTGAGTTGTCGTACTGTAGTAGGTGTTTCTCCAGTTCGAGCAGCTTTTTTTCTAGGTGCTGTACCATCTGGTCTCTCAGTTTGAGTTCTCTTGTGAGCCGTTCTATTTCCCTGTCTTTTTTACTCATCGCAGATTATCACATAGGCTGTTTTGCCTATGTATTCTCGTGTGCAGTCTACTTTGGCTCCTGTTCCGAATTTGGTGACCCTCTTCTGATAAAATCCGATTATGCTGTTGTCCTCCAGTTGAAGTTTCCCCTTGTTGATGGATACTTTTCGCATAATACTATAATATATATCCATATATATGAACTTATCGGTTTTGAGGGAACCCCTCAAAACAGCCGGAAAACCAATTTAAGCAGAAAAAGAACTACGAGCTAAACACATACCTTTATTAACCTTTTTATTCTAATTAGAAAACAAATGATAAAAATGAAAAATCAGAACACTTGGTTAATAATCGGCCTACTAGCCCTCCTGCCTACAACAGTATCTGCGTCATATATACAATTACTTCCCCAAATATCGGCACCAGACATAATACAAACCAACACTATAGATATACCCCTGACCCTGACCAACCATGGTGACGAATCAGCATATAATATACAACTATCACTCCTCCTGCCAAACGGATTCACGACCCAAAACAAATTCTACCGCGAAATAAAACCCAATGAAACAAAAGAAGACACATTCACGGTCAATATACCCTCCGGAACCACGCCCGGAAGCTACGTATTCGGCCTATTAACTCAATACGCTGACGCAAACCAATATCCATTCTCCTCTGTTAACTCCCTGCTTGTCAACTACAGAATCCCCACAATGTCCAAAATAGTTGGTGGTATCTCAAACGCAAACATAAAAAACCAACCAACCGACGTCACAATCTCCCTGCGCAACCGAGACGAAAAAGAACACCCGGCGGCAATCAAACTCATAATACCCTCCGAACTAATGGCAGACAACATTTATTTCGAAACAACTCTAAATCCAAATGAGGAAAAACAAATCCCCCTCACGATATCCTCCTCATCCGCCCTGCCGGGTAGCATCTACCCAATTTTAGCCATAGTAACCTACATCGAAAACAACGAACAATATTCCACCGTACTGCGTGGCGTACTCCAGATAGAGGAGACAAAGCAAATATCAAAAAATCCACTTGATTCTCTATTATGGTTGTCCATCGCTGTCATCATCCTAATTGTGCTCTTTGTCATCTATCTGGTGTACAAACGCCGGAAGAAAAAGACCCGCCGCCGTTAATGCTCGGGTTGAAGTCCTTGGTGGAAGTCAAGTTCCTTTAAACGGCGGCTGATTTGGTAATAAGAATCATAGTTTTCAGCCTTCCATCAGGGTCAGCCAGGTCATACTATCGGAACCGACAAGTATTAAGGATATGTGCGGATATCCTTATATGCCGAGAAAAATCGAGGTCAGAAAATAAAGGAAAACCTAGAAGTAATCTACGAAAAAGTCGTCACAGCATTTGGGAACTCAGCCAAGATAGACCCCCAAAAGAAATACATCGGCAAAAGAGCATACGTACTAATACTCAAAGACTAAGAATTAGGCCACACATCACTTTTAAAGGCATATGCTAATATTTAAATATTAAACCCTCATGAATGAGGGGGAGAAAAAAATGAATCCATATATTTTAAAATATAGTGTTATTATGTCTATTGGTTGTTTAATGCTTGTATCCGGTTGTATGTCGACTGACAAACCACCCGTGACAAATCCGACAATATCTCCAGCCACAAATCCAAAAGTTACACCTACTACTACGAATCAAGTAATCACTCCCGTCACCTCACCTCCAACAACTGTACCTAAAGTAATAAAACCTCTAACTGAGTCAGAAATACAGGAAATTATAACCGCTGCGATGAACAGTGCCGACCCTGAACTATGTAAACAAATAGAAAGTGTCGATTCAAAAAACAAATGTATCACTAAAGTGGCTACGTCTTATGCGAACAAGGATTTGTGCAAGTCTATCGTAGATGTAGCTGGTCAGGCCAATTGCTTCACAGAAGTGGCTGTAAGCTATTCGAACATAGAAATATGCAAGTCTATTGGCGATGCTGAAGGCCAGACCAAGTGTGTTACTAAGTTTGCCTTAGCTAGCGCTAATGTTGATTTGTGCAAGACTATCGGAGATGCCGCCGGCCAGGCAAATTGCACGACAATGATCGCTGTGTCCTATGCGAATAAGGAATTATGCAAGACTATCGGCGATGCTGCTGGTCAAGCCCATTGCTATACAACAATAGCATTAGGCTATCAAAACATGGATATATGTAAGTCTATCGCTGATGCTGCTGGCCAGAGTTATTGTTATACCCGTTTTGCCTTAGCCAGCGCTAATGCAGATCTGTGCAAGTCTATCAGCGATGTATCCGGAAAGTCAAGTTGTATAACTGAAGTTGCGGTATCCTATACGAATGCTGATTTGTGCAAGACTATCGGAGATGCTGCTGGTCAGGCCAATTGCTACACCAAATTAGCCGTAGGTTATTCAATCAAGGATTATTGCAAGTCTATTGTTGATGCTTCTCTGCAGGCCAATTGTGTCACTGAAGTGGACAAGGTTTGGGGGTAGATCGAGTTGATTATCGGTAATGGGCTACTATCCCTTTTTTTTATAGGCGATAGTAGCTTATTCCTTATTAATTAAAATAATAATCTCCCTCTATTCAAGTAAAATCTAGAACTAATGCAATGGACGCCATTTGGGAATGGAATTATTCTGACAACTAATACTGGATGTGATAGCTAACAAATAGTCATAAAATGTCTACAACGGATATTTTACTCATTCAACCGCCAGTATCCATCGAAGAGAGATATGGGCGGAAGGTTGGGATGGTTGGGGGCTATCTACCGCCTCTGGGCTTGGCTATGATTGCGGCGGTATTAAAAGAAAATGGGTTTACTGTAAAGATTATCGACTCAATAGTCCTGGACTACCTGGATGAGGATATCCTAAGGTTAATCGAGGAAGATAGGCCGAATATTATCGGTATAACCGCCGTTACCTTAACTTATCATCAGGCGAAAAATCTGGCAAGGAAAATTAAGGAAAAATTCCCAAAAATTCTGTTGATTATCGGGGGGCATCATGTCACAATAATGCCCGAAAGTGTATTAGCGGATACGAGCTTTGACTTTGGCGTCCTAGGCGAGGGCGAAGAGACAATAGTTGAACTTATGGCATTATTCAACTCATTGGAATTTGGGGCTGAAAAGATCATCTCAAGTGAAAAACTCGAAGAAATTGATGGCATAGTGTTTAAGAAAAACGGTAAAATCCTCTTAACAAAGCCAAGAAAATTAATAGCTGATTTAAATTCGCTTCCTTATCCAGCTCGCGAACTATTACTGATGGAAAAATACATTCCCTTACCGAATCAGTATAAACGGCGACCAGTGGCGCATATGACTGCTATAAGGGGGTGTCCCTATAATTGTAGCTTCTGCTCGAACAATAGGATATTTGGCAGGATAATACGGTGCAGATCCCCTGATAAAGTTGTTGAAGAGATAAAATATTTAATAAACTGCTACGGGACGAAAGAAGTTTCCTTCTGGGACGATATGATGACAGTGGATAAAGGATGGATGCACAGATTTTGCGATATACTAATCCATGATAAAGTTGACATAGTATGGTCCTGTTATGCAAGAGTTGATTCAGTTGATGAGCCCCTTCTAAGGAAGATGAAGATGGCTGGGTGCTGGAACATATTCTTTGGATTCGAGTCTGGTGTTCAAGAATTATTGAATATTATACGCAAGGGGATTACGCTTGAACAGATCATGGTAGCGAATGACCTATGTAAGAAAGTTGGCATAGAAGTTAGGGCAAGTTTCATGATCGCTCTTCCAGGAGAAACTCCCGCATTAGCCCGGAAAACAATCGAATTCGCAAAAAAACTCAACCCCAACTATGCCCAGTTTTGTATTACCACGCCGTATCCTGGGACAAGCCTATTTGAGGATGCCCTTATGTACGGGAAGTTGATCAAAGATTTTACAAAATACAGTATCTGGGAACCTGTGTTTATACCCTCCGGGTATAAAAATTCCAATGAAATCATCGCAATTAGCAAAACTGCGATGAGAGAATTTTACCTGCGGCCAAAGTATATACTCTCACGGATAAGAAAGATCGAGTCAATTGAGGACATCATTAGATACTTTAAGGGGGTTAGATTTATACTGGGATTCATATCATAACCCTACTGACCCCTTCGAGAATATTACTTACAGGATAATGGACATCAAAGATTGGGAATTTTTTGGAAAAAAAGGTTTGGATTACTGGTATTTCATAGGAAAAAAAGACTTGATAGGGCGGGAACTATCCAGGTTGAAACAAGCGGATAAGCCAAAAATTCTAGTGGTTGGCTGTGGAGTCGGCGATGACATCGGGATAATCGAATCGTATGGGGATGTTACTGCACTTGACTGTGACCTACAAGCACTTGAACAAGTTCCCTCAAGGGTCAAAAAGGTGCTTGCACGGATCGAGGATACTGGATTCGTCGAGGAATTCGACCTCATTGTCATGCTGGGCGTACTGGAGCATATAGATGATGATTTTCTGGCAATCCAAAAAGTCAAGTTATCCCTTAAAAATGGTGGTCGTGCAATCATATGCGTGCCTGCTTGTGGACTCCTCTTTGGTCCACATGATCTTGCATTATCTCATCGGAGAAGATACTCTGCCCATGGTTTAAGGAAACTTTTAGAGAACGCTGGTTTCAATATCATCTCCTTTTCATATTGGAACAGTATCCTCTCCCCCCTTATACTGGCCCATAGGGTAATACATAATATACTCCATATGGGTGAACCGGCCATAGGATTGGTAAAGTTGCCAAATATGGTGAATAATCTCCTAATTTGGGTAATACGGGCTGAGAATAGGATTCGAGATATTATCAGCTTTCCTTTTGGAATAGAAATCCTTGCAATTGTGGAAAAAAGATCGGCGACCCCCAAGGATACACCAAAGTAGCGATATCCAACATTATTAAGCTCATATTTCAATTAATGGAAAAATCCACCGCTAATTTGAGGTAGACGGGAAAAAATGAGTCAACATATCAAAAAATGGCGTATTGTGCAAATCGCCTGTCTATTGCTTATTTCAGGTTGTTTGTCCACTGACAGAACAGCAGCAACGGAAACAAAACCGGGTATTCGGGCTCAACAAGAGTATGAGGTCAGAAATATCATATCAGCAGCTTTGAGCGTCACCAACCCCGACGTATGCGATGAGATCGATAATCATGACTCCAAGATTGAATGCGTTGCCAAGGTAGCTGTCGCTGGTTCGAACGTAGAACTGTGCGGGTCTCTCGATGATACGGCCGACCAAGCTAACTGCATAACAGAGATCGCTGTTTCTGGTTCGAACATAGATTTGTGCAACTCTATCGGAGATGCCGCTGGTCAGGGTAATTGTGTTACTAAAGTGGCTGTGGCTTATTCGAACAAGGATATGTGCCTGTCTATCGGCGATGCCGCCGGCCAGACAGGTTGCTTAACACAGATTGCTGTGGCTTATTCGAACATAGATTTGTGCAACTCTATAGGCGATGCCGCTGGTCAGGGTAATTGTGTTACTAAAGTGGCTGTGGCTTATTCGAACAGGGATATGTGCCTGTCTATCGGCGATGCCGCCGGCCAAACAAGTTGCGTCAACGCAGTGGCAAAGGTTTGGGGGTAGTATGCATCGAAGGATTTTCCCCACGTGATTTCGCCTAATTTTATATAAGGGCGGATATAAAATAATAAGTCGTATGAAAAGAATATGGCAACTCATCAGAGAATAAAAAATTTTGGTAAAGAGAATTATCCCTCCCTCCTCATACTATTGGCCTTAGGGTTGATAGCCGTTTTTACCCTGATTATCTATGACCAAAACCTCATATCCCAGAATAACCTCAAACCCTTCATAAATAACGTCCGCTTCCTCGGATTGACCTTAATCATCTTGTTCCTGCTTACGGTCTCGACAAAAGTTCTTGAGAGGCCGGCGACAGTGATTGTTGTCGCGTTTATCGTATCGGTGTTCTATCTTTCACCGATATACCTTGACATATGGAACATGGGGGTAATAGACTGGGACTTCACCTTCACCTCCATACTAGCCGCTAAAATCAGCATGTTGGATTATCACCAGTTCCCTCTCTGGAATCCTTATATCTGCGGGGGGACGTCTATGATCGCGGCATATCAATCACTCTTTCTTGACCCATTGTCACTGACGTGGCTAATTCTTCCTGTCCCCATCGCCATCAAGGTGAACCTAATGTTTTATATCATGATCGGCATGATTGGATGTTACCTGCTGGCATATCACCTCCGTTTGGGTGTGTACTCACGATACTATCTCGGCATAGTTTTTATGCTTAGCGGCTTCTTTGCGCATAGGATTTTTGTAGGGCATGTTAACATGCTTGTCATGATGTATCTCCCCCTCCTCCTTTTGTATCTAATGAAATCGTTCGAAAAATTAAGGTACTGTATCATCTGCTCGCTGGTCCTGACGGTTTTCGTGAATTTTGGCAATCCCTTCCCGGTTACGTTTCTTGTTGTCTTTTTAATCGTTTACACCTGTGTCGAGTTCATAATGAGGTTGGGCACATATGCTCTCAAAAAAACTCGGGGAGTAATGTGGGTGATACACCCTCTCATTTCGGTATTATTGATTGTAGTCCTCTGTGCATTGGTATCTGGGTTCAGGCTGCTCCCGCTATTGGAGTATTACACAAACGTCAGCCCCTACGAGAATAATAACCCAAGCCTATGGGATTGGGGGTTTGTCTCGCCAATCGATGTTTATAATAACCTAGCGGACTCCCATCTGGCATATGGCTGGCATGAATCGAATTCATATATCGGGCTAGTGGCGTTTCTGTTCTCGATATATGGGTTATTTATATGCTATAGGGAGCGGCAGTATGTCCCTTTGATTGTTTTCGCATTACTGACCCTATTCATATCCTTGGGGTCTAACTCTCCGGTGCCTATCTGGGCGCTCGTTCACCAGTTCCCGATGTTCATGTCTCTGCGTATACCCCTGCGGGCGATTATGTTCATCCTGTTCACCCTTGTCATACTCTCTGCCCGGGGCCTTTCGGCCGTGGAATCGAAAGATAAGAAGTTTAGCGTGTTGGTGGTGGTGTTTTGCCTCTTCATCCTGTTCACCTCGAACTCGAGACTTTTCGAGGATATATTCATAATACAGCCTGTTGTTTCGGAAAGCTATGGCACTCACTTCAAACAGGTGGTGAGTACTGATGCGCATAAGGATGCTTATTCTTGGATGTACACTCATGTATTGGACGGTCAGGGGGTCACAAACTGTTATATGATCGGATCACTTCAAAATCATGCAATCCCGGCACAGGACGGCAGATACTGGGGGGAGGTGGTTATCCGTGAAACTGGGTTGGGGAACGCTAGTATACTCTCATTTTCACCAAATATGATCGTTGTCGACGTTAACTCCTCGGGTAAAGGTTTGCTTATCCTGAACCAGAATTTCGAAAGGAATTGGAAATTAGAGGGTGGCGGGGTCGTAAAAAATACAGATGGTTTGATCTCGACAGATGTTGATTCAACCACGCAAAAGGTTGTATTCTATTACCTTCCAGACACCTTCATTATAGGCGTGTTCTTATCGATTATTGGCCTGAGTATATGTGTTCTCACCATTAGAAGACATGGTTTATCGATCCTTTGGTGATATTATCTTACAATAATTGGGTGTATGTAATGGCATATAATCTGGGCTCAATTTTTTACCTAGTTGATTGTTCGCAAAATATGCCTTGTTCTAATAATGATTTTAAATCATGCATGTCCTATACTATTAAGTAAACTTTGTATCTCAGTGGATGATGATTAAACGGGTTATGTCTGACGGCTCAGTATTTTTATGAAAGAGGACCAATATTTTAATGCAAGACGGGATGAGGTTAAACAGCACTTCAATTCATTGGCTGGCGAGTATGGCTACTGGAAGAGAAAGAATAGTTACTACTTTAAGCTTCTAAAGGATCTTTTCAGGGAAATTGTGCCTAACGGAAAGTCGGTTTTGGAGATGGGGTGCGGGACAGGGGATGTATTGGTCTGCCTAGAACCAATCTACGGCGTAGGTGTTGACGTAAGCGAGGGAATGGTTAATGCTGCAAAAACTAAACATCCTAAAATGGATTTTTTTGTTGGCGCAGCCGAATCGATTAAATTAGACGAGCAATTTGATTATGTCGTTATGGCCGATCTTATCGACCACCTTGTTGACGTGCAGGGGACGTTAAAGAATGTCAGGCCCATGATAAAATGGGGTGGGCGGCTTGTCATTTCAACTATTAATCCTTTGTGGTCTCCGATTTTGCTTATTTCAGAAAAACTCGGGTTAAAGATGCCTGAAGGATACCATAATTTCGTCCTAAAAGATGACATATGCAATATCCTTCGTCTTGAAGACTATGAGGTTGTAGACTCGGGATATAGGATCCTAATCCCGAAATACTTTCCTCTCCTATCCGATTTTATCAACAAATTTGCGCCGCGGATAAAGTTCATTCGAGAATTTTGCCTTTGCCAATATATTGTGGCAACCCCTTCCTCGGCGCCCCGGGGTGAGTCTCCTGACATTTCACTCTCAATAGTTATCCCCTGCTATAATGAGGAGGATAATATAATGGCGTGCGTGGCTAGAATACCTAGGATCACACTTAGTCAGGAAGTAGTTCTAGTCAATGATGGATCGACTGATGGAACAGAGCGAGCAATTATGGGCTTAAGGTCTGATAATCCCAGGTACATCAAAGTCGTATCCTATCATAATAATCAAGGAAAAGGCCACGCTGTCAAAAAAGGATTTGAAGCTGCCAACGGTGAGGTCCTGATGATCCTTGATGCGGACATGTCACTCATGCCGGAGGAATTACCTAGATTCTATGAGGCTATCAAAAACAAAAAGGGGGATTTTATCAATGGTACGCGGATGATGTATCCTATGGAAGATGAGTCTATGCGACTCCTAAATCTTATCGGCAACAATATCTTTAGCAGAGCATTATCCCTACTCGTAGGTCAACGGCTTACGGACACATTATGTGGCACAAAATGTCTTTTTAAATCGGATTTTAAAAAGATGATGATGGGCAGGGATAGGTGGGGTGATTTTGACCTGCTTTTCGGTGCTGCAAAGTTAAAACTACGGATAGTTGAAGTTCCTGTCCATTATCAGCGGAGGGATTGGGGGGAATCTAAGATGCTGCCCCTAAAACACGGTTTCCAGCTGTTCATGGTGTGCTTAGTATTCCTTTTTGAGCTTAAATTGCGTCTTCAATGGGATAGAATCAAAAGGCGCGGGGTGGAGGATACTTGATGGTAGCTCGTAAAAGGAATTATCGAAAAAATTTCGCCTCGGAGGGTGGTTTTCAGAATATTCAGGATCTTATCGGCCTTGCCTTATTGTTTATTGCGGTGTTTTTTTTACTATATACGACTTTTCCCCTATTGCTCAACAAAGGCTATATAAACGGTGGTGATAACTTCATCCATACCGCTGAGATCTTTTATATGGACCGGCTTTTCACCGAGGATGGCTCCCTCTTCGGATGGTATCACATGTTCAACACTGGTCATCCGCTGTTTTATTTCTACCAGTCGCTCTTCCATATGATCGTTGTATTTTTCCATAATATCACGGCTTTGGACCTTCTCTATTCTGAAAAGGTCATTCTGATCATCATAATATCGCTGTATCCCCTAAGCATGTTTTATTTTCTCACCCATGTGGGGTATTCAAGGCTTATATCAGGTCTTGCGGCATTGTTTTCTATCACCTCAAACGCGGCTTGGGGCAACGGCATAACGACGTACTTCTATTCTGGAGCGATAACCGGGGCGATGGGCATGCTGTTATTCCCCATTGCATTGGCTTTGGTATACGACTCATTTATTAAAAACCGGAGCGTTTGGGCTCTGTTGCTGGTCCTTATCTTGTCGATGCTTGCGCATTATCTGATCTGTTATATGTTGTGGATAATACTGACCATTTTCCTCTTTTTTACCCTGATTAAGTGCGATATCGGATTTTCCGCATTTGCCCTCAGAAAGTATGTGGTGGTGGTATTGGCTTTCAGTTTGTTGGCGTCATTCCATATCATCCCGGTTTTAAGGACCGTTGTCGGACAGAGTGCGTTAGAAATATTGGTGCAGGAGGGTTGGTATGAGGGTTGGTATCAAAACTCTTTTACTCTCCCTGAAACGATCGATTTTTACCTAAACGGATGGATATTCGACGTATCGAATCCTGAATTTAGGAAGTATAACTGGTATAATAACTCTGAAAGCGGGAGGTTGCCTATCCTGACCATGTTCTCCATTCTCGGGTTCATATACTGCGCCCTCAAACCGACGGAAAAGCAGAATGGTTTCCTTTCAGTTGGATTTTTGTTTTCGATATTGTTGTATTCTGGGGAGGATGATGCGATATTCCTTAAGCTCATGCCGTTCCACAATCATCTGTGGTATATCCGCGCGATTTTAATATTCGAGTTCTTTGTCGTCATTCTGGCGGCTGTTGGTATGTACCAATTGTGTAGGCTCTTCACATCCTTGTGTACGAAAAAGATCTGTAAGAAGGACCTAGAATACAGGAAAGGGGCTGTCTTGACAGTAGTTATTTTTTTCTTCTCTATTGCGGTTTTTGGGCATTTATTGTCAGAGCGTTATGACATATCCTTGAAATTGGTCACGGTTGTCAATACTGATGAGTTGGCAAGCATCGGGCAGTTGTTCTCCTCCGCTATATATGATGGCCAGGGCAGGATGTTTGTCGGGCACGAGCTGAATATCAGGACATCGCATGGTGAGTATCCTGTTTTTGCCATAGAGTCCAATCTATCGACGATTATGCCGCCGTCTTGGGAACAGAATTATATCACCCAACAGCTCTTGACCCGGCTTCTTCCCCAGGGATTTGATGAACCTAGCCTTGCGGTCGGAATACCTAACGAGCCGCAATTGATGGATCTGTATAATATCAAGTATCTGCTTGCCGCTAAAAATTGGGGCAATTCATCCAAAGATCCGAGGGCGGTTGATAAAATCTTACTCGCCAACAATTCACGTTTTGAATTCTATGAGATCGGTAAAAACCACACATATTTCAAATTTATTTCCTCAAAACCGGCATTGGCCGTTGCAAGCGATTATAGTTGGTTCAATCTAGGCTTGCAGTGGTTGTATACCTACCAGAAGAATGAAAACTTCTCCCGTTTACCTTTTATAGTCAAATCAAAGACTAATGTCCTGGATGATATCGAATTTGATAGTGGCAAGTACCCTGTCATTATACTCCTTGACTATGACATACGAAGCAGGGAATCTGTCGATAGCAAGATCAGGGATTATGTCGATTCCGGTGGGCAGATCATCTCTTGGGAGAACGGCTTTAGCGGTAATGGTACATATCTAAGTAATCACGGCGCATGGATGGATATAATTTTACCCAAGACCCCTGAATTTTCCGGTTCTCAGGGCATATATGCCCCTGAATCCGGCCTTCAAAGATTTAAGGTTAAGTACCATTCGGATGAGTCCCGTTTTATTGTGTTTAAAATGAGTTATTTCCAGGGTTGGAATGCACTTGTCGATGGAGAACGTATCGAGGTTGTAGCAGTTACGCCTGAATTTGTTGGGTTGTGGATCCCAGCCGGGGACCATGTGTTGGAGTTAAAATATGGCCTTGATACGGATTATGTCGGGTATTTGCTTTTCTTAGTTGGTATTTTGGCAGTTTTGTGTGCAAACAAGAGAAAAATGATTTTTTACGGAGGGGGTATGGGAAAGGTTCTTGTTGAACGGCCTTTAGTCCATTATGTGCTACTTTTTGCTTTATTATCGTATATTGGTTCGGTATATGTCCTGCAGGCGTACTTTTACATGCCTGTTCACGAATTGCCCACAACCGGCGATTCTTATGGCATCTATCGGACTCCGCTAATCTGGGAGATGACGCCGATCAATACCTCTGGAAATGGTCTGTTGAGGTATGAGGTGGAGGTTAGCGGATGCCCATTGGACTTTAGCAACTGTATACTGTTTAATACTACGACCTCGACAACTAATTATTATCTTGATTCTGAGAAATTCAGGCCCGGCGGTATTTATGCGTGGCATGTGAGGGCTGTAACGGATGATATGGTCGGGGTTTGGTCCATTCCCGATGTTTTTATGACTGTTAAGAACGCTCCTAATATAGGGAATGTCTATCTAGCTGATTAGGGCTGGTCGTCTTTTTTAATTTCTCAGGATTCAGCAATCCTTTCTTTGTCTATCTTTTTTTCTTTTTGCGATTTTTGGTGATTTTTCTGTAGATCAGGTAACCTAATATACTGACCAATATTGCCGGGGGCAACCATACCGGGAAAGGCAGCTTGCTTGTCGTTGTTTGTTTTATTGTGATCACTCCCCGTATTAGTGAGGCGTAGTGTTGGTTGTTTTCGGTGTACGAGGCTATTGCTGTTATGGGATATATGCTTCCGGGTAGTGCGCCGGCAGGTTCTATTGTTATGGGGATTTGTTGTTCTTTATTCGGTTCTAGGACGATATTCAGCATCACAATGTCCGCCCTTAGTTCGTCTGGGAGTATTAGCTTTATTTTCACGTCGTGGGCTTTTTCATCGCGATTCATTATTTTTAGGTTTGTCGTCGCTGCCTCTTTTTCTAACTCAAGATTACCCATTATGCCCGAGATCGTGTTCATGGTGGGTGTCTTATAAATGATCGTTTGGGCGTTAACGGAGGAGAATGGGTATTGGTTTTCATCCTTATAGTTTGTAAGCAGCGCGACTATGTATGCTCCCGGTATTGCGTCTTCGGATATGTTTATCCTGAATATGTCCTTCTTTTCTTGTTTGGGTTCTAATTTTTGATAGAATATTGACTGTCCTGTAAAGCCGTCTGGCAATATTAGGGAGAACTTGGTCTCATATGCCGACTCATCACCTCTGTTGGTAATGGTGATGGGTATCTCAAAATATGGATCCTGTATATCCTCTGGTGGGGATAATTTGGGCACGATTTGTATATAATTGGCAGATGACATCAGTGGCATGAGTATGGCTACACAGAGGCAAGACAGGATTATATTATGGAGTTTTATCATAGTACTTGTCCTTTTTTTACCCTTGATTATTGGGAGATTAGGTATAAAAATCAATTCCCCATTTGTCCCGTGTTATGATTTTCTGGGCATTTTTTTTAATTGCTGGAATGTCTTATGGGGGTGGTGATATGCGGGCCGATGGCCGTTGGAAAACGCAAGTAATCCTAAAAGCATGCTTAGTTTTATCTATTAAAACTATTAGCTTAATGTATTGGCATGGACAATAAGTCACATACTATTAATTTGACATTCTATTATCTGTTGATGACAAAGAATGCGATTATTATGGCTGGTTATACTCTTCCTATTGGATTGGCAATCTGCAATATCCTCCAGAACGAGCAAAAATGAAGTATTCAATCGTAATTCCTGCTTTTAATGAGGCGGCTCGTATAAGGAAAACTCTCGAGGGCCTTAAAGGGTTGCTTAAGGATTCTGAAGTCATTGTCGTTGATGATGGTTCTTCGGACGCGACTTTTGACATCGCTGTGGCTACTGGGGCCAAGGTTGTCAGGCATCGTATCAACCGGGGAAAGGGTGCGGCGATAAAGACTGGTTTCGCACTTGCCGAGGGGGAGGTTATAGGGTTTGTTGATGCGGATGGTTCAACAAGCGATAAGGATGTGGAGAAAGTGTTCGAATCAATAAACAGTTGCGATGTTGTAATAGGTTCTAGGAGGGTGACCGGTTCACTGGTGCCCGTTGACCAACCGGGATATAGGAAAATATCAGGATTGGTCCTGAGGCTCCTCGTCAATGCATTGGTGGGTGTCAAATTCATGGACACTCAATGCGGTTGCAAGGCGATGAATCGCAAGGTCGTAACTGATTTGCTCCCGAGAATGAGATCCAACGGGTTTGAATTCGACATTGAGCTCCTTTATCTGGCTAAGAAAAGGGGCTATACGGTGAAAGAGATCCCAGTCACATGGATAAACAGTACCGGTTCGACTGTGAATGTGCTTGTCGATGGTGTTAGGATGTTCTGGCAGATCCTTATGATACGGATAAGAAGATACGATCGACCGTCGGATATCACATAATTTACGGGGCTTGTGTGATTAGGGCTGTCTTATGAATATCTCCCTCCTATAATGCCTTAATTCCTCGATTGACTCCATTATGTCTTTGGCGGCATTGTGTGTTCCGGCTTTTTTAAACTCCGGCAGGTTTGGAAACCATCTCCTGGAGAGCTCCTTTAATGAGCTCACGTCGATGTTCCTGTAATGGAAGAAGGCCTCCAGAGTCGGCATATGCCTTCGCATGAACCAGCGGTCCTGGTGGACGCTGTTGCCGCAAAGCGGCGACAGGTTCGGCTCGCAGTGGTCGCTGAGGAATTTCAGGGTCTTCTGCTCTGCGGATTCATGCGTCTGCCTGGATCTTATCACCCTCTCCACGAGCCCGGATTCGCCGTGGTGTTTCGTGTTCCATTCGTCCATGCCGTATAGTACCGGCTCTTCCTGATGGATTGCGATGGCCGGACCTTCGGCAATTAAGTCCAGGTTGGAGTCTGTCACCACTGTGGCGATCTCCAATATGACGTCTTTGTCGAAATCCAGGCCGCTGAACTCCATGTCGACCCATACGAGGGCATCATTCGATCTCTCCATCAACGCCATGTTAATCCTTGGTCTGCGTGGTTTTTATAGTGTGGATGCGCATTATGATCGGGGATTGTCATGGGAGACTGATATCTTTATGCGGTGGCGGCGGCTCTCCTGTTGTCCTCAGCCCTGGCTTAAGCCTATGGCGAGTCTTTGGAGTCGCCGGTTGTCGCGGTAGGCGGTCTCCCGGCGTGCGTGATCGCCGCAGGATACGACCCTGATTCGTTCATCCTCGTCTACCGACATGGATCGGTCGCCGAGAACGGGGTCGGCTCGAGGTATGTGCGGGTCGCCAAGGAGGTTTCCAGGCGTGTTGGGCTGAGGCTATATCCCGTAGATGGGGGTGTATATTCCGACCGAGAAAAAATGCTCATGGGGTGCTTCGGCATCGATTATTCCGGTTCCTTCGGTACTCGGATGGTATGCGCAGGAAACTGCATGGTGCGGGGCATTTACGGAGGGTAGCCTTTGACCAATCAGATTCTTGTGTTTGCGGATGAATGCCTTCGGGCTTGAGCTATGCCGCCCTTTCGGCCCTGAACGTTCCCCTCCATTTGTCGAAGGGTATGTTGACCTTCCAGGCCTCCGGGTCCTTGGCTTCCATCCTCTTCTTTATCCTGGCGATTATACTACTTCTTTGGTCGGTGGACAGTATGCACTTTCTCCCGTACATGGATCCGTTTCCGCTCAGTGTCGCCTCGCCGTATCCGACCGGGACGGCCTTGTGCATCCTCGGTCGTGTCTTCTCCTCTTTTTGGGTGAATCCGTAATACCAGTTGAACTGGGGTACTTTGTATGTCCCTCCTGGCGTCATCCTGTATATCTCGTAGCTCCAGAAGTATTTCAGTGTGTCCCCCACCACCCTCCCGAAGATCGTGCCGAGGCCTCCGTCGTATGTTCCGACGACGGTCCCGTCAGGGAATTGCGATATGGTGGTTCTGGTGCCGGATTCGCTGTCGGTCCACACGCCTGAAAAGTCGGTGCTAAGACTCGAGCCCGGGCTCTCGGATGATGTGAGGGGCGATGGCGAGGATATCTGGTCTCCCTTGTGGATTTCGACTTTCCTGCCTGGGGGGATGCTGGCCATCCATCCGGGAGGAAGGGTCACTTCTTCGCTTGCAGAGAGGGAGGCTGTCATTTTGGGTGTCAGCCTTGCGTCGTATCCGACTCCCAGTATCGCGAGCTGGCCCATCTCGAGCGTGACATCCCCCTCCTCCAACATTTCGCTTGAGCCCTCCGGCAAGGGCAGACGCGTCTTTTCCGGGAGCTTTATCGTCTCAGTAGACATTGCCTTGATAGTCGATCCCGAATGCATAGGAACGACGGCAGCCCTGGACCCCTCCTCGGCGGATAAGACTGTGCCTGCTGGCAAATTTATAGCAGACTTCGGCTTTATCAAAAGTCCCGCTGTCGTCGTGATGATCTGGTCCGTCTCAACAGTCCTGAAGGTAGGTTCTTTCTTCGGAGCCTCCTCACCCATGCCGAACAGGCTCTTAGGGGTCATTGCTGCCACGGCTGCGCCTCCGAGGGCCATCCTTAAAAAATCGCGTCGTTTCATTCCTTGGCCTTCGTTCGGGACGGTCGCTTCTTTCATTACCTTTATTATTTACATTACACACATATATATTATACAATGTTCAACTATTGGTCTTTTTACGCCTATAACCCCCGGTAACAGCTTCAGCAGCGTCTATCGGTTTGCCGCGATATGACATTATTCTTCCGCTTTTTTTCACGGCCTTTCCCTTGATGAATTCCATTGCCTCCTTCTTATCCAACTCTTGCATCTGCGATTTTTTAAGAAGGAGCTGTATCCCATGGATGGTCGGCTGCCATTTTCGAAGGACTTGCAGGCCGAGTGAATCGACTTTCAGCCTGCTCAGATCAAGTTCTACGCAATCCCTGGATACTATCCATATGTCGCCGCCGGACTGAAGAAGGACGTGCTGCCCGAACATTTTATCTTCCCCCCCATATTCCCTCGACAGCTTTTCCGCGATCTTTTTTTTCTCCCTGCTGTTGAGTATCTTTAGGTTCATTTTCTGAGCTTTGCGACGTAGAATCCTCCGGTGTCGTTGTCGTGGGGATACAGCCTGGCGGTGTCTACGACCTCCCTTGCATACTCCCTGCCCCTCCAGTATTTGACTCCCGGATGTCTTCCGAATTTGCCCCTGATGGGCTCGACCCTCAATCCCCTTTCCTCCATTGCATGATCCACCACTTCCTCATTTTCTTCGGGGCTGAATGTGCAGGTGCTGTAGACTAGCGTTCCTCCTTCCTTTAACAGGTCTGCGGCCCTGATTATCAGCCGTTTTTGCAGTTCGGAACTTTGTTTCACCTTTTTCCTGGACCAGGTCGTCAGTGCTTCAGGATTGTCCCGAAGCTGGCCTGCATTGCTGCACGGTGCGTCAAGGAGCACCTTGTCGAACAGGATGTCCGGCTCCAGGCTCGCGCCGTCGTCCCATGACAATATTGTGTTGATCACGCCCATCCTATTGAGGTTGAACCTCAGGGACTTCAGCCTAGCATAATCGACGTCGTTGGCTACGATGCACCCCCCGTTTCCCATGAGTGCTGCCATATGCGTGCTCTTGCTCCCCGGAGCCGCCGAAAGATCCAATACAGTGTCGCCTTCCTGCGGGTCCAAGGCTTCCGCAGGCAGCATGCTGGCGGCTTCCTGCACGTAAACGAGGCCCTGGAAATGCTCCACTGAGTCGCTGACCTGGGATGCCGAATAATGGCCTGCCGGGCACCATGGGATCCGTTCTCCAGAGAATTCAAAGGGAAAATCCAATTCAGCCTTTAGCGTGTTTATCCGGAAGCTCTGGCGAGCAGGCCTGTATGCGCATTCGAGGAATTCCTGGTATTCGTCGCGTAGGAGAATCCTCAGATCCTCCTCTAAACCGGCGGGTAAGTTCATTTTTATTGTCTTATGTGGTTATACATAAACCATCATACTATTTGAGTGTTATCATGGAATACAAGGTTGTTGTTTCGGACCCAAAGAACGGTAAATCCTATCAGCTGGATGTCAAGGACGAGCAGGCGAAGAAGATCAAAGGCAGGAAGATTGGCGAAGCAGTGGACGGGTCGGCCGTAGGCCTCCCCGGCTACAAGCTCGAAGTCACAGGCGGCTCCGACAAGGGTGGCTTTCCGATGAAGGCAGGGGTCCACCTCGCAGGCGCCGTGAAGATCCTGATGGGCAACGGCGTCGGATACCATGCCGAAAAAGGACACAGGGCCAGAAGGCGCGTCCACGGCGAAGAGATCGGTGACAACATAATCCAAGTCAACACCAAAGTCGTAGAATACGGCGGCAAGTCGCTGGACGAATTGCTCGGAAAAGCAGTCGAAGCCAAGGATTCCGACAAAAAGGGTGAGTGACTCTGATAAGGCAATCTGAGGTAAATATCGGTTTGGTCGGTCACGTTGACCATGGAAAGACGACCCTAACGAAGGCCTTATCCGGCAAATGGACCGACACCCACAGCGAGGAGATACGCAGGGGAATCTCGATACGCCTCGGATACGCCGACATCGACATCTACAAGTGCGACAAATGCGGCAAGGATTACTCCTCCTACAACATCACACCCGACTGCAAAGGCTGCGGCGGCGGTGGGGCAAAATTCGTGAGAAGGGTATCTTTCGTAGACGCCCCCGGTCACGAGACGCTGATGGCGACCATGCTTTCCGGCGCCGCCATAATGGATGGGGCCCTCCTTGTTATTGCGGCGAATGAGAAATGCCCCCAGGCACAGACCGCGGAACACCTTACCGCGTTGGACAGCCTTGGGATCAAGAACATTGTAATCGCGCAGAACAAGGTGGATCTTGTCACAAAGGAGCAGGCGAAGCAGAATTTCAAGGAGATTAAGGCGTTCATAACGGGCACATCGCTGGAGAATGCCCCGATCATTCCCATAGCGGCTCATTACGGCGTCAACATCGACGCGTTGATCCAGGCGATGGAGGAGTTCATCCCTACTCCGACGCATGACCGTAAGCTCCCGGCAAGGATGTATATCGCACGCTCTTTTGACATAAACAAGCCGGGAACGGACGTCACGGAGCTGCTTGGCGGCGTCGTCGGAGGCTCCATCTTGCAGGGGGAGATCAAGGTGGGAGACGAGATCGAGCTTCGGCCAGGCATTAAGAAAAAGAACGTCTATAAGCCGATAACGACGAAGGTCGTAAGCCTGACGACAGGGGACATGAAAGTCGATGTGGTCATACCCGGCGGATTGATAGCCATAGGCACCGAGCTGGATCCGGCATTGACGAAATCCGACAATCTCTCAGGCAACGTCGTCGGCAAACCTGGTACCCTTCCCCCCGTTCGTGAGATACTCAACCTCAACATCAAGCTACTGGACAAGCTTATCGGCTCAGACGAGCAGATCAAGCCGATATTGAAGGGGGAGCCCCTGATGCTGTCCGCCGGAAGCGCGGTCACAGTGGGCGTGGTGAACAACCCTGGTAAGGGGGAAATGACCCTGAAACTGCCTATATGTGCGGAAAAAGGCCAGAAGGTCGCCATCAGCCGCCGCGTCGGCGCCAGGTGGCACCTAATAGGATACGGCATAATAAAGGATTGACCATGACAACGGTCCTCCTGGACACGAACGCACTCCTCATGCCCCACCAGAATGGGGTTGACGTATTCTCAGAAATAGATCGGATACTCGCGGAAACGCACGAGGTAGTGACCCTCTCTACAGTCGTCGAAGAGCTGAAGGGGCTGTCCGGTTCCTCATCAGAAGATGGCGCAGCCGCGAGGATAGGCCTAAAACTGCTACTGGAGAAAAAGATACGGATTGTCCCGGCTACTGGCGAAGTGGATGACGCGATAGTCGAATACTCCGGAAAAAACAACGTAGTTGTCTGCACCAACGACAAGGTGCTGAAGAGGCGCCTGAAGTCTAGGGGGGTACGGACGATATGCCTTCGGGGCGGGACCCACCTCGGGCTTATCTAGGCCCTTTATAAAGCACACCTGCATAATACTATAGTCTCGTATGCACTTGGCTTTAGGCACTTGCACTGTCTTGGGCCAGGGAAGGAGTATAAATCTGAGCGTGCAGTTGAGATGTACAAGGTATTTACGGTTTCGGACACGGTACGGGTTCCCCCTAAGAGGTTTAACGAGGATTTGAACATAGTGATAACGCAGGAGCTGGAGACGATGGTCGTCGGCAGGATCGACAAGGTCCTTGGTATCGTCCTGGCTGTTACGGACATACTCGAAGTCGGCGAAGGCAAAATCATCCTCGGTGACGGCGCGATATATTACGGCGTCAAATTCAAGGTCATGGCATACCAGCCGGTCATCAACGAAGTCGTTGAAGGCTCCGTGACCGAGGTGACTGAATTTGGCGCGTTCGTGAATTTCGGGCCGATAGACGGCCTCATACACGTCAGCCAGATAACGGAGGACTTCATGAGCTACGACCAGAAGAACTCGGCGTTTGTGGGCAGGGAATCCAACAAGATACTAAAGGTCGGAGAGCTCGTGAGGGCCAGGATTGTCACTGTCAGCGTGAAGTCGAGGGTTTCGGATTCGAAAATCGGCTTGACGATGAGGCAGCCATATCTGGGCAAGCTCGAATGGATCGAGGAAGACCAGAGGAAGGCGGCCGAAAAGGCAGCAGGCATGGTCTCCTCGGAGACGTCCCCTGCCAAGGATAAGCCGAAGAAGGAGAAGAAAGGCAGGAAGGAGGCCGAGCGGTGAGGGCCTGCAAATTATGCCTCAGGATAAGCGAAGAGGAACGCTGCCCGGTGTGCCACGGAGCCACCAGCCAGTATTGGAGCGGATACCTCGCGGTGCTGGACCCAGAGAACAGCCAGATCGCGAAGAAGATGGAGTTTAAGACTCCCGGCCAATATGCCCTGAAAGTGAGGTAGGGGATGAAGCTGACGCCTGCCCTCAGGGAGGTGTTGAAGAAACCGCTCGGGCAGATAATGGCCGACCCGGCGCAGATATCAAAGGACGCCGTCCTTGTCTGCGTGGGAGACACGGCCTCGGACAGGCTGATATCGGCCGGTTATCGGCCGAAGTTGGCCGTCTATGACGGGATGACCCGGCGAAAACCCGTCGGGGTGTCGAAGGCGATAAGCTCATACGATGCGCCCGAGCATCGGATTAAAAACCCGGCAGGCCACGTGGAAGAGGCTGTATTCAGGCTCTTCAGGACGCTTCTGGAGGGCCGTTCCCCAAGCAGGGTTTTCGTCGAAGGCGAGGAGGATTTAACGGCCCTTGCCGCGATAGCAGAGGCAGAGAATGGGACGGTGGTCGCATATGGCCAGCCCGACGAGGGCTTGGTTGTCGTGCGCGTCGACGATGAGGTTAAGGATAAGGTAAAAAAAATTTTAGAGGAGATGGAAGATGGAAGTTGAAGTGTTATCGGACCGGAAGAATCCCCTGCTCAAGAGGAGGGAGGTAAAAATTAAGGTTTCCTTCCAGGGAATGACGCCCAAGAGGATGGATGTAAGGAGTAAAGTCGTGGCCGTTCTGAACTCCGACAAGGAGTTGACGGTCCTTGATGCACTGGAGCCTGAATTCGGGGCGCAGCTCGCTCAGGGCTACGTCAAGGTCTACGACGACAAGAAGGCGATGAGTATAGAGCCAAAGTACAAGCTTTACAGGAATTTCCCGGAGATGAAGGAGGTTGACAAGGCGGCTGCGGCTTCAAAGCAGGCGCCTAAGACGGAGGGCGGTGCATAATGGCAAGACCGGACAAGAAAGGCAAGGATTCGTCGACGAAGAAGAAGAAGGGGGGCAAGCGCCCTCAGAAGAAGTGGACCCTCTTTGACATATCCGGCGACACCGTCGTCAGGAAGAACAAGAGCTGTCCCAAGTGCGGCATAGGCGTCTACCTGGCCAATCACAAGGACCGCCTCAGCTGCGGAAAGTGCGGCTACATGGAATATGTGAAGAAGGCGTAATTGTCGCCTCTTCATTGTTCTTTTTCCTTATTATCCCCTTTTGTTCCTATTCTTCATCCTATGCGCGTCGTCGGCTTGGATCTGGCAGGGATCCAAAAGAACGGGACCGGTTACTGCCTCCTTCTGGAAAGCGGGGGTAAAAAGACAGTTTCAACGCGTATCCTGCACTCCGACGCGGAGATAATCGACGCCTTAAAATGTGATTCGCCCCTTGATCTTGTGGCAGTCGATGCCCCCCTAAAATACGACGGAAACCGCCGCGGATGCGACGACATCCTAAATGGATACGGCGCCTTGCCTGTGAGCCTGCGGGGCATGGAGACGCTCGCCAAAAGGGGGAAGGCTTTTGCAGACGAGCTAACTGTATCCGGCTTCAAATTCATCGAGGTGCATTCCGTTTCGTCTGCGAAGATCCTCGGGATCCACCATAAGGGCGATTTTCCTATGCAGAAGGCCATGATGGGTTTGGACCTTGAAGGGGACCTGAACTCGAGGATACTCCTGCGGGACGAACTGGACGCAGTAGCCGCGGCGGTGACCGCATACCTCCATCTGATCGGACATACGAAGAATGTCGGGGACTGCAGGGGGGAGATCGTCATCCCAGCAGTCTGAAGGAAACTGCATATAAAACCCCCGGCACAATACTATACATATGCCAGAATACGGGACAATAATCGTAGGCGCGGGCCCGGCAGGCCTTTTCGCGGCCTATAAGCTGGCCGTAGCTGGCCGCAGCGTGCTTCTGATAGACGAAGGCAAGGACGTCGGCGACAGGCACTGCCCGCAGATCGAACATGGTCACTGCCTGAACTGCTCGCCCTGCTCTGTGATGTCCGGCGTCGGCGGAGCAGGACTGTGGTCGGACGGGATGCTGAACCTCAGACCGGACGTCGGAGGCGACCTGAAGGAGCAGACCGGCAGCGACGAGAAGGCATGGGCCCTCGTCAAGGAGGTCGACGACATATTCGTGCGGCACGGGGCGCCTTCGAAGACCTACGGCGGGGACGAGAAGAAGATCGAGGCGCTGAAGAGACGGTGCGCCTCCGACGACATAAAGTTCATAGACATAATCCAGCGGCATATGGGGACCGATACGACCCCCGCGGTCATCGGTTCGATCGAGGCATTCCTCAGGTCCAAGGGGGTCGAATTCCTCCTTTGCACGCACGTCGACGACATAGTCGTTGAAAACGGCAGATGCGTCGGAGTCATGGCTGGTTCAAAGGAGGTCCGGGGGGAAAACGTGATATTGGCTCCCGGCAGGATCGGGGCGAAATGGGTGGACGCTCTTGTGAAAAGGCACGGAATCAAGGCTGGATTCGGGCCGATAGACGTAGGCGTCAGGGTCGAGGTGCCTTCGCTCATTATGGATTCAGTGATTGACGTCAACAGGGACCCCAAATTCCACATACGCACGAGCACGTACGACGACTTCGTGCGCACATTCTGCACGAACCACAACGGCTGGGTCGTGAAGGAGACATATGACGACGGCCTGATCGGCGTCAACGGCCACAGCAATACGAACGGGAAGTCGGGGAACACAAACTTCGCATTCCTCGTCCGGGTCGAGCTGACGGGGCCTGTCGAGGACTCGGTCGAATACGGGAAGGCTGTCGCGGACCTGGCGACTACCATCGGCGGGGGCAAGCCCACCATACAGAGGCTCGGCGACCTGAGGAAGGGCAGGCGTTCCGAGGAGCACAACATACTAAACAATCCGTTCCCGAACACTCTTAAGGACGTCACACCCGGTGACATATCGCTTGCGCTCCCCCACCGGATAGTCACCGACATCATTGAAGGGCTCGAGCGGCTCAATATAGTGATTCCGGGCGTCCATTCGGATTCCACATTCCTTTACGCGCCGGAGATAAAGTTCTACAGTATGAGGGTCTGGTACGGACGCGACCTGCAATCCAGCATCCCCGGATTATATGTCGCAGGGGACGGTGTCGGGCTGAGCAGGGACATAGTCAACTCGGCAGCCACCGGCATCATGGCTGCAGAGGGAATACTCGGAAAATGATTACGGTATTGCGCCTCGGCCACCGGTTCAGCCGCGACGCGAGGATTAGCACGCATCTGGCCCTCACCGCCAGGGCATTCGGTGCGGACAGGATCGTCTACGACGCGAAGGCATCCGGCGTAAAGGAGAGCGTGGATGCGATAACATCATCATTTGGCGGCGATTTCTCCGTTGAGTTCACCTCCGGCTGGAGGCGGTTCATCGGCGGCTTCGACGGGACCAAGGTTCATTTGACGATGTATGGGATGCCGTTGCCTGATGTCGTAGCCGATATCCGGCCTGCCAAAGAGGTCCTACTGGTCGTGGGAGGGGCGAAAGTGCCGTCCGATGTGTACGGGATGGTCGACTATAACGTGGCAGTCGGGGGCCAGCCGCATTCGGAGGTCGCGGCATTGGCAGTATTCCTCGACAGGTTCCTTGACGGGTCGGGGTTGAGGAAGGAATTCAACGGAAGAAAACGTATCGTTCCGCAGTTGCGGGGCAAGAAAGTGATAGCGTCGGATTGAACATTTACTGCATCGGCGTCTCGTCCTTGTCTTCTAGCATCTCCTCCATGTGCTTTCCTGCGGACTTGTGCCTCCTGTGGGGGGTATAGGATGATGAAACCATGGCGCTCATGAGGTCCTGCCATTTATCGGTGTCCTTGGCTTTGTCAGCCTCCATCGCGGGTTCTGGTTCTTTGAAGCCTCCGCCTTGGCCGCCGGCCCCCGACGCCCCCTCAAGGTTGTCGGATCCCATGCCTGGCAGCCATTGTTGTTTTAGTCCCTTGTCTTCCTTTTTACCCGAGTCGGATGCTTCGGCGGGGGTTTCTCCTGCTGCGCTTGCAGGACTGCCTGTTTTTACGTCTGGGGCGGCTGAGCCTGTCGTTCCCTCGGCAGCCGATGCGTTTGCGGGAGATTCTTCGGCTTTTTTGCCGTCTTCTTCCGGCTCCATCCCGGGTAACCACCTCTGCTTGTCTTTGTCAGGTGATTGGGCGGGCTTTTTCGGTTCCATCCCGGGAAGCCATCTCTGGCGGTCGCCTGCTCCCGTGGATTTAGGCATGCTCTCGGCTTCTGGCTTTGAGCTGCCTTCGGTTTCGGGACTGCCTCCGGCCTCAGTGCCCGCGGCCTTTTCCCCAGTCTTTTCTGGTTCCATTTCAGGGAAAAACTTCTGCCTATCTTTTCCCGCTTCAGTCCCTGTCGCGCCCTCTTTATTAGCCATAGTCGACGTTCCCCTGTATGCTTCGTCGAATTCCCTGAATCCCCTGCCCAGCGCGCCGACCCTTCCCGGCGCATGGATTAGCGCACTTCCCGTCGCTACTACTGGGGCCAGGCCCCCGGTCATCAGCGTCTTGGCGCCCATAGCCGGAAGAGTTGCGAATGTGAACTTTGCCAGGGAAGTTCCCGCCCTGACCGCCATGTTGGCGGCTTTTCCTCCTATGAACCATCCAAGCTGCGCTCCCTGCAGCTGGTTCAATGCCTGCCCGGTAGCCTTGAATCCTGTCGTTGAGAAACCCTGCATAAAGGCTTTGCTGTTGGGGTTCTCCTTCATGAACTGCCCTAATCCCGCGCCGACTCCCGTACCCTGCATTAACTTCTTTCCAGCATAGAGCGCCATAGCCGCCGGAGCAAGGGCGGCGAACGGGGTGAGGCTGAGGCCCATGCCTATCCCAAGGGCGATTGCGCCGGTCGTCATCAGGCCCTTCAAGGATCCGCCGACGGTCAACCGCGACAGGTGGGCAGACAGCCCCCTCGTGAATGCGTTCGCATCCTTCGACATGGTCCCTTTGCCTTCGAACAGCCTCTTATTCGCGATGCTAGGGATGGCATTCGCCGCCTTCCCGAGCGGAGACCCGATTCTCCTATGAGCGTATCCGAAGAGACCCCTCAGAGACATGTAATTCTTCTGGATACTGTCCGCTTTGGCGACTCCTCTCCCTATCATCCCCACGACTCCGCCCCCTTCCATGTACTTCCTGAAGGCGCCCTTCTCCTTCTGACCTGTGACCTGTGACTTTTTTGCCGCCTTCGATTTGTTAGCTTCACCTAATGTCTTGGCAGCCCCCGCGAAGAGGTTATCGTCGGAGCTTTCAGCCTGGTCCGGGTCTCTGGCTAGCTTGCCCGCACCCTTGGCGAGGTTTCCTCCGAGTTTGCCTGCGCTCTTCAGCGACTTCTTCATGACAGTGCCGCTTGCCCCCTCCAGCTTTTCTCCGGCTTTGCCAACGAGCTTGCCGGCGCCGCTGGGCAGCTTCCCTGCAAGGGCTTGGAGTCCGCGGCCTGCAGCCCTCAACGGATTCAACGCTCCCGCCGCAAGCTTCAGACCCTTGGCGCTTTTGCCTGCCGCATTGGCCTTGTCAGCCATAGCGAACAGGGCCTTGCTCGGCGAACTGACGGCTTCCATGGCCTTTCCCACCTTGCCTACGGCAGCAGAGAGTCCTCTCCCGATGCCCCCTCCCGCCGCCTTCGCTCCTGAAGTGGCTGCAGTTGTAGACGCCTTGACCGCAGTTCCTGCGGCCCCCTCAAGGCCCTTTGTTGCCGTCTGGACTGCGTTGGGTAATCCTTTTACCAGGCTTTTGCCTGCTCCCTGGATTCCCTTCTTTGCGAGCCCCATCCCCATCTTCATCCCCACGTTGGCGATGGAACCAGCCGCCTTACTGACCATTTTTATGGCAGCCCCCAGAACCTTTCCTGTGGCCTTCGTTGCTTCGCCTGATGCCTGCAATGCGGTATTTGCAGACGTTCCGACTGCCAATGATGCACCTAACGTTGGGATAGCACCTAATTTTCCGGCTGCGTCCGTCGCCTGTCCCACTGCTTTCTGGCCTTCACCTGCTGCATCCATTCCCCCTTCGATCGTTGATCCTCCGGCTTTCCCTGCCGCCTCTATCCCCTTCCCCAGCGAACTTCCTCCTTTGGATTCGTCCCCCAATTTTACAAGTTGATCCTTAATATCGCCTTTGGATTCTTCTGCATTGGCGCCGCTCATGAAACCCCCCAGGTTCGGGGCGGGTCCGCCGCCTCCCGTTCCTGACGCGCCGTCCATGCCTGGAACTCCTCCCTGGCCTCCGCTCGTGGCCTTGCTCAACGCGCCTGAGAATCTCTCGGCCCCTACCTTCAACCCAGCCATTACTAGGCCTTCTGCGGAATCGGATTGCATGATCTGGCCAATGGCGACCATTGAGGCGCCTTTTGCCCCCCCCGTCAACATCCCTATGCTTGTGAAAACGGCCCCCATGGTCTCGAGGGTGCCTGTTATGATGAGCGGCGAGATCACGATCATGGACATGAACACGATGGTGAAGGAAAGATTGCTGAGTACGTCCGACATCCCCTGGTTCATCAGGACTACTGCCACGATGATCCAGACAGACATGATCACGGGCACGAGCGCCCATGTTATGCTGTATTTCAGGAATTTCCTGCCCAGGCTCTTGCTGAAGTCGAAGAGGTACAGGAAGATGGTGAGCGGCATGAGGATTCCGAAAAAAATGACCAGCATCTCCCTGAGGAAAATTATCGTTACCGCAAGGATAGAGACGACCATGGCGCAGCACAGGAGCAGCACATACTTCACTTCATTGGCCTCGGAAACGTAGGTGCCTACCCTCCCTGCCAGGTCATGGTCGCCGGGAATGCTCATCAAAGTCCCAGCAGGGTCGATGAGCAGCTGCAACGTCATGGCGTGGTTGGCGTCTATTAGGAGCTGATAGAGGTGCGGAGACATCGGTATGAGTATGAGGCCGATAACCAGGTTGTGCAGCTGGTTCTTCGCAGATGAGCGCTCCTGGGCGCTGTGCGACACGAAGACCAGCTTGACTGCCGTGTAAAGTATCGCGAACACCAGGAACGGCATGATGAGCTGCATGATGATCCCAGACATGGCCAGATACGGGCCGCTACTGACATCCGGCTGGTTGATACTCACGTTCGTCAGTATCGGTATCAGGACGGTGGTGAAATCGATTATCGTGTAGCCTGCGTAATCCATTATCAGCTTGATCGCGGTCGCTATCAGGGAAAGGGCGATGGCGACGAATGTTATTCCTTCGTACGCTGCGGCCGCCATCTGTGGGCTGAAAACCGCTAGGGTCGCAATGGCTGCGGATAAATTCAGAAACACCCGAAATATCCGGCTCTTCATGGCGTCTTTCATTGATTAAGCCGTTTAATCATGGGGTTTTCCAGTATTATATACTACCTCTACCGTCCCCTGGAATAGTGGCCAAATCACAAGATTATCCGGTATAATCCAGTGTCGGGCTGGTCGGATTCATTCCTTTCCTTGGAATTTCTTCCAGAATTCGTGGGGGTCAAGGCGCTCGAATAATTGGAAGCTCATGACCATGAGATACGCGATGATGAGGATCCACATGTTGTCTAGGAGCCAATCGCATGAATCCTCACCGAATTGGGGTGCGATGAACCCTATCCCCTGCCTGGACTGGTAGAAACCGGAGTCCTTGAGGCATCTCAGGCTCGCCTTTATGCCGTTCCCTGCTATCACCTGGATGTTTAGTATCTGGCCTGCGGAATACCAGCCTGTATAGCTGGCATATGGCTGTTCGAATTCGACGTAGACTCCTTCCGTCGTCTTTCCGGCGACGACCTTTATCTGGCAGTCGGTCGTTTCGGGGCGGGTTGTGTCGCATAGGTCGGATTCCCTGATCTTCGCCTGTATGGTTTCGCCGTTGTTTGTGGAGCCCATATACTCCAGGGTGTACAGTTTCGGCTTCGGCTTTTCAATGAAGACGGAGAGGCCTCCCGCGCTCGGGTTGCTTATCTGGCTCACGCATGGACTTTGGTTCCCGAACGGGTTGAAGCTGACCTGTTGGAAGTGGCTGTACAGGGTCAGGTTGGTGGTATTCCACTCGTTGATGGTGGCGGACGGCTCGAAAATCAGCGTGAACGAATTGGGCTCGATCTCCTTCGGATTGCATACTTTGACCGGCTGGTACATGCAGACTGCGTCGTCTGCCTTGAACATCACCTGGAATGTGTCCAGCCAGAGTGCATAATACCTGCCCCTCGAACAGAAGCTCTTGTATTTGCTCGGCGGCCCTTCGCATGAAATCTGTTCCGTCAGCTTCCATATGTTTGACTTGTTGCACATTGCAACGTCCTTTGGGAACAGGTCTGCGTACCCCTGCATGTATTCGCAGTCGCACATGCCTCCGTTGCAGACAGTATTGGCGATTGCAGAACACATGTCCGGACAGTTTCCGCAGTCGTTGATGTCCTGCGCCGCCAACAGCCCCTCGTTGCATGCCGGAGCCTGCCTGACGTAAACATTCTGGAAGGGTTTCGACAACTCCGTCATCTGCGCGTTTCCGAGGGTGGCGGGATCATAGCCGTAGTATTTGATGTTCGCTTCTATGTTTTCGGGCTTGATATGCAGAGACTCGAAGTCGTAGTAAAGGGGCTCGTTTTCGGCGAAATTCCGCAACAACGGTATGCTCTCAGACCTCTCGTCGAAGTAGTTTCTGCAGATCTGGTTCGCAAGATCGGCCTGCACGATCGGCGCCCATAGATTGTATCTCGTGCCCGAGGCTTGGTAAAGGTCCATGTATGATACATATTTCTTTGCCGGGTTCTGGAGCCACCTGATGTATATGGGCTGCTGCGAATAGAACTTGTCAAGGTCCGGGATTGACAGGATGCCGTTCTCGTTGTAGTAGCACATCCTGTGCATTCGCATCTGGTAGGTGTTCTCCCTCTGTAGAAGGATGTAGTCCAGGGGAAGCGTGGATTCAAGTGAATACAGCGTATGGAGCGTCGGATACTGTTTCGTTCGGACGTCCATTATGGAGACGTTCGGTATCATGAACGTCAGTCCGCTGAACATGTCTATCAGGGGGATGCTCGGGTTCCCCGAGGCCCTACGGATGCTCTCCTCGTCTGCCATCTTGACGGTGATGTATCCCATCGCATAGTCGTATGCTTCGGGGTCGCCGTATAGCATCCTTCCCCTGACCGTCGTCCTCGTCTCGGCGTTCCCCCTGGTGAGGGGGTTTTCGACGCGAAGATGGTTTCCGAATTCCTTGGCCTTTACAACCGATGTGTCGTTGATCTGCTCATACGCCTTCTCCTCGTCTCCCGAGTCTGCGTTCGGCTTGGTAAGCGGGTACCAATCCGTCTGGCCTTCGAAGTGCCAGCAGCCCCAACAGGAGTACATGCAGTCGCAGTCGTCGTAATATTGGTCATATCCGTTTGTGTCAGGTATCCCGTCTTGGCCTGGCAGGCCGGTTTCCGCATCGATGCAGTCGTCGTATGTGCAGCCTCCGCACTGGTACAGGTATCGTTTTCCCGTCCCCATCGGGCCGCATCCTTGTAATATGGGTCTCCAATCGGTTCTGAGGCAGCAGTTGGGCGGGCTTCCGGCATCATGGTCTGTAGTCTCAGTAGTCCATACGCCGCAGTGAAGCTGTTCCCTGGTCCTCTGGTAGTGGTATACCTCCTCCTCGAGCCTGCTGCAGCCGCGCCATGTGCATTGCTTTAGGTACATGGTCCTGATTATCTGGTTTTCGACGGTATAGTTCATTTCGACCTTTATGTATCTTGTTCCACCGCCTATGGCGAAGTCGAGGGTGTTCTCCTTCAATAGCGTGTACGGCCTCGGCGGCATCGACGTTATGTCGTTGTTTCTGTCGTCTCCCACCTTCTCATGGGGTGTGGTCTGGATAATCTGGTGGTTTTCATCGTATTCGTAGACTATGTAGTCGAACCAGCTTCTTGGAGAATCCTCGTAGTATCTGGGATAGTATCCGCCGACGTTCTCCACCTCCTTCCTCTGTATCCGACCGCACAGTTCGGGGACGAATTCGTCGGCCTCCACGTAGTCGAAGTTGGGGTCTACGGGGGTAGAATTGGTTATTGCGTAGTAGTTGGGGGGGTTCGCACTAGCCCAGCCTCCACAGCTGTCGCCGTCTCCGTTGAATCCTCCATGGCCTGTTCCAACGCAGTTGCATTTGTGGTCTGTCTCGGGGTCTCCGATGCTGAATGGCGCCGGGTATTCGCCGCGTACGCAGCTCGTTTGATCCATGACATTGCATCCGGCTCCGTCGATTTTGATTCCGTCCGCCCTATCCTTTAATCCGTCCATGGCCCTGCCGCAGTTGCAGTTCTTCTCTGCGCATTCTGATAAACCCCCGAAATCGTTTTTGAAAGGCCTGATTGTGGTGTCTCTGCCGTCGAATGGACCGTTGCAGGCCTGAACCCAATATGCTGGTTGGTAGTTGTCTCCGAGGTTCCTTGCCTCGAACCATATGGGGCTTGGAGGCGGCTTATACAGGATCGACAGCCTGCAGGCTCCGCAGTTGTTGTTGTCGCACCATCTGATCTCGTCGCCTTGTCCCATGTTCCTCTGGTCATAAGGCCAGATATTGTAGGGTATTTGCGGGTTATTGAATGCCGCAGCTTCGGGCCCGTTAGGTATCATCTGTCCGCCTAGGGAGTGAAGTTTTACATCTCCGCTGCGCGTCCATGAGGCGTACCACGGGGCTGAATTGTTGTAGGCCATGCATTCCTTTCCTGTCCATATCTCCGTCCCTTCCTTGCAGCAGGCGGTCTCCCATTTTGATGTGCTGAAATAGCTCTGCGCGCAAGCGAGCCCGTTCTCGCATTCGTTGACGGGCTGGTCGTCCCGTGTCTCATTCCTGCACGGGCCTTCGGCGTGTCCGCACAGGTTGCCGGTCTCCCTTATCTTCTCCTCGCAGTATCCGACTTCTACGCAGCAGTCGTCGCCGCCCATGCCCATCGAGGCGTCGGTCGGCTCCATGGCCCTCCTATCCTGCATCTCGACTAATCTGACTGCTTCGTCTTCTGGCATGCAGCACCTGTGTGTCAGATCGAATTCGTAGCCGACCGGGCAGCAGTGGTTCGGCAGGGGGTAATCGTCGCATACGGCCGAGACAAACAGCGGGATGATTACTAAGAGTGAAAAAGCCGCTAGCAACGGCTTCCCCCACGTGAACAATCCGTTTGCCCTATTTTGGTGTGCGTCTGTGACCATTCGTTTACTCCTTCCTATTTTAACCTACGGGTTTATTATCCGTTGTTTGTAATCTCCCGTTTATTGTGTTTTTTAGGGGTATTGTTCGCCCTATTAACCTGGACAGTATACTGCTTTCGTTTTTCGGGACGATTTCTCCGTTTTCGCTAAGATACAGCATGCATTCTTCGAATCCCTTCTTGATGCAATTCGCGCATTTTTCATAGAGCCAAGAGCCGCCCCACTGGCTGTCTTTAAGGCGTGCACAATACTTCGGATCGCCGATGATGACTGCATAGCAGTAGCCATTCATCGATTTCTCTGTAATCTTCGCACAATCTGAGGACTTTCTATTCCTGTCATTGAAAAAATAATTCAGCCTGCAGAGGCTGCTGGGGTATGATGGGCCCCCCTGTGGAAGCCTATCACATTGGGTGGGGTCTGCGCGTATAACGGCAACCTCTGAAGCGCATTTCACGTAATGAACTAATTCATCCTCATAATCTTTGAACAAATCGCAGGCTTTCGGGTCAACCTTGGCGGCGTAACTTGAGATGCAATATGCGCTATCCTCCTTGTTATCGATTTTCTCGCATATTTGGGTTTTACCTTCATCTATGGCCATTTTTGTCAGGCATTCGGCGGCTGATGAACCGCTCAAACCGGGGCAATATTCTAAAGCAGCGTCTATTGGTGCCGTCTTGTTTGAAATCGTGGGTTTTTCCAGTGTGCTTCCCCCCCCTTCGGATGTTGTCGTGCTTTCCAAAGGGGATGTTATATTGTGATCTATCAGATTTTCATTAGGCCTCGGCCTTTCAGTCACTGCATCAAAGAGGATGGCAAATAACACCACAAGAAGTGCCAGGATAGTCCCGATTATCCACTTGTTCTTTAGGAATTCTTCCAGCGGTATCGTCTCACTCCCCGTCATTTCCTTCTCCTTGATACGTACTTTTATTTTCGATGTTTGTGAAAACCCTACCGTATGCCCCTATAATAGGCTGATTCCATCGCATGAGTCTGCGAATGTAAGGCCCCATTCGACTACAGTGAAGCCCCTCCGTTCCGCCTTTGCAATATGGGGCTCAGGGATGTCCTCCGGAGCATCCAGCGGCGTGATGACAAGATTGACCCTAATGACGGTGTCCGGCTCGGGTTCGACCTCCAGTGCCACTATCCTGTCCAGCTGTTCCTGCCGGATCTGTGTTATCTTATAGTATCTGCCGGTGTTTAGCATCGGAACCCAGTATTCGGTGAAATCTCCGGTCTCCTTCCCGTTTAGTCCGAGCATCGGGAGGTATTTCCTGAACCAGTCACCGACGTCCTCTCTCCGCACGACCCATCCGGCTTCCTCCTGACCGAAGTCCAGGTCGGATTCCGCCTCGTAGAACAGGTAGTCGAATTCCCCGTCTATCCGTCCGCCGGGTTCGACGTTCACCCTCCATCCATTTCCGTACGGCGGGTCGGAGACCACGATCCCACCCCCTTCGACGGAGAGCGTGACGTTGACCTGGGAGGATTCGCCGGGGTAAAGATAGATCGCCGGCTTGCCGTAGCAATAGCAGCCGTTGCACTCATTGTCGAGGCCGCCGCCCATCGAACCCATGGTGCAATATCCGTGATAGGCAGGCGGGACGGAGCAGCTTCCCGTGCACTGGCCGAACGTATCCTCCACGCACGGATCGGGGGCGGGCAGGCATGCGCACGGCCCCAGGTCCCTTTCCGTATACGCGCACGTGTAACCGGCCGGGCAGGTTCCTCCGCATTCGCCGCACAGGAAGCCCCAATTGGGCTCCTGGCATCTAAATGTGTACCTGCGGCCGCATGGTTGGGCATCGCAGGACTCCCCTAGCAGAGTCGTCGACGTCGTTGAAGTCGGTTGTGGGCAATTTGCGCTTCCCGTGGGGTTGGCGTCCGAGCAGTGCTGATTGAGGTCGTCTGCGAGGTTCAAGGGATATTTCAGGACTGCGCATTCCTCGTCCTGCACGCATCCCTTCTCAGCGATCCCGAACATGTAATTGCCGTCGGGTTTTGTACCGTAGAAGTTTTCAGGATACCATCCCGCGAGGTCCGTGTCGAATTCGTCCCATTTCGTGTCATCTGCCGGTACTCTTTTCTCCACCGGGCAATCCATAACAAGCTGGCTGCATTCGTGGCTGAGTTTGAACCTGCAGCATGATTCGGTGTTCGCGGCGTTCGCCCAATAGTACGTGCCTATCGGGCAGCAGTGTTTGTTCAGATCGGGTGTCGAAAGGAAACCTGTGCATGACATGCCCGAGATGCATTCGTCTTCGTTAGCGCAGGGTGCGCCGATTTCCTTGGTGCCTGGAAGACCCGTCTGGCATTCGTATTTGCCTTTGCTGCCTGAGATGCATTGATCCGAGACGTCTGGGAGCCTGTCGTCGAAGGGCATGCCGACGAACGTCGTGTCGAGTTCGGGGGTGATGCCCAGTATGAACGCGAATAGGCTGTGGACGTTCGGCTGCCTGTAGTACCTGAGGTCGTATGTGAAGCATTCATCTGGGCATACCGGGTGGTCTATGTTGTGGGCCAGGTCGTTGACGTCGTATATGAAGTCGAATCCCTTCTCGCATGATCTGCACGGGTCGTGCTGCCTTGAGATCGGGCGGTCATACTGGTCTCGCTGCGGATTGGCAAGGTCTATCGCCTCGATGCATGTGTTGGGGTCGTTTTTTGATTCGTTACTGCAATACCCGTACCTTGTTCCCAGGAATTCCGTGTCAGTGGCGTTTCTTATCCAGTAGCGGTCCCTTACGAAATCGTCGTCCACCCCTCCGAGGACGTGCGGCATGGTCCCCCAATATCTTCTGTTTGGGGCTGTAAATGGCGGGATCGCCAATTCGACGTCGTCGTTCAGGTTAGCGCCTGACTGGTTGCTCCTCGGATAGTCGGTGTAGTTGAAGAATCCGGTCTTGTAGGCCGGCATTTCGATCCGTGAGCCGCCAAAACCGCACCATCCCCCATCTAGGGCGTTTCCACCCAGGTCGGTTGGGTCGCACGCCCAACAGCAGAATGTGTCCGGGCTTCTTGGGTCCGATTGGCATCTGCCCCCTCCTCCAGCGCAATTATCCGTGGCTTGATCGAAGCTGTCGCACGTGTCGCAGCCTCCGTGCTCCCCGCCGGTGCAGGCATAGACGTCCTTGCTGTCAAGGTAGCATACGTTATCTCCCCAGAATTTGTAGCATATAACATCGGTTCCACCGGTATTGCATGTCGTGTTGTAGCAGTTCCCCAGGCTTGCGTTCGAGTTGTCGCATGGGCAGATCTCATGCCTCATCTGCTCGCATTTCGTCCACCTGCAGTTAAACGTGGTGTTGGAGTTGTTCTTGCATGGCATCAACCATGTCTGCCAGTTTATATCCCCCCCCAGGGGGGATCTATGGTCTATTTGCAGCCAATGCGGCTTGCCCCTCCATCTGGCCTCCTTGATGAAGTAGGCGGTTATGTTGGTCTGGATGGATTCGATAGAGTCGTTGATCAGCGACCAGTCGGGCCTTCCGCTCTCCATGTCTATCTTCGTGTCCCAGACGCTGTCGTTCCTTCGAAACAGGGGGTTGAGCCTGGCCTTTTCGTCGTCGATGTCCAGATATCCGTAATAGTCTGCCTTCTTGCCCGTGTAGCCGCAGGATATGTTATAGGCCGATGCGATGGCCGCTCCAAGGCTGCATGCTATGTCTCCCATCTCGCATTCGGCGCATCCCCAAATCCTTTGCGTCGCGCCGGCGTTCCACCAGTTGAGCTGGTCCATGTAGACCTTTTTTTCCAGCAATGCGATGTTCCTTCCGTTCGCATAGGTGACAAAGAGGAATAAGAGGGAAAATGCAAGCACAAGCATTTTCGCGATCCTCAGCCCTTGGCGTGCATTGATGCAGTTCGTCGTCTTGGATTCCATTTCAAATCTGGCTATAAAAAATTTCCCCCCTGTTCGCCGAAAGCCTTGAAAACCTAGAGAGAGCTATGTAATCGTCAGGGTCATCGTAGAATTTTCCCCCGTCGATCACGAAATACTCGCATGGGACGAATCCTGCGGAACGCACCATTCTGGCATAGCCTGCATCGCTCGTCCACAGGCTGTCCTTCATCCCGAGGGTTCCTCTTTTGCAGTTTTCCGACACCTTTATCGTGCCGGCATAGTCTATCGACCTGATCATGACGTAGTCTATGTAAAATGGCGTCACGATCGGATTAATCATTATGCTCCTCGTGTCCTCCTGGTTCTTCATGGATTCAGTGTAGTTCCTGTCGTCCAATCCGATAATGGTGTATTCGTTGGTGGCCACGACATTGCCCATGAACAGACTTTCGCTCTCTCCGCCTGTTATCGGTTGAATGTTCATTATCGCTATGTTCCTCGACTGGTCGGGCTTCGCGGTGCCGATTCCGACTATGTCGTCGTCGCAGGGCCTGTCGTATTCTATGTGTGCGCCGCTGCCAGTGCCTACGATGCTTCCGCATGTCGTGTTGCCGTTGCTCCAGACCCTGAGGAACTTCATAAAGCAGTTGAGGGGCGACTTGTCCTCGTCGCCGTCCGGCTGGAGGGCGATGTATGGCCAGGTCTCCCCCCTCGGCATGTTATACATATACATTTCACTCATGCACGTCTTGTTCAAATCCTTACCGCTGCAGCTGAGGTTGATGTTCCCCTCCTGGTTGATCGTGACATCGGCGTACATCCATTGGCTAGTGGTGTCGTTGGACGGGCAGCTGTACGAAGGGGCCTGATATGTGGGTTCGCCGTCGTCTCTTTCGAAAACAGTCACCATGCAGTCCTCGGTGTTGTGGAGGTTTGGCCTGCAGTCGTCCCCCCAGCTGTCCGTATACCAGAAGTTGCTGTCGTCGGGGATGCATGTCAAGGGATCCACATATTTCATCGTCCCTGTGGAGGGATCTATCTCCTCCATCTCGAAATACAGCCTAGGCCCCCCCTGGCTGTCTCCCCTGCAGACGGGGTTTTCTTGGTTTCCTCCGGCCCTTCCTATGGGAACTCCCGCGGTGACGTAAATCCCCTCGGGCGCCATGTCCTTTTCAAGGAGATGGCCATAATAGGCTATCCTCTCTCCGTTATATGAGCGTAAGGATAGCGCGCAGCCGAGGTAGTAATATTCGGGGTCGATACCTGATTCATTGAATCTGTGGATCGTTCCGCTGAATGCCGCATAGATGATTTCGTCGTCTTCGGCAAATAGGTCCAGTCCGAGATGCCCCTCAAGGCAGGGAATTGTCGGAGAATCCCATTGGTTAACGTCACAGGTAGATTCGATCCTATCTTCTGCAAGATCCACGCCGGCTACGGGCCAGACAAATTTTCCGCCCCTTTTGCATACATTGCAGCAGTTGGTACAGTCCATCGAGAAAGGCACCGTCAAGTCAGCCCCGGAAAGGCATATGCCGGTCCAGGTCTGGTATTCATCGTATGATGTGCAATTGCTCCAATCGCAGCATGGATGGCATACCGCCGCCTGTGCCGTGCCGGCTGCCGACAGAAAAAAAACCAATATTATTGGCGATTTAGACCTTACCAAACACCAATCCATTCTGCCTATGTATTTGCTTTATCTGTATATAACCGTCAGCCCAAGGTTCTGGCCAGACTTAGATGGGCTGCGGATTCCGACAGCGTATCAGCCGTGAGGTAGCCGATGAGCCTTCCTCCGGAGGCTACCAGGATGATCCTCCCGCTCAAGAGAACCTTCAGCGCGTCCCTGGCCTTGGTGTCCCCCTCCATAACTATATAGTCTGTCGTACCAGATTCTCCGACCGTCGCAGAAGCGTTGATCCTTCTTCCGCCTCCCAGCTCCAAGACGCCCTTAAGCATCCCTCCGGAGTCGACGATGAAATATACGCTCTTTCCGCGGCGCAGAACGGTTGAAATGAACTCCTTCCAGCTCAGCGATCCGTTGACGTATGCTATCCTTTCATCCGCGATCTGGGCCAGTGTCGCATCAGCCATGAGTTTCCTTAGGCTCACGTACCTGGCCTCGTTCCCCCCCGCATAATAGAGTAATCCTCCGATGAGCACATATAAGAGATTCAGCTCCAGCAGCCCGACGAAGGCCAAAGCCAAGAAAATCGCCTGTCCGATTGCCGTCGCAATCTTGGTCGCTTTTTCATAGTCAATCCATAGTGCGAGGACGCTGCGGAACACCCTGCCGCCGTCCATGGGGAATGCGGGCAGCATGTTGAATCCGCCCAGGGTAAGGTTGATATAGACCATCATAAGAAGGACTCCGGCAAGGGAATCCGACTGGATCAGGTTGGATATGTTGTCCTGGGAAAGGTTATCCAAGCTCATAAACGCCGGATTTATGGCTAAAAGGAGGCCGAGACTGGCGAATGCGAGCATGAAGTTGAACAGCGGGCCGACGATCGATACCTCCAGCTCCAGGATCGGGTCCTCAGGCAGGTCGATGCTTGCCAAACCTCCTATCGGTGTGAGGATGATCATCGGGACTTTTATCCCGTGCATGACCGCCGTCATGGAGTGTATGAACTCGTGGGCGAGGACGATTGTGAACACCAGGAACAGGAAAAGCAGCGTCTCTATTCCGCCGAAGACGAGCATCAATAGCGCGAAAAGTATGAACGTAATGTGTAGCTCGACAGAAATGCCTGCGACCTTGAACAGGCGGACAGCGCCCTTCATCTCCAGCTAACCTCTCAGTATCGCTGTCGCACCCGTCCTCGCTATCTCCTTGATGCCCATCGTGCGCATGATGTTAAGGAACGCGTTTATCTTCCTGGTGTCGCCGACTATCTCGACCGACATTGACTTTGGGCTGACGTCGACGATGTTACCGCGAAAGACGTCGGCGTATTGTATGACCTGCGCCTTCTGCTTCTCGGTGGGTGCGTTGACCTTGACGATGCACAGCTCCCTGCAGACGCAGTCCTCTGGAGCCACGTCGCCGACCTTGATGACGTTGACGAGCTTGTTCATCTGCTTGCTGATCTGCTCCAAGACCTTGTCGTCGCCCCTGGTCACGATCGTCATCCTGGCGATGTCAGGGTGGTCGGTCGCCCCGACGGTTATGCTTTCGATGTTGAACTTCCTTCTTGCGAAAAGCGAGGCTATACGCTGAAGGACTCCGGGCTGATGCTCTACCATGGCGGTGAAAACGTGTATCCTCTCATCCCCTTTTGCCATGCCAAATTATAGGATTTCGACGAATATATATGCGGCTTTAAGACACCTGATTTTTACGGTTCCTAAGCCTTATTTTCACCTACGAGCTAGACTTTCAGAGCCCTTATAGTCTTTACTGCGTCGGGCTCCTTTCCAGGTTCGGCTGGCAGGACTATCCTGTCCATGCCACGATGCTCCTTCCCGAATTCTAAGGCGTCCGCGAGATATTGCCTGTCTGATACCGCCAATGCCTCGGATATCTGTTCCGGGGACGGTGCGGCGGTGAACGTGAACGATCCCTAGAAGTCGCCCTCCTGAATCTCGCCCGAGCATACACTCAAACGGTGATTCAAGAGCTTGAATCATTCGCGGGCCGCAAGGATCTCCTGACAAGGCGAATACCCTCTCCTGATCATACCAAGGCGCTCCTCGCGACTTTTCAAGTGAAGAACCCTCCAGCAGATATGCGGGGTTCTTTGATGACGAATCTGCGGACTCTTCAAGCATGAATGCCCGTCGGGGGCATTCATACACTCGACAGACCACGAATGCCTTTCATCCCCGCTGCAAAGCAGCGGGGTATGCTGTCTGAGCGAAACACACGCGGCGCTGCCATTTTTTAATGCGATGTTGCTAGTTATAGATACATAAAAACACAAAAAAATGGCACAAGAACCCTATCCGGAACCCGGCGAACTGGTGCTGGGAACCGTGAAGAACATCTTCAATCAGGGCGCATTCATAGACTTGGACGAATACCCCGGCAAGCGGGGGATGCTGCACCTCACCGAGATAAGCCTAAAATGGGTAAGGAACATCCGCGACTATGTAAAAGAGGAGCAGAAAGTCGTCCTACTCGTGCTTCGGACCGATCCCTCCAGAGGCCACATCGACCTTTCCCTCCGCCGGGTGAACGACGCCCAAAGGAAGCAGAAGCTTCAGCAGGTGAAACAGAAGCAGCGCGCAACGAAGCTCCTGGAAATGGTCGCACAAGAGCTTAAACTCCAACCCACTGACATAAGCGCACCGGTGTCGACAGCGCTTGCAGAATACGAATCCGTATATCTGGGGCTGGAGGCCATAGCAGCAGACAATTCACTTATCAACAAACTGCCTCTCGAGGAAAAAATCCGCAAAAAACTCCTCGAACTTGTGATAAAGAGCATAAAACCGCCGCTAGTCGAAGTCACAGGCTACGTGGAATTCCACAGCTTCGAATCCGACGGCATAAAAACCGTAAAAAAGGCCCTCGAAGAGGTATCGGGCCACAAACAGAAGGATACCCTCCTGGAACTTACGTATATTTCGGCACCCCTCTACCGCGTGAAGGTCACGGCATCGGACTACAAGACTGCCGAGAAAGTCCTAAGAAACGCAGTAGACCAGGGAATAACCTACATCGAATCCAAGCACGGAACAGGCGAATTCCACCGCGAACTCGAGGCCAAATGAAACTGAGAAAATGCCCCGAATGCCGGACATACACCCTCAAAGACAGCTGCATAAAATGCAGCGCCCAAACGAGGAACATGGCGCCGGCTAGGTATTCGCCCCAGGACCCGTACGGGCGCTACAGGCGTCTGATGAAGGCCTGGAAACCGGATGATGCGAAACCGGACGATGTGCCCTGTTCCGGGGAGACAAACGCATGAAGGGGGAAAACAGACATGGATGACGTCGTAGTCAATATCCTGGAAAGGCCGGAACTCAAGAACTCGATCCTAATTGAAGGTCTGCCGGGCATCGGCCTAGTAGGCAAGCTTGCCGGCGACCACATGAAGGACGAGCTGAAGGCAGTGAAATTCGCGGAGATAATCTCGTGCTACCTCCCGCCGCAGGTGAACATACAGGACGACGGCACCATCAAGCTCGTCAACATGGAATTATACTATTGGCGGGGCAACCGGGACCTCATTTTCCTCGTCGGAGACTTCCAGGGCATAACCCCCGACAGCCAATACAAACTCGCAGAAAAGACCCTCGAACTAGCCCAACAATTCGACGTCAAGAGGATATTCACCCTCGGGGGCCTGGGGACCGGAGCAATCACGAGCAATCCCCGCGTATTCGGGGCCGCGACCACAAAAGAGCTGGTATCCGAAGTCGAGAAATACGGGGTCATATTCAAGGGTGGCGGAGCCATATTCGGCGCGAGCGGACTCCTCCTCGGCCTTGCCATGCCCCTGGGCATTGGCGCAGTCTGCCTCATGGGCGAGACACACGGCCAGATCATCGACGCAAAGAGCGCCGAAGCAGTCCTGACCGTCCTGTCAAAGATACTCGACGTCAAAGTCAACATGGAAGAGATAGAGAAGAAGGCCAAACAGACTGAGGAACAGCTTAACCAGATGAGCCGGATGATCACGAGCCACAAGAAGGCGCAGGAACGCCAGCAACAGCTTCTGAACGAGAGCCCGACATACATCCGCTGAAACCATCACCTATTCAGGCTCTTCTTCTGCTTGGCGGATTCGTCTACCCCACGATACTGTCCGTAAACCTCATTAAGCTTGTCAAGATGATCGGAATAGTCCCCGGCCTCCTTTTCGGCCTCGTTTCCGACGTGCTGAGCAGTCTTGTTCGCCGCAGCCTTCAAAGGATCGAACCTATCGCTCTTCAAGGCAGAACCCTCCCCCAAGCCGTGACCAGACCCCAAGCCGGTGTCGCGGGAAAGCTTGGACTTGTAATCGCCGTCGAGGATCTCCCTGAGAGTCTTCGGCTTATTTATGAAGCTTTTCTGCTTGAGCGCATCCATCCTCAAATCGGTTTTCCTGGCAGCCTTTAAAGCCGATACCGGAGCCTCGTCTGCGACATCGGCGGAAGATGCATCCTCAGCCTGCTCATCCTCATCGTCATCTGCCTGCGCCACCATTGTTATTTATACCCCTCCTCCCTATAAATCTAGACCTTTTATCGGAAACATCATACTCCGTCAAATCACACAAATGGGCTCTTAGCTCAGTCCGGTAGAGCACTCGACCTTTAATCGAGGTGTCGCGGGTTCGAACCCCGTAGAGCCCGACCCTAGGTAAGTTAGAGACCCCACGTTTTAAAAAGGGTCTCTGCTTATTATTTTACGCTGATGGTTGGACTCCTGTGCT
>JAZDMS010000025.1:0-30355 GCA_043800705.1 Candidatus Altarchaeota archaeon
TCCTTCCACTGAACAACCACCCGCTTGTAGTCCATAACGTACACCTCTACTGAACAAATTCAAGTGAATTTGTATAGTATATTGAACAAATAGCATAAATACGTGATAGGATAGGTAAAACCTTAGACAGGTTGATAAACCTTATACCCCTATCAAAGGTTTCACCATTAAACCTTTAATCTAGATTAAAGGTTTTATACCCAATGTGTCGAAAGTGCCAAATACCCCCAAACAGCAAGGAATCGCAGGGATAACAGTCTCTATTTGCCCTTTTAGGCAAATAGCACATACTAGGCTTCCGAGCCATACAATATATGGGCACAGCATTATAACTATTTATACTAATTTTTATATAGTTGTGCCCATATAGTATTCGATGGCTTATATTGAGCGTCGGGAGCAGAATGGGAAGCGTTATTTTTACGTTACCAAGAACTTCAGGGTTGGGCTCGACAAATGGAGGAAGATCAGGAGATACTGTGGAGACCAGAAGCCATCCCCGGAGTATTTCAAGCGGATCCTAGACGAAATAGACGCAGAAGCCAAGATCAAATGCTGGTTGAAGGAGAAGGCAATGTTCAAGTATCTTTCAGCCCATGATGCGGAGCTTTTGGAGGACGTGAAACAGAACTTTAACCGATGGTACGGGAAACTGGATGAGGTGTCCAGGAAGAAGTTCGACGACGATTTCCTCGTCAGGTTCACATACAACAGCAATGCCATAGAAGGCAATCGCCTAAGTCTTAGGGAAACCAGCATGATACTATCCGAGGACATAATCCCCGCAGGAGCGTCAACAAAGGACTTCAACGAGGCGATAAACGGAAAAGACACCCTGGAATACATCCGAGGCTACAAAGGCAACTTAGGGAAGAAGTTTATGCTCAAAATTCACGAGTCTTTGACGAAGAACACCGGCTGCCGGGTAGTCGGCGGCTTCAGGGACTCTCATGTGAGGATAAGCGGCTCAGAATGGACTCCCCCAACCCCGGACAAGGTACCGGAGGAGATTGACAGGCTCCTGACATGGTGGAGAAACTATGAGAAGAAATTGCATCCTGCGGAGCTGGCGGGCATAATACACAACATGCTAGTAAGGCTGCACCCCTTCACGGACGGGGATGGTAGGACCTCCAGGGTGGTAATGAACTGGATACTCATGCGAAAAGGCTATCCTATGGCCTACATAGACAACAAAGAAAAAATCAGATACTACCATGCGATAGAGGAGGGAGACAAAGGAGACGACAGCCGATTCATAAAATACCTGGCAGAAACCATAGCCAACCAGCACACATCCCAAAGCAAAGAAAAACAAGATGCCAAAACTCCATAGTTCCAGCAGTCAGGAAACACCTTGTGACACAACGTATGTTTTCAGGGCAGAATTACACATGAGGCAGTGTTAGCATCACCTTGCTTGTCTGAGGTTCAATCGATTGTAGGCTCAGGAAAAGCGATTAGGCTTTCTGTTGGTCTATGAGGGTTTTTTGCTGTCTGCTCCAGTTTTTGTTCGGGGGTTTTCTTCAGCCAGTCCGCGTACTGGTCTATGAACTTGAGCCTATCCCTGAAGTTCTCATCTTTTTGGGCTCGGAGCTCCTCAAGGTTGATGTTTGGTGTTTTCATTCCAGGTATCTGTTAAATGACGATTTAACGCCGAGTTTTGTTATGAAGTCTTTCATTAATATTCTGTCCAAGTTGTCCTTAAATAGGCTGTATAGGTGTTTGGCATCCTTGATGTACGTCAGAGGAAAAGTACGCGATATAAGGGCTATAATTTGGCTATATCCTTGGGTCTATCCGGGAATTTTCTGTGCCGTTCAGTAATCGGCCAGGTTCTTCTGGTCAAGTAGTCCTTTTGGGGGGTAGAATAGTCCGATTATCATCCATGTCCCGAATTTGAAATGCGTCCCCAATATTAAGTATAAATCTCGCCCCAGCATGAAGTCGTAAAATCTTTCCTTGATTTTCTGCGCTACTATCCTGGAGTCGCTTTCCTTTTGCAGTATGTTTCTGGCCAGTTCGTTTAGTTCCCAATCGATTAGTATGATCCTGTGCCCCCTGCAGTTTGGCTCATTATCGCATTTGAACTGATACCTCAATTCTATGGGCATTTTAACTTTCTCCCGCTTTTCCAAGAATTCCCCCGTCATAGAAAGATATGCCTGATTGTCGTAGATTTTGGTGTCGTTGACTTTGAGGGCTATATCGCTTAGAACTGGTTTTATTACCCCCAGGCTTGCATTTTCAGCATCCAGCTTTTCAATCGATGACAAAAGGGGTAGTACCCTTTTTAGGGCATCGCTATCGTTTAAGGGTGAGTTCAGGTTCTTATAACCGAGTACTTTCCTGCTTTCCTTTCTTTTATCGTTGTCAGGTTCGCCTGATTCAACTTCGATGAGGTCCTTCTTCTTGAAGTCTATCAGCTTTTCCCCATAGACGAATTTAAATGGGTAGAGCCGCCTCCATTCGTCTTTCTCTGTTATCCCTGCAACGCATACTTTATACCCATACTTGGTGCTCTCTTCAGGCGTTGCCCTTACGAATACGAGAATTTTTTCCTTTACGGTCATAAGTGTCCGACCTGAATGTTGTTTAATCCTAAATATTCGGCTATCACTCCACGGTGGCACATGTTTTTGTCGTGTTCGAAACACATTAACGCGATCATGTTTTTCCCGCCAAGGGATACTATCTCCCCAAGTTCCTTTTTCTTTTCCTTCAATGATTCTTTGTATCCTTCGAAGAGTTTTTGGTAGTCTTCCGGGGTTTCCAGGTTTTTTCGTAATTCGCCGTCTATCCCCAGTTCGGGGATATGCTTGTAGACGATTTCCACCCGGTTGAGGTATTCACTAAGCTTCTTTTGGGTAAAACTTAGGTTCATGCTGAAAGGATTCCTTCGCACATCTACGAGGACTTCCACCCCGCATCGTATAAGCGAATCCAGGAACGAGTCTATGTCCCTGCCTTCATAGCCGATTGTGAATATACCGGGGGAACTGGGGTTTCTTTTTATTTTGGAGTTTTCGCTTTTGACGGTGTATTCGGGGTACTTGCCATAGACATAACTCTTTATCGCATTGTCCGATTCGAATCTCTCTGCGGTTTTGGCTATCTTCTGCCGGACATTTTGATTCAACGAGGTCAAAACGTCCTTTGCCTTTTCAGTGGTTCTAGGGTTCTTTTCGTCTTCGTCAAGATAACCTTTAAGACGTAAGCCGTTGAGGTCAAAGTAGCTCATATTAGAGAATGGGCCGTATTTGTACGGGAAGAAATTGTAGAATTTCATATCCTCGTCAAGAGCCTCCTCCTTCTTGAGCAGGAATAGGTTCTTCTCGATCATCAGCCTCGAAGACTTCCCCCTGACTGAAAGCTCATCAACAACGGCCAGCAAAGCCCTCTGCTTATAGTGTAAAATATCCCCTGCCATAAACCCGTCCAGCAAACTCTAATACGCCGTCTACGGCCTTAAAACCACTGCGAGCACCGGAAAAATGGATCATTTAACTGCCTCCTCGACAGTAGGGTAGGCCGGACAGTCCACAGTTATACTTTGAGTCCCCTCCTTAAAGTATTTGTCTGCGCCTCAACCACTTAACTATGCCTTGCGGTAACACTAGGTTTCTGGAACTATGAAATTAGGGTAGAATTTAGACCGTAAGCCCTTACTGAACAAATTCGGGTGAATTTGTATAGTGTACTGAACAAATTTTATCAATAGGTCCAAACCTATGAATTACGCCTGTTTAAGTTTGTTTTAGTCCTTTGAAGATGTCATTTGCCATCTTCTCTTCTTTGGGGTCGCTGTAGTATTTGATGTCCGCCTTTATCTTTGCGAACTCGCCTGTTTGGGCCTCGGACGATTCGAGGGCCGTCTTCCATGCGACGGGGATGTCCGCCGCGTTGTTGACATAGACGTCCAGAAAAGACGGCGTTAGAGTGAATATTCCAGCAGCCGTGTTCATCTGTGTTTCGATGTTTTTAATCTGTCCCGAATATGTTTGCCACTTCTTCTTGTCGTCTTTGGCGCCATCCAAGAGGAGTTGAAGCTCCTTGCGGCGGGATTCAGCGAGGCTGGAGAGGGAGATAGACGCCATCTCGTCCCTCGTGGCCGAGAGGGCGGCGGACAGGTCCGCCAGGGCTGCTTGGCGGGCTGCGCCCAGGTAGCGGTCGGCGCCGGACCACGAGAGCGTTATCGGCTTCCTGAACCCCATGGCATCCGAGACGTCGTTTGCGACGGCGCCGTAGCGGAGGCCGCCGCCGGAGCCGGACATGAAAAGTGTAGTGCCTAATCCTTCGGAGAATATGATGTTCCTTGCGATGGCGGTCGGCGCCATCAGGGGGTAATTGGCGGTGAACTCGGACTGGGACAGCATGTGGTGTGTGCCGCATAGGGGGCATTTGCCTTCTACTTGCCCGTTGCGCACGTTGAGGGTTGTCTTCCCGCCGCATTCGCAGTGGAGCCAGAACGGGAAGAAATGCTCTTCGGCAACACCAAGCTCCGCCTCGAGGCCCCTTTTTCGCACTGACTCGTTGCAGGCTTTGTTGTAATCCTGGTGGCGTGTCGCTAGCCTTTGCGCGGCCTCGATCAGCAGGTTGCCCTCTTGCACGTCCGAGTAGGCGAAGAACGCCACTTTGAGTCCCAGCAGGTCGGTGCAGGTTTTCGCAATGGTGTAGGCGTTGAATGCGGCGAATGAGTCGGCCCTGCGGTGGGCGTCCTCCATCAAGGACGCTAGCGTCTGCAGATTTTTGGAGACGGGTTCGAATGGGAGCTTCGCCCGTTTGCAGTTTCGCTCGTACGATGCGCGTATCGCCGTCAGCTGCTTTTGCAGCGCTGATGAGTCCGGTTTCGGGACCTTGTCGAATCGCTTCCACCTGTCCTTCTGCCCGAGTGGGAACCCTATCTTGTAAAAGCCGTCGCGGTTTGTCTCGGGTATCCTGTTTTGGTTAAGGAGGTTCGCGGTGGAGAGGTTGTAGTCTGCGAACCCGAAGAGCGGGACTGCGTCGGCGCCGCGGGCCTGGAGCTTCTTCGCGAACCAGTCGAGGAGGTACACCTTCCGGAAGACGCCGCTGTGGGGGAGGAAGTTCGGCTGATGGCCGGATTCGAGGACCAGGGAGGAGGTCGATATGTCCGAATCTGCGGGGGGTATCCCGCATCTGTGGTGGAACTCCCGGCTTATCTCGCGGATGCCCCGCAGGTTGGTCTCCTGTTCTTTTGTCAGGCTGCCGCCCGACAGGCCGTTGCCGAAGTCTTCCGCCTCCATGGTCAGATGTAGTCTTTGACGACCCTGTGGAACACCGGTATTGGGTCTTCCATTTCTGTCCTCAGCTTGGCGGCCTTCTTCTTGATTTCGTCCCGTTTCCCCTTGTCGTTGAGTATTTCTATTGCCTTGTCTGCGGCCTCTTTTAGGTCTAGTGTCGGCAGGAGGAGGCCTTTTTGGTGGAGGAATTTCTCGCCGTATGCCATCGGGTGCTTGCAGAGGGGGTCTATGGATATCGCGTACGTGCCCAACAGCGAGGCCTCGCGGTTCATGGTCCCGCCGGCGGATATGAGGACGTCGGCTTGGGAGCTGAGGGAGGGTCCGTCCACGTGTTCGACGACCTTTATCCTGCCGCCGAATACCTTGCGGAGGATGGGTCCCTGCTGTCCGTAGCGGGGTATGGCGACTATCTGGACGTCTTTGCCGCATTGTTTTAGAAGTTCTTTGATTATGTCTTCGACGCCGGTCTCCGTGTCCTTGAAGAATGGGGCGTTCTCGGAGAAGTGCGGGGAGAGTGCGCGCACTATGGCTATGGGCTTGCCTTTGGCGAGGCCGATGTCCTCAAGTATCTTCGGGTCGGCCTTGAAGTCTCGGGTCCACGCTATCTCGTCGATGCCTTTGAACGTGATGATCCTGTTGGGGTCTGCGCCGACGCGCATGAAGTCCCATATGTCGGAGAGGTATGAGGTGATTATCTTCTCTGAGAGTGGGAATGTGAGCAAAGACGCCGCTTGCGAGAACGGCGAATCCGACGTGCATATGTGGGGTATTCCGAGGCCGTATGCTATGCGGGCGCATTCGGGCGAGGACAGGGAGAATGCGCATTTGACGTCGTGTTCCTCGATTTTCTTTGCGTGTGCGGAGCATCTGGCGAGGAACGCGTCTAGTTTCCCTTCCTTGCCGGCGCCGCCGTGGACGCCAGTTATCTCGTATTCGAAGTCGAATCTGCCGGCCTTGACGGCCTTCTCGAGGACTTCGGTGTTTTCCTGGTATTTTCTGACGGTGACCCAGGTCTTTATTCCCTTGTCTTTGAGGTATTGCGCGAAGGTGCCGAGGAACCAGACCTGTTTGCTGGTCATTATGTCTATCCAGACCTCAGACATCGCGCATCACCCACCTGATGACTTCGAAGGCTTCCGCGCAGCCCCCTTGAGCTGGCGAAGGAGAGACATTCGGCTGCGGCCTCAGTCTCTCTGAAAGAGGACTCGCAGGATAAACCAGCGGATAGGCGCAGACCTCAGACATCGTGCATCACCCACCTGATGACTTCGAAGGCTTCGGCGTATTGGGTGTTTATCTGCATGCCCCTCGTCCTTGCCAGTCCGCGTATGTAGTCTTCGGTCAGGTAGCTTCGGTGCATCTGGGACACGTAGCATCTGAGGGCGCTCATCTTCTTCCTCATGTGCTTCTCCGTGAGTGGTACGAAGGACTGGGTCTTGAAGGACACGTTGTCCCAGGGCATCTCGAAGCCGAGTATCGTGGATTCGCGGTAGGCCCTGAGGACCTCGTTGCGTGTGGTGATGTGGTCCTGGTGGAGGTCGTATGAGGATGGCGCGATGACGAGCTCCGGGCTGACCTTCTTCCGGAACGAGAAGAGGGCGTCCAGTATCTCCTGGCGGTGGTTGGGGAATTCCCTGACGTCGAAGTTGAAGACGTGGAGGTTCTTGGGGGATATCCCGAGTATCTTCGTGGCCTTCTTGACCTCCCTTCGGAGGATGTCCTTCGGGTACTTGTCGGGGACCGACTTCTCGCAGGCAGAAAGCGCTATATAGTGGACTTTGTGCCCGGCTTCCACCATCCGGGCGATGGTCCCGCCGCACGCTATCTCCGCGTCGTCGGTGTGGGGGCTCACGAACAGTACCGTCTTTTTCATATCCAAGTGGATAGCACGGCCAGTGCCGCTAATGATGATAGGATTCCGAGAACATAAACCTTCGAGACCAGCGCGTTTTCCGTCTGGGGCTGCCGGTATAGGAGGATTTTGCAGAGGGTGATGGGCCGCTCCAGGCGGGTGAACCATATCCTGCCGTCTTTCTCTATCTTGAATGCGCTGAACTTCTCCTTCCTGAACTCCTTCTCCTCGAAGAAGCGGCCCACGGACAGAAGCGATATGGATGCGTTGAATAGCTGCGGCAAGAGGACGAGGAGGCCGATGAATTCGATGTTTCCGACGACTATGCCTGCGGCGAGTAGGGCGCCGAAGCTGAGGGTGCCGGTGTCTCCGGGGAATATCCTGGCGGGGTAGCGGTTGAACCACCAGAAGGCGAGCTGGGCGCCGGCCATGGCGGTGAATATCAGGACGACCGAGTGCTGATTCGTCAGGTATCCTGCCGCCGCAAGGGCGACGGACGCTATGAACGACAGGCCGCTTGAGAGGCCGTTGAACCCTGCGAGCATGTTGCTGACGTTGGCGGCGCCTGTGATGCCGAGGGGCACGAGCATCAGCCAGAAGAGGAGGGAGAGGTCGGAGCCGAAGAGGTTGTAGAAGTCGATGGTGAGGTAGGGCAGGCGGATGATGGGCAGGCCGGGCCTCAGGAGGATGAGCGGCAGCGCGGCAAGGAGCAGGAGGAGGGGCTTTATCCGGTGGCTGAGCTTCTGGAGGTCGTCGACGACGCCGACGAATGAGGCGATCTCGAAGACCCCGAGGGCGGCTATGACGGGGGTGAGGCTGAATGACGGGTTGGACAGCTTGTAAAGGAGCGCAGCGGCTATGAGGACGAGCGGGTACGCCTGCAGGATCGCGATTCCCCCCATCTCAGGGACCTCCGGCTTGGAGGGTTTGTGGCCGTCCTGGCCGACGATGCCCTGCCTGCGCATATGCCGGATGGTGTACAATGTCGCCGCGTACGTGGCCGCAAAGGCCAGAGCAAACGCGATAAAGGTTATTTGTGAAAAATCCATTCTGATTGCCCCCCTATGAGGCCATATTATTAGCGCAACACGGATTTATATATTCCCGGCAGGCAGGCGGTGGCTGCGATCACGGGAGAAGCACGGGGTTTCGTCAATGCGCAGACCGGCGCCGGAGGGTATTTATCCGATGAATGCCCTAAATATCATCCTAAATGGAAAACGACCTGGTGCTCGATAAGACGGTCAAGTACGCCGTGATGGCGTCGGTAGCGGTCGGAGTCGTAGTCGCCGCCTATCTGCTGTGGGCCACCACCACCGGAGACAACTACACCGTCCTGTACCTGGAGCCTGACTCCTACAGCAACTACCTGGACGGGAACTCCATCAAATTCGCCTACGGGATACAGCAGGTAGGAAAGCGCAGCGAGACATATATGCTGGACATCTACATCGGGGACACGCTGGTGGCCACGAGGGACCTGAAAAAACGGACCGGCATGAACGAGATAGTGCTTAGGGTACCCGAGAACATCAAGCTTCCCACCAAGGTCAGCCTGGAGCTGAAGACGGATTACGGGACAAACGGCGTCCACTTCTGGATTAAGGGCAGGAAAAACGAGACGGAGGCGAGCGGATGAAAGCCCTGGCAGCCGTAATTCTCGTCATCCTCGCGCTCGGATGCATGAGTCCGAAGGAATGCCCCAAGCCGTACATCCAGTCCGGCAGCGTGTGCTGCCTGGACGAGAACCAGAACGGCGCATGCGACGACACCGAGATCGAGAGGCTCGTGCTCGTCGTGAACTCGACGGGACTGAAGACCGATGAGGTGACGACCACGACTGTGCCCGAGAAGCCCGCTGTCCAGATTCCGCGGAACGCCTCCGAGGAGTCAATCAGGCAGACGCCGGATGATTCCTCAGGGCAGCAACCGGGAACCGGGACGGATGACTCCTCGGAGCCGCAGGAGCCGTTGATGAACGTGAGCTTTTTCGGATTCATCCCCGTAAATGTCTCCTCCGGGGGCGGGAACTCATCGTTCTGCTCCGAGTCGACTCTGCAGCTTTCGAATACCAAACAGGATGGGCACATCGGAGATGAATCCGAGCCGCTTGACGGGGCTGGCGAGAAGGTCGTCACCGGGGGGTATATCCTTGTCGGAGACGTGGCAGACAAGAGGAACCTGTCGAATGACGACCCGTACAGGGGGATAATCGCGTTGCCTGTCGGCGGTTTGGGGGATTTCAGCGATGCGAGGCTGAATGTCCTGCCTTATGCGACGCAGGGGACGTCCCTTGACACGTACGTGGAGCATGTCCCATGCTCCGGTTCTGTGGAGCCCGCAGACTATGGTTTCGCGACGAACGGCACGCCCACGGTGCTCATCAAGGCGAAGGATTCGAACGAGATGTTCTATGGGATCGGCATCACGGAATACGTGAAGGCTGATATCGGGGCGGGGCGGCAGTTCTCATGCTACAGGCTCTCCTGGGACCGGGAAGGGCTCGCGAAGCTGAACAACAAGAAGACGGATGCGAGGTTCATCTTCGGATTCGGAAGCTCGTATGCGCCGTATATGAGCTACATCCAGAGGCCGTGCGTCAGGTGCAATGTCAACAGCGACTGCGGCAACACATCCTATGTCACAGGGTATCAGTGCATGGACGGCAAGATACTCAGGCAGTTCGTCCATAGCAGATGCGCGGACCCCCTGTCCGACGCCGCACGGTGCGTGATGACTCAGGAGGTGCAGGATTTCGCGACATGCAGGATAGGTGAATCCTGCGTCGACGGCGAGGACGAGTGCTTCAGCGCAGAATGCTACAACGGGGAGAACGACACCAACGAGGTGGGCGTGGACTGCGGGGGCCCGTGCCGGCCGTGCCACTGCTTCGACCGCAAGAGGGACATGATATATGAGTCGGGGCTCGACTGCGGGGGCGAATGCAAGCCATGCGTGGAGGACAAGAGGCTGCCGTTCATCAGGCTGACCAACCCGGTCAGCGGGAGGCTGTTCGGCTCGACCATCGTCCCGCTCGCCTACTCGGTGAACAAGCAGGGCGTCGGGTGCTGGTTCGAGGTCAACGGCGTAGAGGGCGGCTCCCTCCAGGGGAACAGGCTATTCAGGGCGCAGGAGGGATCCAACAATCTCACAGTCTTTTGCATGGATTCCTTCGGGCGGTCCGCCAACGCTTCGGCCTCGTTCAAGGTCGAGTCTAAGCGGTTTTTGTCGTGTGAGAACGATTCCACTGTCGGCGTCTACAGGCAGCATTTCGACGGTGCCAGCTTTTTCCGTGACCGTAGCGGCCGTGATTGGGCTGGCAGCTGCGGGGAGGCTTTTTTCAATTCGTCGATGGCGGTGGCGGATTCGGCGCCGCATGCGTTGGGTCCCGTCGATGTCGCCTTGGGTTTGGGGGATGGGGCGTTGGGCGATTACCGGTATGCGGGGCTGTCGTATTCATGCGATGAGAGGATGGGATATGATGTCGGCTATGCCGCTCTGGCGAAGGAGGGTGTCGACAGGAAGGCGAAGTTCAGGGTCGCCTTGTTCTTCCAGGAGGTGAAGGCCCCGCAGCAGGGGTATGATTACGCCTACAACGAGCCTGCTGGGAACCTTTCCATTTGGTTCCGGAACCTCAGGGAGGAGCTGGAGAGGAATCCGCTTGCCACGAACCAGAGCTTCAATGCGAGCGCCAGCAACCGCTCGAATGTCGTCATCTCATCCGGGAACGAGTCCCGGCAGCCTCCGTCGAACTCCTTTTGGAGGGTGTACCGGTATGCGGCGGACGGGGACGCCGTCGACAAATCGTCCTATTTGGACTTCCAATACGCGCCGAAGGAGTCGGGGTGCAACGCGGGCTCCGGCCTCAGGTATCAGGAGTTGGACCTTACGCCGCTTATCGCGAACGGGACCGGGAACAGGGCGGAGCTGAGGCTTGCTTTGTATTCCAGGAAGGCGGAGGCTTTGGTGGGCATCGTCGAGGCTGAGATCTCGTATAAGTGAAATGGACTCCCTCGCGCATTTTGTCCTCTCCCTTGCTGGGGGTTATCTTTTGGTCTATGGCCTTCGGTTGAGGGTTGGGCCGTGGGTTGTGCCGGTTTTGGCTGCGGTCTCGCTCCTGGTCGACGTCGACCATCTGCCGCCGCATTTCGGGTTCGTCCACAGGCTGGTGTTGCATAACGTGTTTTTCCTTCTCTTCGCGGGTGCGGCCGTCGGTCTGCTTCTTGGCCGCGGCGTCGGCCTCGTGTTCGCCTATATGCTCCTTGGGCATCTGCTCTTTGACATGGTTGGGGGGATGTATGGGGTGCCGCTTATGTGGCCGCTTTCGAGGGCCGATTTCATCCTTCCGGAGTCTTGGGAGGTTTGGCTCTTCGGGGACCCGAGCTACACGGTCGTCAGCCGTATGGGTCTCGCCATGGCGGCGTATTTCGGCATCGCGTTGTTTTCTATTTTTTGCCTGCGTCGTAGAGCCTCATGCTGAAGAACGTGTACCAGAAGGTGAGCATCCATATGCTGAAGACGACCCATCCGGTGTTCATGTGGGCTGGCTCTATCCAGCCTGGGCCGAGGTAGTAGACGGATGCGAGTATGAGTACGAGGCGGAGTATGTTCAGGAGGTAGGTTATGGGGAATCCTGCTAGGATGAGGAGGTATCCTTTGGCTTTGATCTTGGGAAGGAGCAGGAGGATCATGCCGACGGAGACTGAGTATGCGATGAGGCTCCAGATGCCGGTGCAGTCGGGGACGATGGAGACGCGGACCGCGGCCCCGGTGGCTGTGGCGTATGTTATGAGGTTCCCCTGCACCTGGGGTGAGAAGCCTGTGAGCTCGAGGGCGAACACAAGGAGGTCGATGGTGGGCTGAAGCAGGGGCTGGAACCAGAGGGCTGGCTTGTCGCCCAGCAGGAGGTAGCCGATTATCACTGCGATGGGTATGAGCAGGGGGGTGATGGCGGCAAAGTAGCCCAGGATGGCGAAGGCTGTGATGGATGCGCCGGCCAGAAGGAGGCTCAGGTTGACGAATGTGAATTTCCCGGAGCCTTTGCCGTGGCTGATGCCCAGGGGTATCATCGCCGCGCTCATGAGGACGGTGGCGACTCCGACTGCGACTATGGTGCCCCTCACCCATTTCGGGAGCGCATGTTCGCGCATGTGGTGTGTCCGCCAGAGGACCGCCAATGCGGTCATCGCCCAGAGCATGAGGAAGTAGTCGCTCATGTAGCTGACTGGCAGGATGATGAATGCTGCGGCGAGGCTCAGCGCCAGGAGGACGGCCCACGTTTTTGCAGTAGAGTATGCTTTGAGGGGCATATGGTTTAAACACGCAGGACGCTTTAAAATACGGTCATAATACGGCCATGTGTGAAGGCCTACGTGAACAATGCACTAAAAAAATCCGGGCCATTGTTTAGTAATAGGTGGATATAGCCCAAAAAACACCCTTTAAGGACAATGTTCAAGCTTTTATACGTATACATTGTATAATTCTGAGTGGTTTCCATGGAGAAAGTAGGGTGTTGGTCCGTATTGTTCTTTGTATTATTGTTCTTTGTTTTATCCGGCTCTGTCTCGGCGTATTCCGTCGACGGAAGCCTTAGCGACTGGGGAGTGAATCTCGGCAGCGCGTTCGGCGGCAGCGAGTCCGCATGGGTTCCTTCATCGGCTACGGCGCAGTGGAAGGTCGAGGACGACATCGACGACAAGTGCGTCATAAACACCGGGATATACGGCCCGTGCAGGGACTGGACCGGATACGACGCAAAAGGGGCCCACATCCAAGGCGAGGGGGCGGCATACTCCCCGTATGCGGAGCCATATTCATTCCACGCGGACCCCTGGGGCAAATACGACGGCCCCGCAGGGGGGGAGGCATACGACATTGAGGCCCTCTACTTCGACGACGTCGTCGGATTCGCGTATTTCGCCATCGTCACATCGATGCCCGAAGGCGGCCACACCGACGCATGGGGCAGGCACACCGACACCGGCGACATAGCCCTGGACCTGGACAACGACGCCGGCACCGGCCAGTACGGCTACGAGTACGGCATCAAGACGAGCGGCCCCAGCAAGGGACAGGTCTGCTATTTGCCGACGTGGAGCCTGCCGAACGCGGCCGACGGCTTCCCGCAGAACGCACCCTCGACGATGAGCTGCACAGGCGGCTCTTCGAAGGTGATCGGGAACGCCCAGCTGGTCTACTCAAGCGCCGGGGTCTCGGACCACGGCTTCCCCAACTACGTCATCGAGGTCAGGATACCGAAGTGGATGATCGGGATGCCGGCGAAGGGGACCTTAGCCGACGTGCACACCACCATCACCTGCGGAAACGACGTCGTCGAGATTACGCCGTTCAGGTGGAACTTCGAGGCGCCGGAATTCCCGGGATCGACAATACCAGCGCTGATACTGGCAATGGCGCCGCTGACAGCATACGTAGCGGCCAGGAAGAAAGACAATTAGGGCTATTATCTTGGGTTTGGCAGGTCATGGCCGTTATTGGCACTTTTATTTGAACACCCTAATTTCTTAGTTCCAGCAACACAATGTTTCCGGACTGCTTGTGGCGGATTAATCTAGTCATCGTTCAATATGGTTGTTATGGTTAAGCTCGTCTATCTGGATACGTGCATTTTGATGGATTATTTCTTAGATAGGCGGGGATCTGATGTCGCTTGGGATATTCTTTCTAGGAGTCTTAATTGCGAGTTTAAGCTGGTGCTGTCCGATTGGTTGCTTTGCGAGTTAGAGCAGCATGTTCCATCGGCTGGATTGAAGGGATTCTTCGGTTTGTTCAGGTCTAAGGACAAATTTGTGCTAGTCAGGCATACGCCTGAAGAAGTGGTGCAGGCGAAGGCTATTTCAGACCATTTCCAGGACCCATTACATGCGTTACTGGCTAAGAAGGCGGGGGCGGACCTGTTGGTTACAGCGAATATTCAGCATTTCGCCAGCTGCAGGGATTTAGTTAAGGCCGTATTTCCCGAAGACGTCTGATTTGCTTTGCACGAATTTTTCAGCCAACTCTTTTCTTCCCGCCGGGTCGAGTTCCTTTGAGTCTTTTGCCATCCCTCTGAACGATTTTAGGGTATCTTGGATGTTTATTCCCTTGGGTTCTGTTAGGGGGTCTCTGAGGTCTTTGAGTTCGTCTACGCATTCCCTCGCTACTTGCAGGAGTGCATCGAGCGTCGGCTGGACGTAGGGGTTTAGGGTCTGTCGGTCATACCAGCCACCAACGTACATGCTGTTGTAGAAGTTGTATGAGCCGAGCAGCTGCCATACGCTGTTGAAAGACTCAGATAGCTCGTCACGCATCTGGTTAAGGTCTTCCTCCTTTTTTGTCTTTATCAGGTATATCATGGTTGAGGAGAATTCGTTCAGTACTTCCACTATTTCCTTGTTGTCGTCATTTTTCTGGAAGAACATCGCAAAGTCGGTTAATAACGCCCTCAGTTTGCTTTTTCCTTCCTCGTCAAATATCATGAAAGGCAATAGATTGAGCATTTCTTTGGTCAGGTATAGGGGATTATTCTTTTCCGTGTAGTGATTCAGCCTCAAATCCTTTGTAGTAAGGTACTGGCTCTTTTTCCCAACAACCTCGGCGATACACTTGTCTATGCTGTCCAAATTAGGCACTGGTGCGTACTCGTAGTTTCTTTCAGGGTCGTAGTGTTTAATGCACATCTCCCCAAAATAATACCACCCAGAGGGTACCTCCTTTTTTAGGTTACATAATTCGACCACATCGACTAGTGACTTCTGAACCTGTGTCTTGTTAGGGCGTTTCCCGGTCTTCTCAACCCACCCGTCCCGGATATGCATAAACAGGCAATTGATGAGATTGTCTTGCTTTGAAGTTATCGGCAACTGGAATACTGTGTCCGTGCCAAGCTCTGGGGGTCTTGCGACCTTAGACCTGAAAACCCTCTTATTGCCGTCCACTTGAATCTCCTCCACCTGCCCTATCGAAGTAAGGAACTCCAATGCCTTTCTTGCACTATCCCAGTCAGTCTCAGCCTCAGCCTTAATATCGCTTATAGACTTCGGCCTGTCTTGTAACGACTTAAGAACTTGTCTGGCAAGATCATAGGTGGTTTTCTTTGCCATTGGAAGGTATTACACATACACGCTTATATCTATATACCTATAGTCTAGCCAAGTATTTAAATACTATTGCTATATAATTATACTATAGGTACATAGCGTGACATCCTCCCACGGCTAAAGCCGTGGGCTTCCAGCGACTACGACTTGTGGAAGTGCGTTGTCGCATGTAGTTCCTGCTTCAACCAGCGGACGCACAACGGACTTGCGAGTTCGTTGCGGTGGTCTCTGTCCACAGGCGTATATGTTCAGCTGAATCCCAGCCCACTGATGTTAGTTGCAGCGTATCTTCTGAGGCTCTTCGGCAGCCCCCGAAAGACCGCATTTGACCTCCCATACCTTTTATTGCAGGTTGTCTAACTATAATGGGCCATGAAACCGGCAGAAACGACCCGGAAGGCGCTGTTTTACATCAGCGGAAAACAGGCCCAGCATATCGGCTGCCGGCTGACCGTGACTGCTGAGATGATACATGCGGGATTCCTCAGGGGCGGCGCATTCAACCTCCCGGACGGTCGCGTGGAGGTCGTGCTGGAGGGCCGTCGGCAGGACATTGAATCCTTCCATGAGAGGATGGACGGAGGCGGTCTGGCCGAGCTGATAATTCAGCGGGCCAACGACCAGGATGCGGTGCGGAAATTGATAGGGAATCCGGGCCTTATAGTATATCCCCTGGAGTATCGGGATGACATTCTCGGCTTGACATCGGCTTGTTCTCCCACGGAGGACCTGATAAAGCCAAGGTTCCCACCCAGATAAGAAAGGCGTTACATTTATATGCTTTTGTAACCACCATATGTATCATGAAGGTCATTACTGCGAGGGTGCCGGACGTGTTTGTCAGGGATCTCGAGCATATCGAGGCTGCGGAGCACGCGGACCGCGCCGAGGTCGTCAGGAAGCTGTTGGGCGAGGCCATAACCGTTTGGAAGTGTCGCCAGGCCGTGGAGCAGCTGCGCGAACACAGGATTTCGTACAGGAAGGCCGCTAAACTGGCGGGCGTATCCTATGCTGAGATGCTTGATTTGGCTTCGGAGTCGGGCGTGGATTCCGGCTACTCTCCGGAGGAACTGAACGCCGATTTGAGGCGAATCTGAGATGGCCGTTGTAGACTCCTGCATCCTCATCCACCTTAGCAGGATAGGCCGCCTATCGCTCTTGGAAGGCCTAAGGGTCGTCGTGACGCCTGAGGTCTACCGGGAGGTGGTTGTCGAGTCCGGCGGCAGGGCGGGGACCGCAGAGCTGGAGGAGGCGTTCGAAAAGTGGATACAGACGGCCAAAGTCAAATCCTCCGATTCGCGGAAGATCGCCGGCCTGGGGGGCATAGAGGAGACCGACGCCTCGCTGCTGCTTCTCGCACGTGAACGCAGGGAGATACTCGTCACAAACGACAAGAACCTCATCCGGCTGGCCCGCAGCATGAGCGTGGAATGCTGGTGGCCGGCCACACTGATACTGAACCGGCTGAAGGCCAAGAAAATATCGCCTAAGGAGGCCGAAGACATCCTATACGAGCTTGTGAACACCGGATTGAGGATGCACGCCGGAGTCTACGCCGCCATAGTGACGCAGATCCGCCTGATGAAGTGATGGCAAAAGCGATTTGCAGGCTCCCCCACGGTCCTGGGATTACGCCTCGTTGACCTTCCAGGAGAGGCGGTAGACTGCGGCTGATGTCGCTGCTGCCAGTATGATGAGCGTCGCCAGCTGGGGCATTATCGTCGTTGCCGGCGTTCCGAGGGCTGTTGCCGTGATCAGATACGACGGGCTGTTGGCCAGTAGGAGGGGGTGTGTGTTGGCGAGGGGGCTGAAGAGGCTGATGGCGCTCATGCTGATGAAGGTGTAGAGTATCTGGCTGTTCTTCATCCGTTTCACGTAGAGTGCGATGATGGTGCCTGCGTTCATGAATATGGCGGCGTAGAGGGCGCATATGATGAGGAGGGTGAGGTGGTTTTGGGGGCTGATGAAGGTGGCGCTCATGACCGCGAGCCAGAGGGCGGATTGGGATATGGCCAGGAGGAAGGAGCCGAACGATTTTCCGAAGACTATCTGGGCGTATGTGAGGGGCGCGGCGGCGAGGTTGATCATCCGCTTCGATTCGAGGTCTTGGGTGATGCCGTCTATGGCGAGGCTTCCTGATACGACGCAGGGGAGGAATAGGAGGAGGGGGAGGGTGAAGATGAAGTATATCTCGGCGTGCCTGGCCTGCGGCTTGAAGTTCATTATCCTGTAGGTGGCGTACTGCAGGCGGGGGGCGTATTCTTCGACCTTCTGCAGCCGTATGGAGTCTTCGAGGCCGAGGAAGACCCGTTTGAGTGCGAGCTTCGTTATCGGCGCCTTGGGGCTGTTGGAGGGGACGAACACCTTGACGACTGAGGGTTTCGAGTCCTCGGTCAGGTCTCCGACGACTACGGCGTCGGTGAGGCCGTCTGTGAAGTCCCTGTATGCTACCGGGAAGCTGCTATAGTAGGTATAGTGGACGCCGCCTGCGTCGAAGGCCTTCGAGAACCCTTCCGGCGTGTCTGAGACGACTCCGACGTAGACGAGGCTGGACAGCTGGGTCAGCGTCGAGGAGGACTCCGGCGAGGTCATGAGGACGTAGCCGACGCTCAGCAAGCCGGATGACGACACGAGCAGGAGTTCCAGGAGTATCATCAGGAGGAAGCTTCGCTCCTTGAGCATGGCGCTGATCTCCCTATGCGATATTATGAGGCTCTTTCTCATATCGACCCCGCCAGTATCGTGTAGTTGTATATGACGTGTATGACCATCGAAAGGAGGAGGCCTACGCCGAACCATGCCCGGCGTCTGCCGTAGCGGAGGATGGTCGCGAACAGCATCGTGGACAGGATGTGGATGATGAGGGCGGGCATCATCTTCTGGATGAAGAACACGTAGGGGCCGCCGAGGTAGTTGTAGACATTGTATATGAGGTAGAGGTTGAAGAGCTTCTCGGTGATGAAGAAGCTGGTTCCTGCCACGATGCCGTAGAGGACGGGGTTCATCCGCTTGTATGCGTAGGGTATGATCTTGACTATCTCTTCGACTGAGGCAAGGAGCATGAGGGACATTATGGGGGCGAATGCGCCGAGGGGGAGGACGAGGTATGCGAGTATGCTCTCGATTATGAATATGAAGGGGACTAGGAGGGCGACGGATACTGCGGCGTATGCTGCCTTGTTTCTGAGCATCCTGGACAGTCCGCTGTAGAAGACGGCAAGGAGCTCTGCGAAGCCCTTGGAGGAGAAGAGGACTTCGGCGTTGAAGCAGACGCCGGTGAAGGAGAGGAAGAACATGGACAGGAAGCAGTATGGGAGGAGGGAGAGGCCGAGGTCTGTGTAGGTCATTGTCGCCCCGTTTTCTATGCTGGTGACGGTGTCGAGGGGGGAGATGAGGGCGAGGACGTTGACTCCTGAGAAGACGTTTGGGAGGATGATGAAGAAGAAGAAGGCGAACATGCTGAAGCTGCCGATGAACGTCAGTTCGCGGTAGCTCCTGGATACGAGGACTGAGAAGAGGCTGAAGGAGAGCATGGCGCAGGACAGTACCGCGAATACCGCGGCTATCTTGAGCGCTTCGAGGCTGAACGTTATGAAGAGGCCGTATGAGAGGCTGAGGAGGGCCATGAGGGCGAAGTAGGGGAGGCTTTTGCCGATGAGTATCTCGGTGTTGGTGAGCGGGCTGTCGAAGAGGTTTTCGATGTTGCGGTCGATTCGTTCCCTTGAGAGGCTGAGGGACAGCAGGAAGGACAGGAGGACGAGGGGGGACAGGAGGGTCATGTTCCTGTAGAGGGTCTTGAAGGGGAATTCTATCCCCATCTCGGACGGGAGGCTGAGGGCGGAGTTGCCGGAGAGTGCGCCCTCAGGCGCCTGCTCGGGCGCACCGGACGCCGAAGCGGCCTCGGAGCCTGCGGCCGATGCCGGCGCCGCCGCATCCGGGGACTCGGCCTCGCCTTTGCGCTGCTTTCCGAGCAGGAGGCGCCTTTTTGCGTCGAGGCTGCCGTTCATGACGCTGTCGTAGTTGATCTTCTCCTCCAGCACCATGAGGCGCAAGGGGAGGAGGACGCCGGAGAGGTTCCTGTCTTTTTGTATGTATTCGGCGACCATCTCGCCGTTGAACCCGGCGAGCAGGGCGTTCATGCGGCCGAGTGCGGCGTCGGATTTTGCGGAGCCTGAGCCGAAGACGACGATGCCTTGGCGGCCCTGGGTCGCGAACGCGTCTATTTCGTGGAGGCTGGAGGCCTGTATCATGTCGTATTGGCTCTGGTAGGGGACGAGCCGGATGCTGTATGGCTTGAGCCTGCCGACGACGCTGCCTTCGACGTAGCCGACTCGGTAGATGCTGTGGCTGGATGGCAGCTCGCTGTCTTGGACCTGGGGTGTGACGAGCATGAGGAAGCCGGTGAGGAGGATGAGGAGTATGACGGCCTGGTCGAGGATGCTGCCGCGGTACTGGCGGATTTCGTATTTGCTGACCACCAAAAAACGGGGAAGCATATGGATAATTCCCCGCGAAAAGATATATACCAGCCGCTATCCCGGAGGGTAGCGGCTCATCGGCCTCGTCGGACGATGGCCCGCGGAACCATGACTCTTCCGCTACCCATGACCCGAGGATCAAACCCTAACGAATCGCTGACGCAGACCGGTTAGGGAAAAAAAACGGGATATCGCCTTTTTAGCCGGATTCTAGGGGATAGAGGAGGGGTTATCGTATTTATTTCAGTATCCCCCGTAAATATTGAAGGGTATGGTAACAATGGCCGATAAATCCGAGCCGACGCGGAAGACGGAGATGGAGGAGATCAAATTCGCATTAGAAAAATCCGAAAAGAATGCTAAATGGTTCGATGAGCATTATCCAGAGCTGCAGAAAAAATACAAGTGCGGATTATTGGGGATACGAGACCAGAAAGTCGTCGCAGCCGAGGATAGGTTAGATGACCTGCTGCAGACGCTCCAGAGGAAGAGGGAGGATATCGCCCAGGTATATATCACCGCCATTCCCTGCGAGAACATAGCCTATATCCTGTAGACGATGAAAGTTCCCTTGGCTGTTAATAGAACCTTCGGCGAATGGATGCTTTATGCCCATATAAGCATCCGGTCGTGCCGTGTAAATCCGGTGCCTATACGGGTTTTAGTGGATACAGGAAGCCCTTGGCTGGCGATAAGCCCAAAAGACGCCAAACAACTGAACATGCCAATCTCATCCTTGACCAAACCCAAAGAGTCCCCGAAAATCTGGTTTGGAGGCCATATTTTTTATAGGCTATTGCTGGATGACGTTACTATACATCTCAAAGAGGAGGACGGGGAGATTGTTTCGGTCGAGATGCCGTCAGTCAGCGTCCTACAGCCGACCAAAAAGGCCGAGGAGGTCAATAAACTCCCGAGCGTATTGGGATGTGATTTCCTGAGGGTCGGTAACTTCAGCCTATTTTTTGATACAGGCAAACAGGCGGGTTTTTTGGAAAGATAGCCCGGAGGATTCGACTTATAATCCATCCAGGACAATACATACAGATATGCCTCCGTTTGTCATAGCAGAAGGCCTGGGGAAGGTCTACACCGAAGGCTACGCGGTCAAGGACGTCTCCTTCACCGTCGAGGAGGGGGAGATTTTCGGGTTCCTCGGCCCCAACGGGGCCGGCAAGACGACGACTTTGAGGATGATGTGCGGGATACTCGACCCGACCGAAGGCGCCGCCACAGTCAAGGGATTCGACACCGTCAAGGACAGGATAAAGGTGAAGGAGATCACCGGATACCTTCCGGAGGAGGACTTCCTCTACGGGGAGATGACGGTAAGGGACCACCTCACATACATCGGCGAACTCTACGGCGTCGGCGGCCTCAGGGACAAGGTCGACGAGACGCTCAGGACCGTCGAGATGGAATCCCACATCGACGACGTGATAAAGACCCTCAGCAAAGGCCAACGGAGGAGGATCGCGATCGCGAAGACCCTCATACACGATCCAGAGATCGTGCTTTTGGACGAGGTCACCTCCGGCCTCGACCCGGTCTACTCGAAGAAGATGGTCGACGTCGTCAAAGGACTGCACAAGAAAGGGAAGACGGTCGTCTTCTCCACGCACCTCCTGGACGAGGCCACGCAACTGTGCGACAGGATAATGATAATCGACAGGGGGACGATTATGGGCCTCGGCACGATACCGCAGATACTGGAAGAGACAGGGACAAAAGACCTAAGCGAGGCGTTCTTCAAGCTGATAGGGACGGATTAGGCTGACAGGGACAGGTCGGGGACGTTGTCGTCCTTGGGCGGCTTCTCATCGGTCCTTGGATTGCGCATCTCGTCGGATTTCTCTTTCGGGACTGTTTCCTCGAGCTTCCTTTTCTGGTGGATGTCGACGAAGGCCTCCGCCGCCCTGCGGCCATTCAGCGCCGGAAGGAGCATGCTCTGGTCCGTCGCCTTGCCGAATAGGAGGGTCTCGACTCTGCGGTCCATGAGCCTGTGCTCCAGCTGGACGATATTCCTGTCCTCCTCCTGCCTTTGCTGCTGGAGCTTGAGCCGCCTGTTGGCTTCCTCGACCTTGGACTGCGGACCGCCGGCCATAGGTTATAATACGCGGCATTTGAATATATAATGTGGAAAAACGGGCGATATTGGCTTCCATACTGGCATTAACGGCCTTGTCCGCAGCCTATTGGTGGTTTTTTTGGGATACGCCGCCGGCTTCGGGGGATGACGCCTCGCGTGCCGAGGAGGACGCATTCATCAAAGAATACCTGGCGAAGGAAGAGGCCGTCGTCGACGTCCCCGCCAGCATCGTCGACCTGAAGGCTTCTACGACCGCAACGACGACATCGACGCTCCTTGCCCTTCCCGCATGCCCCGATGAATGCTGCCCAGAGGACGGCGGCGCATACGCGCCGAAGGGTTGCGGCCCCTATTTCGTCTGCGAGAACGGGACGTGCCTGGACCCGCCGTGCCCCTTCGAATGCTGCGTCCTCGGAATGTACGCCGACAGGCTCTGCCGAAGCCCGCTCATATGCGAGAACTCGACGTGCGTTAAAGCCGACTGCCCCGACGACGCCGAATGCTGCGACGAAGCCGGCTACAGCTACACGAAGCCGTGCCCCGAGGGCCAGGCATGCGAAGCAGGCGCGTGCAAGACCCTGGACACCGACGGCGACGGCCTGTCCGACCACGCGGAACGTGAGCTCGGCACGAACGCGACCATGATAGACAGCGACGGGGACGGATTAGGCGACTACGCGGAGGTCATGGCGGTCCGCACTAGTCCCCTCGACCCCGACACGGACGGCGACAGGTATCCGGACGCCGTCGACAAGAACCCGACGGTCACGGACTCGGCCATGGTGAACGTCACAATCCTTTCGGCCTCCGTCGACCGCGACCTGGACGCGTTGCATGAGATCCTCATGCACCTGGACTTCGGCCAGAGCCCGCCTTCGGGCAACGACTCTGTGGCGTCTTTCGCCTCCAACATCTGGGTCGCCAACACCGGCAGCGACTACACACCCTACGTCAACTATACGTACAGCATCGGGTACCGGTGCGCCCCGGGCGTCGATGTGAGGCGGAAGCCCTTCATATACAGGTATATCCCGGCAGACAACGTGTCCTGGAACGTGTCCTTGAGGAACTCGTCCTGGGGGAACGTCTCCTGGGTGGGGGAGCGCGGGGAACAAAACGACACCAAGAACGCCACATACTGGGACATCAGGGACTACCAGCTGACTGAGAAGCGCATCGAGCCGGGGACCAGATACATCAGGTATTTCCGCGCCGTCCTCAGATACAAGGACATCCCCAACGACACCCTGGAGGCCCTCGTCTCCGAAAGGAGCTGCGGATACAACATAACCATAAAGGACGTCAGATACGAACGGTTCTAGGGCGTGACGCTCTTTTGGACGGTGAGCTGCTAACTGGATTAGGACTCGTTGAACTCATCCACCGTGATCTCTGCGTCGCGGATGAGCTTCCTCAGAAGCCCGGGGCCAAGCGTCTTATGGTCTGGCACAGTCAGTTTTTTACGCACCTTATCCGAGGCATGCTCCAATCTGATATGGCTTCCGCGCTGCCTGACAACGGCATATCCGAGTCTTGCGAATTTTTTAACGGCATCTCTTCCGGATATGACAGGCAGCGCATGCGACATTATGAGCTGATGGATATCGTGTGGAAGCTGAACTCCTTGGGGTGATATGACTTTAAGAAGGTCTTGGTCTTTTCCTCTTCCAGGCATAACCCTATCACTTCCCTGATGTTCCTCAAGGCCTCATCCAGGCTTCTTCCCTGGGAGTAGCAGCCCTCCAGGACCGGGCATTCGACCACGTAGAAACCAGCCTCGTCTTTCTCGACAACGACAGGAAACTGCATCTCGTTGCACGCCTTCTTTGGCATATGATAATCTGAAGGAGAGGCAGAGATATAAATACGCTAATCCCCCGTTATGACCCGCCTGGAAGGGGCGTTCCAGGCCTCTGCGACGCCGTCGGGGATGGCGTCGCGCGGGCCGGGTGCTCGTCGGCGGACATCTCCGCGTATGGGTTTCCTCAGAGGTCCGAGCCTGTCCGGATGAGCGGGCTGATGCTTTTCAGGAGCGCCTCGTGCAGTTCCCGCCTCTTTTCCGGCTTCAGGCGGACGATTCTCCGCTCTATCATCTTCTCCGATATCGTGAATATGTAGTTGGTCTTTATCACGCTGTCTTTGGCCATCCCGTCATCTGCCGATAGGCGTATCCCGTCCATGGAGACGTTGCCCGTCACCCCTGCTACGACTATGTTCCCGTATTCTTCGAAGAGGACGGCCGCAGGCCTGGTCTTCACCTCGAAGGTGTCTGCGAACTGTATCTTCGCCAGCACTATGTCCCCTGCCCTATACTGTGTCCCAGAAGTCATCTTCTTTGTTGTCCCAGAGGCTCCTCATCCGCTCCTGCTGTATCTTGTGGAGGAACTCGTCGTATTGGTTTCTTTTCCTCGCTGCCTTGTAGCATTCGAGCATCCTGGAGATAAGCTCGTTGTAGGTCTGCCGCCGGTATTCCTTGAGCTCCCTCAGCGAATCAAGGACGGCCCTCTCCACCTGAATCGTAGACATATCAGACATTATAACACATCAATAACACATTATAGACACTTACATAAATAGGGTTGTTGCTGGGCTGGCCGGGCCCTGATATGACAGTATTGCCCAGATGAGGCTGTTCTTCCCGGCGACGGTGACGCCGCCCGGGGACGATGACGCGCCGGCTCCGAGGTTGGCGGCGTCTAACGAGCCGGTGTCGATGAAGCTGATGTTTCCGACGTAGTAGTCCTTCTGGTAGATGTATCAGTTCTCGCTGGCGTCTGCGATACATACACCCATGGGAGTAGCCGACATGCTGTTGGCGTATGCGCCCGTAGTCAACACGTTTGTTGTGTCCGTGCTGCTCAAAGCGTTCTGATTCGACTTGCTAATCCACCAGGTCACATTCCACGCCACAGCCTCGTATTTTTCGATGCAGAAGCCGCCCAACTTGTCTATGGACGCCACCCCCTCAGGGCAGCTGCCGGGCTTGCCCTGCCATGAGAAGCCCTGATACCTCACGACTTGCCCGAAATCGTGGACAGCGGAAACGTAGGTACCGTTCCAGAAATATGCGGCGTTTGATCTTTCTCATCGCTTATCGGGCACACGTGCTTCTCCACATACTTCCGGTTCTGGGTGAATATCGGCGGTTCATCGTCGACGTGGATGCCGTCGTTTTTGGTTATGCATCGTCCGCGTCTTTTCCATATTTCCAGGTCGTTCCAGTTCATTCCCTTCCGGAAAATCATCTCCTGAAGTTCCTTGTTTTTCTTCAGGTGTATCTCCTTTTGGCTGTAGAAGGTCCTTGCGAGCATCTGCATGGAGTTCCTAGTCCAATCCTGCTGCCGCCATATGTAATAATTGCAGACTTCCTCTTTTGGGAGTATGAAACATCGCGCGTCAAAGTATCCGTCCCCCGTTATCTTATGGACAGATTGCGGCAAACTGCTGGTCTGTTCCCTCTCCTTTATTCTGTTGAATTCCGCTGTTGCTATAGAGGCTGAGACGGAAGAGATCTTTTGGATTTCATTCCCGAACCACGGACAAAAATCGAGGCTTGAATAGTTCACGACCAAAACGTTAATCTCGTCTGACTGGAGGTATGCGAAGACGGCCCCCGATATTTCTTCAAGCAGTTTGCCGGCGGCAGCATCCAGGAGGTGTTTTACGCCCGTATCAAACGGCTCCTCTATGCCACCGAGCAGCTTGTGAAAAGCCTTCCCGTCAATACGAATAATCATCGGGAGACGTTTAGGCAGGACGATGGTATATGCCTTCTCGTATTCCTTCATCCGATCCCCTATCACCATTGCATCGCTACCTCAATAATTCTAAAACATCCGCCGGCATTTGCCAAACCATGTGTCATCATGACTTCGACCATTGCTGAACGCGCCCCTGTTTGTGTGCCTCCTGTTCGTCTTTTAGTAGGTAATATGCTCCCCGGTATGATCCTATTTTTTTGAGGTGTCCGAATTTTATCATTTCGTTTATGTCGTGTATTGCTGTCCCGTGTGATATGTCGTTGATTTTTGAGTAGGTTTTTGTGTTTATTGTCCTGTTTTTTTGGAGGAACTCTATCGCCTTAAGCTGCCTTTCGTTGAGGTGTGTTTGCTCTTTTATGGGTTTTAGGCTGGTGGCTTGGTTTCGAAGGATTACGCGGAAAAAGTGTTCGTATATGCCAAACTCAGGGTCTGCGAGCCCGTATTCCCTCATGCTGTTTATCATCCTGGGTATGCCAGATCCCAATCCTTCGACGTATCCGTAATCTCTGAGGAGTTTGTATGTTAGGGGGTTCCGTTGGACTGAGAGTGTTCCGAATAATTCTCTAGGCAGGCCAGTAGGCAGCGAGCCGGGGTTGGTTATCTCTAACCTGTCAGAGAACAGGCATATCTGTGTCGCGTCTTTGCTGAAGTAGTCCCTGTGGGCTACGGCGTTGACTATTGCCTCACATATAACGTCTATGGGGTAGGGGTATCTTTCCTCTCTTCTGGCTTCGAATTTAACCTGGATATTCTTGGGGAGATTTGTTTTGACAAAGGACAGCGCCTTTTCTATGGATTCCGTCAGATTCGATTGGATGAGTTCGTGCGATACGATTTTGACCGGCTCGGTCCCGTCAAATCTGACAAGTTTCAGCTCGTTTTGGGGATGGGATCGCGGAGGATTTTTAGCAAAAAAGAGCAATGCTGAGTTCTTGATCTTCAGCCCTCCGTTTTTTGCGGCTAACCTCATGCTTAACAGGAAGTCTTCGATGGAGTGGGATTTGAAGCAATCCTGTTGTCTTCTTAATGCGAGATATTCCTTTGCCTTGTCTTCGTCAATGTCGCTGATTACGGCGTCGCTTGGGGTTTCATCAAAACAGAGGATTTGCTTGCCCCGCAAGAAATCAAGTATCTGGACTCCTTCCATCTTTTTCAAGGTACTTCCGACCCTGGCCCAAATGGCTCCCTGAAACGTGTGGAAACATCCGTCAATGGCTTTTTGTATGACTGTCGCGATTATTTGCTTTCCTTCGACCGCATGGAGTTCTATTGAGGGGAGTATCGGGGGGGATACTGCTTGGGCCGAGGCAGATATCTTTTGTTGGATTTCGTCCGCATCCTCTTTTAAGCCGACTATCTGTTTTTTCTGGGTTACGCCAACAAGGATTATGCCCCCGCAGGTGTTGGCAAACCCGCACATCAGTTTTGAAAAATCCCGGGAACTGTGGAAAGATTCCTTAAGCTCTACCTCTTGCGACTCCCCTGATCCTATCACCCCAAGGATTTTGCCGGTTTTCATCCCAAACAAACTGTTAACAGTAAATTGGTAGTAATTGATAGTATTTAAAGGACAAATACCTCGTCGCCGTATACCGTGAACTGGGGCCGGAAGACGGGTTCCTGTTGACGGCGTATTATACGAGGAAACTAGGCGGGAGGGCGATACTATGGAAACGTTGAAACTGTCGAAGGCGGGGAATGTGGACTGGGAATACGACTAAGACGCGGACGTACTGTACGTCTCATTCGGAAAACCGCGGAAGGCGGAGAGTATGGACATGGGATCCGGTGTGCTCGCAAGATACGACCCGGGATCCGGCGAGTTAGTGGGCTTCACGATAACCGGCCCCAAAGCCATACTAGGCAAGCCATCGCCGTCGAAGTCGGCGGCATAGACGCCATCCCCCAGGCATTTGACGCGGTAATAGCCGACGATGAACCGCCAATTTTATTTATATGCACTGATTTACTTGTATCTACCATGGCTACGTTGACGGTGGCGCTTTCGCAGGAGTTCCTGGAAGCGAAGGAGAGGTTCCCCAAACTTAACTGGAACAATGTGGTCAAGCACGGCATACTCCGGAGGCTTGGGGAGTTGGAGAGGTTCGAGAAGATGCGCAGGGAGGTCGGGTGAGCCATGGCATCTGTGGCTGTGACGCTGACCCTGTCCGAGGATGAGAAGTCGGCGCTGGAGAGGCTGAGGTGGGTCAACTGGTCCGAGGTCGGCAGGGAAGAGGTCGAGCGTGAGTTCAGGCGGCAGAAGGCGCTCGCAAAGCTCTCCGAATCGCTGAAGGACAGCGAATTGACCGACGAAGACTGCCTCATACTGGGCAGACAGCTCAAGAAGGACCTGGCCAAGAGGCTGAAACGGGAAGGGAGACTGTAGATGGATTTGGTCGCGGACGCCAACATAGTGTTCTCCCTGTTCAAACGGGACTCATTCACCAGGATGCTCATGCAAGAGTATGGTGTGCGGTTGAACAGCCCGGACTGCCTAAATGTGGAGTTGGACAGGTACGCGGACACCATCTGCTCGAAGGCCAAACTCGACAGGGAATCATATCCTGACGTAAAGGAGGCAGTGGTCTCGCTGATAGACGTCAGAGACCCCTCGCAGGAATCGTTGGACAAGGCCAAGCAACTCATCAGACACGAATCGGACATACCGTATCTTGCGTTAGCGCTGGAGTTGGATATCCCCATCTGGTCCAACGACAGACACTTCAAACAGCAAACGTCGGTCAAGGTATTCACCACGGAGGAACTCGTCGAATTCCTCAACACAGTATAAACCTTCTTCGCCGGCATCGCCAGAATCAATCCCCACAGCCGTCCCGTCCCTACGGCTGCCTTATCGCCCAGATGAAGCTTTTCTTCCCCGCTACCGTGACGCCGTCCGGGGACGGTGACGCGCTGGCCGGCGGCGTCTATGGTGAAGGAGCCTGTGTTGACGAAGGTGATGTTGTTGACGTAGTAGTTCTTCTCAAGGAGGTAGGCTGAAAGGGGGTTTCCGAGGCTGTTCCACCTATTTCACGGTTTTTGAGCGCGATTACAGCAGCAGCCGCTGTTTTTGCCGTATTTATGCCGGTTTTGCAGTATCTGTATCTGGTGAGTTTAATGGATTCAGCGGTCATATTCGACAAACTTTTGGATGTTGACAGGAGGTTGCACTCCATAATGGAGGAGTTGAACGTGAAAAAGCGTAAGGCCCTGCCTTTGTCCGAGTTGAACAGGCTCATGGGGGATGCCAGGTTGACTGACGAAGATTCGTCTGAGATTATTCGGAAGATGCGGGACAGGGAGTATGGGGCATGAAGGTCACACTTGACACCACAGTCCTCATCAAAGGCATCATACCCCCTAGAAGGCGCAAGATGGATTCTATCCTTGAGCAGCAGTTGAGGCTTCACCAAAAGGCAGGTTCCATCTTTGGAGCCGTCGAGTCCGGGAAGGACGCACTCTACATACCCTCCGTCGGGTTGGTCGAGGTCGCCGCAGTCGCAGCCCGCCTCACCGGAAAAACCGACTACGGAATCCAAGCCTGCGACTACGTCAGAGCCCATGGGACTATCGTCTACGACAGCCTCATCCTCGAGGACGCGATATCCATCGGAGCCAAGACCAGGATAAGCGGCTTCGACAGCGTGTTCATCGCATGCGCCAAAGCCACCGACAGCACCCTCATCACGGACGACAAGGGGATGCACGAAGCCGCCTCCAAGGCCGGAATCGACTCCCGACTCCTGAGGGAAATCTAAAAACACCAACATAAGCGATGTGAAGAGCGGCAGGGACTGACGGCTGACATAGCCGACAGCTTCTGGGCTCCTCCAGAGCCCGCCCCGCTACACACGCCGCAATCCGCCAAATCATCCGATGGAATCGATCCGCCCCCTGAAGAGGGGCGGATTGCGAGCGTTTCATCCGCAGCCACCACAAAAGACCCCCCATCCTCCAACGCCACATCATACATGAGGCCTGCCCTTTCAGGAGGCTTCACCGCAGCCGCCGGCTCCAATACACCCATCCGCCGTCCCATCCCTAAATCTGCCTTATCGCCCAGATGAACGCGTTCTTCCTCGCTACCGTGACGCCGTCCGGGGACGGTGACGCGCTGGCTGCTGATGTTGGTGGCGTCTATCGTGAAGGAGCCCGTGTTGAAGAAGCACCGACGAGTTGGCTCTGAATTGGGGGGCGCAGCTCAAGGAAGCGGCAGCCAAGCAGCACAGGCGCACGGATGGGTAGATGCCGCCGGCCGCTCCGCCGATGCTGGTCGTCGACGCCCGCATACTGTTCTCGTTCTTCAAGAAGGGCTCGGACCGAAGCAGAATCATCCGACGACTGTCCAACCTCGGCTGCAGGCTTGTTTCACCCGAGCACATATTCGAGGAATTGACCCGTAATGAGGCTCCTATTAGGTGTATTTCAGGCGTTTGTGTGTGGGGGTGCGTATTTATTGCCGTTTGTCCGCAGATATCTTTGGCTGTTATGGCTTTGGGGAATGTTTCGGTTCCGGAGGATGTCAAACGGAGGATGGACGAGTTCGGGTGGCTGAACTGGTCAGAGGTCGCGAAGAATACGTTCGTGCACAGGATGCGGCAGCTTGAGGTGCTGAGTAAGTTCAGGGAGGAATTCAAGGATTCGAAGCTGACGGACGAAGACTGCATAAGGCTGGGCAGGGACCTGAGGCACGACATAAACCCGAGGCACGACATAAACCCGAGGCACGACATAAACCCGAGGCACGACATAAACCCGAGGCACGACATAACCCGAGGCACGACATAAACCCGAGGCACGACATAAACCCGA
>JAZDMS010000031.1:0-8353 GCA_043800705.1 Candidatus Altarchaeota archaeon
GTTGTTGTACAATCCTCTAAGATGTCCGATACTCGTTTTGGGGAGGAAATCCTCCCCTTTCGGCAGACTCCACATAAAACTCACCGAAACAATATAAGAATAGAAGAATAAAAGTTCAAAAATTAATCTGATGCACTATTAATTACTCAGGCTGCAAAAATATGCTAGGGTAGGCCAAAATGTGTCCAGACAAATATCCACAGCAGTGCCAAGAACTTCTAAGGTTCATAAAATCCGCCCTGGAAAGGCTGAACCCGGCGCTTGCAGGCGCAGGAGGAATAAAAGACCCGGATACAAGGGAGGGCATCCTCTCCGATGCCCGGGAAAATGACTGCCTCAAGCTCTTTAACGCCGCCGTCGAACCGTTCGAGGCAAGATACGGCTTTGACAGGTTTTGGGGGAATTTCAGGAAGACCATGATGCAGTACTATCTGGCCAAAAGGGAGGCCATACATGAGGCCAGGTGCGACCTTCCGCTTTTGAGGTTCCAGGTGAACGTAATGTTAGTCGCCAGAGGGGGGATAGCGGAATCCGACGGGGAATTGTGGCCCGAGGCCAAATTCACTGTGAGGACTAACGGAATATGCATCGAGTCCAAAGGGCGTGCGTTGGAGGTGGGGTACGGCTCGGTCGTGACCGTGGGTAGGGAGATCTGGAAACCATCCGCCGCAGGGAGGACGGTGGCAAAATCCGTGGACTACCTGTCGTCTGAGGTGATGTCGTCCGTCATATTCGAAGGGGGAGAGCCCGCAGCCAACGACCTGCTGAAACACGTCGGCTTCATGGTGAGGGAGTACCGCAGACTGACAAGGCTTGAAGCCATAATTCTGGATCATTTGGCGCAGCTTAGGCTGCCTGACGCCATCTATCACAAGACGGAAAGAAGCGTTGACGAATTGAACTGCGCATTCAACAGGCTCTTTGAGCTTAGGTACATAGACAAATACAAGATAATCACCTCAGACGGCCTCAGGGCAATAGAGTCAATGGAAAGCCAGCCTATGCGGCCTTTAGGCTGACTGAACAGCCCTCCGGTGACTCGGTCATCTCGATGGTTCCCTCGCGCAGAAGCCACCCAAGGGATGCGAACAGGAGGAAGTTCTGGTGCGGCGTCCGTTTTTTCACATACTTCAGGCTCGCTTTGCCTTCCTTCAGGACCACCCTATGCAAGTGGCCGGCATTTTCCCGGATCTTAGAATTGAAGTCCAGCGGCCTGAGGAACCTGCGGCCGTAATCCGACGGCCACTCTGTCCCCCCCGCCCTGATCATTCCCCTCCTGAGCCTGCCTGAGCGGAAAATCACGGACCCATTGCTCATAGCACCCTCAACTCCTTCTCGAGGTCGGCCACGCCGTGAAACAGGGTGATCTCTCCCGGAGGCAGGTAGATCTTGACCCTGCTTCCCCGCCTCAGCTCGGGATGCTTCGCAGTCGACACCGTGAAAGTGATTCCGCATACGTCCACTTCGAACCGCGTCGTGGGCCCCAGGAACCGGACATCCTTGACTATCCCCTCAAACGAGTTCTCAAGCCGGTGTTCGAATAGTATGGCCTCAGGCCTCACCGCGGCCACAATGTCCTTCCGTCCGGCGACGTCCTCCTGGACGGATATCTGAAGGCCTGAGACGGATATGAGGTTTAACCCGGCGGCCTGCGCCTTGAGGAAGTTGGATTCGCCGATGAAGTGGGCGACGAACGGCGAGCTGGGGAGGTAGTATATCTCCTTCGGGCTCCCTACCTGGGCTACGGCGCCGCGGCGCATCACGATTATCCTGTCTGAGACGCTCATCGCGTCCGCCTGGTCGTGGGTGACGTGTATCACCGTCAGGCCGAGGGTCTTTGCCGTCTTCTGCAATTCGTACCTGAGCTTTAGCGCGATCTTGGGGTCGAGGGAGCTCATGGGCTCGTCGAGGAGCAGGATCTTGAAGCCGACTGCCAGGGACCTGGCGAGCGCCACCCTCTGCTGCATCCCGCCGGAAAGCTGATTGGGCATGTAGCCCGCCCATTCGAGAAGCCGTATCATCCGGAGCATCTCTGACGTGGTCTTGTCTATCGCGGATTTGAAGTCCCCGCGCATGAGGGGGCCGAATCCTATGTTGCCTTCGACGTCCAGGTGCGGGAACAGCGCATAGTTCTGGAAAAGGTAGCCGATCCTGCGGTCGTGCGGCGGCACCCCCGACACGGAGCGGCCGTCGATCAGTATGTCCCCCTCGCTGGGTTCGGCGAGGCCTGCGATCATCCGAAGGAGCGTGGTCTTCCCGCACCCGGACGGGCCAAGGAGCGTGACGTATTCTCCGTCCGCTACCTTGAGGTTGACGTCGGATACGGCGGCATAGTCGCCGTACCTCTTCCCCACGTTTTTTAGCTCGATGGATGGCATCTCAGTTCACCGTTATCTCGTCGTCTATCGGCTGATTGGTCATGAACATCATCACGTCCTCCGCAGGGAACATGAGGTGGATGCGGTCGCCTTTCTTCAGGTGAGGGTGCTTCGAAGTCTGCACCTGGAAGAAGCGGCCCTTCCGGGTCACCTCGTACCGCGTCGTGTGACCGAGGAAATTGACGCTTTCTATTATCCCCTCCAGGCAGTTGCGGTCGTGGTGCTCGAACCTTATCTTCTCGGGGCGTATGGCAAGGATCATCTCGTCCTCTGGTATGACGCCCGCGACGTTGAAGAGCGCATGCCGATATTTCACGACGTTCGGCGATACCCTCCCGACCTTGATAAAATTCGACTCGCCGAGGAAATACGCCGAAAACGGGTTCTTAGGATTGAGATAGACGTCTGCCGGTATGCCTTCCTGTATGATTCTCCCCTTGTTTATCAGGATCAGCCTGTCCGCCACCTCCATCGCCTCCGCCTGGTTCGGGCTCACGTGGATGACGGTCAAACCGAGCCTCGATGCCATCGCCTTCAGCTCCCGCCGGAGTATGGAGGCAATCTTCGCATCGAGGGCGTTGAGAGGCTCGTCCAGGAGGAGGATCTTCGACCCGGTCGCAAGAGCCCTTGCCAGCCCGACACGCTGCTGCATGCCCCCGGAAAGCTGGTGGGGCATGTGGTCAGCCCAATCGGCGAGGCCTACAAGCTTCAGTTTATCGTCTACAATCCTGCGCACCTGCCCCCCATCCATGCCGCGTATCTCCAGGCTGTAGCCTATGTTTCCCCTCACGCTCAAGTGCGGGAAGAGGGAGTACTGCTGGAAGAAGAAGCCGATGCCGCGTTTTTCCACCGGGACGGAGGTGACGTCGGCCCCGTCGATTAGGACGCTGCCCTCGTCAGGCGCGTAAAGGCCAGCGATCGTCTTCAGGAGCGTGGTCTTGCCGCATCCCGAAGGGCCCAATACGACGACGTATTCCCCGTCTTCGACCCTGAAGCTCGCCTCGCGGACGGCCTTCGTCTTCCCGAAGCTCTTGGAGAGCCCCCTAACCTCTATGTTCGGCATTTTTCCCCGACCCGAAAGTCTTTAGGATGATGATTAGCGCGAAGGATATGAAAAAGAGCAGCAGGCATGCGAGTTCCGTCTTTTCATCCACCCGCCCTTTAGAGAACTGGTCGACCAGGAGCACCGGCACGGTCTTTATGCTCTTGGAAATCGACAGCGTCGCCCCGGTCTCGCTGAGGCTGCGCATGAACGTCATGATCACGCCCGCCATGATGGCAGGTTTGATGAGCGGATAGGTGACGGTCCTGAAAACAGTCAGCTGCCTTGCGCCAAGCGTCCGTGCAGCATCCTCCAGCTGGGGGCTGACACCGTTCAAGGCCGTGACTATCGGCCTAAGCATGAGGGGGAATGTGAAGCTCAGGTGGGCCAGGATGAGCGTCGCATACTCCCCGAATCCGAACCCATTCCAGTATAGGGCGAGAGAAAGGCCGAGGGCGCTCGTCGGGACGATGAGGATCACGTCGCTCATCGTGTCTACCGCCTGGCCGACGCGGAACATGTCCTTCGACACCACGAGCCCGAGGGGGATGGACAGGGCGAGGTTTACTGCTGTGACGACGAACCCGACTACGAAAGAGACGACCATGCTGTCGATGAGTACTCCGTCTCCGAGAAGCCCTATGAACGTCCCGGGCGTGAGCGTATCCATGCCGGTCAGCACCAGATAGAACGTGGGCAAGAGGACGACAATTAGGACCCAGGCTGAAATCGCCAGGTCCCGCGGGCCGTGCATTCGGCTGAGGGACTTCTCCTGGGCAGGCCATACATGAACAACGGGGACCTTGAAGCCTTTCACCATAAGCTTCGCGAGAATGAGGACGGCGACGGCGGACGCTATGAGGACGACGCTCAGGGCGGCTGCCGAGGGTATGTCGCCGCCGTTCTTGAATGCCACTACCATGACAGGCGCGCTCAGGAACGCTCCGGCGACCATCATCGTCGCCCCGGTCTCGCTCAGGCTCCGCGTGAAGGCGAGTATGGCGCCGGAAAACACCCCGTTTTTGAAAAGAGGCAGACTGACAGCGCGATAGACCGTGAATGGGGAGCCCCCGAGCATAGTGGCCGCCTGCTCGTGTGCGGTATCCACCTGCAGGATCGCGGCCGATATCGAACGGACCACGTAGGGGAATGTGAAGACGACGTGCAGGAGAATGATTAGGATTGGCCCCTTGCTGAAGAGCCCGCCTTCGACACCCAGGAGGGAACCGAGGCCTTCGCCCCAGAAGTAGTAAACCGAAAGGCCGAGGACCGAAGTGGGGACCACAAGAGGCATGTCCAGGAGGGAGTCTATGATGCCCCGAAAACGCAGCTGCCGCCTGGCTAGGACCCACGCCACAGGCATTCCGAAGACCAGGTCGGCGAATGTGACCGCGGCCGCGATCGCGAACGAGTTGATGAGGGCGGTCCTGGCAGCCGCATCGATGGCGAGCTTCGACGAAAATGCGTAGGTGAGGACATACACCGGCGGCAGGAACACGACAAAGACGAAGATGATAAGCGCCAGGGCGCAGAGGGCCGCAATCTTGGAATAGGGTAATGCGCCCGGGGGGACTTGCATATTGGGTATTGGTAGCCTAAGCTTTTATCCTCAATCCCATATTATAAAATATGGCCGTCAGGAACGTCCCAGACAAGAAAAACGCAAAAAGACTTGAGGAGGAAAAGGTCAGAAAACAGCTCATCAGGCTCGTAGAGCACTTCAACAGCCAGGATGTCAACACAAGGCTGAACGCGATCGACGCATGGGCCAATGCAGCGGCCAACAATCCCGGGAACGCACTCGTCCTTGAGCAGCTGCCGGAGGTCGTAAGACACCTGAAGGACACCAACACGCAGGTCCTAGGAGCCGCCTTGGACGCATGGAAGGCGGCTGCGAAGGCCAACCCCGGCGACAGGAACGTGCTGGGTTACCTTCCCGCCGTGGTCGAGCGCATGGACGACCCCGACGAACTCGTCAGATACGCGGCATCGAGCGCGCTGGATGTCGCCTTGAAGGCCAACCCCGGGCACCCGCTCGTTCAGAAGGCGAAGGCCGGATTGGGAGATAAGCGCAGATGACGCATCCCTAGCGGTGTAGTAGCCGCTCTATCATGTCTGGCGAGCGGCTGTATGTGTGTATGTCCTCTTCTAGCCTGGAGTCTGTGGGGAGGATTCTGTCCGATTCGTCCAACGCCTTCTCCAGCTGCTTCTTCTGCATGTAAAGGATTATCCCAGCCGAGGCGAGGAGGACCAAAGGGATGAGGATGACCGCCTGCAACTTCATCGCGGTGTAGAAGTAGACGCAGAGTATGACTGCCACGACGATGACTGCCACGGACCCGATCGATATGCTGACAGGCACGTCGATCTTCTGCATCTTCGGCTTCTTCAGGTCCGACATCCCCGGCTCGTCCAAGGTTATCACCACGTCCTTGGAGGTCTCGTACTCCACGTTCGTCCCGCACTGGGGGCAGGACTCATAGTACCTGTCGAACTTGAACCTGCAGTTACGGCAAGAACCGGGCATCATTTGATTAATTAGCGTCTTGATTTATATAGGGATCCGACGTATAGTTGGGGGGACACATCACTCCAAGGATGTAAAAGCCATCGAATACTGTCCGTGGGGCAGGACATAAAAAAAGTCCCCATTCTACTTTTCCGCCGCTCTAGGTCTTTGTGCTTTTATCCGGAAGCCAAACAGGTATACATGCTGAAGGGGAAGGGCCACTACCTGAAGGAGATCACAGCCCAGACTCGCCTTAGGTCCGTGGAGGTCGGCAGGGAACTGGAGGGCTCATGCCCCCCGTCGGTGTTCATAGGCGCCTGGAACTATCCGAAAGTCTACGCAGGCCCGATGATGACACCCTACCACGGCGACACCGCAGTATTCGACACACCCGAGGAATGGATACCCTCCGATAAGACCCAGGAAAACATAATCAACTATAGGCTCAGCCTGGTCAGGGGCAAACACCCCGTCAAGGTGACCGATACGGAAGACGGGCTCGTAGCCAAACTGAGGGAGATATCGATGGCCAAGGAATCCATCGAAAGCGAGGCCAGATTCTCCCACGAGCCGAAAGGGCTCACGCTCTCCGACGAACATACACCCCACGGCCCAAGCGCCCTGATCGAAAGATTCGAAATCGAAAACTGCAGATGGGACAAGCCGCTGGAGAAAGCCTACTATGACACGGACCTGAAGGCCTCGGACGCCGTGATGGAGCTCTACGGGGACGGAGTCCCCTTCTCCAGGATCCAGAAGGCGTTCTCGGTCGGTTGTATGGGCGATAAACGGCGCAGGCGTCTTGTGCCCACGCGCTGGTCGATAACGGCATGCGACAGCACATTGGGCAACAGGCTCCTTCAAAACGTGAGGCATAACGACATCGTCGACTGCTACAGGACCTATGAATTCGACAGCCTCAACAACCGCTACGCAGTCATGCTCACACCCACGGCATGGCAGTACGAGTGGACCGAAGCCTTCCGCCATATTATCGGCGACGAAGAGCTCATATTCTCCGACCATGAGAGCAACGCTGGAAAAAAGGGCTACTCGACCGTCGGCGGATGCTACTACAGCTGCAAGTTCGCAGTCCTCGAAGCGTTGGAAAGGATGAAAAAGCAGGCCGGGGCGATCATACTCAGGGAAGCATACAAGGGGTACATACCCCTCGGTGTCTTCAACGTCAGGGAAAACGTGAGAGCCGCCCTAAGGGGCGAGGCCACCGAGCACAACAGCCTGAAGGACGCCTTGGCCGACGTCGGCTCGAGGATGAGGCTCCCCAGGGACAGGTACATGAGGGAAACAGAACTTTTGAAGGAGATGATACGCGGGACACAGACAACGTTGACGGCATACTGAAACGATTTAATGACAGTAGCGTACAATATTTGAATTCCCGTTACCCAATTACGTCCTCCTCCTTTGAGGATTATTCCAATCCCTGACCTGAGCGTTATGCATAGGCAATCCATCTCTGACAACATCGATCAACTGGGAAGACGATTTAAGCGGTGTCAAATGACCATAATCTTTCCTTGGAGGCCTCATCTGGGACGGATAAAATATTCAAAAATTAATTTCTTAAACTCTAATTGACGTCAATGACAGCGTATAAGTCGTCCACTATGTGTAATCCTCCATCATCTCTTAGTTTGAGTTTCGCCCTTATCTGTTTGGCGATTGGACTTTCAGATTTTGCAAAAATAAAAGGTGTTGTTAGATGTCCCCACCGGGTCTTCGGATTTTCAAGAATTATGATGTCGCCCCTTTCAGGAAGGGTGGGTGTAGCGTAACCTTTTTCATCTGCAATCACTTTCATTTTTAGCTCCAATGCACGCCTTTTTTCACTTGAATCTCCATTTCTTGCCACCGCTGCCATTAAGTTATTAAGGCGTTTTAATTGTCCCGTGTTCAGTTGGATTTGCGAGCAGAGCAGGCATCCATCTGCCGCCAGGTTTGAATATAAGCTGGTAATAACCTGGGCAAGTGAGCGTTCCGGTTGTTCAAAATCATCTGCATAGGTCTGGGTTTGATGCCAGATAGGACCATTATCATCGTGTAAGATCTGATATGTCTCGCCGGGATGGGCACAGTCCGGGTAACTGCCGATAAACTGCTTTCGTATGTAAGGCTCGTCTGTCTTGGTGATGATATGTTTGTCTGGGAATAATGTCGCAAGACCAAACACAACTCGAGTAGATATATCAAAAGGCGGATCTAACAGATGTTGCGGGCCCTTTTTTGTACAAAAATATAGCCGTCGTAGTCCTGCCTGTACTTGTTCATCCACCAATTTTTCATCTAGCCGTGCCTTGAATTCTTTCCAGGGCTTATCCGTCTCATGGAATGCTTTCGCCGCTGTTCTAATAATTTCTTCCCAGCTTAGGTTTACTGAATAATCCGGGTTTGTTGGGGATAAAG
>JAZDMS010000003.1:0-85539 GCA_043800705.1 Candidatus Altarchaeota archaeon
CCTGACGGAGATGGACGGGTTCGAGAAGAAGGAGGGTGTGGTGGTGTTGGCGGCGACCAATGCCCCGTGGGACATCGATCCCGCCTTGAGGCGGGCGGGGCGTTTCAGCGACCAGATATTCCTGCCCCCGCCGGACCTAAAAGGAAGGCAGGACATATTCAGGATACACTCCGGGAAGCTGCCTCTCGCCACCGACGTCGACTACCCCCTACTCGCCTACCTGACGGAAGGATACAGCTCCGCAGACATAAAGCTCATCTGCGACGAAGCCGCGAAAAAACCGTGGAAGGAGGGCGTCGAGACCGGTAAGAAGCGGCCGGTCACGATGCTGGACTTCGAGGAGACGATAGCGCAGAGGCCGTCTTCGCTCATCCCGTGGTTCAGGCAGGCCAGGCAGCAGATAGCCGCCAGCGGAGAGGCAGACACGTACCCGGAGCTCGTCGCGATGCTCGGTCAGTACGACGCGAAACCGCCGGCGCAGCCATCCGACAAGGGCCTCGAGATCATCCAACTGGAGAAGGCGAACTATGAGGCGATGCTGGATGAGCTCAAGAAAAGATTCAGCCAAGGCGGCATGACAGAGGAGATGCTCGCGGACCTGTCGAAGGAGTACCTCGGCAAGATATTCGAGGCGGACGCGAAGATAAAAGTCCACGAGAAGCGGAACGAACAGGCGAAAAGGCAGTGACGCCTTCGGGCATAAGCGCAGTCTTTTGTTTTTTGGGCATTACCGGCAACTTTTCGAAATAGTTTGATCAAAAACTATTTTAGCTATTACCAGCAAACTTTTCCGAAGAAAAGTCAGATCTAACTGATTTCCCGCGGTTGTTTAGGCATTACATGTCTGCCCCCACTGATGGTATTAGGCACCAAGGCCAAACTTTTTGGAAAAAGTTTGATCAAAAACCTCTGCAAGAAATTTTTTTAGGCATTACATATTTACCGCCATTGATACTATTAGGCACTACATACGGTTTTTAAGCGGGGGGATTATATCTAAAACAGAAGACGGTCACTTTCTTAACCAATCCCTTGGGAGCTGGCGGATGAAACACTCCGCCAGATCCCCCCGGGATCGGGCGATCCTACAATGGGGCATTCAATACATCACAAAAGGCATATCGGCTTCGGCCCTGCGAACATACTGAGGGGCCTCATCTTCGCCGTCGCAGTCCATCTGATCACGGGATCCATTGGCTCCCCCCTCATGTTCCTCGGATTCTACCTGTTATACATCGTAGTCGGCCAGCTCCTTGGATTGGAGGTGATGGAATGATCACCGATTCCATAAAATCCAGAAGGAGCGTGAGGAAATACTCCCCTAAAAAGGTTCCGGGTGCCGTAGTCGACGACATACTCGACTGCGGCCGCCTCGCACCGACCGCAAGGAACGCCCAACCGTGGCGGCTTTGCGCGGTGACGAGCACAGAAACCCTAAAGTCCCTCGGCCAGCTGGCGGATCACGGTCGGTTCATCGCGGAATCCGCGGTCTGCTTCGCGGTCTTCTGCCAGAAAGACGAGAAATACTACTTGGAAGATGGATGTGCCGCCGCCATGAATATTATACACGCCTGCCATGCACACGGCCTTGGCAGCTGCTGGGTCGCAGGGGACAAAAAAGCATATGCTGAAGCCGTAGGCAAACTGCTATGCGTCCCGATCGAGTATGCCCTCGTGGCACTCGTACCGGCGGGCTTCCCGGATGAAGCTCCAGCCCCTCAAAAGAAGCCGGCATCAGGCGTCCTGTCCAGGATTTGAGCGCAAAAGCTCAATAGAAAAGTTTTTATACTCGATTGACATAAAGTTTTCACAGATATCATGCCAGCCAAGAGAAAGCAGTCGCCGAAGACAACGAAAAAGAAAGCCTTTAAGACCACACCCCCAAAGAAGCCGAAGAAGCTCTCTGCGCCGAAGGCGTCCGCCGACGATGAGGAGCCGGCGGAGAAAAAAGTCTACTCAAGCGAGGAGCAGGAGATCATAAAGCGCAGGCGCCGCTCCCTGGACGACGATGACGCGCTGGAGGACCTGCCTAAGCAGCCTAAGAAGAAGGCGGTCTCGGAAGAGGATGAGCTCTTGAACGAGCCTCGCGTAGTCGACGGCGACGAATACTTCTACGAAGAGACCCACGACGACAGATATATGTAGTCTTCGGTCTTCAGTTTCCTGTTTACGGTCTTCGGTTTTTCGTCTTCGGAAAGACTAAGGACTTCGGACTCAGGACTGGAAACTGAGAACTGAAAACCGTGGACTGCAGACTGGTCACGGATGATATGGGGGGCTGTCTATGCCCTCAGCCTCGTCGTATCCGAACATCAGGTTCATGTTCTGAACCGCCTGCCCGGCCGCGCCCTTGATGAGGTTGTCGATCGCCGATACCAGGACCGCCCGCTTCTTCTCCGCGTCGTAGAACACTGAGATGTCGCAGTAGTTCGAGTGCGTCACGTTCTTCGTGTACGATTCCTCGACGACCCTGACGAACGCCTCCTTCGAGTAGAACCTCTCATAGTGCTTCCTGAGGTCGACTCCTTCAAGGTCCCCGAACACGTGCGCATTCGAAAGTATCCCCCTGATCATCGGGACGAGCGTGGGCGTGAACGAGACGCTAATATTCGGCACAATGGCCTTGAGTACGTGCTCGATCTCGGGCTGGTGCCGGTGTCCGACGGCCTTGTAGATCCTCATGGATTCATCGGCTTCGGTGTGCATGTAGACTGTTTCGGCCTTAGTCCCTGCGCCAGAAGTCCCGGACTTGGCGTCAACGACGACCTTGGATGCGTCGATTCTGTCCTTGAATGCGCCCATCGGCGCAAGCGACAGGATGGCTGCCGTGGTGTAACAGCCGGGATTCGCAACGAGTCGAGCCTTCCTGATCCTCTCCCTGAAAAGCTCGGGCAGCCCGTATGCTGCCTCCTTCAGGAGTTCGGGGCTCCGGTGTTTGACGTAGTATTTCTCGTACAGCGCCTGGTCGCTGATCCTGTAGTCCGCGCTTAGGTCGACGACCTTTATCCCCCTCTCAAGGAGCTTCGGCACGTGCTCCATGGCCTGTCCGTGGGGGACGGCGAGGAAGACGACATCGGCATCGGCTTTAGAGGAATCGAATGGAACGAAGCGTTTATCGTATATTCCGCGCAGGTTCTGGTGGACGCCGCTGACGGGCCTGCCTTCGTGGGCCCTCGAGCTTGCCTCCACTTCGTCGACCTTTCCGTGCCTGGCGAGTATCCTGACCAGGTCACCGCCGGCATATCCTGACGCGCCGACTACTATGGCTTTCATCTCAGAACACCTTCACCCTGTCTTCGACCGGGGCATGAGTCGGTTTCCTCTCATCCTCATCCTGCTTGAACATGTCCACTGAGGGGTCGGAGCGCTGCAGGTACACGAGGCTGACGTATCTTAGGAAGACGCTGACCGGCAGCGTTATGACTGTCGCGACGTATTCGATCGCTATCATCACGGGGACTAGCGCCAGGACGGCGACGGCGACAAGACCGTCCGGGGCCCCTGCGGCGCCTGCGCCGACGCCAAGCAGGAATAGCAGCATGAATATGGGGATGTAGAACACGAGGCGCACTACGAACTGGACGAACCAGCCGCACATGCCCAATCCGATCCTTAGGACGAGGTACACGGCGAACTGCCAGTGGTCCGCCTTCGCAAGCGCCTTCACGCGGCCGAATCCTGCGAAAAGCCCGCAGCCGGTGGCGTACATCAGCGGGACGACAAGTTCGGTGACGAGCCACATGAGTGCAATGAAGACTATCAATCCCGCGACGAATGCGAATATTCCTATGATTCCCAGGAAGATCTTCAGAAACGTCGAAGACAGGCCGCCGACCAAGGCGATGCCGCCGAATATGGCGGCAACTACCGCTGCGATGATGAAAACGAGGAATATTACGTCCAGGCTGAACAGTTTCAGCCCGTTCTCCGCCTGGCTCACGTAGAACTTTATCAGCTTGAGGTCGCCGGTCGCAAGAGCCTTGACGAAGACGAATTGCGAGATCGAGGAAAGGTATATCAGCACCAGGGCTAACAGAACGACTGCGGCGATTATCGCCACCAGGAACGTCATATTCGCGGCAATGTCCCCGCCTGCGTCCGACGGGCTCCCGAACGGGCCGGCAGCGGCCTGAAACGGGGTGATCATCGAGCCGTAGCTTTCAGAAGAGTCCGAGTTGAAGGAATCGCCTCCTGAGGAGTCGCTGCCTCCGCCGCCTCCGCCCCCGCCTCCGCCGCCTGCGCCGATGAGCATGACGACAAGTGCGAGTTTGAGCCAGAGGCCCAGCTTGAACGGGAACAGCAGCTTCTTGGTCCTGGCGACGGCCTCGTCCAATCCCTCGACCGCATGGTATTTCGTCATTTTATCCTCTTGTACCGCTCCATCACCTGGTCCCAGGTGGGCATGTTAGTCTGGCAGCCCCACTCTTCGACGACGTATGAGGCAGTAGCGTTAGCTATTTTCACGCTTTCATATATATCATAGCCCCTTATATGGCCTGCGATGAATCCCGCATTGAATGCATCGCCGGCCCCGGAGGCGTCTACGACCTTCGTCGAATATGCGGGAACGTCGACTTTGGTGTGCTTTTCGTGGATCGTCGCCCCCAGGTGCCCCTTGGTGATGATGTACTTCTGGCCGACGCCGATCCTGACCTTGAAGCCCGCCTTCTGTAAGTGGTCGAGTTCGTGGTTGTTCAATACGATGACCTCGCACTCGTCCATGACTGTCTTGAACACCCTCGGTATCTTGTCGAACTTGAAAACGCCGTAGCCGGGGTTGTAGACCTTCAGCCTGTCGCAGTACATGTCGAGCACCTTCCTCTGCATCTGCAGGTAGGTCCTGGCCATGTAGGCCGCCTTCACGTCTCTCGGGAGCTTCTTTCCGAATTCGGCGTCGGGGTCGAGGCAGTCAAGCTGCTCCGTGACGCCCTTGTAGAAGAAGCTGATCTGCTCGGATGCGCTCTTGAAGAACATGCTCTTGGTCGTGTCGCCGAAGATGCCCTTCAAAAAGAGCCTGATGCCGGCGTCGTCCATGTACCTGCGGTAATCCTCGGCGTCCGTTCCGATGACGCTCACGAGGCCGACCTTGAGGCCGAGCCTGTTGGCGACCATCGCCGTATTGGCTCCCATGCCTCCGAAGAAACGCATGCTCCGGCTCACGTCGGAGGCTTCATTCGTCTTCGGCAGCTTCTGAACCTCGTAGAACTTGTCTATCGCAGTGTCTCCGAACACAAGAAGATCGAGTCCCATCCCAACTGTTATTAATCATCCGCCGTAATTAAATAACATGGGTGTTCTGGCGTCCATAATCAAAGACAGACGGACGCCGTATGCGGCTCTGGCTGCCATTTTTGTTCTAGCCCTCTACCTGCGGACCGAGGCGTATCTCTACGCCCCTGACCTCCCGTTCGGGATGGGCGATGCTGCATTCCACTACCAGATACAGGAAAGGATATACAACGGCAAAGACACTGATCACATACCGAACGGCCTGCTGTACAGCGAGTTTCAGGGACGTTTCTTCTTTCCCCCCTTCTCCTACTATCTGCCTGCATACGTCGCAAAGGCTGTCGGAGACTTCCAGCATTCGGTGTATCTCGTCAACGGCCTGTTCAACTGCCTCGCGGTCCTGAGCACGTTCCTTCTCGCAATGGAACTCTTCGGCGCATACCCTGCCCTGGCGTCCGCCTTGTTCGTCGCATTGAGCATACGTGACGTATCATCACTGCTTTGGGGCCAGTGGCCTCTGACTTACAGCCTCCCTTTCATATCACTCGCACTCTACGCCGGCTTGAAGTCATTGAGAAGCCCGAAATACATCTATCTATTGTCGGCATCGTTGGGGCTCTGCGCATTGACGTATCCCCAGATTGCCATTTTTTCCCTGTCATCGTTCGGGGGATTCCTCCTTCTGATCCGCCCGAAGAGGATGCCCTACGCCCCTAGGCATGTCCTCATATCCGTCGCCATATTCCTGCTCCTCGTCCTCCCGCTCCTCATGCGCTGGAGCGACCTCGAGGGGAAGGTCGCCTCGGAGGGACCATCGAAGTTGGGCCTCTTATCGACCGCGTTCTCCTGGTATCCTGTGGACTACCTCGGCATCTATCCCCCAAAATGGTACTCCTCCACATACAATTATGGCATCTTCGGGATCGCATTGGCCCTCCTTGGCGTCGGCCTGTTATATCTCAGGCGCGAAGACAAGACGGCCAAGGCTGCCTTGGCCCTTTTCGCGTCGATGGCTGGCTCCCTGTATCTGGCCACCCACGTCACCCAGTCCTTCATCAGCCTACCCCGGGCGCTGAAGTTCATCCCTGCAGAGACATACGCGCTGGCGATCGTCGTGGCAGCCCCCTTTTCCAAGAGACTGACGAAGGACACGAGGATTCGCACCCTGGCCTTTATCCTGCTCCTCCTGTTCGCGGCAGACAATCTCCCCACCATGGCGGGCGCGGGCGAACGCATATTCCCCGTCGGAGTCCGCATCACACCCGGGCAGATGGAAGCCGCCGCATGGCTGAAGGAGAACACAGGCGACGAGGCTGCTGCGGTATACTACGGTTTCGACGAACCATACATCGACTGGGGAACGGTTCTCAGCGGCCGCCGGATACTGGAACCTGAGGGCGACAGGTTCTTCTTCCAGAAGACGGAGGTGCCTCTGAAGGGCGAAGTCTACGCCATCCTCGACGGCAACATACCCCAAGCTGAAGGGTCGATACGGGCTGGATATGTCCGGCAGCTCGAGGCTGCCGACAGGCTTCTCTCCGACAGGTCGGTCATTGTCTTCTCGAACGGCGAGGTGACAATCAGACGGCTCACCTAGGAGATTATTATTGACCGACGCATAATCCATAAAAGATGAAGTTAGTGTTCTCGATCGGCGGAAGCATCCTCGCCCCGGGCGGCGTCGACCAGACGTATGTCGCGCTGCTTTCCGCGATGCTCAAGGAGCTTTCCACGAAGCATCAGATTGCGGTCGTCGTCGGCGGCGGAAGGCCGGCGCGGCAGAAGATCGCCGAGGCAAGGGCGAAGGGGGTTTCGTGGGCCGAATGCGACCATATCGGGATCATGGCGACGCGGGAGAACGCCAGGCACCTGGTGATGGCCCTTGGCAGGGAGGCCAACAGGACAATACCCGAATCCATATACGAGGCCGCATCAATCTTCGGCAAGCGGATAGTTGTCATGGGCGGCACCGAACCGGGCCATTCGACGGACGCGGTCGCGGCGCTCATTGCGGACTGGGTCGGGGCCGACGCGTTCATCAACGCCTCGAACGTAGACGCGGTCTACGACAAGAACCCTAAAAACTTCCCGGACGCCAAGTCCCTCGAAACGGTCCGGGTCGACGACCTAATCCGGCTCCTTGACGGCGAAGGCTTCAACGCAGGCGAATATCCCCTCCTTGATCCGACCTCGCTGAAGGTCATCAAGAGGGCCAAGATCAGGGCATTGGTCCTCGACGGAAGGGACATCGACAACATGCGGGCAGCGGCGGAAGGAAGGCCATTCAAGGGGACGACTGTCGCAGAATAACCCGCAGTTTTAACTTCTCACGGGTATTATTTCACCTTATGTACAAGAAACGATTCATCCTCTTCTTCATCAGCGTCATGCTCCTTGGCATGCTCTTCTTCAGCCTGGACTATAACGAATTCCTCCGGGAGGCCTCCAAAATCAGCCCCCAGGCGGCGGCCGGCCTCATAATCGTCCAGTTGGGCATCATGGTCCTGATGGCTCTGAAGTGGTTCGTGATCATCCGGCGGTACGGGGTTTCGTTCATGAACGTCCTGCACACGTCGTTCATCGGCGCCATGGTGAACAACCTGACTCCGGCGAGCATACTCGGAGGCGAGACGATTAAGGCGTATGCGATAAGCAAGACTGACAAGATCAAGATGGAGACGGCGTTCGCCACGGTCTTCGTCGACATATTCATCACGCTGTTTCCGATCTTCGTCCTGACGCTCCTGGCAATCATCCTGGCCCTTTCATATTCGTTCGACTATAGGATCACGCTGACGCTCATCGCCGTCGGTCTCTTCACGCTGGTCCTCGTATACGCATCGGTCAGCGTTCTCATGAATCGCAAGCCGTCGATGTACCTGTTCAAAGGTATTGTCAAAGCGCTGAAGAGGGTGCCGTTCCTAAGAAACCAGATAACGGGCGTCGAATCGAGGGTAGACGAGATTTTCCTCAGCTTCCACAGGAGCATCAGGGACACCATGACCGACAAATGGACGCTCTACCTCTCCATATTCGTCTCATCCTGGGTGTGGATCCTTAGCATAGTCCGCATATACCTCCTTCTGCACGCCCTTGGCATCCCCATGAGCTTCGGCCAGGTGACCATAATCTACACGATAATGATCGCCGTGAGCATCCTGCCGATACTGCCCGGGGCGCTCGGGATTTGGGAGATCATAGGCACCGGCCTTCTCACATTCCTCGGGGTTCCGATGGCGGCCGCGGCGGCGGTCGTGGTATTCGACAGGATCCTGTCGTACTGGCTGCCGATTTTCCTGGGATTCTTATCTAGCCTTGTCGTCGGCATCAACGTGATGAAGCTCGTTGACGAGCATGCCTAGGCCATCCCCCTATAGAGCTCTTCCAGCCTGTCCACCGTCGCCTCAACGGAGTTTCTCTTCGCCTCCTTAAGGCATCCCGCCCCGAGGCTCCTTCTGTTAGCATAGCAGTCTGCGACCCTCTCAAGAAGCTCCTTCTTGTTCCCCGGCTCATAATGATATCCTGTGACCCCGTCTTCAATCGTAGATTTCAATGCCAGTACCGGAACTGCGACGACCGGGACGCCGCATGCCATCGACTCCAATGCGACAAGGCCCTGGGCCTCGCAGAAGCTCGGGAAGACGAATGCGTCGAGGGCGCTGTAAAACTCCCTCAGCCCCTCCCTAGGGAGGAATCCCAGCATCTTCACGTTCTTCCTGCCTGCGGCCAGCCTTCTATAATAGTCCTCCGCCGGCCCGCTGCCTGCTATCAATACCGTGCCGTCGAAGCCGTCCGCCGCGGTTATCAGGTCTTCGACGTGCTTCTCATAGCCCAGCCTGCCGCAGAAGCCGATCACTTTTTCATCAGTCACCCCGTGTCTCTTCCTGAACCCGCATGCGTCAACCTTCTGGAAGAGGTCGAGGTCTATCCCGTTGCTCATGACCTCAACATCATTCACACCGTTGCCAAGGAGCCTGTCCCTGATTACAGGGGATGCGGTCGTCACATGGCCGTACGCGTTGAACATCCTCCTCTCCCAGAGGAGATACGCCCTCCTGTAGACTCCCTTCAGTACGCTCGACCCCGGCAGGTAATCCAGGTATTCGTCACCCGGCGTGTGGAACGTGAGCAGCTTAGGAATCTTCCATGCCCGGGCTACCCTGAGGCCTGCGACCGCCATCCCGTAGATGCCGTGCTGATGGACTATGTCCAATTTCTCAGTCCCCTTCGGGACCCTCAGCGGGAACGCGACCCTGTAGTCGGGGTAGAACCACAGCCTGAAGGAGGGGAACGGATACTCCCTCTCATTCGGGCAGTAAGCTCCGGAGGGATAGTAAACCGAGACCTCATGCCCCCGCTCCTGAAGCTCCTTCTTCCAGGCCTCGAGCGTGTATGTGACCCCGTTGACCTGCGGGAAATACGTGTCGGTGAAGAAGCCGATGTTCATTTGATGTTATATTGGTCCTTCGCCGCCTAAATGCCCTAGTTATTTAAGTCGTTCCTAGTATCTACCATGCAAAAGACCAGGGCTGTCGGCCAGGTTTCGGCACCGGAATTGGACGTAGGCCCTATGGATCTTGAAAGGGGCTTTAATCCGCCCATTACGGGCGAGGGCGTGTCTGCTGCCGCCTTGTCGAGGTTCGCCTCAAGGGGTATGGAGGTGCTTTCGGCGCAGTACGGTCACATGTCTATGGCGAAAGGTCTTCAGGAGGATCCGGTTGTCTTGGATGGCATGGGGCGGCTTCAGCAGATTGTCAGGCGGCAGCATGAACTTTTAACGGCAGTGTCGAAGCGGATCAATGGCTCAGGGAACAATGAACTCTGACGACCTTTTCCTCCAGTGTCTGGACAGGGAGAAATCCATAGAGGGGGGGCTCCTGCAGGAATACACGAAATACTATTCCTCCCTGAAGGACGACAACCTGCGTCTCATGATGAAGGAGATATTCCTGCTTGGGATCACTCAGATGAAGGTCGCAAACGAGATGATACGCTACATGCAGGAGAGGAAACCGGGGACTGCGGGGGTTCCGTCGTCCTCCTATGCGCAGTCCATCAGTCTGCCGGATGAGATAACCGGCTTCACCCCCCCCGATTCGATGATCGTGGAGGTGAGTCCGTGGGACTACGGGTCGTTCGTCGCCAAATCGATGAGGCACCTCGTCACCGACCGCGGGCTTTCCTGCGTCTACGTCTCGGTGACCAAGCCCCTCGTCGTGATCAAGGACATGATGATCCAGGCGGGCGCGGACATGTCGAGGATAAGCTTCATAGAGTGTTCGAGCCTGCAGGAGTCCAAGGACGCAGTATCTCCGGAAAGCCTTGAGGAGCTCAACTACAGGATCGACTCCCTTCTTGACAGGATGGGGGACTGCGGCAGGTTCGTCGTCATCGACACTATTTCGGCGCTGAGGGTGTACAATGCGGAGCCGATCATACTCGACTTTGTCAACATAACGAACAAGAGGGCTAAGATCCGCGGATACGGGCTCATGCTGCTGGACATACCCTCGGAGAATGATCCCATCAATCCCGTGATGCGGACCTTCGTCGACAAGGTCGTGACTGCCTGATCTGCTTGCTCATCTTTCCAGGAGCGTCTCATAGGCGTGTTTCAGCCGTGCGCCGACCTTCTTCAGCGTGTGTTTCTGGCTCATCTCATAGGCCCTCTTTCCGAGCTTCTCCCCCGCCTTCCGGTCATGGATCAGGATGTTCAGGGCCCTGGCGAACTCGACGGTGTCCCTCGCCTTCAGGCAGTTGTCTCCGTCCTCCAGCCAGCCGTCGTACGTCGGGAGGTCCCTGACTATGAGCGGCTTCCCGCAGGCCGCGGCTTCCAGGATGCTTATGCCCTGGTTCTCGCACCAGCTCGGGAAAACGAAGATATCGCCGGCCAGGTACGCCGCCACGACGTCCTTGACGTAGCCGGTGAAGGTCACGTTGTCGGGCTTGTTTTCGACTGCTTCCTTTATCGCCCCGTCCACGAATCCCTTGTAGTTGCGGCCGACCCACATGAACCTGGTTTTTGGGAAATATTTTGCGAGTTCCATGAACTCGACGACGCCCTTCCTCTTGAAGACGTGCCCCACGCTGTACGGCACGATGCCTTCGAGGGCGTATTCCCGCCTGCACTGCTTCCGGGCCTTCTCGTTAGGCTTGAAGGCCTCCGTGTCCACCCCGTTCGATATGACCGCAATAGTCCTCTTTACGCCGTAGTCCTTGAGGACGCCTTTGGTGTAGTCCGACGGGGAGACTATGAGGTCCGCTTGGGCGTAGAAGTACCTGAGGTAGCTCTTGAGCCTCGGCGCCAGCTTCGTCGAGAACCGGAAGCTGTCCTTTAGGTCCTCCACGGTCGTATGGCTGTGTATGACGACGGGCACGCCGTTCCATCTCATCTTGTGGGCGACGTAGGCGCTCCGCGGCCCGATGGTGTTTATGTCTATGAGGTCGTAGGTGTCCTGGTAGTCCCTCGTGACCTCCACCCCGTTCATCAGAAGCGCCTTCTCCTGGTGGTCTATGGCGCTGCCAATGCCGCTGCCCGTCAGCATCCGGCCGAGTTCGCCGTACAGACAGACTTTCATGTTCAGACGCGTGCGAGCCAGTGCTCGAACGACTTGTCCGATCCTGCCACTATCTCAAAGAACCTATTCTGTACGGACTTGGTCACAGGTCCAGGTTTGCCTATCACGTGTCCGTCGACCTCCCGGATCGGCGTCACCTCGGCCGCGGTGCCTGTGAAGAAGACCTCATCCGCGGTATAGAGCATGCCGCGGTCCACGTCGGTCTCGACTACTTCGATCCCCAACGACTTGGCCAGCTGGATGACGCTGTCCCTCGTTATGCCCATGAGAAGGCTCGCATGCTCGGGGGGCGTGATGAGCCTGCCGCCTTTCACGAGGAATATGTTCTCGCCGGGGCCTTCTGAGACCATCCCCCTGTTGTCTAGGAGTATGGCCTCCTCGTATCCGGCCTTCAGGGCCTGGACCTTCGCGAGGATGCTGTTGATGTACTGCCCCGTAGCCTTTGCGCGGGTCGGTATGACGTTGCTGTTGAACCTTTCCACCGATGATATGCACGCCCTTATCCCGTTCTTCAATCCCTCCTCGCCGAGGTAGGTGCCCCACGGCCAGACCGCCACTGCCACGTCAACGGGCGCGTTGAGCGGGTTCAGCCCCATCTCGCCGTATCCCCTGTAGATGATCGGCCTGATGTAGCATGCCTCGATCCTGTTCGCATTTATCGTGTCCTTTATCGCCTGCTCGACCTGTTCTACCTTGTATGGGACGTCCATGTAGTAGAGCCTCGCGGATTGGAACAGCCTCTCGACGTGCTCCCTCAGCCTGAAGACCGCGGGGCCTTTGTCCGTCCTGTAGCAGCGTATCCCCTCGAACACTCCGGAGCCGTAGTGCAGGGCGTGCGTCAGCACATGAATTTGCGCCTTGTCCCAGTCTACGAGCTTCCCGTTGTACCATATCTTGTCCGTCTTCTTGATTGGCATAACCTTCACCCCTTTAGTAAATCACCCGTTCGAGTGCGAATTCGGCGTCCTTGTGCCTGATGGTGACGCCCGGCTCCTGGACGATCCTGCCGATCATCATCAGGTCGAAACGTTTCCCGTATTTCGCGACTATGTCCTTCCCGTCCGCCTCGGACACGATAGCGCATAGGCCGATTCCCATGTTGAACGTCTTGTACATCTCCTGGTCTGTGATCCTGCCGAGCTCCTGAATCTTCTTGAACACCATCTGCGGCTCCGGCATGTGCTCGAGGCGGAACCCGTAGTTGGTGAGCCTGCAGAGGTTGAGGAATCCGCCGCCTGTTATGTGGGCCATCCCGTGGACGTCGTATCTGCCGAAGAGCTCCAGCGCCTCCTTGACGTATATCCTCGTCGGGGCAAGGAGGTTCATCCACATGTTCTTTGGGAGCACCTTCCTCGCGAGGGTGAGGCCGTTGGTGTGGATCCCGGAGCTTTTGAAGCCGAGGATGGCGTCGCCGGGCTCGATCTTCTCCCCGGTTATGATCTTGTCCTTCCTTACGATGCCGATGACTGCGGCAGCAAGGTCGAATCCCCTGTTTTCGACTCCGGTGATGATGTCCGGAAGCGACGCGGTCTCGCCGCCTACGATCGCGATCCCTGCCTCCTTCGCCCCGTCATGCAGTCCCTTGGATATGTCCCTGGCGATCTCGTCGTTGGTGTGGCTCATCGCGAGGTAGTCGACCATCGAGATCGGCTCCGCCCCGACGCAGATGGCGTCGTTGACGTTCGACGCGACGCAGTCTATCCCGATTGTGTCGTATTTTTCGAGCTCCTGGGCGACGAGCACCTTGCTGCCAACGCCATCGGTGCAGAAGGCCAATGCATAGTCTCCCATGTCTATGAGGTTGGCGAAGCTGCCGACGTCTACCATGACGGCCCCCGTCTTGCCTTCCCTGTATGCGAACGTCCTGCGTACCCAGTTTTGGATGTTTCTGATGGTCCTGTCCTCCTTCCTGAAATCGACCCCGGCCTTAGCGTAGGTGTCCGGCCTCTCGGCGGGCTTCTTCATAGACTAACCATATGGAAACCGCGTTTTAAAATAGGCCAAAGCGGGGGAATGGGCGTCAAATAGCGTCATATACGGCGAAATACGGCCATCCAATGGGATGTGTCAAAAGGACGGTCAAAACGGCAACCTAACGATAAAAAAAAAACAGAATCTGACGGGGTCTTCCCCCCGCCATATGTTCAGAACTTCTTGCCCTCTACTTCGCCGATCTTCATCGCCAGAAGCTTCCTCAGCTCCGAGATGTGTTCCTCCTCCTCCATCAGGATGTGCCTGACGTCGTGTTCGAGCCTGAGGAAGGTGTAGGGCAGGCTCGGCTTGTTTTCCCCTATATTCTCCAATATGGCTCCATAGTATTCGACGGCCTCCATCTCGCCTTTGAGGTTAGCTATCAGTATCCCTTTTATGTCTTTCGCCTCTGTCGTCTTGGCGATGCCCATCGACGGCGTGCCGTCGAGGTAGTCCCCGATAAGTTCCCTGTACTTGGCCGCGTGCTTCGCCTCGTCGGACGCTATCTCCTTGAGCCTCTCGATGATGGGTTCGCTGTTTATCCCGTCCACGAGCTCGGCATGGGACAGGTACTGGACGTTCGCCTGGTGCTCCATCTCCAGGGCCTTGTTCAAAAGCTGTATGATCTCCTTTCTCACGTTATCATTGGTCAAAAATACCACCTCACCAAGTATCTCTCTCATTGGAGCATAAATAGTCGACGGCCACCTAATCGTAAGTGCATCCGCACGACTCAGCCGGCCTTCGGCCGACATTTTGGGCGATGCCAGCCAAGAAACAGGCCTAAGCCCCTTCGTTTTTCCTCTTAATCTCCTCTAACCTCGCCAGGTATGTCTGCGCCTCCTTTCGCGGGTCGTATCTGTCCCTTTCAGCGACGGATTTGATGGTCTTAAGCGCATGTTCCCTCGTCTTCGGATCCGACATAGGCAGGCTTATCTGCCCGATGAGGGCTCGGACGGCAGCAGCCCTTACGGTCGTCGGATATTTTCCGGCTTGGCCGTCAGTAAAGGGGGTGCTTAGGTATTGGACGGCCTTCGGGCTGTTCATCGTGGCTAGAGTCTTTGCGGCGTATTCCCTGTCTGTCGTGGATGTTCCGTCTCCCGTCAGGAAACTCCCAACGGCTTCGGCGCACAGGTCCTTGAAGGCTTTGTCATGGCTCCCCATCGACAAGGATGCGATGGAATCCAAGGCCCCCCTCCTTCCGGATATCCTGGCTCTCAAGGCCTCCTTCAGCCCGTCCAACCGTTCTGTCGGGGTCTTTTCAGCGGCTTTGGGCGTCGGTAGTTTTTCCGCCTCAGGCGCGGCAGTGGCATTAGTATTCGCGGGATTGGCTTGGGTGCTCATGTCAGATTCTGGGAAGCACAGGAATATAACCGGCTCCGATAAGGATCACTTCAGCGACCTGATGTACTCCATCAGCTCCTCGTCTGTGTCGACTAATGCGTCGGGTTTCTCGGATGCCAGCCTGGCCCTCGAATGCAGGCCCCACGTCACGGCGGCTATCTTCATCCTGGCCTTCCTGCAGGCCTGTATGTCTTCGACCATGTCGCCTACGTAGACGCATTCGTCGGGGGTGACCCCCAGGGCGCTGCACGCGTAAAGGAGGGGTATGGGCGAAGGCTTCCTCTCCTCGAAGTCGTCGCCTGAGACGACGACCTTCATACCTGCCAGTATGCCGTTCCTCTCAAGCTCCCTCCTGAGGGGCTTCCTCGGCGCGCTAGACACGACAGCCAACACATAGTCCTTCCCCATCTCCTCCTCGAAGCCGCTCACCCACGGATAGGCGAGGGGCCTCTCCGTCGCGATCTTGCGCTCCCAGTGGTCGATGAGGTACTTCGCATGGTCTGTGAGGCCCATGTCGTCGAGCATGTCCCTCCAGTCGTGGCGGAACTTCTCCTGGTACTCCTCCCGCGTCCAGGCCTGCAGCTTGAAGTGGTCGAATACCTCTGTATAGGTCTCCATCATGAAGTCGAGGATGTCCCAGAGCGTCCCGTCCCAGTCTAAAAGTACCGCCTTTATCATGTCCTTATCTTCAGGAATTTCAGCGCGTTCTCTGTGGTCGCGGACGCGACGGCGTCGAAGGACTCGCCCCTCAATTCCGCGATCTTCTCGCAACCTCGTCGTACGTCGGACGGCTCAGACCGCCCCCCCCTGACGGGCGGTAGATACGGCGCATCCGTCTCCAGCACAAGGGACTCGATAGGCAGACTCTTCGCAAGCTCCTGCCTGCCCCTGGAATGCGTCACATTCGCGGGTATCGAGATGAGACACCCGGATTCGACGGCTTCAAAGGCCTCCATAAGGTTTCCGGAGAAACAGTGCATTATAGCTCTTACCTTACGCTCCCTCAGTATATTAATACAGTCGGCTTCCGCATCCCTCGAATGCACGAGAAGCGGGAGGCCAAGTTCCAAGCTCAGGTCGGCGACCCTGATGAAGTGCTCCCTCTCGATCGCCTTGCCGGGCTCGTCCTTCACCCAGTGGTAGTCGAGGCCGGCTTCGCCGACTCCGACGATCAGTTTTCGGTTTTCAGTTATCAGTTCCATCATCCGCTGGAACTTTTCCCCGTCCAGCTCCGATGCTGATACGCCCAGCATGCATCGTACGTTCGGGTATTTGTCTGCAAGATCGAGCCCCTTCCTCACGGAATCGGGGTCTACTGTCGAATTGACTATCAGAATATCATTGGCTCGTCCCACGACTTCGTCCCTGTCGCCGTCGAACTGGGGGAAGTCCAGGTGGCAGTGGACGTCAACCAACATATTCCACCTGTATCGAGTCCCCGGCCCGCACGCCGAGGCGCTCCGCGGCGTTGCCATGGTTCACGTCGACTTCCAGGAGCCCGTGACTCCCCTTCAGCACCACAAGCTCGCCGGGATTGACGTCGCTGAACTTTACCGCGCCGACGGCGTCGAATTTCCTGGGGCCGTGGATGACCTGGAGCTTCATCCCGGGGCTCAGATCCTTCGCTATCGTGGTTATTATGTTGCCGAAGCTGTCGACGTGGATGACGGTGTCCTCCTTCAGGTCCAGGGGCTGAAGCTCCTTGATTCTCGTGCCGAGGGTGTCTATGTCGACCCCTCTCGTCAGAAGCCCTGCAGCGGGGGCGAAGACGTCCCTGCCGTGGAAGGTGGCGGACACGTTGGTGAGCCCGGCCCTCTCCTGTACGGTGAGCGGGTCGAGGTCGATGACTCTTACTATCTCCTGATCCTTCAGCGCCCACCTGAGCACGCCGTTGTCGGGGCCCAGGAGGAAGCAGTAGTCGGTCTCTATCGCGATGGCCTTCCTCTTCGAGCCCACTCCGGGGTCGACGACGACCACATGGACCGTGTTCTTCGGGAAATGTCTCCAGATCCTTGATAGGACGAAGGCTCCGCCGAATACGTTGTACCTTTCGATGGAATGCGTCACGTCGACTATTTCCGCATCGATGTTGACCTTCTTTATGACTCCCCTCATCTCGCCGACGTAGTGGCCTTCGCCGAAGTCGGAAGTCAAGGAGACCAGACGAACATGGCCGACCATGGTACTGTATCAGAACGCATTTAAAAAACTTCATCGGGCCTGAGTTTCCCCTCGTACAGCGCCTTCCCGAGGACGACTCCCCAGGCTCCGGCCTTCCTGCACGATTCGACATCGGCCTTGGAGGATATTCCCCCGGATATTATAACCGGCTTGTCAGACGCATCGACGACTGCCTTGGCTGCGCCGTAGTCTATGCCTTCCATCCTTCCTTCGACGTCGACATTCGTGTAGAGGAATCCCCACACATATTTTCCGCAGGCTCTCATCATGTCTTCAGTCTTCAGTCTCGAGTCTTCCGTCCATCCTTTTACCGTGACGTATCCGCCTTTGGAGTCTACTGCAACGATGATCCTGTCCATGTACTCCGCCAGAGCCTTGAGGGTCTTGAATTCCGGGTATTCCCCCGCGGCGAGCGTCCCTACGACTATCCTGTCCTCCGGCTTCAGAGCATCCAGCGCGTTCCGTGCCGAATCGAGGCTCCTGATCCCCCCGCCGAATTCGACAGGCAGTCCCGCGGCCCTTTTCACCTTCAATGCGAGGCCGAAGTTGTTGCCTCCCTCCAGGGTGGCGTCCAGGTCGACTATATGGAGCATCCTGGCGCCCCCCCTCTTCCACTCGAGAGCCTTCGACACCGGGTCGCCGAAATCCTTCTTGGTGTCCGGCTTTCCGCCCACCAATTGGACGCATCTGCCTCCCATTATGTCGATAGCTGGTATGACTTCCATGCTACTAATATAACCGGAAAAACAATATATACCCTATGCCAAAGCGGTCTGTGCAGGCCCAAGCCAGGCACGAAGAGACGAAGCAGGCGATACAGTCGGAGCTGGAAAAATACGAGCAGATTGTGAGGGAACTGAGGACCTCGACAGAAAGCACCCTTGCAAGGACTCATAAGCAGAAGGAGTACCACCGGAAGATACTGGAGCTGCAGCAGAAGCTGCAAAGCCACGGCCACTAGGCTTTGAACCCTTTCTCCCTCAGCCTTTCGAGGCTGGCGCGCGCCGCATCCCTGACGAAGCCGATGCCTCCATCATCCCCGGCCACGGCATCCAGGATCCTGATCCTCTCCTTTATCCCTTATCGAGCTGCTCGTCCCGCCGACCAGCGGGCGAAGCATATGGAGGGGGTCTGCGACCCCTCATGCACTATCATTAGTCTCCGAACATGCTGGCAAACCCTGATGCTGCCTCTTCCTCGACTTCCATCTTAGGCTCAGTCTCCAGTCCCCTGTCTTCGGTACTCGGTCTCCATCCCCCCTCCAGGTTCGCCAGTATCTTCGCGATGTTCTGGTCGATCCTAGTCATCTTCCTCTCCAGCTCGAGGAGGGCGTGCGTCATCTGCTCTGGCGAGTAAACCGCGGCCTTTGCTGCTCGTTTGGCCTTTTCGAATGTTATGTCGGCGCATCTTGCCTTCTTCGGGCACATGGCTGCGACGTCTTCGTACATCCGCTTTATCTTGCTCCTTTCCCCTTCGACGACTACCACTAGGTTCTTCGCCGCTGCCCTGAGTACGCTGCCTTCGAGGCCGTGGACGTGTATCTCCTCCTGCAGCCTGATACGGAACCAGTCTCCGTCCTCGCCGATGACGTGGAATTTCGCAGATACCATCTCATTCAGATATTTGGGGGAATCCTATTTTAACGACTTCAAGCCCTCCGATAGGTCTTTGAGGGCCTCTTCCGTCTGAAGCGGCCTCGGGCCGTCCTTGATCCTGCCGTATGTCTCCTTCGAAAGGAGGTTCTTGAATTCTATTCCCAGCCCGTTGCAGGCCTTCTTCAGCGCCTTGTATGATTCGCTGTCGTATTTTAGGAAGCAGGCGACGGCACTGTAACCGCCTGAATGCGTTGCGAGGTATTTCCTTATCCTGTCCGCAGTCACCTCAATATACCTCTCCTTGATCTGCGGGGTCTCAAGCGTTTCGTCCCAGTCGTAGCTTTCGAAGGGGTATCTGTCCTCGAATTCGCGGGGTATGAGCCCTGCGTTGGAGAGCATCACCTCATGGAATCCGCCCCTTCCGGCCTCGTTCAGTGCGGCGATGAATCCCTGGTGCGTCCTGGACAGGGAATAGGGCTTCCTGTTCGCACACGGCAGGAACAGGAGTATCCTGCCCTGCGGCGGCGCATACCATCTGACGAGATAGTCCTGCCAGACCTCGAAGTGGGGGTGTGTCAGGTGCCATTCGCCGACTCCCTCCAGCCTCTCCTTCAGCTCGTCGGGAAACGACGGCACGAACCTGAACGTCTCTTGGTCGAAATCTATCCGCGGGTCGTCCTTCCATCTTCCGATGACGTCCATGAACTCTCGCTTCGCCAGGTAGTTCCATTCGCCCGAGAGCCACATCCTCGTCAGGGGCGCGTTGGCGTGCGGCAGCATGTTGATCAATACGACGGAATCCGAATGGTTCAGCGCGTATTCGACGCTCGCATCGAGGCTCTTCTTCAGCTCATCGACGAATGGGGGATTTACAAGGAGGTAGGTCCTGACCTTAAAACCAGAATCGTGTATCTTCCCCGCAGCCTCCTCGTACTCCCTCCTTCCGTAGCCTTTGTTCAGCCTCTTCAGGACCTTCTCGTCCGCGGACTCGAGTCCCATTGCAATAGTCACATCCAGGCCTTTGAATTCCTTGAGGGCGTCTGCGTGCACGAATTCCGGCCTCGACTCCAACGTGATCCTCTTCACGCCCCTCTTTCGGCATTCTTCGATGAAGCGCTGCCTCGAAGCCTTGGGTATTTGCCTGTCGTCGAGGAAGCTTCCGGAGCCGAACACCTTCACCTCGTCGCCCTTGAGGCCGGCGAAGAATCGGTCCAGGCATTCGTCGACGTTCCTCCCTGTCGGTTCGAAGCCCCTGATCCTGCCGTAGCCGCAGAAGAAGCATCTGCCGTGGCTGCAGCGGCCGGAATTGATTATGAGTGTCGCCATCAGCGTGCTCCGCGCAGCCTCTGCATCTCCTGCCTGACCCTCCTTGCGCCTATCTTGTCCCTGACTTCGTCGACGGAGACGCCCTTCTTCAGCATGAAGTCCACGTTTCCGAAAAGGTGCCTGACCGCCTCGACTGCGCCGTACTCTCCGAGTTCGGTGATCCAGCCCTCCACGGTCTTTTCGTCGGCGTTGAGCTCCCTCGAGATATCTTTCATGCTGGCCTTCCCCTTTTTAGAAAGCAGATAGAGAAGCTCGGTAGTGTCGCGGTCGGGACTCGCCTGCGCGGCGCTGATGACTGTATCCTGATGCGGGGCTGGCGTTTCTTCCTGATTGAGCGGGGCGTTCTTGGCGACCGCCGCAATAGGAGCCTCCTCTTTGGCCGTTGCCTCTTCTGCAGCAGGCTCCTTCACCCCGCTCTTGTACCACGACACCGCGGCCTCCTGTTTTGCCGGTGGTTCCTTCTCCTTCGGTGGCTGCGCCTTCGGGGCCTGGGGGATCGTGGGCACTTGGACGCTCTCATCATCCCTGCGTCGGATGATATCCTCTAGCCTCTTCCTCTCCGTGCGCTCGCGCTGGAGCTGGGTTTCGAATTCGGCAAGCCTCTCCGCGGAGAGGTTCCCTTTCTTCAGGGCCTCCACAGCCTCCTCCAGCTGTTGCCTTGCCTTATTCTCCGCCACCAGGTCGTCGTTGAGGCCGGATATTATATGGTTCAGGTCCTTCACCTGCTGCTGAAGCCCGATCCTCATCTTCCTCTCCCTTGAAAGCTCTTCGGCAATGATGGAACCGTCCTTCAATTCCTCTGACTGGAACCTCTCCCGGTATCCGCAGATTCTGCCGAGTATGTCGTCGGTCGGCTTGAGGACCGCGGCCTCGCCTTCCCCGACGGATTGGGCGTACCTTTTCTCAATGAGGGTCTTGGTCCATTCCTCGACGTCCTTCCTCTCCGCTCCGAGGATTTTGGGTGCATCGGTGACCCTGACCTCGCCCCTCTTGACGATCAGCTTGAACAGGTCCTTTGCGCTCCTGTTATCCCCCGAAATCGCCTCCCAACTGTCGTCCATGCTGAAAATATCTTATCGGCAGCCAAAATATAAGGCTGCCTGCAGGCTGCGCATCACTCCAGCGTCTCGCACTCGTTTTCCAGAAGAGACATCTGCTTTTCCTCTAGGGCGTCGGTGTTGACTGGGATGATCATCTTCGAATCCGACGTGGACACCTTGTCCCTCAGCTGCTGGACCAGTCTCAGCACGACCGGGAAATTGTTGTTCGAGATGAGGTATTCGATGCCTTCGAGCATCACGATCCCCTTCTCGTTCTCGTCGATGAAATTCGAGACGAGTATGCTCAGCTCCTGCAGCCCCGACACTGCTTCGGTTTCCTTGTCCGTCTGGACGCTCGTCAGCCACACGACCTTCGAGTCCGCGAGGAAGTTTTTCCTCCTGACGATGCCGGGATTGGAACGGGTCACCAAGAGGCCCCGCACACCGTTCCGTATCTCCTTCACGAACAATTTCATGCATCTGTCGTTTCTGCCCTCGGATACGATGTATGTCATACCGGGTTCGAGCTTCGCCTCTTCCTCCTCCTTCTCATCCGTCGCCTGCGGCTCCAGCGCCTTCGCATCCACCTGCGGCCCAGGTTCCGCCTCCTCCTGTTCCCCCGGCTTTTTCTCCGTCAGCATCTGCTTCTTCTGGAAGGTCCTGAACTTCTCTAGGACTTCGCCGGTGGGTTTGATGGTCGGATTGGGGTTATTCAGGCTTTCGACGCTTATGAGGCCGTTTCCGACAAGCGGGGGAATCCATTCCAGAATGACGCCTTTCCTGATCCCGAGTATGTCGGCGGCGTCGGCGGCCTTGATGCCGTTTGTGTAGACCGCGAGCTTTATGAGGCTCCTTGGGGTCTTCTTGCCCTCACCCATCTCGTCGACTATCTTCTTCAGATGTTCGATGTTCTCTCTGCGCGCACGCTCCCGCTCGTAGATTATCCCCCATTCGCGCCTTTTCTCGTCCAGCCCCTTCTTGCTGTCGTCTTCGTCGCTTGACATATGCCTAAATGATTAATATTACGCTGTATATATCAGCTTCTCTCGGGCTTTGCCGGAGGATGCTCCGTAGGCCTGAACCAGTCCGCCAGCTCGAATATGCAGTGGGAGAGCGGCAAAATCAGCGCGAAAAGCAAGAGGTCCAGCCACTGCGCCCGGTTGGGTGTGTCCGCCGAATATGCGTAGTCGGATTCGGCGCCGCAGGAGAATGGCACCTCCGCGCCGCCCCAGGCTATGACCTGCCTTACGCTGTTCGCGGCCTTCCTGCCAAGGCCGCAGATGCCTTCGAAGTTGTACTGGTAGTATGCTATCATCAGGTTCTTGAACATGGCGCACTGTTGCCTGTCCTTGAAGAAGAGGGTGGTGTATACCCTCCCGTCGCCGCGGTACTGGAAGTTGGGCACATATGCCGTGCAATACGATTCCATGGGCTCGGGCGCCGAATTGACGACGTTCATGATGCTGAACCACGAAGGCGGCCCTGCCACGATAAGGGAGTATTTTCCGGCAACCAGGTCGGACCTCAATGTCATCTCCTGCGGGCTCAGCTTACCATACGCCTGGGAGAAATTCGCGGTAATGTTCACCAATCCCCTCAGCTGATGTGCCCAATCGGGGCCCTCACCCTGGGAGAAGCCCCGCCCCCCCTCCGTGATCATGTCTATCCGCGACTCATCGAGCTGTGGCCACAGCTTCCGCATGTATTCCTTGTGCCCCGGCGGCCCCTCCATCAGTATGTATCCCCTCTGGCTGGGGATGATCTTCAAACCGAACTCGACCTCCCTGACTGCGTCCATCGCCGGGTCATGGGACCATGTCCTCAAAGGCTGGGCCAGCGGGGTATGGAATATCGCGGGGTGAACGAGCGCGCCGACAACGATGATGGCAAAAGCCATCCTGGACCTCCTTCTGATAGCCAACATGGCGGCTATCAGGAACGGGGCGACCGGCAGCAGGTAATACTCCCCGAGCTTCGGATCCCCCGAAGCCATCAGAAGAAGCAGCCCATTTGCGATGAGCGTCACCTGCAGAAGCGGGAAAACGAACGTCTCCCTGTCGAAGAATCCCCTGTATACGGACCAGGCGACGCCTGCGAACAGTATGGCGGCGCCGAAGGACGACAGGAGCCACTGGTCAGCCATCGTCTCTAGCCCGGAGATGAGGCCTCCCTGCACCTGGTTGATGTGGGCATATATCGTGTATGCGGCGAGGTCGGGGTAGAAGTTGGAGAGGGCGGCGAACGCGGCCACGACGGCGGCTGCAGTGAGGATGAGGTGCCAGACCCTCCAGCCGGAGCCTTCGAACGAGATCGAGACTCCTCCGTCGCTGGTCCTTCTGATGCCGTCCCTTATAATGGAATATACCAGCACCAATGCGACGGGCATGGCTACAGAATACTTCGTTAGGATCGCCAGCGTGAACGGCAGCGTGGACATAAGCACCCTATTTCTGTCATTCGACCCGTATGCGAGCACGAAGCCGACCATGAAAAAGGCGGTGGCGAGGCTTGATGCCGCCTCGCCGAAATACCTGAAGACTAGCAGGACGTATAGGAGGGGGTAAATGAGGGGGTCATAGAGTTTGTGCCTTTTCAGAATCGAGGCGAGGGATATGAAGATGACAATATGGGCGACCAGGCTTATGGCCGGCAGGGTCAGCTCCGGGAAGTAGGAACCGAGGGTGCTGTCGACGAGGTAGCCGGCATAGTATATGGTCGGGCTTTGGGCGCAGAAGGGCTGCCCCCCGTATAGTGTGCCGTCCCTCAGGTAGTCGAGGCACATCCAGAATCCTCCCCCTCCTGCGTTGAACGACCTGGGGAAGAGGACCAAACCCAGGGCGAGGATGAGTATGGTGTATGTAGCCAGTGCCAGGCGGGATTTCAGCATGGTCCAATCCTTCGCCATGATAATATCACGAATAAATAAATAATACGTCCTATCCGTCCACCAATCCTAAAAGTCCGTAGGCCAGGGGGCAGAAGCAGGAGGAATAGAAACAGATCCTCCATCCGGGCCTGGTTTGCCGGGGCCTCGTATCTGTAGTCGTATTCGGCGTCGCAGGGGGTTTGGATTTCGGCGTCGTCATATGAGATGGCATTCTTCACGACGGTCTGGGCTTTCTGTCCGAGTTCGCAGATGGCCGGGAAGTTTTCCAGATAGTGCGCGATCATGCTGTTTCTGAAGTCCTCGCATTGGCTGCGGTCCTTGAAATGCACGACCGTATGGGGCATGCCATCGCCCCCATATTCGAAGTTCGGCACCAGAAGCCTGCAATAGGATTTCATGTATTCCTCCTCTGATCTGAATATCTCATTCAGGGTGAACCACGAGGGGGGGCCTGCAATCACAAGGGAATATTTTCCGGCAAGCAGGTCCGCCCTGATCGCCTCCTCCTGGGGCGTGAGGCGGAGGTGCGTCTGCGACTCGTTCGGGTTTATGACGGTGAGGTTTCTCAGCTCCTTCGCCCAATCGGGTCCTTCGCCGAGGGAGTATCCCTTCTCCCCGGAAGGGATCATAACGATCCGCGACTGCTCCAGCTGCGGCAGGAGCCCCCTCACGTAACCCATCCTGTCCGGCAGCGCCTCCGTCAGGACATAGCCGCTTTGCGGGGGGATCAGCCTCAGTCCGTATCCGACCTCCATCCTGGCGGCCTCCGAACCGTCATGGGACCAGAACCTGGCGGGGCCGCTCAGGGGCGTGGGAAAAATGGAGGGGTGGACCAGGACCCCAAGGACTAGCAGGGCAAATAATGCCGGCGACCTTTTTCGGACCGCCAACATCGTCGCCAGGAGGAACGGGGCGGCGGGGAGGATGTAGTATTCCCCGAGCTTCGGGTTCCCCGAGGCCATCAGAAGCAGCACGCCATTCGCCAGGAGGGTGACTTGCATGAGCGGGAAAATGGACGTCTCCCTGTCAAACCAACCCCTGATTACGGACCAGCCAACCACTATCAGGAGTATCGCCGCCCCGAAGGATGACAGGAGCCTCTCTCCGGCCATCACCTTGAATCCAGACAGAAGCCCTCCCCTCACCTGATTGGTATGGGCGTAGATGGTATATGCGGCGATGTTCGGAAAAATTCTTGCAAGGGCCAAGAAGGTCCCGAGGACGGAAAGCGCAAACAGGGTCACGGACAAGATTCTGTGAATTGCAGGGACAACGGACCCCCTCCAGTCTTTGGCCCTGAACGTCAGGCCATGCCTGGCGAGGGAGTACGCCATGACGATGGCAATGGGTAGAACGACCGAGTATTTGGTGAAGACGGCCAGCGTGAAGGGGATGATGGAAGCGTAGTTCCGCGCCTTGTCGTCGGACTCGTAGAAGAGCCAGAATCCGACCATGAAAAACGCGGTCGCGAGGCTGGATGACACCTCGCCGAAATACCTGAATACGAGCAGGATATAGAGCAGGGGATACTGCAGGGGATAATGGAGTCCGTGGCGCCTCAGGGCCTGAAGGAGGGTGGTATATATGACGATGTGCGCAAGCAGGCTGATGACGGGAAGTGTCGCGGCCCCCGAGAGCGGGCCAAAGGCGCTGTCGACGGCGTACCCGAGATAGTAGATGACCGGCCCTTGGGCGCAGTATGGCTGGCCGCCGTAGAGCGTGCCTTCCCTTATGTAGTCGAGGCACATCCAGAATCCTCCCCCGCCGACGTTGAAGGATTCTGGGTAGAGCATCCATGCAAGGGACAGTATGAGCACGACGTATGCGGCAGATGCCAGGCGGGATCTGATCGTACAATCCTCGGCCATGATATTATTCAGGACGAACCATTAAAGAGCATGTCTTTCGTATCCTCCCCTGACGACCTTCCTTATCTCCTTGGCTTTCTTCTCCCCGATGCCTTCGACCTCCTCTAACTCCTTCTCGTTGGCGGTGATGACGTCTTCGACGGACCCGAACCGCCTAAGGAGCCTGTCGGCCAATACTGCGGACACGTTGGGGAGGGATTCGACGACGAACCTCTGCCGCTCGTGCATCAGCCTCGGCTTCCTCTCGCCCCTTAGGGCCACCTCCCTGCAGTTTTCCTCCTGCTCGCGCCTGGCGATGGCGATGAGCATCTGAGCCGTGTCCTGCTCGTCTTCCGTCGGGATTATGGGGATGTTGAAGTTGACTGCGATGGCGGCTATGAGGCCCCTGACCGCGTTGGGGTGTATGTTTCGCTGGGTGTAAAGGCCGTCCAATCCCTCGATTATCAGTATCGGTATCTCGAAGTTGCGCCTCATCTCCGTGAGTTGGGCGAGGAGCCTCTTGTCGATGATGCTCTGCAGGAAGTCTTTCATGGTCTTCCTCTCGACACACACCCTCTCGGACAAGAGATAGTCGCCGACCGGCAGCTGTATGAGGTCCAGTTCGCATTTATCCCGAAGCGCGGACATTATCTCGCGGTTTCTCTCCCTTACGTCCACGATGACTTTAAGCCGCCTCGCCATTTCCGAGTCTCCGGTCTCCGGTCTTCCGTCTTCGGTCTCCGGTCCCCGGTCTTCCGTCTTCGGTCTTCCGTCTTCGGAGTCTCCAGTCTCTTCGGTGTCTCCGGTCTTCGGTCCGCTGTCTTGCGAGTCTCCGGTCTTCAGTCTTCCGTCTTCATCAAGACTGAGGACTGAGGACTGAAAACCGGGGGCTGTGGACTGAAGACTGTCATATTCTCCAATCGTCTTTTGTTTCTTCAGCCCTCCCCTGAGGCCCCGTACGATGTCGCCCATCTTCCGCTCCTTGTGGTACGACGACCAGTAGTATGCCTCGTCCCGGGTGCCTTTGGCCATAAGGACGTAGACTTCGCCGGTCGCGCTCCTGCCGGTCCTGCCCCTGCGCTGTATGGTCCTTATCTCGGAAGGGACCGGCTCGTAGAATACGACGGCGTCGACCTTGGGTATGTCGAGGCCTTCCTCGGCGACGGAGGTCGCGACGAGGGCAGTATACTTTCCCTCCCTAAAATTCTCCAGGGCCCGGACCTGCTCCTTCTGGCTCATCCCGGACTTTTCCCCCCTGCTCGCCTGCCCTATGAACTCGTGGCAGAGGATGTCCGCTGCGTTCAATCTCTCGATTATCATGTCTACGCTGTCGCGGTACTGGGTGAATACGAGAACCTTCTTTCCCTTGCATCCTCCGACGATCCTGACGAGCTCGTCCAGTTTCGGGTGGTCGATTCCGGCCTTCCTGAGCCTTGCGGTCTCCGACATCGCCTTCATGATCTCGTAGCTGTGCATGAGCTTCCTCACCGCCTTGCTGCCCTGGCTCCTAAGGCGGCTGAAGTACTCGTCAAGCGCCCTGATACCCTGTGTCTCCAGGAGCTCTATGCCGTGGTTGACCTTCATCGCGGCAGCCGCGCAGGATGCGGCCTGGAAGGCTTCGATGCCTTTGGATATGTCGACCCTGACTTGGGCCTGCGCCTGAAGGAGCAGCCTCTTGCTGACTTTGGACAAGTCCGAGGACCCTATGTATCCGAAGCCTTTGAGCCTCTCAAGCTCTCCCTTTAGCGTCTTCTGCAGGAGCTTCTGTATCTCCCTGAAGTCCTGGGGCAGGTCGACCTTCGCCCATTTGATGTTGACCTCCTGGACATAGGGCTTCACGTCGGCGTCGAGGTCGGTCTTCGCCTCCACGCACCTGATGCCGAGGTTCTTGCAGATTTCCCCGACCTTGTCCTCCTCGCTGGAGGGGCTTGCGGTTAGTCCGAGCGTCATCGGGTTCTTCGCTTGTTTCAGGTATTCCCTGGCGATGGAGACGTAGCTGTAGTCGCCGACCGCCCTGTGTGCTTCGTCGAATATGGCGAGTGAGACGTCCTTGAGCGTCGTTCCGCGGACTATGTCGTTTTCGATGGTTTGGGGCGTCGCGAAGACGACCCTGCTTCCCATCCACATCTCGTGCCTCTTCTTCGGGGCGTCCGCGCCGGTGAGGACGCACATGTCCTCGACGTTCAAGAGCTCCCGGAACGTCTTCAGGTGCTGCAGCGCAAGCGGCTTGGTGGGGGCAAGAAGGAGCACCTTCGAGCCGGGGTAGGCATGGAGCCTGTGGGCGGCGACCATCGCCGCGATTACGGTCTTCCCAAGGCCTGTGGGCAGGACCACCAACGTGTTTTCATCCACAGCGCGGGATATGACGCTCTCCTGGTAGCGGCGAAGCTCGAGCCTATCCCCGCGGACGAGCGGATGTTCGACGAACATGTTATCCTCTCACCCTCCAATGTCCGCCCTTGTCGGGGCCGACCCTCTTCAAGAGTTTTTTTTCTTTGAGTTTTTTTATGTTCTTGTATACTGCGACTTCGCTGATATCCAATTTTTTAGAGAGTTCCTCCGTCGTTATGCGGCCGTTTTGAGCGATTAATCTGATTATCTTAAGTTCATTTTCTCCTAACTTTTCTCCTAACTTTTCTCCTAACTTTCCTCCGGCCCTGTCTGCTTTAGCCATGCTTTTTCGCTTGAAAACTGTGATGAACTGCGTTCCTATCTCTCTAAAATCTGCCGTAGGTTCCTTTGAGAGGATAAGGCTTATTCCTCTGCCCCATTTTTCTATGAGGTGAATCCTATGAAGCAACTCTGCAATGAGCTCGTTTCTCCTCTCTGATACCCTATCCCTCCTTATCGATTTGATTGTAAGTCCCCCATATAACAATCCGGGGCTTCTGATTTCAAGGCGATCTCTGAATACTGCTATGTTCACAGAGTCGTATTTCCAGTAGTCTCTGTGACAGAATGCGTTGATTATCGCTTCCCTGACGGCCTCCTTATCAATCTCTGGAACATCTATGCGGGCAAGGCCTTCTATCCTCATCCCAACGTTAATTTTATCCATTATGTATTTCTGTGCCTGTTCGATTAGGGTGAGCAGGTCGCCTTCGTAGTCTTTCATATCCAACGGGAGTGATGAGTCATTGGTTGCGAAGACTGCGCACCGTAACCTTGCATTTGGGAAGAATTTCTGCGGCTTCTTCGCAAACATCATCACCGCGGAATTGAGTAACTTTCCATCTCTTATGATGTCTAACTTTGTAAGGGAATTTCTGGTCGAATCATATCTGAGACCTGCTTGTTTGAGGAAGCTTCTCAGCTTCTTAGGGCTTATATCCTCTACTTTAGCCTTCTCGCACACTGAAGTGTCCCATGCCAGTTTGTACCTGTTCTTCTTCAATATCATGTTTTCGAGTTCTTTGGCGCTCAGCTGTCTGTCTTCATCCCCAACACGCATATATGACCGCCCGTGGGCATAGTAGGGGATATTGACACCTTTGAATTCGACATGGATGCAGTCTCTTCCACCCAGTTCAGTCTTGCTGATTTTGGGGTAAATCTTAGGTTCGATATTTTCAGAGATAGCCCGTGAGACGTCTCTCATACTCCGCTCGCCGACTGCCTGCCCAATAGCGGTTCCGTCATTTCTAACGCCGAAGAATAACTCACCCCTATGGTGCTTGTTCAGCATTGCCACAACCGAAATCACAGCCTCTTTCAGCTCTGACGTCGACTTCTTCAATTCAAGCGTCTCGGACTCCATTAGCATGATACAATATCACCTCCACACGCAATATAATCGGAAGAGAGCCCGGGAAAAGTAAACTATGCAGGTTTATGTTTTGCCATCTCGTATCTGTCCCTTATCGTCCTTCTCGACTCTTCCAGATTTTCGCCCACCGCAAGGTTAGACCGTGCACCGTCCAGCACCTTCGAAGCGGCCCCATTGAATTGGTCCATCGTCAGGCTCGTCTCCACGAGCTTCATGAGCCTGTCATGGGCTCGCACAGGAGGTAATCTTCATTTTTCCTCATGTGGTCGTAGACACGGTAACAGTTGGTGAGGACTTCGCTGAACCTGTCATTACACCTTTCGCGCTCCTGTCCTCTGATGTCCCTGAAGCAATTGACCACAAAGCTGTTCTTTGCGATCCTCTCAGCAAGCCTCTGCCAATCCCCGCGTTTCGCACCTTCAGGCTCGAAGCAGCATAAATGGGCCAGCACTTCCCCCAACGCCCTGTCGGATCCCAGACGCGCGTTGATGAAAAGATCCCTCCTGTGCTTTCTCTCATGCCTGATTGCCTCATAATCCAGCAGGTCGTTGACTATGATCACTCCCGCATATGCGAGCCTGCCCTGGTTCGGCGCTATGACCAATCCCGCACCCTCCAAACCATTGAGTTTTCCGGCGACATAGGTGAAATCAGGGCTTTTATACGCCCTTGTCCGGGTTCCTATCCTCATCCTGTCAGATTCGTCAAGCGGCTCAAAATCTCCGATAATCCTGCTCTCCCTGAAGTATACGGCTCCGTATTCTTCGCTGAACCTCGCATGCTCGAAGTCTGACGGATGAAAAAGGCCCCGATTGCCGGGTTCTATTCCGGCGTCCTCATTCAATCCCTCCGCAAGGAATGTCATTGCCTTCTGAGCCTGTGAGGCATCCTTCGAATTGAGGCCAGCTAATACGGAGTCGACTTCACGAATCCTCCCCTCCCTTTGCCTAACAGCCTTCAGGGTCGGCACATCGGCGATGTTCGCCTTCAGGGACTCCAGCTGCCTCAGGGAACCGTCCTTGACGACCTCCATATGTAGAAACCTGGAATCTCCGGGTAAAAACCGAAGACGCCTCTGTTTTCGGCGTTTACCGAAAGGAAACCTGGACGTTTTTATTCGGAACCGCGACTTATCTGTACCATGACAGAAGAAACCAAGTCTTGCGGATGCTCAACGAAGGTGTACCACGTATTTTTCGCGGTCTTGATGATCGCAGCGGTGGGAATACTGTGCATGAACGCTAACAGGGAAGCAGTCCCGAAAATAGTGCAGATCGACTCGATGGGGCTGCAGAAGGACACAATCACCGTATCCGGCAATGCCCAGATCACGGTCGCCCCAGACGAGGCCATAGCCTACATAAGCGTCGTCACCGACAACGCCACTGCGAAAGACAGCCAGGAAAACAACCGGGTCGTCTCTGACGTAGTCATGTCCTCGCTGAAGGGCATCGGCATCAGCCCCGCAGACATAGAGACAGACTCGTACTCCCTCACCAAACTGGAGGAATACGACCAGGAATCCGGAAAATACCTAGAGCGCGGATTCAGGCTCACCAACACGATCAAAGTGACCACACGCGACATCAAGAATGTCGGGGGCATAGTCGATGCCGCAGTCGGCGCCGGAGCCAACGGCGTCGACAGCGTGACGTTCCAGCTGACTAAGGAATCGGAGAAAACCGTCCGCGACCAGGCGATGGTGAAGGCCACACAGGCGGCCATGTCCAAGGCCCAGAGCCTCGCGAAGACCGCGGGAGTGGGAGTCGGCAAGGCGGTCAGCATCCAGGAGCAGAACTTCTACTACGCGCCGTACGAGTTCAACGTCAGGAACACCATGGTCGCAGGGGACGCGAAGCTCGCCCCGACCGTGATATCCCCCCAGAAGGTGGAAGTCACATCAAGCGTGCAGCTGATATACGCCATCAAATAACCGGCTCTGACAGTTGCCGCATCCGGAATGATGCGGCCTACGTTTTTATCCGGCCGGCTCCCCATTGTTAACATGGCGGTGAGGGAGCCTTTGCCGGTCATTCAGCGATTCTCTGTCGGATTGAGAGATTTTTAAGTCGTATTTCGGTGTATAATATGATGCGAAAGTACAAGGTTGTTTTGCAGCCGGATGAAGAAGGCGGGTATAATGTCGTGGTAGTGGGTCTTCCAGGCTGCTTTAGTCAGGGTGAAACGAAGAAGGAGGCGCTAGCGAATGCCCGCGAAGCCATAGAATGCCACCTTGCCGCATTGCAGGATTCGGGAGTAAACATCTCCAAAATACCGAAGGCCTGTTTGGGCGTTGTCTCAGTCTAATGAAACTTCCAGTTGTCTCTGGCGAATCGTTAATTAAATTCCTGACGCATCACGGTTTTATCGTTGTGCGCCAGCATGGAAGTCACGTCACACTCAAACGTGTCAATATGCCACATACGCATGTGACGGTGCCGCTGCACAATACACTCAAGAAGGGAACCTTATTGAACATACTCAATCAGGCTGAAATAGACAAAACAGAATTCACCAGTAAAATTTGACAAAAAAGGTTTCCTCCCCCTCGGAGCTCCCACATCTTCTCCTAGGCACGTATCCTAGAGCCGAAATTCACCCCAAGATAAAAGTGGTTAGTTTATATGCAAAATCCTTAAGACAATAAGGTATGCGGTGGGAATCATGAAATGTCCATTGTGTAAGGCAAATCTGAATGAAAAAGACCTTTATAATAATGTCCAAAAAATTGGGGGAATCAATGAATTAAAAAAATTAAGCACTCAAACCCAACCCGCAGATGAAGATGAGGTACTTCTAAAAGTAAAAGCAGCATCATCTTTCGCTTGGGTTTGTCCAAAATGTGATTCTATCATCACAATATCCTCTGATAGCGGTATGGGGGGCATGCCTGGTCCAGATATTCCTACTGGAGAAATTTCTGGATTAAACAAATGGGAGTACCTCCACTTTTTAGGCACCTTTCCGAATGTGGAGGGTATAAGGAAGGATAGACCAGATTATGAAGATAATGGGGACACACAATATTTAGACCAGTTAGGTGATGAGGGTTGGGAGTTAGCCTCAGTAGTGCCATTCACTAATCAGGGAATTGTTCTCAGACTGGGTTACTTCCTCAAGAGAAAAAAACTACCAAATTTAGATTCACCTTGAAAGGAAGTATTTCGTCGTAACTGTTTAGTTTTCTGTAATGGCTTGATGAGGGCTTTCTAATGCATTTTATGGCATTATTCCCAAAAGGTATTGGTGAGGATTGGTTTGCCTTTGGCCAAAATTTTTGATAATAAGGTAGTCATTTTGAACCCAATGTACTAACAACCCATCTTTTGAAGGTCGTTTCTATACTGTCTTCTAATTTTGTCCCTTCAACTTTGAATATCATTTGGTGGGTTGTTTTGTCACTTCTGTTGGTTTTGGGTTCAGCTATCATATCTGCCTTTATGATAATCCTATAAGACTCGTTTGAGACGTATGGAGGGCACATTGCCTCCACCATTATGAGTTCTTTTGGGGGAATAATTTCATCTCCGGTTGGAGACAAAATTCTTGGATTTTGGCATTCCCGGTTTTCTTTCGAGATACTGATATTCTTAAAGGAAAGATAAGAGTCCGGAATATTTCGCCAACTCATATTATCTGGAGAATAACCTAAATAAACAACATTTATGTGCATCGATTGTGCCAAATTTCCATCCGGATTATAACCCAGTAAGCCTGTTGAATTATAAAAAAAGTTAGATAATCCGGCTTTGAATGAACCATTTTTTTCGTAATACTCAAAAACATTCGGCTGATCCTCAGCCATCGATCCAGGTAAATAATAGCTCCCCGATCCATTCAGTGCCCAGTCGAATCTAGGTGCTGGATCATAGACCGGAATCGAATTCCAATATTGTACCATATCCGGGATGTAGAAGAATAGACATATACAAAAAAATTGAACCACAGCTAGTGTCCGACCGCAGATGAAAAATTTAGATTTCTCCTCAGTTTTTTCCTTTTTTCGAGGCCTGAAATAGAGCGCCGGTAGGCCCAAACCTAGGATGAAGTTAAATGGAAAATAATCAGCAAAAGCATGTGTTATTATAGAAACAACTATTGACCCAGATATAATCTCATAGAGGTGCAGGCCATATTCTTTAGAATTCCACCTATCAATAACTTCCATCCTATACTTTATTGGTCCACATAAAGATAAAACTGGGTTCGTGAGTGCCTACTTCAGAAAAGTCACCAGCAGATTATCTTCTTTGTTCTCTTGGTCTTGTTCTCGTGACTGTATGTAGTTCCGGTTGAGGATTCCTCCCCGGTTCTGGCTCTTCTAAAGCGACCTGTGCTTCTAGGACGTCTGGGTCAGGTCGTTTTGGCGCAGTTTCGTCTTCTGGCTTTTTCTCCTTAGATGTTTGAGGTGATTCTGTGAAGGTACTTCCAGACCCTACCCTCTGCTCTCCCCTGAAGCTGACATATCTCGACAGTTTTTCGACCCGCTCAGTCTGCTGCGCTCCGTTTAAAATATCCCCTAGAACTGACACGTCCATGTCGGGGTGGTTTCCGAGCCTAATTAACGCAGACTCTATGGCGTGGTCCGGGTTCCTGCCAGCTCTTTGTTCGATTGACGCAATATCAAAGAGATGACTTACCGCCTTTTTTCCGTTTGTTTCATTGAGGTATCCCAGGGAGTGGTTTATTTGACTGCGTCCATGTGGGCTTACGGTGGAGGCAAGAAGTGCGGGTTCTCTCCATGCAGCAAGTTGGCGCAAGTTGCCGTCGAGACTATCTCCCTTTGCAAGTTCGCTGAACCTTCCTTTTTCGTCAAATTTATAGAGAGTTGAATCTTTTGGCGGTCTTCCATGCTGTCGGAGGTATGAGTCTAGACTCGTCACCCCTTCAGACGTTTTTAGGATTAGCTGTTCTTCCGGGATGCGCTCCATCCAGTCCTGGGGGACGGTTGCACGGTCAACATATTTGTCCCTGGGCATGTCACTTATAGCGGCGATATTCCTTTCCATCTGCTGCCTTGTCTCGTCAGTCAGCTTAGGGATCGGCTTCGGTAACTTTATAGCATCAGGCATAGTTGTCCTTTGATGTATCTCTTCAACAGGCATACCATATGATAATCTCTCAGTCATATGTTCTCCAATGGAGCGTACGACTCGTTTTCCAAGCCACATAAGTTCTCTGCCAAGTTGCCTTAGGGTTATCGGTTCAGGCTCTAGGTCTGCTGCTGTGAAAGTCCCTTGTCCCGGCTGAATGGTTCTCTCTCGTGGCATGCTCTCCCTACAGTTTGTTTTTCTCTAATATTTCCTTGATGATATTTGAGTATAGGATCCGGTTTCTTTCGTCGATATCTGCATCTGCTATAGCTATCAGTGGCTTTTTCTGGGTTTCATCCCATACCAGCGCCAGGTGCTCAAGTTTGTTCGCCCCTAAGATGGCGTTGAGCCGTTGGTCTGATTCTACTGAGGATATCAAATCTTTTAATGAATCAAGCCTTAAGGCGGTAACTGGCTTCGCATTTATCTCCTTGTGCCTTTCATGAAGCCGGCGACTCTGCTCTTCAAGCTCCGAGCTCATAATAACTACTCCGAATGATGAGGATATAAATACGCAAGTCAATAAGGAACTGTCATGAGCCTAGACAAACGATTTATTGATGCATTTTCTCCGACACGATCCAGATTGATGGTCTTTTTCGTTTTGATTGTGGGATTTTTTTGGATAGTAGCCATGGCATATCTAGGCGGAGGCAAGGTAGTCTCTTCTCGACATGCTTTGGTAAACTTTGTATATGAATATTTTGGAGAAACAGCACCGTTCAAGGGGTGGTCGCCTGCTAACCCATTCGACCCTGCCGTATATGCAGCTCGACTACCCTCGATCATCTTCTTAATTATTTTCATCTACATTTGCGCCTGCTTCTTTGAAAGCGTGTTCAGACGGATGTTTCAAAAAGAGAAGAGAAAGGTTGGATCAAACGAAAGTTAGGCTCCCTCCAATAATCAAAAAGAGCGGACTATAGCTACTCGCTATTTTCATTCATCCTAGAGTCTCTTTCTTATTTATTTAAAATATCTTTTTTGATTTTTTGTTGGGCTTGATATTTTTCTGCCTGTTTCTTAATGCAATCGTCGCAATAGACGTAAGGTGGATTAATTATTTTGTTGCAATCACGGCAATTTGTTTTCTGTTCTTTTTTCCTCAGATATCCTACAAAATCCTCATGTATGCGCTCACGAGCTTGTGATAAGAGATCCTCAATTTTACATTCTAACCCGTTGGAATCGCGTAATTCCTTCAAGTGCTGTATTAAGTGATACATCCTCCATTGATACAAATGTTCGTGGCATATGTTCAAAGAAAGTTCTAATTCTTTTAAGTGTTTCTCATCAACTTCAACATCTAATTTATCTAGGATTTTTCTATCTCTTTCATCAAAATCTGAAATTCTTTTTTCAAATATTTTCTGCCATTTATCCAAATCTTCTTTTAATAATGGTTTTTTCCAGCGATTAATGTCCTTCTCATTTGTGCAATAATCTGCAATATATCTAATGGCATTTTTTTGATCGATTATCATATCCTCTAAAACATCTTTTATTTCAAAATCTATTGGATTTCTCCATCTCCACAATGGCGCACCACATCTCATACAATGCCTACGACCATAATAGGTACTGTTTATAATTCCGCAAATTTTACATGTTCTTTTATAGTAGAAATCTTCTCCCCAAAGATATTTTCCATATTTTTTATAAATTTTAAACAAAAAACCCTCAATTCTATAAAGAGGATATGGGAGAGAAGAATATCTTATTTCGCAAGGGAGGCATCTAGGTCCTGTATGATCTTTTGATATTTCATCTTTATTTTCATTTAAAAAATCATTGTATTTTTTGATTGGTTTTGAACAATACTTACAGGTTTTAATTTCATCCTGTTTTGGTTTTTCTCTATCTACGAGTTCGCTCATTAGATTGATATGGTTAATCATTTATTATTAATATGTGAATCCCTCATCGGAGGGTGGTGGCTGCAAGGAATGCGAGAAACTGCGCGCCAAATTGAAGGTTCTCCGCAAAGAGAACCGCATATTAAAAGAGCGTCTAGCATCCATTGAGGCATATTCTGTCAGTTTACGGTGGTTTAAGCCTTCTGTAAAGCATCCTAAGAAGCGAAAGAAACCAGGCAGACATGAAGGTCATGCTGGCGCTGGCAGGCAAAGACCAGAGCGTGTGGACGAAATAATCCCTGTCACTCTTGACCGTTGCCCGGACTGTGGAAACGGATTAAAAGAACCATATAGCATTCGCAGCCGCTATGTATGGGATGTGCCCCCACCCACAGCAGTCAAAGCCACCGAATACCGGATACACAGGTATTGGTGTCGATGCTGCAGACGCAGCATAGAAGCCCAACCAGAACAACTGCCGTATTTCCGCCTAGGAATGGGCGCATGGGAGTGGGCATATGTGATGCATCACCAACTCAACGTCAGCTTCGACAAAATCAGCTGGTGGATGCGCGAAGTATGGCAACTACCCATAACCAAAGGTGCGTTGACCCAAGGATTAGACTCCTTGGGAAAGCGTTTAACGCCAGCATATGACAGTATGATGGTGAACCTTAAAACAAGCCGATACAGTCACACAGATGAAACCAGTTGTAGGGTTAATGGCGCGAACTGGTGGACTTGGATATTCCGAACACAAAACCAAATAATCTACCACACAGAAGGCAGCCGAGGCGGCGAAGTACCAAAGAAGATACTAGGGGAAGAATATAATGGCGTAATCGTTACCGATGACTATCCTGGGTATCGCCGCTTAAAATGCCAGAAACAAGCCTGTTGGGTACACTTGATACGAAAAGCAAGGGATTTGTGTGAGATGAAGAAACCACACCCAGAACATAGACGAGTACATCGTCACCTTCAAAGGATCTACCATGACATCAAAGAATATCAGGAGAAGCCCCCTCCACCAGATGAAAGGATGAATCATTTCCTCTTATTTGAGCAGAGACTCAAACGAGTCATACGGAAAAAGTATAAGACAAAAGGGTCAAAAACGATAGCGGAACGGATACGAAAGAGACTGCCAGAATATCTCACTTGCATACTAGAGCCAGACATACCACCTCAAAACAACCCCGCTGAACAGGCACTTCGGCATCAGGTGATTCACCGAAAAAACAGCACAATACGAGGCGAGACATCCGTGAAAACACATGACATACTCAACACCCTACTAGCCACGCAACTACAAACCACACCAAACCCTCTGGAAGCTACACACAAAATCTTAACACAACTCACTACAACGAACTAAACAGTTACATTTCGTCGCTCACTCAAATGAGGGTTCCCTCTCCCTCGGGACTCCCCACCTCCCCTAAAACATGTGTTATGGCATAAAAAGAAAAAGCGCTCCCTCACCTCAACCTCGCTAATATCTCAATCCCTATTAATTTCTTAAGTTTAATTTAATAAGACCTTACTCAATTCTTTATTGTGAACAAAAATCTTGCATTAGTAATTGTCTTAATACTGATTGTGGCTGCGATAGTTTCTTATATCGTTTACAATCCAGTTAAATCCAGATATGTTATGGCTAAGAATCCCACCTTAGTAATCTCCTTAATCCTTATTGGAGCAGCCTCTTTTTTATTCGTCATCGCTTACGCACTTTACAACGAAAATAAATTCTACTTTATTAGGAACAAACATGTTGTAGTAGTAATTGTTTTATTAATTTCTCTAGTTGTGGTCATTTCCTACATTATTTATCACCAACATAAATTAGAAAAAGAACAGCAAGAACTACAAAAACAAATTAACTATAATGCTTGGGAGACTGAAAATGTTAAATACAATCAGCGACAGGAAAGTTGCATAAATGCAAAGAAAGAGTGTATTCAAAACTGTCGGTACGATGATTTAAGCGAGGGTATGTGCATACAAGGTTGTAATAGCATTTATTCCCAGCTTTCAACTCCCTGTTGAAGATTCCCCCTTCTCCTGCTTTCTATAAAAAAGCCCCCCATAAACACATTCCAAAAATATTAAACGGCGGTTTTTTATATCCGATAATGCGCAGAGATAGTTTTGCGCTTTATGGACAAATGCTCCCGTATTTGGGCTCGGGGTATTTATCCCCTGAAAATCGACCAAGTCAGTAGCTTCCCAGGTCCTTGAAATACGTCGTCCTCTCATTGATCCTGGCATGGAGCTGTTCGCGTTCCTGAGCCTTCATGGAGTTGTTCTCGTAGTCGAGGTAGAAGACGTATTCTCCGAGTTTCTTCCTCGACGGCCTGCTTTCTATCTTGGTGAGGTTGATGCTTTCGTCTGCGAACAGTTTCATGATCGAAAACAGCGCCCCCGGCTCGTCCTTGGTGGAGAATATGAGTGAGGTCTTCGGCCCCTCCCTGGCGCTCTTCGAAAGCGCTATGAACCTGGTCTGGCTGTCTTGGTCCTGTATGTTCTCTGCCAGGACATGTAGGCCGTATCTGAGGCCGGCCTCCCTGAAGCCGATCGCGGCGGCGTCGGCCCTGTCGGATGCCTCGATGATGGCTTCGGCGGTACTTGAGGTGTTGGTCTTCTTCGCCTTCGGGAAGTTTTTGTCAAGGTATTCCTTGCATTGGCCGAAGACGTGCGGGTGGGATACGATGACCTTGACGTCCTCCCTTTTTACGCCCTTCTTCGCCATCATGTGGAGCCTTATGTCAAGCGTCGCCTCGGCCACGATCTTCAGGTCGTATTTCAGGAGGGACTCCATAGTCTTGTCGACTGAGCCTTCGAGCGAGTTCTCCAATGCGGCGACGCCGTCTCCCCTGCCGTCCGCGACGTATTCGAAGACGTCCCCGACGTCGCTGAGGTATTCTATCCTCGCCAAGGGATACATCCTCTTCGCGGCCTGCTCGCTGAACGTGCCTGCAGGCCCCAGTACGGCGACGGATTCGGTCATCCCTACGATATTCGCCGGGACGGAATATTAACCTTTATCGCGCCGGCTGCTTTAGAAGTCGGATGGTGCCCTGAGGCCCCCGATTAGTCGAGGGAATCGGCTGTGCCACAAGCTGCCCCCCACAGATGCGATAAGGGAATGGATAAAAGTGCGGCAGCATCGGTGGGCTGCCGTCTCTTCACTCGTTCTCCTTGCAGTATTCGATTATGGCCTCGAATAGCTTCTTCACGAATCCCTTGTTGAGTTTCGTCGTCCTCTCCGACACCTTTATCAGGACCTCCAGCTCCCTGTTGGGGTCCGCGACCGGCAGGCCGTGTTTCCTCTTCGCCTCCCCGATCTTCTTCGCCAAATCCACCCTCTCCTCAAGAAGCGATATGATTCTCGAGTCCACCCTGTCTATCTTCTCCCTGAGCTGTTCAATAGGCATCTTCAAATCACCTGATATAGATTACCCTTGGGGTTTTTAAAACGCCGGGTTACTTGGGGGTCGGTTGGCCGCCGTTCCATTCCCCCACTATGTCGACGTCCTCTCCGGATATCTTCGTGCTCCTGCGCCTTATCTTCACGGGTACCGGCATCCTGATGGCGGAGCCTACGATGATGGCCTCGCCCCTTCCGAGGCTTGGGAGGTCTCTGACTATGTCTTCGGTCACCGTCTCCACCGACTGCCTTATGTACTCCTGGTCCGCGGGATTGACTATCTTCATGATGATCTGGGTGTTGCACTGGGAAAGGACGTCGGCGTCGAGCTTGTTCGGCCGCTGGCTGACGACGCAGAGGCCGAGCCCGAACTTGCGGCCTTCCCTCGCGATCTTGCGGATTATGGTCCTCGATGGGGAGTGGTCGTCTTCGGCCGCCCTCGGGGCGAAGTTGTGGGCCTCCTCCAGTACGATGAATGTCGGGGTCTTGATCCCGGAGCCGTCCTCCCTCCTCATGTGTCTCTTCCTGCCGTCGAATATGCCGCGGCATATGGCTGCCACGATTATGTTGCTCACCCTCTCGTCAGCCTCAGAAAGATTGATTACTGTCAGCTGGTTAGCCTTGACTATCTCGTTCAGCGGAGTGCCGTCCATGGAGAAGACGCCCATCCTCTCCAGGCGTTTGATCCTCCTCATCAGGGCGCCGACTGTGGAGAGGCCGACCTTCTTGGTGATGCTCTTGAGTATGTCGCTCGGGAAGTTGCGGCCGGCCTCGGATTTCTCCCCTTCCTTCACGTCGTAGACGGTCTCGAGGATGTCGTGGACCGTCTTGAGGTCGTATTTGTCGTAGAACCTGTCGGCGAGGCCGAGGACTTCGTCCAGGAGGTCCCGCTGCGTGCTCGTGAGGTCGGGCATGAGGTTGTTGAAGTCGCCGGTGGAAAGCGACGACACATCGACCTTGATCCTCTTTGGGCCGTCGACGGTGTAAACGGAGACGTCCGCTCCCTGGAACTCCATCCCGAGGAACTCGCCGTGGAGGTCGAAGACCACTACCGAGCCCCTCTTGGCCATGAGCTCCTCGACGAGGACGCCGACTGTGTAGCTCTTTCCGGCGCCGGTCATCGCAAGCACGGCGCAGTGCCGGCTCACAAGCTCGTTGATGTTCAGATTCACCTTCACGCTCTCTCTTGTCGAGAGGGTCCCGACACACGCGGATTTCCCCTCATCCTGCTGCAGGATGCCCTTCAGGAGCTCATCGGGCGCCAGATCCACTGTCGATCCGGGCTTGATGCCGTAGCGGGGTATCTCCAGGCCGTCGCCCGTCTCGACGCCGAGCACCTTGACGACGGGAACCGGATACTCCCCCTCCTTGAGGACGATGTCGGCAAGGCGGAGGTCGCGGCCGAACTCCTCAGGCAGGAGTTCGTTCGATATGACGATGTCCTTGACGACGCCCAGGATCTTCTTCTTCGACACCGCCTCTTCGACGATGACGAACTCGTCGCGCTTGACCTTCCCCTCCTGCCCCTCCTTTATCACGAACCTGAAGGCCCTCAGATTCGTCGCTCCGATGACCTGGCCGACGCCCATACCTAATATAATCGCGCCGGTCATAATTAACATATGCGCTCACTGGTCGTCGGCCGCTTCCAGCCCCTGCACCTCGGCCATCTGAGGATGATCGAGCATGTGGCGGAGGAATCGAAGCACCTGGTCATAGGCATCGGAAGCAGCAACAGGGAACCGTCGGCGGATAATCCGTTCACCGCGGGAGAGCGGGAGGAGATGTTTCAGGGCTCGCTGAAAAGCGGGAAAAAATTCGAACTCGTCCCGATTCCCGACTTCGGAGACGATGAAAAATGGATCGCGTGGATAAAAGAAAACATAGAATTCGACGTCTTCTGGACCAACAGCCCCAACGAGCGGAGGATATTCGAGGAGGCGGGCTGCAAGGTGAATCACATCCCGTTCTTCGACAGGGACGAATACTCCGCCACAGAGGTGAGGCGCAGGATGATGGAAGGCGGCGACTGGGAGAGGCTCGTGCCTGCAGGCACCGCGAAGGTCATCGAACGGTTGGGCGGCGGTCAGCGGCTGAGGAGCCTCTCAAACGGCGGTTGAATTATAAGCCGCAGACGGCGATATGTAATCATGTCCTTCCCCTATCGCAGCGGGAAAATAGGGTGCATAAGCCTCGTCTTCAGCGTCTTCTCCTTCCTTCTGATATCATACCTCCTATATGACCCCTACGGGTGGCTTGTCGGGCTCATCCTGACAGGCGGCGTATGGTGGCGGACGCTCATGGTCGTGCCCATCGCATCCTTCCTGATGGGCGCCTACACCCTTTTCGTAACAGACACGCCGAAGAAGGTATCCTTGGCTTCTTTCATCCTGAGCGCATCATCCGGCTATCTTGGACGGAGCGCCTATGTGCCTCTCGTATTCTTCTTCATCGCCTTGATAGTCCTCTCCAAAAAAGTCCTATTCGAGAGGCCTGGGCAATCACCGATATATTGGGCCACGATATCCTATCTCTCCATCTTTCTCGTGGCCGTACTTTCCGTGCCGATGGACTATTTATGGCGGCAAGCGAGATACATGAACCCGAGCGAGGTCGTCAGCGAATTCCTCCTCAGGATCATCTTTACCATCGCCCCGTTGGCCTACCTCATGAGCGCATTCACCATCCTAAGGAGCCTATCGGAGCTTGTCCGCCAGCGGAAGGCTCAGACCGTCCTAGCCCTCGTCCTCTGCACTGTCGCGCTCCTGGTGATGACAGGATTCGCTGTATCGTACCTGTTTTCGCCGTATGGTCCGCCTCCGGGCGTCCCTGGCTATTGCGTCTCATATGGGAACGTCTCCTGCTTCCATGACAATCTGATATCGCGAGGCGGAGACGTGTATCTCTCCATAAAAAACGACATGGGATATGACATCTCATTGACGGGCGAAGCTGATGCGGCAGGCTCATGCAAGGGGATAAAACTGGAATCCCTCAATGACGGGGGTTTCCCCGCTGACCTCCAATATGTCAAAGGCTACGGGGGGTGGGGCATCCTGAGGTTCAAATGCGGAAGCCTCAATGACGATTATTTCAAAAGCAACATCACCCTCTCCTACATGAACAAATCCGACGGAAGCCGGTCGAAGGCCGTCCTATCGCTGGTCGGCCGCGCTTCCGACGAGAAGCCGAACACCAAGCCGGCGATAGACCAGTATTATTCGGATGTCGCGGATTATACCGGCATATCCACCTTATGCACTTCCATCGACGACCTGAAAAAGCAGGGCTCTTGCGTGAAGAAGCATGCAAAGACGGGGGATGAATGCAAAAACGCCATCGACGTCCCCTCAAAGGAGGATTGTCTCCTCAACGTCGCCAAAAAAATCGGGAACGTCTCCCTCTGCTACGGAATATACCGCCCGAACATGATGGACAAGTGTTTCCTCAACGTGGGGACGGCGCGCAATGACGTATCCGCATGCAGAAGGATAAGCGACCAGTCGATGCTCTCCTCTTGCCTTGGAACAGTGGCTGCCGCCAGGGAAGATGTTGGCACATGCGTCGGCGACTACCCAGAATGGATGAGTCAGGCCTGCATACTCGGGGTCGCGCAAATAACGAAAAACGCCACCTTATGCGCTCAGATAAAGGATGCGCTCAGGAAAGACGGCTGCCTCTCTCAGTCATTCGTCGCAGAAGGGGATTTCAGGCGATGCCAGGAGCTTCAGGCGCCGCAGAACCGCCAATATTGCACCCTGGAGATAGCGAAAAAGACGCAGAATATCAGCCTCTGCGGTCTTATGTCCGATCAAGCGGCCAAAGACGACTGCCTATACAAGGTGAACGAGGCCGTCCCCGCCAAAGATGGGACTGCTGCGGAATCGTGCGGCGATATCCAGGATGCGCGGCTGAGGGACAAGTGCTATCTGAGGGAATGGGTGAGGACAAAAGACCCCGGAATATGCGGGAAGATATATTCGGGCGGGGAAAAGTGGGAGTGCGTGCAGGCCCAAAAACCGGGGGACCTGGGCATCGGCCTCTGCATGCAAATCCCGGAAATCTACGTCCCCCTCACAGAGCCGTACTGCGGAAACTGCCAGCAGGACAAGGGCTGGGTACAGGCCCGCTGCATAATCCAGGTCGCCAAGAACGCCAAAGACATAGGCATATGCGGCCTCATAAGGGTCGGGTCCGACTGGGCTGAAATCAAGAACGACGAATGCGTCACGGAGGTGGCGAAGTCGACGAGGGACCTGACGCTCTGCAAGAAGGTGACGGAGGGATGGAGCAGGAACAACTGCCAGACCGACGTCCTCATAGAGATAAGAAGGCGGGGATCCTGAGCTCACATCAGCCTTTGGGTGTCCCCTATCTCCTGTAGATTTTATCGTGGTGGTCGAAGTCGTAGAAGATGATTTTATCCTCTGGTACGACGTATCTGAATGTCAGCACAAACGGGCCGTTGACATGTACTCTTTTTAGGTGTTGGAGGGGCTTCTTAAGGTTCTTGTAGTGGTTGATGTCATTACAGGATAGGATCTCATCGATTTTGGCCATGATAGCCTCATATGTCCTCTTGTCTTTCTTCTGGAGTCTGATCAGTATCCTCTTTAGGTCGTCCTCAAGGGAGAATTCACGCATCCTCTATCTCCTTCCTCAATTCCTCCAGACTCTTGTAGCTTTTAAATTTACCGCTAGCTTCTATTTTCCTGATTTTCTCGATATATTCCGGCCTAAGCTCCGGCTCAAGAAAATTCTCCTCGTATTCGTTCACAACCAGATTAATCGCCTGGGACTTGTCTTTTAGGCCGTATTTCGCCTTTACTATGTTCAGAATCCTATTGACGTGGTCGTCGATGTTAATCACCGCTTGAACCATGTTACATCACATATATGCCTATGTATGCCGTATATATAAGCATATATTATGCCAGCCCTAGTCCGTCCTCTATCCTCTGCAGCTCTATGGGTGTCGTCTTCGACCCGGTGATGTAGCCGTTTCCGTTGGCTAAGAGGCCTGATTTCACGTACGGTATTCCGCAGTTGACTGTCCCCACCATGCCCTTGCATCCCAGTATGCCGTCGAGCTCCTTCAGCTGGTGTTCGGCGTCCGGGTGGGCGATATAGCCCTTGTTCGTCGCCATCACATATGCTCCGACTTCGATGCGGCCTGCGATGTCGCCGGTGACGACCTCGACCCCAAGCACGTCCTCGATGGCCTTGTAGTCCCTGGTGAGGACACTGGAGACGTAGGCCTTTTTGTCGTTCACGGCCATCATGTTCCCCATTGCCGTGTAGTTGTCCCTGACCTTCAGGACCTCCACGCCGAGCGGCTTCATGAAATTGACGACCGTATCATACTCCATGTCGGAGACGAAGTAGGGCACGAGGATGCCGTTTGAGTTGCCTGTGCAGAACATGCCGACGAGGTTCGTGCTGTAGGATTTCGCCTTGAGGGTCGGCACCCCGAGTATGCTCTCCTCTTCGAAGTCGGGGGAAACGAACGCGTATTTGTCCGTGGCGAATCCGAGCAGGCCTATGAAATCCTCCCCCCTTATGTTGACTTGTTCCGCTATCATCCCGTTCACCTTATGTAGCTCGTGTCCGACTCCTTCTCGTTGAGGCTCACCTGGGGCATCGGGATCGGCGAGGGAAGCTTCACGTCCCTGGCAAGGAAGCTCGCCTCGACTATGCAGTTCGTCAGTATGGTATTGTGGATGGACTCCGCCATCTCCTTCGGCAGCTTGGTTTTCCCGCTCTTTTCCCACTCGCCGAGGGCCTTCTCTATGTTCTCCGGGGATTCGTCCACCGTCAGGTCCCCCTCTATCCTTATGATCCCGATGTTCGGCTCATAGGTGGAGCTGAAGACGAACCCTATGCTGAGCTTGTCCCCCTCCTTCGAGGCGGCGACTATCGTGGAGTTGTTGTTGATGTTGACCTGGCTTCTGACCATGCCGATCCTCCTTGCGTCCAGGTTCTTGAAGGTTATGTTGAAGTTCATCATCATGTTGTATTATAACTGGGTAACCTTATATAACATCGGTTTAAAAATGCTAGTTGTGGCAACTGGGGTCTTCGAGATCCTGCATCCGGGCCATCTGAAGTACCTGGAGGAGTCCAAGAAGCTCGGCAGCCGCCTCGTCGTCGTCGTCGCAGCTGACGAGACGGCGACGAAGAGGAAACGGAGGCCCGTCATCTCGGAGCGCCAGCGCCTGCACATGGTGAAGGCGCTCAAACCGGTAGACGACGCGATAGTCGGCGAAGACGGCGACATCTACGACACGATCGTCAGGCTCAACCCCGGAATCCTCACGATCGGGCCCGACCAGGACTTCGACCCCAAGGAGGTGGAGGCGAAGCTTCATGAGCGCGGCCTGAAGACGAAGGTCGTGAAGATCAGGCACTACTGGGACGCGGGCCTGCACTCATCGAGGATAATAGTTGACCTCATAAAAAGACAATGAATTCGGCCAATTTCCTGAAAGGCAGGCGGAGCCTGAACGTCTTACTCGTCGTCGCCTGGATGGCTGTGATATTCATGGGGTCGTCCATCCAAAAAGAGGACATGCAGCCCCAGTTCAGTCCGGTTGCCAAGGTCGGGCACCTGATGGAGTACGCGGTCCTCGGATTCCTTGCGTTCCCGCTCGCCGGCCAGTCGAAGAGGCCGCTTCTGTCCTGCGTCATTTTCTGCGCCGCCTACGCGGCCTCCGACGAGTTCCATCAGCTCTTCGTCCCAGGCCGCCACGGCACGCCCGTGGACGTATTGATCGACGCCGTCGGGGCGGTGATAGGCTCTTCTTTGTCCTGGAGGCTGATGGGATGAAGTTCCTCAAGGTGAAGAAGGAGAGGGCCCAGGAATTCCGCAGGAAGATACTGGCGGCAGGCGTCCTTGACGGTTCGGCGTCGGTCGAGCGGGAGGGCGAACACGTATTTTTCCCCGTGACATCCGATCCGAAGATCAGGGGCGCCGCATTGGTGGAACGGGAGGGCAAGCGAAGGCAGCGGAGGCCGAGGTCGATGAAGGATGCGCTTAAGGGCATCCTCACCTGCGGGGAGATGGAGAGCCTGCAGAGCTCGTACAACGTCGTCGGAGACATAGCGATACTCGAGTTCGATGAGGAACTCCTCCCCAAGAGCGGACAGATAGGGGGGGCGATGCTGGAGACGTTCCATAACATCAAGGTCGTCGCGTTGAAGACCGAACAGGTCTCAGGCGAATACAGGGTTCCCGGAATCAAGGTCTTAGCGGGAGATAACAGGACCGAGACCATCCACAAGGAACACGGCTGCGTCTACAAGCTGGACGTAGCCGAGGCATACTTCAGCCCGAGGCTCGGACACGAGCGCCTCAGGGTCGTAGAACAGATAAGGGACGGGGAGCGGGTCCTCGTCATGTTCGCAGGCGTCGGCCCATATGCGGTGCTGGCTGCGAAGATGCGCAAATGCGAGCTCACGGCCGTAGAACTCAACCCCAAAGCGGTCGAATACATGCGGTGGAACGTCCTTAGGAACAAGGTCAAAGTCGACGTAATAGAAGGCGATGCGAAGGCCGTCCTCCCGACGCTTGGAAAGTTCGACAGGATCATAATGCCCTTGCCGAAGCAGGCAGACACATTCCTCAAGGTCACGCTGCCCGCCCTCAAGGCCGGGGGGATGATCCACTACTACACATTCGCCCACAACAGCCTCGAAGCCACAGGCCACCTCGCCGAGACCGTTGCCACCCTAGGTGGGAGGATCAGGGTCGAAGACGCAGTGGAATGCGGAAGCTACAGCCCCTGCATGGCCAGGTACTGCGTGGACTTCACTTTACAGTAATACCACTATCTATTGTGCTGCTGCCTCTTGATGTCATATGCATCGCGGAGCATTTTTTGAAGTATTAAATACTCGATTCGCCCTGATGGATATGCTCTCTGCTGTTTGAGCATTCCGTCTATTACCGCCTGCTTTTCCGTCTTGGTGGTATCAGTCCATTCCCTATGAAGGGGGTGCTTGAAGAACCTCGGCCACTCATCAGACATGTAAAAGCCGAGCACTTGTCCTTCGTGAAAAATCCTGAACAATCCCTTATAGACGTCGAAAACCATCGGCTTCTCGCGCTCCACCAGTATCGCCTCATCGGCGGACCTGATCAGGGCTGCAAGGTCCGAAACCGCCGCTCCGCCCCCGGTCTTCTGAGCCTCAGCCATCCGCCACCTGGTGTGCTCCATCTCCCCCAGGTCCGCAGGATTACAAACCCCCTTAGATTTCACGTAGAATCCCGGCTTCACATCTACCGCTCCATTCTTCAAGTACATGTAACCGGTTTCAGACTCCCCATCAATTTTAACGAAAACACCCCCCCTGAAATTGCTGGTGTCGGGGTATTCCGCCTCCTTTCCATCATGTCCCTCAGCCCAATAGACAAGAGATTCTATTGGGCCTCCGTATGGGATCTTAATATTAGCCGCCATCTGCTTCATGGTTTCTACGGCAGCTCTTTCCTCCTCGTCTGTCGGGCCTCTCCACTTGGGGAAAATCCCGCCGGTGGATATTTTTATCTCCGTCTTGGGGGTCGTATGAACGTCTTTTTTGAATGTTACCCTGTATCTTACCCCATTTTTCGGTGTTGGCAACATCAACGCTCCTGTTTCATGTTCGTAGGTCTGTTCCTCAGCGGGCGCCGAACCCAGGGGCCTTCGAAGCAGTGCCACAACCCGCTTCCAGTCACGTCTTTTAGCAGCCGTCCTCTTTTTCCCGTCATCCACTTCGATGGCTTCTATTATGTCCTGCAGTGCCATAGAGGATGTGTTCAATGTGGCGGACGCCTTTTGGCCGCCAGGCAACTTGAATGCGAGGCGCTTTTTTTCATGGTCATAGTCGATTCCCAGCTCACGGTATATATCCGTTCTTGTAGTCGCGATCCGACTCATCAATTTGGGCAATCTATCGGAGGGCATATCCCCCCAAAGGATACCTTCACGCTCGACGACTAGGCCTTTATGCTTATCCTCCAGTTTCCGCACTGCGAAATAGTCTATCTCCCTTTTCATCGCCTTCCATTCTCTATCTCGGCATATCCTAATAAATAGCCTACCATCCGGCCTCAGGGTCGGCATCTTCCGGATGGGAAGAGGGCGCAGTCTACTGCCAGCGAGCGACAAACGGCCCTTGAGGCTTTTATCAGGGGGCATAGTATATCATAAACTATGGACTACGAAATCCCCCTCCTAGCTGCGGTAGACCGCGGCTCAGGGTGGATGAGCTTCAGGTTCGGCATCCCGGAAGGCTACTCGTTCAAGGCGGGGCAGTTCGCGATGTGGCGCCTCGGGGAGGGGCTCATGAAGCCGTTCACGATCAGCAATTCCCCGACCGAGGGGGGATTCCTGGAGTTCACGACGAAGATGTCCGGCTCGGACTACAAGAAAAGGCTCTCGGCCCTCAGGCCGGGCGACAAGGTCAGGCTGTCGCAGCCTTTGGGCAAGTTCACGTACCTCGGCCAGAAGAAGATGGCGTTCCTGGCGGGCGGCGTCGGCATCACCCCCTTCCGGAGCATCATCAGATACCTGTCCGACACAGGGGCCGACTGTGACGTGATCCTCGTCTGGGGGGTCAGGTCGATGGATGAGGCGGTGTTCAGGGACGAATTCGAAAGTCTACAGTCCTCAGTCTACAGTCCTCAGTCTACGGTTTTCAGTCCTCAGTCCTCAGTCTTGATGAAGACGGAAGACCGAAGACGGAAGACCGAGGACGGGAGACCGAAGACGGAAGACCGGGGGCCGGAGACCGCAGACCGCAGACCGCAGACCGGGGACAGGGGGCCGGGGACTGAAGACTTCCAAAATGGCCGAAGACTGAAGACCGTATACGTTCCGACTAATCCGCCAGCGGGATGGGCCGGCAGGAGCGGGTTCATCGATGTGGCATGCATCGCCGAAGAGGTCCCGGATTACGCCGGCCGCGTCTTCTACGTGTGCGGGCCGCCGAAGATGGTGGAGGCCATGACGAAGGTCCTCTCGGAGCTGGGGATAACGGGCGAAAGGCTGGTCGTCGAACAGTTCAGCGGATATTGAGAGGCTATTAATCACCTTTCATTAAATAATTAGGATGGAATCCAAACCCGTAGTGATCTCTGGGGACGAGGTGACCCACCTGACGAAGGGGCTGGCGCACCTTCGGCAAAAGCGCACCGATGATGCTATTACGGAGTTCAAGCGCATCATCGAACTTAATCCGAAAAACTTCCAGGCGCACTTCCTCCTCGGAAACGCACACCTCTACAAGGGGGAGATGGAAAAGGCCCTGTCGGAATACGGGAAGACCGTCGAATTGGACAAAAAACACGTCGAAGCCCTGCACAACATCGGCGTCATACTGCTCGATCGCGGAAAAAAGGACGACGCCAAGGCGAAGTTCAACGAAGTCCTCAAGCTCAACCCGAAGCACGTCGAGGCATACAGCAACATCGGCCTCATCCTCTGCAACGAAGGAGACTATGCCGAAGGGGTCAAGAACTTCGAGAAGGCCTTGAAGATAGACCCCGATAGGCCGATAATACGGTCGAATCTGGAGATCGCGAAAAAGGGCAAAGCCAAGGCGAATAAGAAAAAGTAGGGGTGTTAGGTCCTCAGATCGTAATATGTCGCCTTCTTCACTTCGACCTCACTGCATTCTCCAATCTTTCCGCCTTTAACTATTATCGGCTTGTACCACTCGTTCCTCCCCGTGAAGGTGCCGTCGGTGTTCTTCTCCGAAAGAATGACTTCCCCCTCCCATCCGACCCATCTCTTGTTCCTCTCCAAGCCCGCCTTCTTGAAGGCCTCGCCGACGATCCTGCTTCGCCGCTTGACCTCCGCCCCCGGCAGCTGCTTCAGGTTTGCCGCCGACGTATCGGGGCGCGGCCAGTATCTCGTCGAGTTCAGCACGTCCGGTTTTATCTCTTCCAGCAGGTCTATGGTGTTCTGGAACGCCTCTTCCCCCTCGGTCGGGTAGCCGACGATAACGTCGGTAGAAAGCGTGGTGTTATGCTTCCTGAACGCCTCCACCACCTCCTTGAACTCGTCGACGGTGTATCTGCGGTTCATGTCCCTGAGGACTCTGTCGTCGCCGCTTTGGACCGGCAGGTGCAGGAACTTGTAGATTTTACGGTGTCCGTATGCCTCGACTATCTCATCTAACATACTCAGTGCGAGGTCGGGGTTCATCATGCCGACGCGGATCCTGAACTCGCCATCGACGTCGGTCAGGGAATCCAAGAGCTCAGGCAGGCTTGTCCCGGTGTCGGCGCCGTAGGCTCCGGTGTCCTGTGCGGTGACCCATATCTCTTTGACGCCGTCGCGGACCATGTCCTCGGCCTCCTTCTTCAGCTTCCTTTGCGGATACGACCTCAGCCTCCCCCTGGCGTTCTTCGTCTGGCAGAAGCTGCAGCCGCCGAGGCATCCTTCGGCGATAGGCAATATCCCGACGATGGGATTCAGCCTGTTTCGCGGAAGGCATGATTTGTCGCCTGATTCAGCGATGTTCACGTATCTGCCGCCCGATCCCGCCGCCTTCACGGCTTCGACGACGTCCTTCACGTTGACTCCGATGAAGCTGAACGCCGAGAACTCTTCCGCAACCTGCGGCCTTGCGGCAGGTATGCATCCTGCGACGACGACTTTCCGGTTTTCGGTTTCCAGTTTTCGGAGGAGTCTCAGGATCTTCGTCTCCGTCGGGGATTTCACGGTGCACGTATTGACCACGGTGACGTCCGCCAAGTCGAGGCCGGATTCCACAAGAAGGCCCTTTATCATCTCGGATTCGGCCTGGGCTACGGCGCAGCCGAAGGTGATGACGTCCATGGACTACCTTAGGGCATAGCGGATTAAAGGGATATTTATGCCGCCGATTCCCGAATCTAATCGTGTCGAACATAATCCAGCCTCCTCAGAATGGCGGAGGATACCGACGTGGGGAGTCGCCTGTAGACTCAATCTCCCCCGCCCAGGCAGGCGGCTCAGAAATCGTCGCATTCACCCTTTTCAAGACGTGCTACCGCCTCGGCTTCAGGTCTTCCTCAAAGGGGACTGAATACTTCGCTGAACGCGATGAGGGGGGGAAATGGATGCCTCTGATGCCGGATCAGTTCAACACCCTCGAGAAGAACCTCACCGACGAGATGAAGATGATGGGGCGGGGTAGGGACTCAACTAGGCTTGAATTCGAAGGCCCATATGACATATTCCAGGCAAGATTGGAGGCCTTGTTGGGCAGGCATGCGAGGCACATACAACAGGCACTCGGAGAGAGGCCTGAGGCGAAGGACATGCGTAACGTCGTTGGTCCGATGATGCGGGCGGGGCTGACTCGAGCCCTATCGAGTGCTGGGTTCGACATGGACACCTCAGGCATAATGGGTTCTATGGACGAGGCGGTGGCGAGGGAATGGCTAGGCGTCGCAGAGCGCCAGTATCCGACTGATACACAGATGTTCGGCGCCAGGGTGTGCGTCCTCACCGCGGTGCAGGATTATGCCACCTCCAAGCTGAATGACCAACAGAACCCCCCGACAATGCAGGACATCGCGGCATGGCTAAAAGACACGAAAACCGCTGAAGAAACCCTCAAACGGCTAAACAGCAAATAATGGATGGTATTGGGTGTAATACTAGCTTCTAATCCCCCCTTTTTTATTCCCTTCTTTCGGGTTCATCCATGATGAAATGGTTGGTCGCATTAATCATCCTGGCATCTGGCTGCCTGAGCCAGACAATTACAGAGAAATTCGTCTGCTCAGACGGCTGGGTCGCCGACTCCCCTGACGGGTGCGTCGGCCATACGCCGCCATGCCCAAACTGCACCTGCAAGGCTCCGGCCTGCCCGAAGTGCGAGTCAGTGGCGAAGATAGTCTATGTGAACGTATCTTCCCTCCCCTCTGCCGACGCTTCATGCGCATCCCTCGGCTGCCCGCCGGGGACGGAATACGTGTCGAGCAAGTCGAGCGGCAAATACCACGCCTGCGGCTGCCGCTTCGCGGAAGCCCTCTCAAAGAAGAACCTCATATGCTACCCAAGCGCGGAAGAGGCGCAAGCCGCCGGCAAACTGCCATGCGGCATATGCGCAGTATCGCTCTAACACGGAGGTGAAACACATGGCAAAGGGAAAAATGCCGGACTATGTCGCGTCGACTGTAGTCAACGACAAGGAATCCGGCAAGGACAGATGGACCCAGATAGGCGTCGCATTCAAGAACCAGGACAGCATAACCGTCCTCGTCGACGCCGTACCGGTCAACGGGAAGGTAATCCTGAGGCAGCCGAAGAAGAAGGAGACGTGACGGCCGGCTGTAGACTGGCCGGCCTTTTTTTTTAACCGCATTGGGCGGTCCAGGGCCCATCGAGGCAATCAATATGCGACACAACCGGTCATCTCCCCGTTTTCTGCCTTCCGGGTTACGCTGCCGGAAACATTCATCTCATAGGGTATCGCTATCTGGAGCGTGTATGCATGGTCCGGTTCCAATCTTTGGCAGCCGGTTGCGTTTATCCAGAATTCCGCACCTTGCGGGGCATTCTCCCGCTCAACGATGTAATCCGTGCAAGGGCTTTCCCCAGATATGGACAGCTCATCCGCGATTATCCTTATCCTGGCGCCCGCTCCGTTCGTGAAGATGCATGAAAAAGTGCCGTTCTGCGACAAAATAAGGTGCTGCAGCTGGGGTTTGATACGGACAAACCCCTGGTACCTCGCGCTTCCCCTGCACAAATGGCTTTCAGGCTCGATGACGAAAAAATACCCGAGGAGCGTGCACAGAATCGCCAAGGCTAAGAAGGTGCGCCAGCCGCCTTTCCCCCTGGCAGGTAGCGATGCCATAAGGGCCCAGATGAAGCCGTTGAATGCTGCCATGAAAAAAACCACAGTAAAGCCCCCGAAGATTATCATATCTGCCTCGTAAGGCAGTTTGGTGAGGATATGCCAGGTGAATATACCCCCCGAAAACAATAGATTCAGATCATACGGGTATCCCAGAATGCCGACTGCGACAATCGAAGACAGGAAACCGAACAAGAAGCCTAAAAAAATAACGGTAGTATGTTTTCCTTTCATGTGCTTTTTATTTATTTAATCCCCCATAAAAGGAGGGCATGGTCAGCACATTCGCGGCAAGGAAGTTGAAATTCGACCTAGTCGCAATGTGTGTGTTGGCGGTCATCGTTGGTGCGGCAACGCTGTTCAATGATACCAATGTAAACATTGCCTTTCCGTATTTAATCGTGGCATTTGTCGTCGTTATCCTTTTTCTGAGGATAAAGTACCTGTTCTTCAATTGAAACGTGATAGGCCATGTCCATCGCCGCCTGGGGGCAGTTCAGTTTTCCCATGCTCTTGGCATCTCTGTTTTAAGGCGGTCTCTTATCCCTTATCATCCGGTGCTGTGCGCACCGAACCACCCCCTGCGGTGAGTCAAATATGGCCGCGGGGGATTCGTCCCCCCGGCCGTCCACCTTCAAGGTTCAGCTCCTAAATAGTTAAAGGCGGCTTGACGGCTAGTAGCGGATGATCCTGCGGTCTATCTTCTAGGGGATATCCTCACTTCGTCTCAGGGCTTTTTGGCAGAGGCAGGCCTTGCTGGTTTTCCCGGAGTTTTTGTTCGAAAATCCTCTGTGCCTTGGGTATGGCGGTGAATACCTTTATGTCCCGCCAGGTATCCAAGACTGCGGAGGCCATGGCCAAAAGGCGGTCGGAGCCGTCCTCTGTGACTTGCGCCTCCTCAAGCACCCTGTTCCAATAGCCTCCAAGGTCGTTTAAATCGGCTTTGGGGACCGGCTGAAGCGTATCTATTTTTCCGTTAAGAAAATCATGGGTTTCGGAGACGGCCTCTGTTATCTGGTTTTCGGTTGTGCTCTGAAGCGCGACCCTGTCGAAGAATCCCCTCCTGTGGATGTTGCCTTCGACTCTGCCGACGAGGCCTATCACGCTCTTTGGCATGGCAGCCCTCACCTCCCGGCCGGCCTGCTCGAGGGTTTCAGGGTAGTGTGCGCCTAAACAGACATGGATTTCTTTAAGGTTGTGTCCGCCTCCTTCAAACCTGATTTCCGGAATCGGAGGATACTGTGAGCCTCCTCGCTTGGCTGAAACGACTTGTTCCATGTTAAAATGAGGGCAGTCAGCTAATAAAAGCGAGTATACCCAAGTTTTAACCAACAATCCGGAAGAGGGGTCTACATATGTCAAATCCACCGATTGAATCCGTCCTCGCGAGGGGCGTAGGGATAAACTCGGACCTGGTGGGTCAAGTCGGCACACTCCCTCTGAGGCAGCCAGTGTGGGCGCATTCTATCGCAGACCTTGACATGAGGCTGGCTGGCGGGGATCCGCCGAGGCCGACGCTGGGAGTCCTGTCTGAATATATCAACAGTAGAGACGACCTTGAGGCTTTCATCGGGTCGAAGCATGCATCGAGAATAGGGCGCTTTAAGGCCATGGTGTACAACGCATACGGTAACCTTGAAGGGTTGATTCCAAGGAAGAGACAGGTCTTTGAGGAGTATGTCCGGGGACTCTATGGCTCATCAGTCCAGCCTGGCAGGTCCCTGCTGGACTCGGTGACAAACAATATGGGCCTCGCTTCCGCAATAGGGGCGGAATACAGCACCGATTCCATCGCATGCAAGCTCTTGGAGCACGGGCTTGTAGACTGGCGGGCGCCCAAGGCGCTAAGGAGCGGTAGAGGCGGTGGGATGTCGAGGCACCTGAGTTTGAAGATGATGTCAGCCGGTCAGACAGCGGCTAACGGCAGAAGAAGACTGAAGGAGAATCTTAAATCATACATTGATGACGTCGGAGTCCGGACGTTGGATGACTTAAACATGCGCAACGGGGTGGGAAAGGGCATTGCTGATGATGCAGGCACCGCAGAGAACCACATAAAGGGCATCGGTAGGGCCGTCTACTCCCTGGCAGGCCAGCAGGTGAATGGGGGCAAGCCAAGCCCGCTGGATGCTGCGAGGCTTTGCGTCGAGCACGGACTCCTGGACTGGCGCATGCCGTCGGATTTCTCCCCAACCAACCGGCAGACGAAATACCTTAACCCGGAAGTCCTGCGCGGCGGCGAGGCCATCGAGGTAGGCCGGGAAAGGGCACTTGCGAACCTCGGATTCTACATTAAAAGCATCATCGGAGTCGAGTCGTTGGACGGCCTGAGCCAATCGGAAAAGCACGGGGTCTCGCTTCGCGGCATAGCATCGGCGTTCGGGAGGATAGATGGCGGCCAAAAGCCGGACTACAGCCCCGACCTTGTCGCCAGGGAATGCATAAGCCACGGCATATTCTCCGCACAATTGCCAGAACTCAACTATCTTTCCACCGTCCCTGGCATCCAGAGCAAATACCTCCGGCCGGAGGTTGTGGGCAAGCAGCAGGCTGTGTCCAACCTGAAGCAACATGTTCAGGAGACTTACCCGGATATCGACAGCCTACTTGGCATGCAGAACGACAGATACGCCCACGAGGGATTCGCGCTGAAACTAAGGCAGGTGGGCCTTTGGCCGCGGGGACTTCCTGTGGCTCTTGACGCTGTCAGGGGCGAGATTGAACGGCTGGGCTGGCTGGAATATTCGACGGCTGAGATTCCCTGTTTCAGGCCGTATTTTTCGCACGTGCTCCCGCCGGCCTTCAGGCATTCCCGCAAGGGGGGTGGGTCGGGTAGGTCAGCGGATCCGGAGGGGTCTGATGGTCAGAGGGGAGTGACGACGTTCGTCAAAGGCGAGGCCTTCGAGCAGCTGGTCGGGGTGTTTCTGGCATATGCCAACCCTGACGAGACAATAATACCACAGTTTTGCCTGTGCGTGGACAATATTGCGGGATATTTCGGGGCCAGGGTCGACTATAAGGCGGGGGATGGCCTTTACGAGGTCAAATGGGGCGGCGCTGAGGAGAAGATAGTCGAGTCGACGGAAAAGTTCAAGGGCATGCTTACGGAATCGGAAAGGCAGAAATACCACCTGATACGGCTGGATAAGGCCAAGGGCGAATCGGGCACCCTGTTCATGGAAATGCTGGAAAAACACGTCGCCGACGACGATAGGACTGGCGACGGGTTCGTCAGGCTTGCGGCGTTGCTCTACCGCCTGGGGCAGGACTCGCATAATGTCCGCAACATCGGGCTATTGCACCATTTCAGGGATTACATGTACGGGCTGGTCGACGAATGCAATAGGCTGACCGGAGATGCCAGGCGGGTTTTCATATCAGCCTCCATACGGAAGATGACGGTGCTGCTTCCGGAATCCATGCAGAACCAAGAGCTTGACCGTCACATGGTGGCAGGCACCAGAGTCTCCTTTTCGCCGCTCGAGGCTCATTTCGAGTATGAAGGCAAAATCCACAGGGGCTTCATCTCCCCGAAAACCCTTTCCAATGAAAGGCGCGAGCTTTATCGGATGGCAGCCAAGGTTGGTGAGAAGCAGGCCGAATACCAGAGGCAGCTTGAAGGCGCCCCGGAGTATGTCCGCACACGCTTCAGGGAATTGCTGCCAGAGTTCATAAATTCATACAGCCCATCGAAGAAAGACGACCCGGACGGTAACGTCAGGGTCTTTCTTTCATCCGATATCTGCATGGATGTGCTATCAGACGACGTATTCAGCCCCGAGGGCGGCCTCAGCCCGCAATCGACCCGGGAGGTTACGGATCCGAAAGAGCTGATCCTGGATCCGAGGGTGCTTGTAAGGAGGATGATTGTGGCTGGTTTGAGAAAGGACGTGTCAGCATTCAGGCATGCCGCCCAAAGGCTTCTTGACCTGTCGGAGACGCCGCCGAAGGATGGGGAACACGCCTCCGCCTGGTCTGAAGCGAGGAAACATAGGGACAGGATACGGTACATCAGGCGCGAAAGCGGCCAGTTCATCAAGGCATTGGAGGATATCTGGGGCGTATATGAGAAACTCCTTAGAGATACGACGAACGGTGTTAGGGGCGAGGTTGAGCTCGTGGGGGGCATAGCCAATATCCTTGGTGCGATGGCGTCCGATCCCAGGATAGCGAAAATGGCGGCGGCACATCGTGGAACGAACAGGTCAGCCCCGTAATTCCTCCATGTGGCTCATCCCCCCAGCTGTCCCCAAGCCATGCTGCGTTGCAAAAAACTGCCCCACCGATGCGACACATATCTGGTCTTATTTCGTCATGTCCCCTTTTTTATTACATGGGTCATCGAACTGACGCTCAGATTAAGCCTCAACCTCATGTATTACCGTCGGTTGCATTGCCTGATGTATGGGGTCACGGTGATGCCGCTTCAAATGCCAATAAATACCACTCGTCATTGATACATTATACCGCGTTTTCCCTGGCATGCTTGATTAAATTTTGCAGCGATCTGAGGGCTGCGAACCCGAAAGAGGACGTTTTGTTCGTCGGCAACGGAGGAAACGGAAGGCCTCAGGCACAGTTGCTTCAAAAGGATTTGGAGGCTCTTGGGTTTTGGGTGGATGTGGCGGCAAGGATAAGGTCTAAGGCGTATGACATAGCCAAGATCCAATCCGCACCAGTCCCCTTGGAGGGCGGAAAGGAGATGGTTGAATATGTGCTAAAGAGGAGCCCGATAGTTATCTTAGCCGACAACTCTAAGGGAAGGGTTGCATCCGCAATGTATGGGTATAGGGAGCTCGTCAACGGCCTCAATATACTCCATGGAAAGGAGGCCTTGTTTGATCCGGGGAGGAGGGCGGGTCTGAACAGTAGTCTGCTCTCAAGGTTTTCCGGTAGTGGACAACATCCAGCCTTCAAGGGATACAAACGGTTTCTTTTCTGGGACCCCCTGGATTATCTTGATCCAATAAAATCAGATGCCAGAATCAGCAGCGGAAGCCGGGTCAGGGAGGGGGATATAGTGGCCGTGAACCTCCATCCGTCATTCGGGCACTCGGGTTTATTGGACAAGCCTGGCTCGGAGGCACTGAGGGGGCTTGTAGGTAATCTGTCTGAGAGGGATTTGATGCCATTCGAATTGGATTCATTGGACGGGCAAGAGGTTATTGAAAATTTAAAATCCGCGGACGGCAGGCGGCTCATAGAATATTACAAAAGGCTTCTCTGACGATCAGCCACGAAGCTGCTTCATAAGCCTTATTCTCTTCTCTATGAGGGCCTCTGTCCCTATGTCCTTGCGGAAGAAGAGCTTCCCCTTCACATACGGCATGCATGAGGCGGCCGCCTGTTCCGCTTCCGTGATGGTGTCCGCTATGCCGACGACTGCGATGGCCCTTGACTTCGACGTCAGGATCTTTCCGTTTTCCTCCCTGACTGAGGCGTAGTATATGCGGCCTCCTTTTTCCTCTATCGCTTTCTCGTCGACTTCGACTTCCACATTGTTGAGGGGGCTGTCGGGGTATCCTTCTGGGACGAAGTATTTGCAGACCGTGGCTTTGTCCTTGAATTTAATCTGGTCGCCCAGCCTGCCTGCCGCGATGTTTTCGCATATCTGCAGCATGTCGGATTCGAGTATGGACAGGATGTTCATGGCTTCGGGGTCGCCGAGGCGTGCGTTGTATTCTATGACCTTGACTCCCTCCCGCGTGGCCATGAATTGGCCGTAGAGGAAGCCCTTGTATTTTTCGCCCGTCTCCTTTTTCACGGCCTTTACGGTGGCCTCCATTATCCTGATGGCGTCGTCATAGTCCTTTTGGGTGAGGAAGGGGAGTATGTATCCTCTGTCGTTGTAGCTGCCCATGCCGCCGGTGTTGGGGCCGATGTCTCCGTCGTACGCCCTCTTGTGGTCCTGGACCATCGGCGTTCCCTGGACCCGCTGCCCGTCGACGAACGCCTGGATGGTGAATTCCTCCCCTATGAGTCTTTCCTCGAGTACGATCTTCGGTATGACCCCCATCTTCGTGGCGAAGATCTCTTTGATGTATTTTTTCGCGCCTTCGGAGTCGAAGTGTTCGCCCATTATCTGGACGCCCTTGCCGCCTGTCAGCCCCGCGGGTTTGACGACGAGGTCGCCGTCGTATTCGTCGATGAATCCGCAGGCGTCTTCAGCGGACTCGAAGAGCTCGAAGAACGGTGTCCCCTCCAGCCTGTGCCTCCTCATGAGGGCGCGGCTGAACGCCTTGTCGCTCTCAAGCTGCGCAGGAATTCTCCTGGGGCCCACGCATTGGATGCCCTTCTTCTCAAGGACGTCGACGACTCCCGCGGCAAGCGGGGCCTCGGGCCCTATGACTGCCAGGTTCGCGCCGCATTTTTGCGCGTATGCGGCGACCTGATCCGGCTTGCATATGTCTCCGACCGCATATTCTTTTGCGAGCCGTTTGATGCCGGGGTTCGCGGCAGGCATGTACGCGAAAAGTTCAGGTTTATTCGGGCTTCTTGCCAGTGCGGCGGCTATTGCGTGCTCCCTTGCACCACCGCCCACCATCAGGATCTTCATGTTATAGATGATGGCGCGGGGAAATAAAAACCATCTCAGAATCCGATGAGGCCCATGAGCCATTGGAAGAGGCCCTGACCCTGCGGCTCCTCCGCTGCGACGGCGTCGCCGATGACTGCGGGCTCCGGCAAAGTCGACGACGTAGTCGTTCCGATGGTGGACGAAGTCGTGGTCGTCTTGTCCAGGAAGTGCGGAGGCGGCAGATAGGTCGTCGTGGTCGACGATGACGTCGTCGATGTGGATGTCGTCGTGGTCGTGGAGACGTCGATGGTTATGTACGCCTGCGGATAGTCGGTTCCGGATACGAGGACCGTGTATATGCCCGCCTTCTCAAAGGGAAGCTCTGCCTCCCCCGTATAGTTTGATTTTGTCGACACCATCGGCATCGTGACGCCCACCAGTCCGGTGTATACCTCCAGCGTCGCGTCCCTGACGGGGGCGTCGGTCTTGTTGTCTTCGAACCTGAACCTGACGGTGTCCCCGGGAGCTACGGCTTCTGGGTCCTGGGCGTATCTCATTATCTTCGGGATGAAGACCCTCGTGTCTACGCTCGAGCCTCCGGCGCACTCGCATACGTCGCAGAATTTGAGGTCGCCTTCGGGTTTTTCGCCGAATCCGCATCTCCAGCCTATCAATAGTCCCCCCTTTGCCTTTATCTCGGAGATGCCGACCATGCTCGTCGCGCCGTTCTTGAACAGGGCCCACCAGTGGGGGTTCTCCGTGCTATACGTGCATTCGAAGCCGTTGATGGCTGTGACGAACTTCCCGAATCCGAAGTCCGAGCATTCGTACGATGACTTGTCGCAAAGCAGGTCCATTCCCGCCCCGTCGTCTGCGTCGTAGCAGTTCTTTGAAATCCCCCCCGCGCCGTTGTCCGCCACCACGGCCACCTTCACAGCATCAACCGTTGTTATCATCAAAAACGCCGTTAAAACCGCCCATATCGCCTTTTTCATAATGCACACCTAAGGTTGGATAATTTATCCAACGCTTATTATTATGCATGACCTATATAAAAGCATGTCCGTAATCCGGGGGAGTTGGCTGCCGGCATGAACACATCGAACTGGGTCGCATGGGTGGCCCTTGCAATGCTCTACTGCGGGCTTACATACAACCCCTTCTATCAGCTTTTGCTCTTTCTGACGGTCTGCGCATGCGCCCTTGCAAGGAAGCTTCCCCTGAAGTCATATCTGAAGGCCGGGCTCCTCATGTCCGCCATCCCCCTCTTCATCAACGTCTTCTTCGTCCACCTGGGGAAGATCGTCCTGTTCACAGTACCGCGGAACATACCGGTCGCAGGCTTCGACATCCCGTTGCTCGTCTTCTCAGGCCACATAACAGCGGAGGCCCTCGCGTTCGCAGCCATCATGGCACTGTTCCTCCTGAACATGCTGGTCTCTTTCCAGGTCTTCAACGGCTCCACGAGCCCTGATGCGATACTGCGGCTGATGCCTGCCGCGCTTCCCGCGGTGGGCCTTGTCACATCCATCGGCCTGAGGTTCGTCCCTACGATACTGAGGGACCATTCCTCCATCAGGGACGCCCAGATGTCACGGGGAGTGAAGATGGGATCGGGGCCGGCGCATGAGAGGCTCGCCAATCAGGCGGGAGTGATCGCTCCGACGGTCGTCACCGCGCTCGAGCGCGGATTCAACCTTGCGGAGTCCATGGCATCGAGGGGATACACTGGGCAGAGGACGAAGTATACACGGACCGGATGGACCAAGACGGAAAGGATCATACAGGCTGCCCTCATCCTGTCAGTGGCCGTCACCGTCTGGGCGAAGCTGTCCGGTGTCATGGACTTCTGGCCCTATGATTCCGCGGCGCTGCCTCAGCTTTCGCGACTGGCCATCGCGCCCCTCGTAGCATTAGCGATACCGTTGTTCACAAAGGATGAAAGCAATAGAACTTAAGGGCGTCTCCTACAGGTACCCGGAAAGGGATGAATATGCGATAGAGGGGCTGGACCTCTCCGTCGAAGAGGGGGAATTCGTCCTCGTCACAGGCAGGTCCGGGTGCGGAAAATCCACCGTCTGCCGCCTCTTGAACGGCCTATGCCCGAAATACCACGGAGGAGAGCTGTCAGGCAGCGTATTCGTCGGAGGCCATGACGTCTCGAAGAAGACGGTGGCGGAGATGTCAGCCCATGTCGGCCTCCTCTTCCAGGACCCGGAGGACCAGATAGTGATGTCGAAGGTCGAAGGCGAGATAGCGTTCGGGTTGGAGAACATGATGACCGAGCCTGTGACCATCGGCGGCCGCATCGGGTGGGTCTCCTCAGCGCTCGGGATAAGCCATCTCCTTGATAGGAGGACGGATCAGCTATCGGGCGGAGAAAAGCAGAAGATAGTTCTCGCATCCGTGCTCGCGATGAAGCCGAAGGTGCTCGCCCTCGACGAGCCCACGTCACAGCTGGATGAGGAATCCCGCGCAAGGCTGTTCGAGCTCCTGCGGGCGCTCAACGAGGGGGGGCTGACGATAATAGCGGTGGAGCACAACGTACGGGGCATCCTCGGATACGTCGACAGGGTCTTCGACCTCGAATCAGGCAAGGACATAGTAGTCGAGTCCGAGCTGCCGGCGGTAAAAAAGACCATGCATAAGAGCGGAAAGGTCCTCGTTCAGACGACGGGGCTCGCCGGCGGATACGGCGGCAGTCCGGTGTTCGAGGGCGTGAGCGTCACGGTTCGCGAAGGGGAATGCCTCGCAGTGACAGGCCCTAACGGGGCGGGGAAGAGCACGTTCGTCCGCCATCTTGCGGCACTGATGAAGCCGATGTCGGGGTCGGCAGTCGTCCTCGGGCAGGACACGCGCAAGGCGTCGGTCGAGGACCTGGCGGGGAAGGTCGCATACCTCCCGCAGAACCCGGCGGACATGCTCTTTGCCGACACCGCAGAGGACGAGCTGAGGTTCACGCTCCAGCACACCGGTGCGTCAGGGGACGTCGAAGCGGTCCTCGGGAGGTTCGGCCTCCTCGAACATAGGCACGACTATCCGAGGGACCTGAGTGTCGGGCAGCGGCAGCGGCTCGCGATAGCAGCCGTCCTCGTGGCAGACCCCAAAGTGGTACTGTTGGACGAGCCGACGAGGGGGATAGACTCCGAAGCCAGGAGGGCGCTCGTCTCGTTCGTCCACGGCATGCTCGGGGAAGGCCGCGCCGTAGTCATGGTCACGCAGGAGAGGGACCTGGTCGACGAGCTTGCCTCGGAAGAGCTGAAGATGGTGGTGCGAGTATGAACAAGGCAAAGCTCTTCGCATGGCTCTCTCTCATCCTGGTCACCGTAGCGCTCGTATCCGGGTTCAAGGCGAGCTGGCTCATCTACACGTCCGCTATCGCAGCGCTCGCGACCCTCCTCGTCCTATCCGAGTTCGACGAGCGCAGCCGCGACCCGAGGACGGTAGCTCTGACCGGTGTCATCGTGGCACTGGCGGCGACTTCCCGCCAGCTCCTGCACGGGATAGAGTTCAGCCCCGTCTTCTTCATCGTCATCCTGGCAGGCCACGTGTTCGGCTTCACTACCGGTTTCGCGGTCGGGGCGTTGACGATGTTCGTGTCGAACTTCTTCATCGGTCAGGGGCCGTGGACGGCGTATCAGATGCTGGGGATGGGGCTCCTTGCCGGCTTCGCGGCATACCTTCCCAGGAACGACCGCTTCAGGATTAGGGCCCTCACCGCATATTCGATCGTCACAGCGTTCCTGTACGGCGCCTTCACCGACGTATTCTTCTGGCTCGCCTTCATACCCACCCACGAGATGGAATCGCTGTTGGCGGTGTTCGGCGCCGGGCTACTGCCCGCCCTGAGCCGCGCAATGGGGAACCTCTTCTTCATGAGCCTCCTCGGCCCCGTCCTCCTGAAGGTCCTTCTGCGCTTCAGAAAGAGGCTGACCTACACCTATCACGGCAAGCGGCAATGAGGTTGGGCCTAGACGATGTTGGCGTCGTTCACGTCCATATATGCCATGTCCCCCTTTACGACAGTCGAGTGGAACCTTATCCTTATCCTGCGCTCAAACATCGGCGCATCCAGCACCATGGTATGATACTCCCCCCTCTCTCCGCAAAGGTCGAGGCCCGGGATATTGCGCAGCAATTCCAACGACTCCAGGCCCAGTTCCTTTCCGACCCATTCCTCAGTCAGCCACGGCCTCTTCACGAGGGAGAATATCGCCTTGAACCCGCCGGTTAGGAGTCTTCCCATCATCTCCTCCCCCTCCATCCCCCATAGCGGCCTGACCGTTTTCAGCCCGACGTCCTCGCAGCATTCCCTGACCAAGTCGGGGTGTCCTTCGGCCTCGGCGATGTCGCCTGTGATGACGGCCTCGATGCCATGCGCCTTAAGGAGTCCAAGCCCCCTCGCATAGCCGTCCCTATATGGCGCATCGACAGTGAGTATCCTGTGGGGTAGCCCCAGGGAATCGGCTTGGTGCCTCATTAGCGACAGCGGATGGGCCAGGAATTCAGGCTCAGGCGGCGCGAAGGTGACTAGGGATACGGCATCGATTCCGGATTTTTCCGCCAGATGCAACGCCAAGGCTGACTCCTTCCCCCCGGTCCATAGAACCGCGGCCTTCTTTAGCATGGGTCCGAATTGAACATACGGGAACAAATACCCCTGGCCGCTATTTTACCGGATAAGCGGCTAATACTCCTCAATGGACGACGGACAGCATCACAAGCTTGCAAAGATAGCGCCCCTTTCGGAAAATTTCACCCTCGAAGGTGCCGCCCTCGGGCAGATAAGGCCCGCCGACGAATGGGTGCAGCACAACAACCGCCTCCTGTACGGAACCCTCGGCCCCGGCATCCACAAGCATTTTTCGACATTGGTCTCCGACGATCCCAGGACGTCTTTCGCGATGGCGGACGGCTTCCACACCCACCTGCGCGGCCTTGGAAGCCGCATACCGGAGGAGATTATAGTCCACGAGTACGGCGTCGGCAACGGCATGCTTGCAGCGGCCTTCCTGCACAGGATTGGGGAAAACGACCGAAAAAACGGGACGGATTTTCTAAGGCGCACAGCCTATGTGCTCTTCGACTCGCATCAGGCCATATTCGACGGCCTTCGAGAAAACATGTTCCTGATGGAGTTCAAGGACTGCCTGGTCTTCGCCGAAGGCAACGCAATCGACCTGAAGCCGGGTAAGATAACCTCCCTGCGGCCGGGGGATAAAGACACGGAAAGATACTTCGCGCAAGGGGCGGTCCACAAGCAGATGTCAAACGAGCTTGCTGACGCCATGCCCTCCACGATCCTTGTGGGGGACGGGGGAAAAAAGGCCGAACTGTGGATGCAGCCCTACATCAAGTCATCCGGGTTCAGGGCGGAAAGTGATGTTTACCGCAGTGGAGACCCAGGCGAGCTTATCGGCCTGATGGCAGGGGACGCATCGGTGCCGAAATCATACGCACTGGCGGATACGGGGCATCTTGGAAGAGCCGACGCCTTCTTCAATTCTATAGGCGCTGTTGCGGTCGCTAAGCCCGTCCTGGATCTTTCAATACCGCTTGCCGAAATGGATGCTACAGCCCGCAGGGTGGTCCTCATGGCATTGGATGGGCTTTCCGATCCCTGGAATGTTGCGGTGACCCACGGTTTCTTCAGGCATCTTGAGGCTGCAAAACGGCTGATGAGCGAAGACGGCCAGGGCTACGATTTCTTCGACACCGGTTCCGCTAAGATGAAGGATGCGGATGCTGTCCCGCTCATCCTCACCAGGGGCGACTTCTGCTACAGCGTCCCGTTCGACCTCGTTGGGAAGGTAGCGGAAGGGATGGGCCTCAAAGTGGACGTATGCGAGCCGCAGCATGTGTTCGTAGGCCGGCAGCTTGGCGAGACGCAGCACTACTTCGACGAGGTCCTCCAAACCCACCCGGGTTATGGGGGCAAAGGAAGAAAAGATCAAATAATCGAACAAGACGGCTGCCTCAACCTTTTGCCGTCTGAGCCGGAAAACGAGCAAGGCGGCAGGATCATGCGCAAGGCGGCAAAAGCCTTCGTCGGCTACGAGAACATCGTCATCGCCAAGACCGCGAGGCAGGTGACCTATGACCTTGTGAATTCCGTCATGCCGGGCTTTTTGGGAAGCGCGATGGAGTCCGACCCTGGGGGATTCCTCGCTAAGGTCGACTGGGCCCTGTCGCTTATGGGCGGCGGCAACAGGCTTCGGCACCAGCTAAATTTCCTATCGGAGCGCGAAATACGTTCCGCGATTCCGGAACTGGCCAGGTCAGGATTCGACAAGGTACTGCTCGAGGCCGTATTGGGGCAGGAGAACAAAAGCGGAATCAAAAGCGGCTTCCACCACATGCGCGTCCTTCCCGCATAATATTATTCTCCACTGCACAATCTCTTCCATGGCGGATGAGACGTTGGCGATCGCGCTCAAGCTGGCAAGGAAGCTCAAGAGGACCGCCGGAATGTTCGGCGGGGATTACGTGGAAGACGTCCGCTTCGGAGCGACAGGCGACGCCACCTACGAGGTCGACGAGCCGATGGAGGCGGCCGTCGCCGACTTCTTCACCGACGCGAGGATCCCCTGCAGGGTCATGACAGAAGACACGGGGGTGAAGGACTTCGGCAAAGACCCGCGGTACATATTCCTCATCGACCCCTTGGACGGCTCAAGGAATCTCAGGCGCCACCTGCCGCTGCACTGCTGCAGCATCGCATCATACGGCATCGGCGCGAATGAGCTGTCAGACTCCGTATGCGCCGTCGTGGAACGCTTCGACGCGAAGGAGGAGTTCACGGCAGTCCGGGGGGAAGGGGTCTTCCTCAACGGCAAAAGGATAAGCTCCTCGAAGAAGACCACACCCGACGACGCCATAATCTCGCTCGGATCCCATTTCGCATCCACAATCCCCTCCTTCGCAGACTACGGCCGCAGGCTCGGCCGCCTCACGAAACGGCAGGAGAGAAGCATCATGGTCAAATGCTACGGAGCGAGCGCCTTGGAGCTCGCATACCTCGCAGCAGGCTACACCGACATGTTTCTGGACACACGGGCCGGGATGGGCTACAAGGCCGCCTTGAAGACCTACGACGTCGCGGCGGGGATCCTCCTTTGCACTGAGGCCGGCGCGATCGTCGAATACGGCAGCGGCCGCATCCCAGAAAAATTGCCAGTCGACCCTTATGTTCCCGTGATGGTGGCGGGGGCCGGAAACCGCGAGCTCTACAGGTTGCTTAAGAAGGCAAGCCCCTTTATTTAACGGCGCCGAATAATATCACATGGGTGCGGGTTACATCTTCGTCGGGGCCTTGAGGGGCCTTCTAGCGGTCATCAAGGGGGCGCTGATGCCGTCTAAGGGGGATTTCTTGGGCGGCTTCCTCATCACCATCGTCGTATACCTGGTCTTCGGCATCAGCGTCGTCCTCCTTCTGCCTTTCATCATTGCCGGAGTCCTTATCACGTACGTCCTCAGGAGGCTGTGGAAGGCCCTGATACTCTATTGGACCATTAGGTGCGTAAAGAAGAAGACCTCCAGGGAGTTCGAGAGGATCAAGGGACTGTTCAAATAGGCCGGGCCTTGCTCGGGCATTATTCTTTTATCCTCCCATTCTGATGAGATTAACATGAGGTCCGCGAAGGTCTCGAGGAAGACGAAGGAGACGAGCATAACCCTTGCGCTGAAGCTCGATGGCGTCGGAAAATCCCACGTGAAGACGCCTCTGAAGTTCCTGAACCACATGCTCGAGAACTTCTCCAAGCATGGCGGATTCGACATCGACGTCCACGCGCAGGGCGACACCGACGTCGACGACCACCATCTCGTCGAAGACCTCGGCATCTGCCTGGGTGAAGGCCTCCTGAAGGCTCTTGGAGACAAGGAAGGGATCAGCAGGATGGGCTACGCCATCGTCCCAATGGACGACAGCAAGGCGGAGGTGGCAGTCGACCTGTCCGGCCGCCCCTATGCGAAGATTGACCTACCCTTCTCCGAGTTCGACGAACGCCGCGTGGGCGACGTGAGCAAGGAGAACATAGAACACTTCCTCGAAAGCTTCGCATTGAACGGCAGATTCAACCTCAACCTCAAGGTCGAAGGAAAAAACGACCACCACAAGGTCGAGGCCGCGTTCAAGGCCCTGGCGAAGGCCCTGAAAGAGGCTGTGAAGGTAAAGGGGAAAGGCGTGCCGTCGACGAAGGGCAGGGCATAGTCAATGGCGCCTCCCAACTCTGCCTGTCACCTGCAGGATGTCCTGGAGGAATTTCCTTCCTGTGCTGTCGTCCGCGAGCCTCAGGTTTATCATGGACTGTGCGACGGAGTGCAGGAGCCTCAGATTATCGTCCTCTCCATCCGGCACCTTACTGAGGGCCTCCATCATCTTCCCCCTGTTGTCCTTACCCAGGGCGTCCAGGACGAACGATTCCGCTTCAGCCTCCAGGCGGAACTCGGCCTTGTACCGCTGCACTGCCTGGCCCCTAAGATACTCCTCGCCCTCATCCAATAATCCTGAAGGGCTCGAAGGCCTCACGACGTTCTGGGGCGTCCTCGGCTTCTGCTCGACGGTCGTGAAATGGAATATTTGGTCGCCTGCGGCGCCCACCTTCTGCGCCACGATGCTGCCGTCCGGAAGGTCCCTTATCGAATCCCTCCCAATCTGGGCGGGGTCGGTCACCTTCATGGGCTGCCGCATCAGGGCGGTCGCGGCCTTCGGGATAAGGACGCCAGCCTCCATCTGGACATCCAGCAATTGGGGTATTCCGCCGACGACCTTCGAATACCTCCACCGGACCTCTCCCGCCATGGTTAGCACTGGGAATGGTACCTTTAAGAAAGCATGGACGGATGACGGTCGCTGGTATGTCGAATGGAGTCAAGGAGCCAAAATGATGCACAGGATTAACCTATTCTCAGTAGTTGTCTAGAAATCCGAAGCCCCTGGCCTCGAGGGCCCTCAGGCCGCGGTCTATGTCGTCCCTTATGACCATGTCCCGTTCGCGCCTTAGCCTGTCATCCATTATCTTGTACGCCTTCTCGCCGCCGATGGCGGTAAGGGATGCCACCACTATCTCCCTGACTTCGGGGTCCTTGTGGCGTATGAACCGTTCTATGTGCTCGACCGCCCGCTCGTCCCGAAGCTCCCCAAGGGCCATGATGGCCGGCTTGTAGACCGCCTTCCTATCGTCCCCCAGGATGGGCAGAAGGTGCTCGTATGCGCGGGCGGGCTTCAGGAAGACGAGCGCGCCGGCCATGAAGGACTTAACCATCGGCTTCGGATGCTTGAGGCATCCTATGATCCTGTCCAGGTACTGGTCCTTTGAAGGTTCGACGAACCTAGACACGACCGCGTAGTGCTCCATGACGTCCTCAGCCGCGCTCACCGCGGAATCGTCCACGTGCTCCTCTATCGTCTTGAAGCGGTCGGTAAGCTCATGCTGCCTCATGACGAACCTGTCCCTGACTCTCACGTACTGGTGGTCCGGGTCGAGGTTGTTGCGCAGGGCACACCTGAGCTTCCCGATGAATGGCCCGGCCAATGCGAGCCTCCTTGTCAGCTCATCCCCCCTGAAGTCCATCTCGGCAAGGACGAGCGCGGATTCGAACGGGTTCAGGGCGGTCACAGACTCGAAAAGAAGGTTCTGGTTCTTCCCGCCAAGTGCCTTCCGAATGGCGGCAAGCATCGCATCCTCCGGCACAAAGTCCACGCCGAGCCCCTCCCTGATGTCGCTTCGCACATCCCGCGAATCGCCGAATGCACGCCCAAGCCTTTCAACGTACTGGCGCTCATGGAAGCTGAACGAGACGTCCATGTCCGCAACAACGCTTGGGAGAATCCTGAGGTCGCTATCAAGTATCAGCGCCCTGCCGCCATCGACCTTCGCGACCCTTAACGTATCCCCTATCAGCATCTTCAGGGACTCGGGGCCATCATACCTTATGACGGTGGCGGTCTCGGACAGGTTCAGGGGCTCTGGCAACTGGTCTGCCGTGAAACCGGTATCGCCGACCTTCGGATTGGTCGCGGGCTGCGGGCCCTTTTTCATCCAATCCGGCCAGATAATCACGTAGGTGCCTTTCCCGCCAGATGTCATCCCATATATCCCCTAGGACGCTCCGCCTTAAATCGGGCCGTATGCTGCCGGAGGCTGAGCTTTTTAGGCGGCACAAAGAAATATTACCCATGCCATCAGGCTACGTCGATTTGGGGTATTCACCGGGAAAGGATGATGTCGTTTGCATGTTCTACGTCGAGCCTGCTTCGGGAGTCACGTTGGAGAAGGCCGCCATCGACCTCACAGCGGAATCGAGCATCGGCACATGGACCGAGATATGCACCATGAACGACAGCATCTGGTGCAAGCTCAAGCCCACGATATTCGGAATCAATGAGAAGACAAATATGGTGAAGGTCGCGTATCCGCTGGCCCTCTTCGAGCTCGGCAGCATCCCCCAGCTTATGTCCTCCGTCACGGGCAACATCTACGGCATGAAGGCGCTGGACAACCTCAGGGTCTTGGACATATCAGTCCCGAAAAAATATGTGAAATCCTTCCTGGGCCCCAGGTTCGGCATACCTGGCATAAGAAAGCTCCTCAAGGTCCCGAAGAGGCCGCTTGTCGGCACCATCATCAAGCCGAAGGTCGGCCTCGGCCCAAAGGACCACGCCCGCGTCGCCTATGAGGCGTGGGTCGGCGGCTGCGACGTCGTCAAGGACGACGAGAACCTCACGGACCAGTCATTCAACAGGTTCGACGCGAGGGTCAGGCTCACGCTCGCCGCATTGAGGAAGGCTCAGACGGAGACGGGCGAGAGGAAGGTCTATATGGCGAACATCACCGCGGAGACGAATGAAATGATCAGGCGGATGAAATACGTCAAGAAACAGGGCGGCACATACGCGATGGTCGACGTCCTCACCATCGGACCCTCCGCGCTTCAGACCGTGCGGGAAGAGAACGAAGACCTCAAACTGGTGCTGCACGCCCACCGCGCGATGCACGCAGCGATCACGAGGAACAAGCGCCACGGCATCACGATGCTCGCCCTGGCGAAGATCTACCGCCTCATCGGAATGGACCAGCTGCACATAGGCACGGCTGTCGGCAAGATGGAAGGCCCAAAACCCGAAGTCATGTCCATCCGGGACGAGATAGTGCAAGACCGGGTGCCGGAGACCGAAGACCGCCTCGCCCAGGAGTGGCACGGGACGAAGTCAATATTCCCGGTAGCCTCCGGCGGCCTCCACCCCGGCCACGTCCCGAAGCTGATGGAGTTCATGGGCAACGACGTCATCATCCAGATGGGCGGCGGAATACACGGCCACCCCCAAGGAACGACAAAGGGGGCGATGGCGGCGAGGCAGGCAGTAGACGCGGTCCTCGAGGGGAAGACAATGGCGGACCATGCGCATACCCACCAAGAGCTCGCACTGGCAATACAGAAGTGGGGGAAATAGATATTATAGTGACCTGGTATGTGCGATAATCCCCGGGAGAGCAGGCGAAAAACATTCCGCATTCGACAGGCATGAAACGGAATGGCGAAGGGTCCTATACCAGCGGGACGCCCGGCGGTCTTTCCCCTATCCCCTTCTCCTCCTGCCTGATGATCTCGTCGAAGTGCCTGTTCTCATGGCGCCAGATGATGAGGTTCATGATGGCGGAAAGGAATATCACACACAGGAACAGGAAGAGTATGATCCCGCCGGCGACGTTGAGGCCGATTTCGCCCCTCGTGTATATGACGGCTGCGGAGATCATCCCGGCCGCCATGCACAGGGATAGTGCGTGGTAGACCATCTTGTAGTAGTCCCAGTAGACCCTCGAGCGCTCCAGGTCCACCTTGAATATTTTGTCCATGGTATCCTATTGCTTTTCCTTTTTAATATCCGAAATCAGGGATTGCGGCAAGGACGCACTCATCTGCATGGGTGAATTTGACATGCCGCGCCCCTATTATACGCCAAGGGACCAAGTAGCGTCATTAACCTGAGCTGGTCTCTTGCGCTTTTTTCACGGGATTCTTCGGCCTCTTCGTTGCGTGTCTTCGATAGTGCTGCAGCGGGTGTTTTACCTCGCAGTCTGCCTTGCACAGGCCGTGGGATTTTATCGTCGCGCAGGTGGGGCATGTGTATTCCGTGCCGCTTTTCTCTCCGAGGAGGAACTCGAGCTGGTAGAGCGTCTTTTCCTCGTCGTATTTCGGCGACCTGGAGTAGACCTTCAGGATGTCCTCCTTTCCTAGGCCCAGGTTCGCGAGGAACGTTGCGAGTATGAACATGGCGTTGTGCGATGCTACGCCCGCTTCCATGGCGGCGACCATGCCGTTCATGCACGGGGGGACGGCTTCCTGTTCCAGGGATTCCATCCTCATCGCGGACTTGGTCCCGACAAGCATCGTCTTCATGCCGGCTGCTGCCTTCTTGAGCTCGTCGGGTATCTTTTTCAGGTCGACCGGCTCAAGGACCCTGTTCCTGATGGCTTCCCTCGAGAGCGTCGTCGCATCCTCTTGGTCTACCTCCACCTGCCCGTTCCAGACGACCCTGTTGGTCAGCTTCCATTTGGGGTTGTTTCTGGCCAGGGACGCAGAGAGCGTAGTGTACTGTATGAGCGGCATCATTGAATCCTCTGTCTTCAGCCCGAGGTCGTCGAGGACGGCCTTCCTCGCCTTCTCCTCTTCGCCTTTGAGAAGCTCATAAGCCGCGGCCGCCTCGCCATCGGCGTACTTTGATGCGGCGGATCTTCCGAGGCTGTGCGCCAGCATCCTCGCCATAGGATAGCTGAGGATCGTCAGCTTGGCTTTGTACTCGTCGGAGCGTTCGGGCCTGTACCTTCCCTCCATGCAGTCGATTGCCCTGTGCCTGCCCAGATCCAGCGCCGCACAGTAGACCGGGTGCTTGAGCATGTCGTCGAAGGACATGCCGATGGAGGCTACGAATTCCCTCGTCCTCCTGAGGAACGGATACCTGGCCAGAAAGTCGACATCGGACGTCTCATCGGGGGCCATCAAGATATATGAGGCCTCCGGGGCTTTTAACCTTCTTCGGTGAGGCTGACGTACTCGCCCTTCAGGAAATCAAGACAACGCTTCCCAAGGACGTATCCGCCGTCGACAGCCCTCTTGGCCATCCTCATGGCGTCACCGTCGCTCGGTTTAATTGCGACCGGCAGGATTCCGCCATGCTCCTGCACAGGGTCGTCGCCAACCTCGTAGGTGCGGTATGCCCTTTTGACATCATCAGTCTGTATGACGTGGGCGGTGTATCCCACCTCGTATGCGTCGCTCCACACATAGCCGTCGTATACCTGGATGGCGGCCTTGTAGTTGCCCGGCTCCTCGAGCCTGTATCTCACCGCCGAGCCGTTGAATTCAAGGTCGTACCTCGGCTGCCGATCCGTGTCGCGGGTTATGTCCGTGATGTTCAGCCTGGAGCGGACTATCCTCCCGGATTCCCCGTCCTGCGTGGAGATGAAGTACCTGCTGGAGTGGCCTGCCATGAGGTTGTTTATTTCTAACGTCTTCACGACAGGCCTCCAGTGGCTCAAATAATCGATCCGAACCTTGAACCTGCCTTCAGAGTCGGCGCCGAAGCTGACGTTGTTGCAGCCGAGCACCAGCTCGTCCGTCGCCTGCCTGACTCCGGTCTCGTCGACGCTGTAGTTGAAAACGTACCTGACACCGTTAACCTCAACGTAGGGGTTCACGGTAGAATTTTTGCCGGCGTTCATGACGGTAATGGTCTGGTTCGTGGGGCCGGCCTCGCCCTCTATGCAGACGACAGCGAGCCCATCGACTCCGGGGTACTTGACGAACGTGTAACCGCTGGCGGAATAGCTGAGGATGGAGAAAGTGACCACCACGACAACGACCGTGAACAGAAGCAGCAACCGGATGATAGGGGGGGAACCTTCGGCCATGGTCCATAAACCATCAGATTCAGCCTATTTATTCGCAGAAAAATGATTCAGTAACATGACACACTACACACACGCCCACTTGGGCCACCTGGCGGGGGAAGTCTACCGCTGCCTCGAACAGGAAGGGCGGGCCATGTCGGTCATGGACCTCTCGGTGAAAAAGCGCATGTGGCCATGGGACGTCGTCCTGGCATTCGGATGGCTGCAGCGCGAAGACAAGATACGCCTGCACAGGAGGCTTGCAGCCCTCACGGCGGAACTCAAAAAATAAGATGCAGGAGGCTGGCGAATCCCCGCCAGGCTGATGTATAAATAATCTGCTCCACGATAATACTATCTTATGCATAAGACTCGGTCGGGCGCCTTTCTACACGTCCTTGAGGCCTTGAGGGTGGACGGCCAGGCAAGCGTCGGCGCATTGATGGCTGCGACGGGAAACCCGGCGGATGCCAAGGAGCTAATCCGGCTGTTGGCCGATATCTGTTTCGCCGAGCACAGGGACGGTCTCCTAAAGGCCACGCCTTCCGTGAATTCGAAACCCGGCAAGGAACAGTTCTCCAAAATAGAAGATTACCTCTTCGGCCATGATGAGGCCGCAAACTTCAGGAAGATAGTGTCGACGCTTCAAAGCGAGCATGCCTCCCCCGAGCATGCTGCAGCCTCGGCGGGGCATGAGGCGGCAAAGAAGGAAGTCGATGCAGAGACGGTGAAGAAGTATGCAAAGGATTTCCTCGACGTCTCGGACATCGCCTCAAAGCAGAGAACCCAAAAGGTGGATAAATGAGGAGTATCCTATGGATACTCCTTATCGCCCTATTTGCGGGCTGCGTGCAGACCGGCTGCCTTGACTGTGACGACGGCAATCCGTGCACCCTTGACCGGTGCATCGAAGGGCAATGCGTCCGCTCGCAGCTTGAAGGCCCGGTGTCGGGGGTGCTCCGGCCAAGGCGGCTGCATAGAATACGGCTGCTTCTCCGGGCAGTGCCTGCCACAGAAGAAAGTCCGATGCTGCGGAAACGGCGCATGCGACGAAGGCGAGGAATATGCCAGCTGCCCCCGGGACTGCCAGCCGACATGCTACGACGGGAAAATGAACCAGGGCGAGGAAACCGCGGACTGCGGAGGCCCGTGTCCGGCCTGCGAATGGGGCGAAATAAACTACATACGCAATATCGGGCTCCTTCGAAGCCAGTGGTACGACTATGCCACTAACTACACGGAATCAATAAAGACCTACAACGGCGGGCAATCCAATGACCTGCTTTTAAGATCGGCGATGGAGACATACGGAGACTTGGACAATCTCCAGGGCATAATCCCCAAAACAAAGCCCCCAACGGACAACCGGCCGCTGGAGGCCCTATTGAACGAAACGATAAACCTCCACAAGGAGGCGGTGCATTCCATGATCCTCTACGTCAAGCTGGGCGACGACAAACACCGGATCGATTCGAACCGCGTCTTCTCCGATGCATTGGCCAAGGACCGCCAGTTCGTCAGGGAATACAACCGGATGGTGGACGAGCTCAACGTCCTGCAGGCAAAGTGCTCCAACTTCGCCAAGGACGTAGGCGAAGAGTCAGTCGACTGCGGAGGGATATGCAGGGTCCCCTGCGAGCTCACCGTCAACGTGACGAAATACGTCACAGTGAAGAACGAAGGCAACCCCGCGCACATGACGCTCAACGTCAGCTCGCCCGCGATCGACTACCCCCTCATGCAGAAACTCCTCGGATACAGGGTCCGCCCGATCCCTGACGGGAGGGAACTGACAGCGGAAGGCAACCTCTACTACGTCTACGAATTCAACATGCCGGCCTACGGCATCCGCGAATTCGAGATCGTCCATACAGTCAAACTGTACAGGCTCCCAAGCCCGGTAGCGTCAGGGAACGGATACTTCAGTCCCATTTATCTCCTCGATAACGAGAACAGCCCGATGCAGGACGACATCTGTTTCCGAGCGGACAAGCTGAAGTCCCGGACGAAGAACATGTCGGAGACTGCGGATAACATCCACCTGTGGATGAGCGAAAACATACAGTATGAGTCAAACAGCCAGGAATTCGGTGCAGGCTACTGCTTCAAAAAACGGGTCGGGGCATGCGACGAGCAGGCGGACCTCTTCGTCTCATTGGCCAGGTGCGCGGGAGTGCCTGCCAGGCGCGTCACCGGCAGCCTCCTGAACGCCAGCCAGATCACCGGCCACGCGTGGGCGGAATACTACGACGGAAAAAGCTGGATATACATCGACCCTTCCGTGAAGAGCCGCATGCAGGCGTTCACGACCGACAACAAGCACCTCACATCGTGCGTCGGCGAAGGCGCATACCACTGCGGGATAGAATACACCTACACATACACCGGGAAGAAGCCGAAGATAGAAGTCAAAGAACAGGTATACCTCAGCTAAACTGTCTTCGGTCTACGGTTTTCAGTTCTAAGTTTTCGGTTCTCAGTTTTCGGTATTCAGTTTTCGGTATTCAGTTTTCGGTTCTCGGTTTTCAGTTCTCAGTTTTAGGTTTTCAGTTTTCGGTTTTCGGTTCTCGGTTCTCGGTTCTCGGTTTTCAGTTTTCGGTTTACAGTTCTCGGTCTGCTGTCCTGCGTCCCCTGACGTGAAAACTGGAGACTGTAAACAGCAGACCGTAGACAGAGGACGGTAGACCGGAGACAGGGGACCGAAAACCGAAGACTGGGAACCTGATTAAAGCCTCATCCTGTCGACAAGATAGTACGTTATGTCGCATTCCTCGTCGACGATGGCGTATATCATGTCCTTGTTGACGTTCTTCGCCAGGCGCAGGGCCCTGGCCATCTCCGGGAAGCTGCATGTGTACTCCTCCGGGACCACGTGGACGAGGTATTTGCTGTGGCCTTTTCCGATCCCTTCGCCGCGGTCGTAGAGACGGAAGTCTGTGCCGAACTTGAGGCCTGTCCTAACTTCCAGACCCCGCTCCCTGAGGTCCTTGTAGACGAGGTATTTGTTGTAGAATTCCTCCTCCTTCCCGCTGCCTAGCTTCACAAGCTCCTCGAAGCTCAAAGACTCGTCGCCTTTGACGACCTCAATCTTCTCGGTCTCCAAAAGGTACGCGGCCTCTATTAGGGACAATATGAGGGCCTTGTTCTCGAGTTCGCCGAACCCCTTCTCCTTCAGCTGGCTCTTCAGGTCGGAGTCTCCCACCAGGACCTTTGTGCCTGACAATATGCCCGCTGCCATGATAGATATTATGCATTCCCTCTTAAACTCCATTGGTTCTACGGCTCATGAATCCAATATCCTTATGAGATGACAGACACGATCAACCATATGGGTGAATTTAATTAATGTGTGGCGAAAAGGTTAAAGACTCCCCGAGATACTATTTTACCTTCAATACATTATCTTTCCGTGGCGCGGAAGAAGGCTTCTTGGCTGGTGAGGCTGCTTGGGGAGACCTCCGGCCAATTGCTGCTCATATCAATCGTCACGTTCGTCGCTTACTCCAATATCCTGCAAAACGGATTCGCATATGACGATTCTGACTTCATAGTCGACTGGCAGCTGATACGGGACCCGCAAAACCTGCCGCAGATACTCTCCGGCGCCGTGCCACCGGGCCATGAGGGCGTCTATAGGCCGCTGAGGGGTGTCTTCTACGTCCTGGATTATTGGCTTTGGGGTCCATCGGCTAAATGGTATCATCTCCAATCCATCCTCATCCACTTGGCCTGCACGATACTCGTCTATCTCATCGCCCTGGAAATCGGCGGGAATAAGGCGGTGGCGTTCATGACGTCGCTGGTTTTCGGCGTGCATCCCATACACACAGAATCCATATCCTTCACAACCACCAGCCTGGACATTATCGGCGTGGTGTTCTTTTTCACCTCCTTCTACCTGTATCTGAAGGCTTTAAGGGTGAAGAACGCCTCGGCATATCATGCGGGCTCGGCGATTTTTGCGCTCGCCGCCTTTTTCACATACGAGCTTACATTAACCCTCCCCTTCATGATGCTCCTGCATCATGTCTCTTTCAGGAGGAATAAACATAGGGATGGAATCGCAAAATTTGCCCCCTACTTCGCCTCCCTGTCGGCCTATCTCTTCATCAGATTCGTCATCTTGGGGATAACCGGGCGCGGGGCGTATTTCGCAGGCAGCTTCTATCATACGATGCTTACGATGGCCAAGGCATTCGCACTCTATGTGCTCTTAACGGCGGTGCCGCTTGGCCTTGCGGTAGAGCACATAATACCTGATGGCATATCCTCCCATGTAGGCGCCAATATGAACAGCAACGTCATACTCGCCCAGACGATATTCGACCCGAAAATCATGGCATCCCTGGCGTTTTTGGCCTTCCTGGCGGCCATCGCCATAAATGCCCTTAAAAAAAATCCGGTCATCTCGTTTTGCATCGCCTGGTTTTTTATCGGATTGTCCCCGGTCTCCGGCATCATACCACAGCAGGTCATAATGTGCGAGAAATACCTCTATATATCATCATTCGGCTTCTGCCTTCTTTTTTCCCATGGAATACGATGCGGAATCGACCGTTTTCGAAAAAACCACAAACCGCACATCCGCTCTCTGCTCATTGGTTTTTTCATATTGACCGTATTTGCCCTCTCTTCACTCACTTATTCGAGAAATCCCGTATGGGCCGACAACCTCGCCCTCTGGTCAAAGACGGCTGAGGACTCGCATGAGAGCGCCTATCCGCTCATAAACCTTGGGCATGCATACCTGAAGGCGGGAAAGACCGGCCAAGCGGCCAAGGAGACCCAAAAGGCGATCATGCTGAACCCATTCATCGCCGAAGCCCACAACAATCTTGGGGAGGCATATCTGCGGGAAGGCAGATACGATATTGCATCGTCAGCATTCGAAAAAGCAATCGGATTGAACCCCAATCTCGTCCGTCTGCATGGGAACCTTGGCAACGCCTATGCGAGACAGGGGAGATTTTCAGACGCCGCCGAAGAGCTGCAAACCGCCATCCGGATGAATCCAAACATAGCTGAAATACACAACGACCTGGGCAACGTATATGGGGTTCAGGGAAACCTGGGCCTTGCAGTCTCTGAGTATAACAGGGCAATAGAGCTAAATCCGAACATGGCGGAGGCTCGAAGCAACCTAGGCAACGCATACGCCCGACAGGGTGACGTCGACAAGGCCCTGGTCGAGATAAAAAAAGCAATTGGGCTGAATCCAAACCTCCCCCAGGCACACAATGACCTGGGCAGCCTCTACCGACAGATGGGGCGGAAAGAACAGGCAATTGAGGAATACCACCGAGCGATCGAGATCGACCCAAATTTCACGATAGCCAGAAAAAACCTGGAAAACCTGGAAAAAGCCTAACGCTTATTAATTACCGGCTGGCATTCTAATTAACCGATGATAGTCCTTGGTTTGGAAGGCACGGCACATACTCTGGGCGTGGGGATAATTGACGGCGGATTCGGGGTTCTCGCCGACGTCCGCAACGCATACAGCCCTGGGTCGGGGGGGATACATCCGAGGGACGCCAGCCAACACATGAGCGCCGTCATGAGGGAAAGCCTCGACAAGGCGCTCGATGACGCAAGACTGAAGACCGAAGACATTGATCTTATCTCGTTCAGCCAGGGTCCCGGCCTCGGCCCGTGCCTCAGGACGGTGGCGACTGCGGCAAGGACTCTCTCCATATCCTATGAGAAACCGATCATGGGGGTCAACCACTGCATCAGCCACATCGAGGTCGGCAGGGTCCTCTCAGGATTCAAGGACCCGCTCATACTCTACGTGAGCGGGGCCAACAGCCAGGTCATCAAGCTCAAGGACGGACGCTACAGGGTATTCGGGGAGACTATGGACATCGGAGTCGGCAACATGCTCGACAAGTTTGGGCGGGATGCGGGACTCCCCCACCCCGCAGGCCCGAAGATCGAGAAACTCGCATCCGACGGCAAGGAATACATCGAGCTCCCATACGTCGTGAAGGGGACTGACATGAGCTTCTCAGGGATACTCACAGCCGCGATGACCCTCCACAGAACGGGCGTCCGGCTGGAGGATATCTGCTACAGCCTCCAGGAGACATGCTTCAGCATGCTCTGCGAGGTGACAGAGAGGGCCCTCGCGCACCTGAACGCCAAGGAAGTTCTCCTGGCAGGCGGCGTCGGATACAACAAGAGGCTCCAGGAGATGCTGAGGCTCGTCGCCGAAGAACACGGCGCGGCCTTCGCCCTGCCGGAGGAATACATGGGGGACAACGGCGTCATGATAGCGATGACAGCCCTTAAAATGCACGATGCAGGAATCCGCATGGGCCTCGGGCAGACGCAGGCTATGCCCAACCAAAGGACAGATGACGTCGACGTGAGATGGTGAACTCTGGCAGTCAAGCATGCTTTTAAGCTCTGCCTTGTTATCTTCTACAATGGCCGAAGACAAGCCCGCGCCCGTTGGCAAGGAGGGCGCACACAAGCCCAATATAGACGTGGCGGACATGAAGAGGTGGGACGACTTCAAGACCACGGACCACATCAAGGTCCCCACGAAGCTCATTGACCAGGTCATAGGCCAGGGGAAGGCCGTCGACATCATAAAGAAGGCGGCCCGGCAGAGGAGGCACATCCTCCTCATCGGCGAGCCGGGGACCGGAAAGAGCATGCTCGCGAACGCGATGGCGGAACTCCTCTCATGCGAGGCCCTCGTCGACATCATAGCAGTCCCCAACCCCGACGACGAGAACAACCCCAAGATAGCCTACATGCCGGCCGGCGAAGGCCGCAAGATGGTGAAGGCCGAGCGGGAGAAGGAGGCCGGCAACACCAAGGATTCGGGGATGAGGATGCCGCTGATGCTTTTCGTTTTTTTCTTCCTTCCCCTGATGCTCTACATCCTCGGCATAGTCACTGACGGGATAGTCATAGCAGCAATGATGGCGTTCGGCATAGTCTTCTTCCTCCTATTCGGAGTCAACATAAAGTTCATGATGGGCGCGCCCAAGAGCATGGCCCCGAGGGTCATCGTCGACAACACGGACCGCAAGATAGCGCCGTTCTACGACGGGACGGGAGCCCACGCGGGCGCACTCCTTGGTGACATAAAGCATGACCCGCTGCAGAGCGGAGGCCTCGGCACCCCAGCCCATCTGAGGGTCGTGGCGGGACTCATACACAAGGCCAACAAGGGCGTCCTATTCGTGGACGAGATCGGGACGTTGGGCAACAGCCAGCTGGACCTGCTAACCGCCATCCAGGAGAAGCAGCTTGCAATCACGGGACGCAGCGAGATGAGTTCCGGCGCCATGGTCATGACCGACCCGGTGCCGTGCGACTTCATACTCGTCGCATCAGGCAACATGCAGGCGATAGAGGCCATGCACCCGGCGCTGCGCTCCAGGATACGCGGCTACGGGTACGAGATATTCATGAAGGAGACCATCGAAGACACCGACGAGAACCGCAAGAAGCTCGTCCAGTTCATCGCCCAGGAAGTCACCAAGGACGGGAAGATTCCCCACTTCACCACCGAAGCGGTTGAGGAGATAATGAGGGAAGCCAAGAGGAGGGCTGGGACGAAGGACAAACTAACCCTCAAGTTCAGGGAGCTAGGCGGAATCATCAGGGCCGCAGGCGACATAGCCGTCGAGAAGAAGCACAAATACGTCACCGCAGACGACGTCCTCCTCGGAAAGAAGAGCGCGCGGACGCTCGAACAGCAGGTCGGCGACTACTACCTGGAGCGGAAGAAGGAATACAACATACTCATCACAGAGGGCTCCAGGATCGGGAGAGTCAACGGACTCGCGGTAATGGGAGAGGGCGGGACCGTCCTGCCCATCGTCGCCGAGGTCGCCCCTGCGCACAGCCAGAAGAGCGGCATGATAATCGCGACGGGGAAGCTCGGAGAGATTGCCAAGGAGGCGGTGACGAACGTCTCAGCCCTGTTCAAGAAGATCCTCGGCAAAGACATCTCGAACCACGACATCCACGTCCAATTCCTCCAGACCTATGAAGGAGTCGAAGGGGACAGCGCCTCGGTCAGCGTCGCCGTCGCCGTCATGAGCGCCCTCGAAAGGATAGGCGTCAGGCAGGACGTCGCCATGACGGGCTCCCTGACCGTGAGGGGAGAGGTCCTGCCAGTCGGCGGAGTAACCCAGAAGATAGAAGCCGCGATAGAGGCAGGCCTCAAAAAGGTAATAATACCCGAAAGCAACCTAAAAGACGTCCTTCTGGAGAAGAGATACGAAGGGAAGATAGAGATAGTGACTGCAAGAACCCTCGTCGAAGTACTCAGACACGCCCTAGTCAAGGTAGACCCCCTGATAGAGAAGATGGAAACGGTCCTGGACAACTAATAAATCCGTATTTGTTTAGCTGATTTTCTCCGTCTTTGGGTTTTTCTTGTGTTTTTATCATCTAGCGTGAGATGTATTTATCGAGAGTAGCTACATTCTAGCTAAATATGAAAGAGACAAAGATTCAGTTGACTGGGTTTGAGATGCTGGAAAAGCAAGTCAGCCAAAGCGGCAATAGCGGTCGAGTATATGTGCCCATTGAATGGGTTGGGAAGAAAGTAAAAATTATTCGTCTTGAAAAATGATGTTCTCCACCTTGACTAGAGGAGATATTATATGGAAGTATCAAGGCGAAAGGAGGAAAAGACATAGCGGAATTGAAGAGGCTGATCAAAGCCGACGAGGCATATCTACACATGGCTTTAGGTTGGCTAGCCCGCGAAGACAAGATAATCATAAAAAAGGGCAAGACACTGACGGCAAAACTGAAGTAGGAGAGGATGGAGAAAACAACCTCCAATCCCCTTTTTATTTTTATTGAGTCGTCCAAGCGTCCTATGCCCATATATCCTATTTTTTGCCTTCTGTGACGCGTATTTGCCGTGAAATGATTATTATCCTCACCGACAAAAACAGTAACGCCGCAATGGAGATGAAAAACATCCAATTAAGAAGGGCGTTTGAGAACACCCAAGCTATCAGAATCACGGCTATGGTCACTGCCAGTATAAGGACCAATATGTTGAGATATTTTCGCTCTTTTTTCGCATCCACTTAACCACCTCGGGCCTATATGTGAACCAGCCTTATTAAATACCTCTGTTTGAATATGGTTTTATGAACCAGAAATGCCCCACCTGCAATACGGAATTAGATCTAGTCCCGATGGGAGCCGCCAAAAATATCTGGCACTCCCCAATGGACCTAGAGAAGGAAAATGAAAAATTGGGGGGGAAAAATGAAGATCTAGGGCGGGAGCTTCGTAAGTATAAGAATCCGAATACGCCCCCTTTCGCTCATCCTCATCTCAAATCAGACAGTGCGGGAGTTCAAGCCAAACCGGGAGCACGGAGTGGTGCTCCCACGGGTCATCCTGGCATGACAAGGTCTAAGAAGGAGGCGAATGTAATTCGTCACATTACCTCGGGGGAGTGTCCTAATTGCCATAGTACAGATGTTAAGGTTTTCCGTAAAAAGCATCAGCAATAGTAAGAGATGCCTCCAGAAATTGAGCTAAAAATCGTTGATATCGTTCGCGATGTTTGCGAGTGCAACCAATGTCACTTTACGTTCGTCTCAAAGGATTGTGTGGCGCCTATTCATGGCAAATTTGGCATAAATCTTATGGTTCTCGTAATATTTCTGAAATTCATTGTCCGTGGGGTCTTGCGAAAGACCTCATAACCAGTACACTTCCAAACTGATAAGAAGATACGGGCTCACGTGATGCTATGCCACCTAGCCTATTTAGTGACAACATGGATAGAAACGAAAATAAATGAGACGGGATTAGACTACACCTCGGGTGCGCTGCATGAATTGCTGGAAAACACATACCGAGTCCACATACTGCAAGGCGAAAAAAGAACCCAACACATAAGCTCCCTAACACCAGAGCAAGAAAAGATACTAGACACCTTCAAATGTTTTCATAATCCCGGGTAAAACCTGCGTAAACAAATACATAAACCCCTATTCACCATATATCTTGTGCAAACCCGCGGCCAAGGCGCGATGGAGTATCTGCTGAGCTATATATGGGTTATATTGCTTGTTATGGCTGTTGGGGTTGCCCTCTACCAGTATGGCCCCCTGAACTATCAAACCTCCGCACCTACCTCGACGGGATTCACCACAATCAAGCCCGTACTCGGGTCATGCATCGTCTCAAAGAGCGTCCACAGCGGCGGATTAGAAACACCATACGGCGGATTCGCCTGCCAGATGATGAACACTCTCTCCACCCAAATCGTCATTAACGACCTGGATGTTTCCATCGGGGGGAAAAAATGCGCCTACACGATAGCGATGACTTCAAGCGACGTGGATATCAGCGAATGGAGCGGCATCTACAAATCCAACAGCCTGGACGTATTGTTTCCGTGCATGGGGCCGCAATGTAACCTGGACAGTAAACTTTACATCCAGCCAGGCTCGAATTTTTTCCTTAAAGGAATCAGTCACCCCGACGAGAACCTGGGGGTCAACGATGGCTGCTGGTGGATCCTTAATCGGACAAACAACGAGTACGACGATGTTGAAATAAACCTAGGCTATACGGCCATTCTTGGGGGGAACAAGGTTCAAGGTTCCTCCAACGGAAAAATACGCATATACTCCGAATTGGATGAAGGCTTCTCAGGTGTAGGATCCACAATCACGACAATATCGACGATTCCTATTTGCGTTTGGCTGACTCTTGCTCCTGGGGTGGGTAGCCCGAATTATACCGTAACTGCGGGCATGCCCCACGATTGCAAAGTATGCAATGATTTGGGGTGTTCGGGGGAAAACTGCACCGGGGAGTTTGTCCGCACAGGGAACGGGACCTTCTTAGCGCCTGTCGCAGGCGGGAATTACACGTATTATGCCTGTCCGGGCTCTCCATCGGCCCAGATCATGGTGACCACAACGACCACAACGACTACGACTACGACCACCACGACTACTACGACTATGACCACAACGACTACAACAACGACTACGACTACTACGACTGCTACTACGACTACTACGACTACTACTACTACTACTACGACTATGACTACAACGACTACTACGACTACTACGACTATTACGACTACTACGACTGCTACTACGACGACTACTACTACGACGACTACTACTACGACTA
>JAZDMS010000012.1:0-29337 GCA_043800705.1 Candidatus Altarchaeota archaeon
GCCGCGGGCCTCGCGCTCTCGGGCAACATCGTCTACACCTATACGTTCGCGAACTTCACGGTCTTGCGGTGCCTCGAGCAGATACGCAATGACGCATGCTACCACAAGGCGAACGTCAAGATACTTGGCGTCGGCTCCGGCCTGACATACGGCAGCCAGGGGATGACCCACCACGGCACCGAAGACCTCGCAGCAGTCGGAGCTCTTCCGAACATGACCGTCTTCTGCCCGGCCGACCCGGTGGAGACTGAGCTGGCTGTCAGGGCGGCGGCGAAGCTGGAGGGCCCATGTTACATCCAGCTGAGGAAGTCCGGGGAAGAGGCGATACACGCCAAGGCCCCCGCATTCAAGATAGGCAAAGCCATCCGTGTACGGGGGGGCAAAGACGTCACCCTATTGGGCACAGGGTGGATAACCCACAACCTGCTGAAGGCCGCCGACCTTCTGGAAAAGGACGGAATCAGTGCCGGCGTCCTGAGCTTCCCTACCCTGAAGCCCTTCGACGAAGCTTCGGTCAGAAATGCCGCAAAGGTTACTCACGGGATAGTGACCGTCGAGGAGAACACGACCGAATTCCTCGGCAAAGCCGCGGCTAAGGCTCTTGTCACCGGCGGATGCCCGGCCCCCCTCCTCATACTAAGCCTTGGGGAAGGCTTCCCAACACCTGTAGGGTGCCAGGAATACATGCTCCGGAAGGCGGGACTGGACCCGGAAGGCATCAGAAAAGCAATCAAACGCTTCATCAAAGACAAAATTCCGAAAAAACGCCCTAAAACCCTAAAAAACAGCCTATAGAGTGGTATTTCGGTAACCCCCCCCTTTATATTGGTCCCCGACAATAATTATTGGGGATGGTTGATGCACGCTTACCGTGTCGACTTTTTCTCCGGCTTAATTTGGGGGTGTATGGAATGTATCCTAAGGCAAAAGGGGTGACGAAGATGGCCAGCGGGTTGAAGCCCGTCCTAGCGAACGACTCGGACAGGAACTTCATAGTGGACCCAAAGGTCTTCATCGTATGGAGCCTCTGTAACGGAAAAAACAACATAGACGAGATAAAAATGAAATTCGGGAACAAACTCGGCCTCGACAAGGGCGAATCCGACGACACGAACGTCGGCGAGATAATAACTTCCCTCCAACGGATAGGACTGGTGGAGACCTAAAGACCGGTCAGTTGCCCTGCCTTGAGACTATATTTGAACCTCAGGCAGTGCCTTTATCTTTTTACCTAGGCTTGTTCTGCTGGCAGATGCCATTGACCTCAGACGCATCAGCGCACTTGCACCTTCCATCGACCTTAGGGCACATCAGATACTTCAGGTCCCTGCAGCAGCAGACCCTTTCCGCCTCGCCTGACGGGAAGACCTTCCTATAAGCGCACCTTATAGCGCACGGATCGTCCGAACCCATGTTATAGGTGCAATTGCCGTCTGCTACGACTGACCCCTCCCTGTATCCGGCCTCCAGGCATGCGCCGGAACAGTCCGATACGGTCTCATTGCCCAATACCGGGATGCACACGCATTTCTGGCAGTATCCCTCCCTGCACGGGAAGCCCGCGTCGCACTCCTCCGGAGCCTCAAGCAGGCCGTCTCCGCACCTGGAGCCGGAGTCATCGGCTACAGGAGCGGGCTCCGCGACGTTCAGGTCGCCGACCGGGCACCCGACGTCATCCGCGCAGCCAGCCTCCTTCGCCTGGTTCAGGCACCCCGCAAGGAGAACCGCCAGAGCCAATACAAGAAGCCGCCTCATGAAAAACAAATAACACAAACACGCTTAATAACCAGACAAACAATTATCTGACAACGAAAACAAGCATATCAGGTGAAACTATGATTATGAGGTCATTCATCGAGGAACTTGACGAGAAAGGCAGACTGATACGGATAGACAAGGAGGTCGATCCGAAATTCGAGATTGCGTCAATCCTAAAAAGGCTGGACGGAAACGCGGTCTACTTCAGCAAGGTCAAAGGCTACAAGATGCCGATAGTCGGAGGCCTATGCAGCTCACGGGAACTCATATCAACGGGGCTGGGAACAACGCCTGACAAGCTGGTCATCAAGCTGGCAGACGCCATAGACCACCCGACGAAGCCTAAAACGGCAAAAACCGCCCCCTGTCAGGAAGTCGTCGAAGACGACGTCAGCAAAATACCCTTCCTAACCCATTACAGCAGGGACAAAACGCCATATATCACATCCTCGGTAGTCATAGCAAAGGACCCCGAATACGGCCAGAACATGAGTATCCACAGGATAATGGTTATCGACCCGAAACATCTCATCATCCGAATATGCGAGCGCGACCTCCACGAATACCTCAAGCGCGCAGGTGGAGAGCTGGATGTCGCGATAGCGATAGGCACAAGCATGTCCGTGCTCGTAGCCGAGGCTATGAGGGTCCCGATAAAGCAGGACGAGCTCGAGATAGCGAACACACTGGACAAGGTAGAACTCGTCAGGGCAAAGACCGTCGACGTCGATGTCCCCGCCGATGCGGAGATAATAATCGAAGGCAGGATAACGAAGAAAATGGGCGTCGAAGGCCCATTCGTCGAACTGACCGGCAAATACGACTCCATAGAACGCCAACAGCCGATAATCGACATCAAGAAGGTGACGCGTCGAAAGGATTCCATATATCAGGCGCTGGTCGGAGGATCGAACGAGCACAAGCTCCTCATGGGCCTTCCGAGGGAGCCGACCATCTACAACGAAGTCAAGAAGGTCTGCGACTGCAAGAACGTCTCAATCACGCCCGGGGGGGCAAGCTGGCTGCACGCCGTCGTCCAGATACGGAAAAAGAACGCCGACGACGGGAGAAAGGCAATCGATGCCGCATTCAAGGGCCACTCCAGCGTGAAGCACGTCTGGGTCGTGGACGACGACGTAGACCCCTTTAACCCGCTGGATGTGGAATGGTCGATGGCAACCCGGTTCCAGGGTGGCAAGAATCTGGTCATGTTCGAGGACTCGAAGGGTTCGAGTATCGACCCCTCCTCGGAGTATCTTGAAGGCTGCGACAGGAAGAAGACCACGAAGATGGGCTTCGATTGCACAATCCCCTCAGACAGAAAACGTGAGGATTTCCTCAGGGTAGAAGCTCCGATGAAGATAGACCCGAAAAAATACGGGATCAATCTCTAAATAAATTCATCGGGTGAGGATTAATTTCTTATCTTCAACCCGAGCCTCAATTTTTCCGATGGAGAGTATCCCCATGCTCAAGAACACTACTAAGGGTACGTCTATCCTTACGCTACCGTCCCTCCTCACCTTTATCTTAGCAGCGCCAACTATCATCTCTCATCAGGAGGACACCCTCTCTTACCTTATTGAACAGAACGAACTCTCCATCCCTTATCGTCATATGCTGGGTCAGTTCGGCAGGTATGTCGATCACTACTTTGTTTTTCTCCAAACGCAGATTGCACAATCCCTTAACGTCTAAGACCATTCGACCACCTCAAAATAGTATTGGGTAATCTACTATAAAAGTATGTATACTTAAATGTTGTAGTAGTATTTATAACAATATGTCCATTAATATTGTGCTATGGACGGGAAGGATTTGGACCAATTACGTGAATGGCTGGAGCTAACCAATCAGCAGTTTGACATTTTGAAGGCTTTATACACCCTCGAGCAGCGGCGGGAGGATACATCACCTATCAATATCCAAAAGGAATACACGAAGCAGTGCACGAAACGGATCGAAAGGAGCAACCTATTCACAATAATGAAGCTCCTCATGGACAAGGAACTAATCCAGAAAGCCGACCGCGGCAAATACCAGCTCAGCATCGACGGCATAAAAAAATCGGTCGATGAAAAGGACAAGATATTCAGGCAGCAGTATTCGCAATTCCAGAAGGCCAGGGAAAACCTCGACACATTCCTCAGCGAAGTCTTGGGCCGGGAGCAAAAGCCAATGATCAGATTCCTCAGTCACAAGGAATTGTTCGCCAGCCTCTCGGAAAACCTTAAATACGCTACCGAATATTGCGTCAGCGTAAGGGCTCCCGCACTTGTCTCCTCCCGGGCCTTCTACACACTGCTTGACCGGAAGGAGTATCATCAGACATTGGAGGAGCGCGCATTGGAAAAAAAGGAACTGCGGTTCAGGTGCCTCTCGGATTTCAATTTCAACATCCAATACGACCGGGCGAGGGCCCTTTTCAACGACGATCAGGCCGCATACTCGGAAATCATCCGCCAGATTGGCAGGCTACAGACGCTGGTGGAGGAATACGACAACCTGGAATTTCACATCCTCCCATATCCGATCGCTTTGAAGCTGTTCATGCCCGTCGTCGACCGCCCCCAAAAATGCTATATCTACCTCCCCGGATTTTCCAGCATATCCTCCCAGGGCGCGATATACATTAACTCCGAGGAGATTTCCAGGCAGGCGTACGAGATCTTCAACAAGGACTGCCTTATCAGCACTAAATTAAATGGGAACAATATCATACAAACGACCCGATCGATGAAGAAGTCACTTGACCGCCACCTGAAGAAATGAAAGCGCCAAAACAATCGATAAAACACAATGCGGGCCAGCCGGATTTATCGGGCAAGAAGGTCTTTCTCTTCGACATTGAGGGCGTGATTTTCCGGGGTAGGGAACCTTTTGAGGCCATCCCCGGGGCTGTAGAGTTCTTGAATTTCCTGAAGTCGGAGGGGAAGGTCGTGAGGCTCATTGGGAATGCGACGGCGATGAATCCGAGGATCGTCTACGAGAATGCTGTGCGGATGGGAGCCTATCTGGATTTGGGGGACATCTACCTGGCGGGGGCAATGACCGGAGAATACCTGGCGAAGAGCCACCGGGGAAAGAGGTGTTTCGTCATCGGCTCGGATGTGTTCAAGGCAGACCTCAGGGATGCAGGAGTCAAGATAGTGGGCTCTGAAGGCTGCGACCTCGTCGTCGTCGGATTCGAAAAGATAACGTTCGATAGGCTCAACGAGGCGAACAGGGCGCTCCTTGGCGGCGCGGACCTAGTCGCAGCCCACAATGACCGGCTATTCATGACCAATCACGGGCCGATGATGAGCTCAGGAGCGTTCGTCAAGGCCCTCGAATACTCCTCTGGGAAGAAGGCCATCGCATGCGTCGGAAAGCCGTCGAAGTATTTTTTCAGGAAGGTTTTGGGGAAGCATAAACCCTCCGAAGCGGTCATGACCGGGGATTACATCGACGGAGACATCGTCGGTGCCAATGCCTTGGGCATGTCCTCCATGCTGGTGCTGACGGGCGTGACCTCTCGGGAAGAGGCTGCAAAAGCCAGGGGGGAAAGGAAACCAAGCATTATTGTCGAAAACCTTGGAGACTTGATTCCAAAAAGATGAAAAACTGAGATAAGATATTATCTAGGTATGCGATGAAGGCCGCTTCGGATTCTAAGAACCCGTCAAGCGCCCACATGGTCGACCATTCCCGGCGGGTTTGGAAGCGGTGCAGAGCCCTTTCCAAGGCAGTGGGAGGCGATTCTGAGGTCCTTGTGGCAGCGGCCTATCTCCACGACCTAGGCCGGCACGGCGGCCACATAATACACGGACAAAGGAGCGCAAGGCTGGCGAAACCCATCCTCGTGAAGGAGCGGTTCCCGAAGGAGAAAATCCCCGATGTCTTGGATGCCATCGCGGTCCATGACTGGCAGACTCCGGACAGGATGCGGAAGACGCTGGAGTCTCGTATCCTCTACGATGCGGACAAACTGGACGTGTTCGGCGCCATCGGTGTGAAGAGGCACATACTCTACTTCTACCACAATAAGTGCGAGAACGCCTCAGCCAATGACATCATAAGGATACTGCAGACTAAATGGCGGAGCCTATGCCTGAAGGAGAGCAGGAAGCTGGCGAAGAAAGACTACGAATACGGCATATCTTTCTTCAAGCGGCTGGCTGCCGAGGAAGGCGGCCAGGCCTGACCGGGTTATCCTCCCCGGCTCTCTGTTGCCTTACGTGGCTCTGTCGTCGAGGACTCCCCCCCATTCGACGACTGTGAATCCCTTCCTTTCGGGTGTGGCCGTTTTAGGGGCCGGCAATATGCCCCCCTCTTTCACGGGTTTGAAGTGGAATATCAGCCTGATTACCGTATCCGGCTTCGGTGATATGGCCATGCCCATGTTCTCCTCTAAAAATTCGTCGTCCAATACCCGAATCTCATAGTATTCGGATTTTGGCAGCTCTTCGAGCCAGTAATCCTTGAACTGGGCCGTTTCCTTCTTGTTCAATCCGAGCCTGGGCAGGTTGGCGTCGAACCAGGCGTCCAGATCCCCGTATTCCACTATCCACCCCCCCGCTGGGACATCCAATCTCCTCAGCTGCGCCTCGTAGTAGAGGTAGTCGTATCTGCCGTCAATCCGTCCGCTTGGTTCAGCGGACACTTCCCAACCGTCTGCGTATGCCGGAAGGCTTTGTGTGATGAATCCGTTCACGTTGATATGGACGCTGATGCTGGCTTTTTCCACAGGGTAGAGGTAGACTGCCGGCTTCTTCACCCCCGGCGGGAAGGCATGGCCAGCGCAGACCTTTTGAATCTGTTCTATCAGAGTTCCACGGCATCGGTACCTTTTTATCGCTGCCTCGTTTAATCCGTCTATTATGAGGCTTTTGGCCTCATCGATGCCTGGCGCGGTGCATACTGCGGACGTCGACCGCACCGTGTCGAGGCTGTTGACGATGTTCGGGCAATCCTTTGATATCGACCCTGTCATCGACTTGGAGGCCGCCTTCGGCTTCTCCATCTGTCTCAGCTCAAGGATCCTGAATGTCAGGTCGTATGCTCCGTTTTTCGGCTCGACCACTATCTCGCTCTTCTCGAATATGGAAAGTGACGGCACCTCCTCGCTGATGACGATCCTGGACGGCCTGCCCTCCGACATGGACTCGTACACGCATCCATAATCCTCACCGCATTCGGCCATTTCATCGCCCGGGGGATGGGTATCCGGGAAAAATATTGCGGGATGGATTATGTAAACCCCGATGACGGCAACGGCCACAGCAAACAGGAGGACTACCGCTGCGATCAATGATATGATGATGGCCGCTTTCCTGTCCATGTCATCTAATGCGTCTGCGCCTTATTTAGGCCAGATAATACGCCAACACCGTTAGTCCGAGGATTATCCTGTAGTATCCGAAGATTTTGAAGTCCCTTATGGTGACGTAGTCCATGAATCCGGCTATGACGGCCCAGGCGACGAGGAAGGATGCTGAGAATCCTACGCCCAGAAGGAGCAGTTCCCTTCCGCTCAAGTCCACTCCCGCCTTCAGGAGGGAGTATCCGGAGGCCGCGGCCATGGTCGGTATCGCCAGGTAGAAGGAGTATTCGGCTGCGGCGATCCTCGAGCACCCCAGGGCCATCGCGCCCAGGATGGTTGCCGCGGATCTGGACGTCCCGGGGATGAATGCGAGGCACTGGATGAGGCCTATCGTGAAGGCCGTCCTATACGAGAGGGAGGCGACGGACGGTATGTTCGCCTTCATTTTCCTGCATTCCACCCATATCAATGCTACTCCTCCGACCAATAGGGCGACCGCTACGATGTAGGGGTTGAAGAGCAGCTTCTGCAACATTATCCCCCCTGTGGCTCCGATTACGGCGGCGGGGATGAATCCGACCAGGGCCTTCTTCCACAGTTCGAGTGCCTGCGGCCTTACTTTCCCGTTTGCGAATAGATTGAGCCTGCCTCTGAAGTAGACCAATACCGCCAAAATCGCGCCGAACTGGATGACTATGTCGAAGGTGTCCGCGAATGCGCCTGTGAAATCTAGGAAACTGTTCAGGATGATCAGATGGCCGGTTGACGAGACGGGTAGAAACTCGGTCAAACCCTCAACGATGCCCAAAATGACGGATATGATGATGTCGTCCATTATTGTCTCGCTCCATACGTATTGGTCGTTGGGAATAATATATCGAGCCCTTTTATATCGTCTTTTTGTATATCCTATATCATGCAACTGACGAGGGATGAAGAGGCCGTCCTAAGCGGCTCGGCAGGCAATGCGGCCGCGAAGTCGATGAAGATCCTCGTCGCCTTGGGCGAGATTTACGGAGCTGAAAAACTGATTCCCATTTCGTCGGTGCAAATCGCAGGAGTATCCTTCGATAACCTCGGCGACGCAGGCCTCGAATACCTCGCCGAGCTGGCGAAGGACGGCCAGGTCAAGGTCACGACCACCCTGAATCCCGCGGGGATGGACCTCATAGACTGGAAAAAGCTCGGCATCAGCCCCGAATTCGCGCAAAAGCAGCAGAAGGTCATCGAAGCCTTCGACAGGATGGGCGTAATCACCTGCTGCACCTGCACGCCGTACCTGGTTGGCAACCTCCCCCACTTCGGGCAGCACATCGCATGGAGCGAATCCAGCGCCGTCACATTCGTCAACTCGGTAATCGGCGCGAGGACGAACCGCGAAGGCGGCCCCTCCGCGATAGCCGCCGCGATGAACGGCAAGAGCCCGGAGTATGGTTTGCACCTTGACAGGGAACGCAAACCGGATATCACATTCGAAGTCGAGGCCGATATTAAGACGCTCCCTGATTTCGGAGCCCTCGGGTACCTCATCGGAAAAAAAGCCGAAGGGAAGATACCTTACATACGAGGCATCGAGAGGGCGACGGTCGACCAGTTGAAGAGTTTCTCAGGGTCAGTGGTCACGTACGGTTCTAAGGCGCTGTTCCACATGGATGGGATAACGCCTGAGGCGAAGAGCCACAAGCCTCCGAAGGAGAAGGTCACAGTCGGCGCGAAGGACCTGGCCGAAGCGTACGCGGCCTTGAACGACCCGACAGGTCCCATAGACTTCGTTTCCTTGGGCTGTCCTCACGCATCCATAGACGAGATAAGGGAGATCGCGGAATACCTAAACGGAAAGAAGGTGAAGGAAGGCGTCGAACTGTGGGTGGCGACTGCGAGGCCGACGAAGATGCTGGCAGATGGCCGGGGGTATGTGAAGATTATCGAGGCTGCGGGGGGCAAGATGGCATGCGACACCTGCATGGTTGTGGCCCCCCTCAAAGGCAGGTTCAAGAACGTGGCGACGACGAGCGGAAAGGCGTGCTTCTACTGCAGGGGGAAGAACAAGATGCAGGTGAACCTGGGCACATTCCAACAGTGTCTCGACGCGGCCGTAACCGGCCGGTGGGGTGCGTGAATGGCTCAGCTCACCGCCGGCAACATCGGGAATACCTACAACAATGAGTATGTGTTGAGCGTCGATAGGGCCAAAAAGCGCGAAACACTCCTTCTGGCGGTCCCTTTCCTGGACCGGGTCGGGAAGGAGATGGCTGACAGGGGCTACGACGCCAAAGAGGCCGTCCCCCGCCTGATGACTGCGGCGCACGACCTCGTATTCGACGTGATCGAGTATTGCGAGCCAGCCAAGGAAGGCGGCATGCCGACAATTGTCATGAAGGCTTCTGTAGACGCGGATGTGGCGAGGATATATTTCGTCTGGAACCAGAGCATGGGCGTCGACCTCATGGCAATAGCAAAAAAGGAGAAAGAGGACCTCGATGCGCTGGTGGGCGAGGGGGCTCTAAGCGCCGAACTCGACGGTAGGGCGGATTACGGAGCGACGCGGAAGGCACAGGGACGCCTCGACGGCATGAGCATGGGACTTGCCCTAGTGGCCGGATTGGCAGACAGATTCGACGAGTTCTACGATCCGGTCAGAAAACTTAAAACTGTGACCTTGGCGGTCCGGAGGCTGAAGGATGGAGCTTAAGGGCAGGATAATCAACAAAGGGACCGTCGAAGGCATAGCCTTAGTGACGAAGGATCCCATCTCGTTCTACGGCGGAGTAGACCCAAAGACGGGCATAATCTCAGACAAGGACAATGAGCTCAACGGCCAGAGCATCAGGGGGAAGGTGCTCGTTTTCCCGTTCGGGAAGGGCTCCACAGTCGGCCCATACACCATCTACCAGCTGGCGAAGCTTGGCAACGCCCCTTTGGCGATGGTCAACAAAGAATGCGAGACCATCGTCGCTGTGGGCTGCATCATCGCCGACATACCCGCGGTCGACCGGATAGACCTAACAAAGATCAAGACCGGGCAGAAGGTCAGAATAGACGGGGAAAAGGTTTCTATTATATGAATGTGGGGGGAAGTTGTCGCCCAATCCCGGCGCGATATCCCCCCCTCCTCGGTGGTTGACTAGTTAGCCTTCTCCATCAGCGGGCAGGCTGTCACCGTCGGCTGCCCGGGGCACTCCTTGACGATGCAGCCGTTGCCGGCAGTATATGTGTTGCAGGCTTGGCTGCATACGAAGCCGACCTTCTCGTCGTTCCCGTCTATCGTCGTCGTCCCGTATCCTCCGCAACTTGACTTCCACGTCACAGTCTCGCCCTTGCCGCCTGAGACCTTCATGCTGCAGCTTGCCGTACCCTGCGCCGGGCAGACTTTCCCTTCCTTGCAGCCTGTAGGGTGGGCGGTACATCCGCCAAGTTCGCTGTAGCATTTCTGCGGCTGGTAGGTGTTCTGGAATATGCACGTCACCTGTTCTGCGACCTGCGGGCACTCCTTCGTCTCGACGCCGTTGCATACCGTCACCTTGCATCCGTTCTCGTCGACGTATGATGTGCATAAGGTCTGGCACTGCTTCATCGAGAAGCCGTCGTCGCAGACTATGCTAATACAGCCCCCATAGGACGTCTTCTGGCAGGCTATGGGCCTTACCGGCATCGTCTCTGTCGGCATCGGCCTTGGCACCGCCGATATGGCCGCGCTCTGGCCGATGTTTGCCATCGTCTCTTGCACTGCTTTGTTCGTCTGCGCGAACGCGTAACCAGACGAGACCAAACCCACTATGGCCAAAATGGCCAATAAGCTGTTTCTACCCATATTGTCACCTTACAAATCGTCTGATAGGATATCCTCGCCGCTTTATAAGGTGCTGTCGGTTTTGTTCGGTTTTGGCCGAAGAAAAAAAGGACCGCGTAAGAGGGCTTTCCCCTAAACCCCTATCTTGGTCCTGTAGGCCTCATATCCTTCCTTCTCGATGGCATTCGCGACCTTCTCCTGCAGGACTTTCCCGGGAGTGAGGGCGATCATGAGGCCTCCCCGTCCGGTGCCTGTAAGTTTCGCGCCGAGTGCGCCGTTTTCATTCGCCGCATCGACGAGTTCTTCGAGTTCGTCGCAGCTGAGGCCCATCTCCTGGAGCAGTTCGTGGTTCTTGTCCATGAGGTAGCCGACGGCTTTCATGTCGCCCTTAAGCAGTGACGCCTTGGCTGCGGCCGCTATCTCGGAGTAGTCTGAGAATATTTTGTCGTATTTTTTTCTGTCAGCCTCTCTCGCATTTTTCACGTCCTCCACGACCTCCTTCGTCGATGACGTCAGTCCTGTGTTGCCGAGGACGATCTCGACGGGTTTCGGCATCCTGAGGAGGTCCATCGTGTTGGCGCCGCCGGAGAGGTTCTTCTGAAACCATATGAGGCCGCCGTATACGGCTGCCGTATTGTCTATGCCCGAGGGCTTGCCGTGGTATCCTTTCTCGCCTTCGTATGCGACCTCGTTGATCCTCGGCTCGTCGTAGCCGAGGCCGAAGTGCTCGTTCAATGCTCGGGCGATGGCAGCCGCGGAGGCTGCCGACGCTCCGACGCCGGATGCGGCCTTGAGGTCGCCTGCGAGCGTGACCTTGAGCGGGGTCTTTTCGATGTCGATGCCGCAGGCCTCGTATATGAGTTTGTTGGACTGCACCTGCTCGTCGTATTTCTCCTTCTTGTATCCTGGCGTGGCGGGCCTTTCGTCTACGAGCTCGTATTTGACGGAGTCCTCGACTGTGGCGGTGGTCTTGCTGGCGAGCGCGGACGCTATCGCAGGAAATCCGTAGACGACGAAGTGTTCCCCGAACAGTATGGTCTTCCCGTAGCCGATGCCTGATGACATGGTAGATACAATCTGCGGGCGAAGATAAAAATTCAGAGGTATTCGCCTAGCCTTCTTTGCTTCATCCTCTGCCTGCAGACCCTACAGAGCTTTAGGCCTCTCTTTTCGGCCTTTTCGCGGGTTTTGAACCTTAGCTGGTTTTCCTTCAGTATCTGCTTCTGGTGGTGGCATCCGGCGCCTGTGGCGTGGAATAGGCCGTTTTCGGATTTGAGGCTTGAGATGTAGATCTGTTTCGCCAACGCCGCCACCTTGGAGTATATTGTGAACGTCCTATTAAATGGGGTGGGCCCCTTCTGCGACCTTGTAGTGGCGGTATTTGAGGTTGTTGTCTTTCAGTTCGCGGGTGACCTCCCGGCTGTATTGGTGGAGTGTGAAGACGTAGACTGCGCTTCCGCCTGCGACGGTCCAGTATGCGGGGATCTTCCTCTCCCTCATCCCGAGGACGAGGTTGATGGCCTCCCCCATCTGCGGCTTTATCACGTCCATCCCCATCTCGCTGAACATGGTGTGGACGGTCCTGGCTTCGGCCTCTGCTATCTTCATGAAGCCCAGAAGGTCGTTGCCGTCGACGAAGCTTTGCAGGTTTCTCAGGCGTTCCTCGACCTGCTTGGTTCGCTTCGGATGGTCCTTGTGCCTCGTGACCATGAGGTGGAGGTTGTCTGCGGGGAAACGCTTCAGTTCAGGGAACGGTATCGCGTATATCATGAGGTCGTTGAAGAATGAGGCGTCCTTCACCTGGTGCGCCCTGATGTTGCCTTTGGCGTCGACTTCGCATATTGAAAGGCCTCCTATGAGGCTACGGTATGCGGTCTCGCTGACGGGTTTGGCGAGCTCTATGAGGCGCGTCATCGGCGAGCCGAGTTCGAGGAGGTCGTCGACGGCGGAAACGAGCGCCGCCGCGCCGGAATCGCTCGAGCCTGTTAGGATGTCGTGGTTGACGGACTGCACGGATGCTCCTGTTCGTTCCGCGGCGAGGGGCAGCATGTCCCTGATTATCTCGACGGCTGCCAATGCGCGACCTTCCGCCGGGGCTGCTCCGTTGAGGCTGAATGCGGGCTCCTCATCCGTGAGGGAGGCCGATGTCTCCGTCTTTGCGTTGTGGTGTATGTCGGTGACCGCGATGCTGGCGTGGTTGTGGGCCGATATCCGAAGCCGGGAATCCCTGAACCCTTCCGCGAACACGATAGGCAGGCCCGGATAGGCCACCGCCTTGGCGTGCGCTTTCATATGGTTTTATTGGACGTGTGACAATATATCTGCCGTGCCTGCCGCCATATTCGACCAGGATGGGACCCTCGTAGACCTCTTTGAGCTGCATTTGAAGGGCTTTCAGGAGGTTTTAAGGGGTAGGTTCGGCCTTGAGTTCGGGCGTGAAGACCTGGCAAAATATTATGGCAAGACCGGGGAGGAAATAATGCGGAGTTTTCTCTCCAAGCACGGCGTATCTGCTGATCCCCGCCCTTTGGCTGTGCGCAGGAGGCAGTGGGTCGTAGACAACATCGGATATTGCAGGGTCCTGCCCGGAGTCACGAACCTTCTTGAAGGGCTCCGAGAGGCTGGGGTCCCTATGGCGGTCGGAACGTCCAACACCAGTGAGCTTGCCGGGGCGATCCTGAAGTCCTGCGGCTTGGACGGTTTCTTCGCATGCGTCTCCTGCAGGGACGATACGTTGAGGGGGAAGCCTGCGCCGGACGTGTTCCTGTCCGCAGCCAAAGGGCTTGGAGTCGTTCCTTCCGAGTGTGTGGTGGTGGAGGACTCAGTCTTCGGCGTCCAGGCCGCAAAGGCTGCGGGGATGAGGTCGATCGCGGTCTCGACCGGCATGCACACACGCAGGGAGCTTGAGGGGGAGGGCCCGGATATGCTCGTTTATTCGCTCTCCGAAGTGGCTGCCGCCACCGTGGTCAACCTCTTTAAATGAGAAATGCTATCTATTAAGATGCGAGCGGCTGCGATAATCATGTTGGCGTTGTCAGTCTGCGGCTGCATTAGCCAGGATGCGGAGATCAAGCCGGACGATGCGAAGATGAACGCACTGTTCGCGAATGCGCTGGGGCAGGGGAACAAACCGGCCGAGACTTCAACGACCATGTTCCAGCAGGCCACCGCTGACGGGGGCATAGCTGCGACGGTAGAATCTTCGTCGACGACTCAAACCTTGCAGACAACTTCTTCGACGGTCCAGCCATCTACAACGACGTCGACTCTACTGAGGACCATAGAGTGTAAGGCAATAGAGAATGCGATGGGTCAGAAAGACTGCGATAAGGGATACTGCAACCAGACCGGGATGACGTGTCACTATTTCCAGGGGACCCTGTTGAAGGCCGGACGATGCGTGTGCATGCTGCGGAATTGACAGTCTAGGGATTTTCTGGGCCTCAGCTCCTTTGTAGTTTCACTTCCTGAGTTCTGGCATGACTATGTTCGCATAGTTCAGCGCGACTACCAGGATCATCGGGCCGAGGAAGAGTCCTGAGAGGCCGAAGGCTGCGGGGCCGAGGAGGTAGGCCATGAGCATCAGTCCCGGGTGTATGCGTCTGCCTGTGACTCTGGGCTTGAACATGAAGTTGGGTACCCAGTCGACTAGGACGACCGTGGCTGCGGCGAAGGCCACGACAAACCAGAGGTCCGAGCCGATCCTGCCGTTGACGGCGGCCCAGGCTGCGAGGACGCCGATCGCAGGCATCCAGAAGAGGACGACGCCTATCATGGGGACGAGGCTCGTGACCCCGCAGACCATCGCCAGAAGCAGCGGGTACGGGAGGGCCATACCTGGCGGAGCAATCATGTTGAGCAGAGAGAACACAAGGCCCGCCATGAACGCTATGAAGAAGGCGGTGAAGATGTTACCCATGAAAACCCTGTGGATGTCGGCGTCGACGGCCTTCAGGTATCTGTCGGCAAGGTCCCGCTCACCCCTGTAGATGTCTTCGACGATCCATCTCCTCAGCCGGTGCCCGTCCATGAGCAGGTACAGGGCTATGGTGAACATCAGCATCACCTTGAATATCATTCCCATGGCGTTGAACAGGATCATGCCGGCTATCGGCCAGGCCTGCTGGATGTTCTTGTCATCCCGGATCAGCGTCATCAACTCTCCTGGGGTCATGTTTGCCATGATGGACGAGTACTTCGCGGTCGCCTTTTCTATGACGTCCAGGTACGGTATGTTGGATGCGGACGTCAGATGCGACAGCTCGATGGCGGCTGCGCCAAGGCCGTATAGGAAGACGACAGTGACCGGCAGAAGGAGGATGAAGAGGGATATGAAAGCGCTTGCAGCCTTAGATCTGAACCTCTTCAGGAGTCTGTCGTAGATCGGCCTCCCGATGTAGTAGACGAATATGGCAAAGACGAGGACGTCGGCGACGTTCACGACCATGGCGTAGATGAGGAATGCTATGGCGGCGCCCAGGACCAGCCAGGTATTCCTGTTTTTCATGTTTAGGATTTACCCCTGGAGGTAATAAAACATGCCGCCCTAGATTAAGCCATGGGCGGATACGATCTGGTTGTGGCGGGTGCGGGCCCCGCCGGGCTGACGCTGGCTTGGAAGGCATGCGATCGCGGGCTTAGAGTCCTCGTCTTCGACAGGAAAAAGGACTCCTCGGACATAGCGTATACCACGTCGGGCAGCTTCATAGACCTTGATCATTGGGGCCTTCCCGCGGACGTCGCTCACCCCATCGACGGGATACGCTTCTCATCGGACGGGGCCTGCCTAGAAGGGCGGGGGAAGGCGTGCGTCATCAGAAGGAGGCGCCTCTTGGCGGAGCTCGAGAATCGGTGCGTCAGCCTCGGCGCGGACATCAGATACTCGTGCTCGGCAAAGAAGGTGGAAGTCGATGGCGGAAAAATATCGGGGGTCGGGTTATCCGACGGTTCCGATTTGAAATCGACACTTTACGCCGACTGCTCAGGCCTCGGCCAGGTCTTCAACAGGGCTCTTCCGGTATTCACCGGCAAACCGACGCAGGCGCTGGGCTTCGAGTACATCGTGACATTGAAGGCCGAGCCATCGATCGCCGAGCTGTACATGGGCAGGGCAGTCAGGGGAGGATACGGGTGGCTCTTCCCTCTGAGCGACAAGGAGGCGATAGTCGGGGCCGGGACGCTGAGGAGGGAGCTCTTTCCGAAGATCAGGGACATGCTCGATAGCATGCTTGCCCTTCCGAGATTCAGGGCGCGCATAGAACTCACGCCGATAGAGTCCCACTCCGGAATCTTCAACACCGGCCACCCGCTCAGATGCTTCCATCGGGGCAACCTCTTCCTCGTCGGAGACGTCGCATTGCAGGGCAATCCCGCCGCGGGGGAGGGGGTCCGGTTCGTAATGGATGCCGCAGACATGGCGGCGAATGCCGCGTATGATGCGGTAAAATCAGAAGACCTGTCAATGTTGGCCGGATACAGCAAAGCATGGGTCAAGAAATATTATTCCCCCTTCAGGATGAATTATCTGCTCCAGAAGGCGCTTGTCTGGTTATCAGAACATGATAGTGTCCTTGACTTCACAATCCGGACCGGCGCGAAAGCCAGCGATGACACGCTCATCACCCTCATCAAAGGGGGGGCCGATCCGGGATTCCTCTTGAGAAAGCTGCCGAAACTAGTGTATAAGCCGTTTTCCAGCCGAAAGCGTGATTGACCCCTCTCATCGTCGCCCTATTCGTATCTTAATGCCTCGACGGGCTTCAGTTTGCTTGCCTGCCCTGCAGGAAGAACCCCCGACAGGCTGCCTACTACGAAGCTGAATGCCAGTGCGCCGAATATCAGCTGCCAGGACGTGTTCGCCCTCAACAGGTCGTTTCCGAGCACGGCCTGGCCGACGTATTCGACGGACTTGCTCATGGCGAGCCCCATCACGATCCCGATCGCTCCGCCGACGGTGCCGAGGACGCCGGCCTCTATGAGGAACAGCCATCTGATGTCGCTGTTTCTTGCCCCGATGGCCTTCATCACCCCTATCTCCCTCGTCCGCTCCAGCACGCTGGTGTACATGGTGTTCATTATGCCTATGCCGCCTACCATGAGGGATATGAGCGCGATCCCGACGAGGAAGGCCTGGACGGTGTTGAGGATCCCCCCGACGCTCTCGAGGAGCTGTTCTGATGTCTGGACCATGAAGTCCTCCTCGCCCTCCTTCTGGTTCCTGTCCTTGCGCATCTTCGCCTTTATGTCCTCCGCCACCTTGGAGATGTCCGCTCCCTGGCGAGCCTTCACGATAAGCTGGTTGTAGTCCTTGTCTTTGAACAGTTCCTCTGCGGTGTCGAGGGGGATGTATACGTTCTTGTCGTCTTCAGGGTTCCCGACCTTATCCATGATGCCCACGACCTTGAACTCGGTGTCGTCTATCCTGATATTGTCGTTCAATTTCACGTTCTTGTGCTTCAGGAAGTCGCCGTGGGCGAGCGTGTACCCGACCGCGACCGAATGCTTGTCGGTCGGATAGAACCTGTTGCGCCCCTCTATGGTCTTGAAGGTGCTCATCCCCTCGATGACGTCGAACCTGCTGTCGGTGGGCGTTCCGATGACGATGGTATAGGCGACCTCCTTCTGGAATGTTATCTTGGATAGTTTTACGATGAAAGGCGCCGCGTTGTCCACGCCGTTGACGCTCCTTATCAGGTCCTCGTCGTGCCTAGTCAGCTTGCTTGAGCCGAAGCTCTCGAATCCGGAGCCTGGCATGACCAATATTATGTCCGTCCCCATGCTCGCGAACTGGGTGTCTATCGCGTCCTTCAGTCCCTGGCCGAGCGATATGAGCGAGACGACGGCGGCGATGCCGATGAATATCCCTATCATCGTCAGCCAGCTGCGTATTCCCTTCTTCGTTATGTTGCTGAGGGCGATCCTGAAGTATTCGGTTTTCATCTTATCTGGACCTTATGGCATCGACGGGTTTCATGTTTGCGGCGCCTCTTGCCGGCATCAGCCCCGAAAGGCATCCCACCACGAAGCTGAACGCGAGCGCCCCGACGATCAGGAGGGGGTCCGCAGATGCGTGTAGCAGGTCTATCCCGTAGAATGTCTGGGCGACGTATGCGACGCCGAAGCTTATCGAAAGCCCCATCAAGACCCCGATCATCCCCCCGACGAGTCCGAGCAGCCCGGCCTCTATCAGGAAGAGGGCGAGTATGTCGTCGTTCTTAGCCCCTACTGCCTTCATGATCCCTATCTGGTTGGTCCGCTCCAGGACGCTCGTGTACATGGTGGTCATTATCCCGAGGCCGCCAACCAGGAGGGATATGGCTGCGATGCCTGTCAGCACCGTCTGTACGACTCCTATGATGGTCATGAACGTCTGCATGACCTGCTCCGCGGTCTGTACTGTGAAGTCTTCCTCGCCTTCCTTGAGTCCGTGATCCCTTCTGAGGCTGGTCTTGACGTTCTGTGCGACTTCAGTGACGTTGAACCCCTTATTCGAGCTGATGGTGACCATGTTGATCTCCCTGTCTGTGGCGGGATACATCGTCCTCAGGGTTTCGAGGGGAATTATCAGCTTCTTGTCCTGCTGCGGGTTTCCGGTCTTGGGGGTGAATCCCACGATAGTGAAGTCCGTCCCGTCGACTGTTATCTTGTCGCCTCTTTTTACCTCCTTCTTGAATTCCTCGGTTGCCTGGGTCCTGGCGATTATGGCGTTGTATCGGTCCGTTGGAGTGAGGTATCTGCCCTCGTCGACTTTCATGTAGTCTATGGTCTTCATGTATTCCAGCGTCTGGGGCGTGAATTCGACTCCCATGAGGAAGGCGGTCTTGGTCTCCCCCTGGAATTCGACGTTGACCACCTTCCTGTAGAAGCCTATGCCGGTATCCACGCCTCTTGCGGAGAGGATGACGTCCAGGTCGTGTTCGACTAGCTTGGCGGACGAGAGGCCAGGCTGGAAGGCCTGGAAGCCTCCGCCTCCGGGGACTATGATTATCCTGTTGACGCCGATCTTCTGGAATTCGGTGTCTATGTAGCTGTTCAGTCCTTGGCCTAGCGAGATGAGGGCCACGACTGCCGCTATCCCGACGAATATCCCCAGCATGGTCAGCCAGGTCCGAAGACCCCTGCTGATCAGGCTGTGTGTTGCGTATCTCAGGTAATCGGCTAACATATCCGCCCTTGCCCTATTGTTTCCTGAAGATCTTCCTGTCCAGGAATCCGGTCACCACGCCGACTATCTTCATCAGGAGCCAGATGCCTATGTAGGATATTATGAGCACCGGCACGATCATCAGGTAGCCCAACATCTGCTGCGACCCGTTTTCTGCGGGGTGCAGCCTGTCGTATTCGGGGGCTCCAAGGACGTTCATCTGCAGCTCGTCGTCTTCGGAGTGGACCTGGTTGTTGTTCTCCTCGGTGTAGGACACCCTTACCATTATGGGGATCTTGCCTTCGACGCCTTCCTTGACCAGTATGTTGAAGTCTTCGGACTGGAAGTCGTCGGACGCCAGGTTGCCGATGTATGCGTCGCTCTTGGAGATGACCGTGTATTTGTCGGTGTCCTGGATGCTCAGGGACAGGAACTTCGCCTCGACGAATCCCTTGTTGGCGATGCTTATCGTCACCTTCCCCTTCGTGCCGGCTTTCATGTCGTCGAAGCTGTCCAGGCTCGCCATGACCCTGGGTATCCCCTGGACTTTTACTCCGAGGTTCTTGGTCATCGTCTGAATGGTGCCGTCGCGGTCCGTGTACCTGACTTCAAGGGGTATCGAATAGGCCTTAGGCGTTGCCGCGGAGTCGACGTAGAGCTGGTAGACGACGTTGTTGCTGGACTGTCCGCTCATGTCTCCCACGTACACGCTCGAGGACTTCAGGACCGTCAGGGGCGCGGTCGCGTTCAATGAGACGTAGACATGCCTCGCTATGCCGCCGCCCACGTTTCCTACCGACACCTTGAAGGCCTTGGTTTCGCCTGCCGTCAGCTGGTTGTCGGAGTCGACTGCGAACTTCGGCACCCCGCTCACGTCGATGGTTATGTCCTTCGACAGGATCGGCTCCTCAGGGCCGCCGGTGTAGTTCAGGCTCCCCTTCATAATGGAGAACGTCAGCGTATAGTTTGTCGGCGGGGCGTTGTCTGCGATGTGTATCTGGAAGGGCGTCGTCCAGGTCTCCCCCTGGAACAGGTGGCCGACCGTCCTTTCCCCCTCCTTTATCAGGATGTATTGGCCTGTGGCCTCGTCCTTCGGGGCTATGGTGGCGCGGTAGGTCGAGTCTGCGTTCTCTCCGAGAGGTATGCGCTCCTTGTTGTTGGAGGAGCTCTCGTATATGTTCCGTTTCGGTGAGGGGCCTTCGTGGAACTTTACGTTGACGTCCACGTCCATCCCGGGCTCTATGTGGGGCGGGTCCATGGATACGGAGTCGAATTTGACCTGTCCCATGGCTGGGTAGGCTGTTAGCATTAGCATCATCATCACTGCCGCAACGTATGTTGTTCTCTTCATTTTTCAATTCCTCCCTCTACTACCTTTCCGTCTCTTATGTTTATTATCCGGTCAGCGTACTTCGACAGCTTCCCGTCGTGCGTGACCATTATTATCGTCTTCTTGTCCCTCTCATGGAGCGTGGTCAGGAGTTCCATTATCTCCTCTCCCCTCTTCGAGTCGAGGTTGCCGGTGGGTTCATCCGCCAGTATCACGGGGGGGTCGTTGGACAGTGCCCTTGCGATGGCGACCCTCTGCTGCTCCCCGCCTGACAGTTCGGTGGGTTTGTGGTACATCCTGCCTCCGAGGCCTACGGTCTCCAGGAGCCTCTTCGCCCGTTGCTCCCTCTCGTATGTTGGGACGTCCTGGAACATCATCGGCATCATGACGTTCTCCATGGCGGTGAGGCTGTTTATGAGGTTGAACTGCTGGAAGACGAACCCGATTTTCCTCCCCCTTATCTGGGCGAGATGGGATTCGTCGAGTTCCGCGATGTCATGGTCGTCGAGGAATATCCTGCCCCTCGTCGGGATGTCAAGGCATCCGACCATGTTCATCGACGTGCTTTTACCGCTTCCTGACGGGCCCATGATGGCGACGAACTCGCACGGGAATATGTCCAGGGTGAGGCCCCGCAGGGCCGGGACTTCGACCTCCCCCATCTTGTATATCTTCCAGACGTCAAGGAGCCTGATTATCGGCTTGCCATCGCATTCCAGGCTTTTATTCGTTATTTTGTGGCCCTTTTCGGTCATCTTATCCCCTCTATCATGGCTTCGAACTTGTGGCACATTTCGTGGAACGTCTCATAACTATGCCTAAGTCGCTTAATATTCTCCCTCTTGGCTGTCGCATCCGTGCTTTTGTCTTCTTTTAAGAGGTTTTCAGCCTCCGCCAATATCTGGATCATTGACTGGGCCTCCCGCCTTGCGGATTCCATCTTTTTCCTGTGGGCCAGGACGAGGTCGTGGACGCATTCGAAGTATATCTTCTTGCTTCCGGGCTTCTTGAATTTTCGGACGTCCATGGTCCGCTCGATTATCTCAAGCGTGTTGCAGACGGTGGAGATGCTATAGCCAGTCTTCTTCGATATCTCCTGCATCCCAAGCGGCTCATTGGAGAGGAATAACGAGATGTATATCCTCATCACCGTCGGGTTGAAGCCCTGCCTCTCAAAGAGCTTCACGACCTTTTCCACGAGTTCGGCCTCGGCGAATTTACCTGGCATTTTTGATATACTCTATATACTATATATTCTAAATATTACGTTTTTCCTATATATAAAGTATATATCTGGGTATCACGCCAGTTCTGCCCCCCTATACTCTTCCATGTGGCTTTTGAACCAGGCTATCGTGCCCTCCAGTCCCTCATCCAGGCCGAGATTGGGGCTCCATCCGAGCGCTTTCTTCGCCTTTGTGTTGTCTGCGACCCAGCATTCCGTCTCGAATCCTGGAGTCGGCCTCCGTCCGAAGAGGAGCCTGGAATCCGGCCTGATGAGGCCGTGTATCCTCTTTGCGACCTCCTTGACCGAGTGCTGGCTGCCTGACCCAATGTTCAATACGCTCCCCCCTATCCTCTTGGCCTTCATCGCCTTGATGAACGCCTCGACGACGTCGTCGACGTGGATGAAGTCCCTCGTCTGGCCGCCTGAGGTGAGCTCGACGTCCCTGCCGGCGAGGCAGCCTGCGATCACCGTTGGCACGAGCCTCATCGGCTCCTCCCATGGGCCGTATGCGGAGAAGAGCCTGAGGGTCGCGATGGGTTTGCCTTCAGTAACCGCGGACGTCCTGCAGAACAGTGTGGCCGCCGCCTTCGTGACCCCGTACATGTTGACCGGCTCCAGGACGTCGTCTTCCGTCATGGGGTGGTCCTTTATCCCGTATTCGGAGGAGCTGCCTGCGTTGATGAACGAGTCGTAGGAACGGTCGGCTGCGGCGTTCACCAGGTTAACCGTGCCGAGGAAGTTGGTGCCGATCATCCTGGCCTGGTCCTTCTGCGTCCGGGGATAGCTCCCGTAGGCCGCAAGGTGCAGGATATGGTCTGGCTCGGCCTCGTCGATAATCATCTTCAGTGCCCTTGCCTCCCCGAGGTCGCTATCGTGCCTGATTATGTTGTTCAGGATGTCCCGTATCCTCCAGAGTGAGGTCTCCTTCCTGAGGATGGTGTGGACCTCGTATCCTTCGCCGATGAGCCTCCTTGCGAGGTTGGCTCCGACGAATCCGCCGGCTCCGGTGATAAGGACCCTCTTTACCATAATACTCAAAATAGTGGCTCACCCCGTTAAATACGCACTTTTCCCGCGCTCTCTGGGCGCTTATCCCTCGCACTTTCCTATGCACTTAGGTGAAGTATTTCCCGTATTCCCGGGTAAGAGGAGGGCAGTCAGAGTTCCTGCAGGACTGCCATGAGGCCGTGGGAGCCGGGGCGGCTCTCGTAGCACATGCTCCCACCGGCATCGGCAAGACCGCCGCGGTCCTGTCGGCCGCGATCGAGCACGCGCTCAAGGAGCACAAGACAGTATTCTTCCTCACGCCGAAGCACACCCAGCATACCATCGCTGTCGACACGGTCAGGAGGATATCGGAGAAGCATAGTCTCCACCTCTGCCTCGTGGACATCATCGGCAAGCAGTGGATGTGCCCCCACAAGGTCCATGACCTGAGCTCGAGGGAGTTCAACGAGTTCTGTCGCACGCAGAAGAAGGACGAGCTGTGCGAATACTACAACAACACCCGCAAGGCCAAGACTACCGCGAAGGCGCAGGAGGCGATCACGCGTATAATCGCCCGCCCGATGCACAACGAAGAGGTCCAGATGACATGCGCGCTCAACAAGCTATGCCCCTACGAGGTCCTTCTGGAGGCGGGCCGCAAGGCCGACGTCGTCGTATGCGACTATTTCCACATATTCAGCCCACCCGTTCGCAGAGCCTTCCTGAACAAGCTCGGCAAGACCGTGGAGGACTCGATACTAGTCGTCGACGAAGCCCACAACCTCCCCGACCGGATCCGCAGCATCATGAGCCACCGGATCGGGACATACTCCCTGGAGCGGGCTGCCAAGGAGGCCAGCACCCTGAACTTCAGGCAGCTTTCGGAGGAGCTGATAGGGGTGTCGAAGTCCATGAAGAAGCTAGCAAGGAAGATAAAACCCTACCAGGAGAGGTACGTCGACAAGCGCGAACTGGTCGACGAGGTCGTCAGCGTCTCGGGGATGGAATACAAGGAATTCGCAGCCGAGGTCGAAAGTCTCGGCGCGCAGGTGCTGAAGATCCCCGGCAGGTACCGCAGCCACGCGGCGAACATCGCCAGGTTCCTCGAGGAATGGGTCGGGGAGGACATGGGGTTCACGAGGATCATGAACAAGGACGAGCACGTCAACATCGCGAGGAAATGCCTGGACCCCAGCCTGTCCTGTGCGGATGTTTTCTCCACAGCGCATTCGGCGATACTGATGAGCGGGACGCTGACCCCCTTGAACATGTACTCCAGCGTGCTGGGGCTGAAACCGGAGCGGACGATGGAGAGGGCCTACAGGTCGCCGTTCCCCAAGGAGAACAGGCTCACGCTCCTTGTCCCGGGGCTCACGACGAAGTTCGCTGAACGGACCCAGCACATGTACGACAAATACGTCTCCACAATCTCCTCGATGCTTACGACGATCCCGGGCAACGTCGCCGTATTCTTCCCCTCATACCATCTCCTAACCGACATCGGCCTCAGGGTGAGGACGAAGAAGGAGCTGGTCGTCGAGCGGCAGGAGATGACGAAAGAGGAGCGGCTGAAGCTGTTCCACCGCCTGGTCCAGCTTCAGGGGGCGGGCGGCGGGGCCCTCATGGCCGTCCAGGCGGGCAGCTTCTCGGAAGGCCTCGACTTCCCGGAAAACATGCTCGACGCCGTCATAATAGTCGGACTCCCCCTGGAGAGGCCTAATCTGGAGACCCAGGCATTGATCGACTACTACGACTTCAAGTTCGAGCGCGGCTGGGACTTCGGCTATATCTACCCTGCAATGAACCGTTCCCTGCAGGCCGCAGGCCGCTGCATAAGGAGCGAGACAGACCGGGGAGCCATAATCCTCCTCGATGAGAGGTTCAAGTGGGGGAACTACAGGAAATGCTTCCCCTCTGATTTTGAGTTTATTGTGACAGAGACTCCTGAGAAGTATCTGAAGCGGTTCTTCGAAACATCAGGTATGTGCCACCTTTAGGTGGCACTCGCGGCGCGTGTGCACGGAGCGAGCCGTGCTGCGGGGAACTACAGGACATGCTTCCCGTCGGACTTCGAATTCATAGTGACCGAGACGCCGGAGAAATACCTGCTGAGGTTCTTCGGGGCCTAGAATGCGTAATTGCCCTGGAAGGTCTCCTCCGCCCCCCCTATAAGATATGCCCTGCCTATGTCGCCCATGGAGCCTTCTAGCTGAACCCTTATGTCCCCGCCCCTGGCGTGAAAAAGGATCTGCTTGAAAATGTCCGCCTTCCCGTTCAGTACGGCCGCCACGGCCGATGCGCATATCCCCGTCCCGCATGCGAGGGTCTCGTCCTCGACGCCCCGTTCGAAGGTCCTTATCTTGAACTCGTTTTCTGCGACCTTCTGGACGAAGTGCGCGTTCGTCCCGCTTGGGAAAAGTATGGTGTGGTTCCTTATCAGGGCGCCGTTTCTTCTGACATCCGCCTTTTCCACATCCCTTACGAAGACGATCGCATGGGGGTTGCCCATGCCGACGGACGTTATGTCGAATTCCTCGTCTGCGATCCTTACGTGCTGGTTTATGAACGTCTCATCCGGCTTGCCCGCCACCTGGGCCTCGCCGCGCAGTACCTGCGGCCTGCCCATGTCGACCTTCTCTTCCGTGGCCTTGTCGGCTTCGATGGTGAGTTCGATGGTCTTGATCCCCGCCATGGTCTCGACGTCGATCTTTCGCTTCCTGAGCTTGCAGTGCTCGTACAGGTATTTGGCAAGGCATCTTATGCCGTTGCCGCACATCTCGGCCCTTGAGCCGTCGGGGTTGTAGAAGACGAAGTTCGCGTCGTGGGTCTTGGACTTCTGGGCGAATATCGCTCCGTCTGAGCCGATGCCGAAGTGCCTGTCGCAGGCCTTCTTGACGAATTCGGGCTTTCTCCCCTCAGGAATCCTCTCCTCATCCCATTCGTCCACGACTATGAAGTCGTTGCCTGTGCCATGCATCTTCGTGAATGCGATATCCATGTGCGCTTACCCTGTATACTGGGCCAATATACGGTTTTAAAGTATATATTCACGGATCGGCGGGGGATCCCGTATTTTAAGCTCTGCTGCTTATTAAGGTTTCAACGGTTGGTTTACATGGTCAAATGCCTTCTGGACGCGGATTATGTGACTAAGGACGAGAAGCCCGTGATCCGGTTATTCTACAAGACCGAGGCCGGCCAGCTCATCGAGGAGGTCACGGGCTTCGAGCCATATTTCTATGCGCTTCCGAGGGCCGATATCGGCGCTTTGGAGGATTCCATGAAGGGGCTTGCAGGCGTAGTCCGCGTTGAGCGGCTCAGGCTCCTGGAGAAAGGCAAGGAAACCGACGTCTTGAAGGTAGTCCTCAGGCAGCCGAAGGACGTCCCCCAATTGAGGGATTCAGTCGCGAGGCTCCCCACGGCCGCAGGCTACAGGGAGGCCGACATACCGTTCGCACGCCGTTACATCATCGATTCTGGCATCGTCCCGATGGAGCATTCGGAGGGGGTGGAGCTGAACGTCGCAGCCGTCGACTGCGAGATCGCCGCCGACGGCGAGCCGGATGCGTCGCGCCATCCCCTATCGATGATAAGCTACGCAGACTCGAAGGGATTGAGGCGGGTGTGGACCTTCGAGCGGAAGAATCCCGGCCTCGACTACGTCGAGGTCGTCAAGGACGAGGCTGCGATGCTCAGGAAGCTCGTGGACACGGTGCGCGAGCAGGGGATAGACATACTCACCGGATACAACACCGACAACTTCGACTTCCCCTACTTCGAGGGGCGGGCCGCCAAGCTCAGGGTCGAGCTGGACTTCGGCTCCGACGGAAGCAGGCTTAGGATGGAACGCAGGGGGATGAACAACGGGGCAAGGATCGTCGGCAGGCCTCATGTGGACATGTACCCCGTCTGCAGGCAGGTCTTCAACCTCCCCAGATACCAGCTCGAGGACGTCTACGCGAGCCTCTTCGGGGTCGAGAAGCTGGACATCAAGGTCAGCGAGATATCGGAGTTCTTCAACGGCACCGACCCGAAGAAGTTCGCGATACTCTGCGAGTACTCCCTCTCCGACGCGGACGCCACCCTCAAGATCGCGCTGAAGATGCTGCCCCTCATGTACGAGATGTCGAAGATCATCCGGCAGCCGCTGTATGAGACGTCGAGGATGCGAAGCGGCCAGCGTGTGGAGCACCTGCTCGTCGAGGAGGCCCACCGGCAGGGGGTCCTGGTCCCCAACCGCCCCTCGGAGGAGGAGTTCGACGAGCGGGAGGACGCACCCTACGAGGGGGCCTTCGTCGTAGACCCGAAGAAGGGGATACACGACAACATCGTACACTTCGACTTCACGAGCCTGTATCCGAGCATCGTCATATCCCACAACATCGACCCGACCACATTGGACTGCGAATGCTGCGAGGCATCCGCGCCGAAGGCCCCCAACGGCCACTGGTTCTGCACGAACGCGAAGGGCTTCATACCGGAGGTCCTCGGGTGGCTTCTTCAGAAGAGGGCTGAGGTCAAGAACCGGATGACGGCCGAGGCGGACCCGGAGCGGAAGAAGATTCTTGACGTTGAGCAGCAGGCGGTGAAGCTCCTTGCAAACAGCATGTACGGCTATTACGGCTTCCAGAGGGCCAGGTGGTACTGCAGGGAATGCGCGGAGGCAATCGCAGGCTGGGGGCGGGAATACATACAGGAGACGATCAAGGTGGCCACAGCCGAGGGTTTCGAGGTCATATACGGCGACACTGACAGCGTCTACCTAACAAGGGACGACCTCAAGGACACGAAGGAGATCATAAGGCGGGCGATGGAGTTCCAGAAAAAGATAAACGACAGGCTGCCTGAGGCGATGGAGCTGAAGTATGAGGACTTCTACCTCAGGGGGATATTCATCACGAAGAAGAGGTACGCTGTCATAAACCAGCAGGGGAAGATGACGGTCCGCGGGCTTGAAACGCGCAGGAGGGACTGGTGCGAGGCCGCGAAAGGCACCCAGCAGAAGGTATTGGACGCGCTTCTGAAGGACCGGGACCCCGAGAAGGCCGCGAACGTCGTCAAGGAGATGGTGCAGCGGATAAAAGCCGGCAACGTCCCGCTCTCGGAGCTGGCGATCAACACGCAGATGACCCGAAACCTGGGGGGATACGTAACAGAGGGCCCGCATGTGGCGGCTGTGCGCAGGGCGATGAAGGAGGGGGTGGACTTCAAGCAGGGCGACATCATCACCTACATCGTCACGAAGAAGGGGGGCTCAAGCGGGAACATCGGCGAGAAGGCCGTCATCATCGACCATGTGAAGGAGGGGGACTACGACGCAGACTACTATATCAACAACCAGGTCCTGCCCGCGGTCATGAGGATCCTCGAGGCCTTAGGCTACCAGGAGGACGAGATGAAAGGCAAAGGGAAACAGATGACTTTAGGTGACTGGTAGTTTTTTCTAGTGCATGAGGGGTCTAAGACCCCTCGATTCGCTGCGCGTGTGCACGGAGCGAGCCATGCGATGATGTGTAGGGTAACGGCAAGCAGATGACTCTTGGGGATTGGTAGCCAAAAGTTTACAAGATGTGACGTCGATTTTTCAGATGACATATTCCCCTATGGTGCTGCGCTTACCGTCGGCTGTTTCGCTACGCCTAGTAGTTTGATCCTGAATTTCAGGTTTTTTCCGGCCAGTTCGGGGTTGAAGTCGAGGGTCAGGTTCTGGCTGTTGACGTCTATGACCTTCGCAGGCCCCATGAGGGTGACCACTTTCTGGCCCGTTTGGGCTTCGATCTGTATGATGATGTCGGTGTCCGTGCCGTAGACCTGGGCTGGGCCGAAGACCGTGTTCAGTGTGGCGTTCCCCTCAGGCATGTACCTGAAGGTCACGATGTCGTTCGAGACCGCCAAGACCTTCATCGGCCACGTGAGCTCGAACTCGCTTTTGTTCTCAAGTATGAATTCCAAGCCTATAATCGGCTCTTTGCCTATGTCCTGCCTGAACTTTTCGACCGTGACGTTCTGGACGATCGGGCTCCTTTGCTGCTTCTCGACGACCTGTATGTACCTCTTGTCAGGCTGGCCGTATCCCTTCTCTGGCGAGACGAGGACTTCCTTATCCTGTCCGACCCTCATGCCTTCCACAGCCTCTTCGAAGCCGGCTATGAGGCTGCCATACCCCAATGTGAATGTGAGCGGTTCATATGTCCTCAGAGGGTTCTGTATCCCGCTATCTTTCGCAATCGTCAGGTTCGAGGAGTCAAAGACCGTCCCGTTTTCCAGGAACCCGGTGTAGTCCACTGTCACTATGTCGTTCTTTTCCGCCAGGTTGGCGTTTTTCTCTTTTGCCGGATTTATTGTGGTCGTTGTCGTGGCCGTCTCTTTCCCAGGCTCCTGGCTCATCATGACTACCATGCCCGCGACCGCGACGAGCACGATTACCGCCCCGATTATCAGCTCCTTCGGCATGGGCTTATTTGAGTCCTTCTGGGGTGCGGCAGCATGCGTTTGCGCAATTTTCCCCTCTGCGGAGGGCTTGCTCTTGCGTTTCCTTGCCTTGCTGCCTTTTGCCGCCGCCTCGATTGGGATATTTTCCTCTTCGCCCATTTTCAGCACAAAAATAGAATACCTATTATATCATATCTCAATAAAAACGTTAGTGGTCCGGGATTTCAGCCAAGCGGCCCCCAGATGATGCCGTTGCTTTTGTGCAAGAGTCCCGATGAGGGGTTCTGGTACGCTATCGTAATGTTGATCCTGTAATAGGAGCCGACCTGCGTGCTGCTGTCCAGTGCGCAGTTCGTGAAGACCAGCT